>NZ_VCCH02000001.1 GCF_005938675.2 Mycobacterium sp. KBS0706
GGAATCCCACAGAGTCTATCTCCAGGGCCCTTGGTATAATACCGGCCGCCCGAATTGTTGACCCGTCATGGCGAGCCCCGCAGGGGCGTGGCCATCCAGCGGCACCGGCCCTTGGATGGCCACGTCGCTTCGCTCCTCGCCATGACGGGAAAGGGCTGGAGAGTCGAGACCTTGGGTGTAACCGCTACGGCTCGATGAACGCGTAGGCGGTCAGCTGGCGATACAGCTCGCCCGGCCGCAGCACGGCCTGGGGAAAGGCCGGCTGGTTCGGGCTGTCGGGATAGCGCATCGGCTCCAGGCACAGCCCGGCATGGGCGAAAAGACGGGACCCGCCGACCGTCGGCCAATCCCCACCCAAACCGGCGCCGTCATAGAGGACGAGGCACGGCTCCGTGGTCGCGACCTCGAGCCGGAGGCTGCCATCGGGCGGCTCGAGGCGCGCGGCCGGCCGGAGCCCCTCCCCTTCCCGGTCGAGGACCAGGCAGCAATCGTACAGGAAGGACGGATCCGGGCCGGCGATCGGCCGAAGCGTCCGGAAGTCGTAGGGCGTGCCGCCGACCGGCGCGAGGCCGCCGGTCGGCACCAGGTCCGGGCCGAAGGGCACAGTGCGGCTCGCCGGGATGCACAGGCGATGGCTGCGGATCGGCGCGCCGGGCGCGAGCGTGAAGTAGGAGTGGTGGGCCAGGCTGACGATGGTCGGCGCATCCGTCGTCGCGGTCATCTCGACGGCGAGCGTCGCCGGCTCCTCGAGCCGGTAGGTGCAGCGGACGTCGAGCCGGCCGGGATAGCCCTCCTCCCCGTCCGGCGAGACCAGCCCGAGCGTCACAGCGCTCCCGTTCGCCTCGACGATGTCCCACAGGCGGCGCGAGAAGCCCGTCGCGCCGCCATGCAGATGGTGCCGGCCGTCGTTCCGGCCGAGCTGGTGGACGGTGCCGTCGAGCACGAGCCGGCCCTCGCCGATGCGGCTGGCATGGCGGCCGGCGGTGACGCCGAGATAGCGCCGGTTGTCGAGGTAGCCGTCGAGCGCCGCGAAGCCGAGCACGACGCGCCGCACCCCGCCGCCGGCCGGGACGACGAGGTCGCGGACCGCCGCGCCGAAGGTAATGACCGAGGCGGCGGCGCCGGCGGTGTTGGCGAGGCGGATCTCGCGCACCGCCCTTCCGTCCGGCAGCCGGCCGAAGGGATGGATCGACACGGCGCTGCCCTCCCGGCGGCTCACCAGAGCGTGTAGCCGCCGTCGATCACATAGGCGGCGCCGGTGACATAGGTCGCGGCGGGGCTGGCCAGGTAGACCGCGAGCGGCCCGATCTCGGGCGGATTTCCCGGCCGGCCCATCGGCACCTGCCGGACGAAGGTCTCGATGACCTCGGGCCGGATCTCGTTCCAGTGCCGGTTCGCGTCGGTCATGAACAGGCCGGGGCAGATGGCGTTGACCGTGATGCCGTGCGGTGCCCAGTCGGCCGCGGCGCAGCGCGTGAAATGCAGCACCGCGGCCTTGCCGGTCTCGTAATGGCGGCCGCCCATGCCGCGATTGGCGATCAGGGCGCTGATCGAGGCGATGTTGATGATCCGCCCGCCCTGGCCGCGCTTCAGCATGGCGGCGCCGACCAGCTTGGTCGCGAGGAAGCAGCTGGTCAGGTTGAGGTCCATCAGCGACCGCCAGTCCTGCAGGCTCTCCTCCTCGATCGGCACGTTGAGGTCCCGGTTGCCGACATTGTTGATCAGGATGTCGATCGGGCCGAGCTCGGCGAGGATCCTTTCACAGGCCGTCTCGCACTCCTCCGGCACGGCCATGTCGGCCTTGACCGTCCAGGCCTGGCGGCCGATGGCGCGGATGTCGGCGGCGGTCTGGTCGAGCGTCTCCTGCGTGCGGCCGGTGATGATGATGTCGGCACCGGCCTCGGCCAGCGCCAGCGCCATCTCGCGGCCAAGGCCCCGGCTTGCGCCGGTGACCAGCGCCCGCTTGCCGTCGAGGCCGAACCAATCCTGCAGTCCCATCTGGGTCTCCGATGCGAAGGTCGTTGATTACTTCACGGCGCCGACCGTGAGGCCGCTGACGAGGTAGCGCTGCAGCATGGCGAAGACGATCGCGACGGGCACGCTGGCGACCAGCGTCGCGCCCATCACATGGTCCCATTCGACCTGGTAGCGGCCGCCGACGAGCGAGAAGATCTGCATGGTGAGCGTATACTTCTCGTTCGAGCGCAGCAGCGTCATCGCCAGCACGAACTCGTTCCAGCAGTAGATGAAGATGAACACCGAGGTGATGCCGATCGCCGGGACGGCGAGCGGCAGGAACACCAGCCGGAGCCGCTGCAGCGACGACGCGCCGTCGAGCGTCGCCGCCTCCTCCAGCTCGCGCGGGATGGTCTGGAAATAGGCCTGCAGCATCCAGACCGCGAAGGCGAGGTTGAAGGCGATATAGGCCAGCACCAGCGCCGGCAGCTGGTCGACCAGCCCCATCTTCGACATCAGGCGGAAGATGCCGAGCACCAGCACGATCGGCGACAGCATCTGGGTGACCAGCAGGAACTGCCGGAACAGCCGCTGCCCCCGGAATTGCATGCGCGCCATGGCGTAGGCTGCGGGGATGGCGACGAGCAGGCACAGGATTGTCGCGGCGATGCTGACCAGGAGGCTGTTCGCGAGCGCCGGCCCGAAGCGCGCCGCCTGCCACATGTCGGCGAAGTTCTGCAGCCGGATCTCCGATGGCAGCCAATGCGGCGGGAAGGCCAGCACCTCGGCCCGCGGCTTCACCGCGGTCGAGATCATCACCACGAACGGGAACAGGATGACCAGGCACAGCGGCCCGAGCCCGACCCAGATCAGCGTGGATTTGCGGAGCAGCTTCTCCATCTCAGCCCAGCCTCTCCTCGTTGCGCATCGCCAGCGCCGCATAGGTGATGGTGAGCGCGAGCAGGATCAGGAACATCACGATCGACAGCGCCGAGGCGACGCCGAGCTCGCCGTAGCGGAAGGCGAGCTTGTAGAGCCAGGTGACGAGGATGTCGGTGCTGTTGGCCGGATCGCCCTGCGTCATCACCCAGATCAGCGGGAAGGAGTTGAAGACGTAGATGAAGTTCAGGACCAGCACGATGTTGAGAAACGGCCGCATCAGCGGCAGCGTCAGGTAACGGAAGCGCTGCCGGGGGCTGGCGCCGTCGATCCTGGCCGCCTCGAAGATGTCGGCCGGCAGCGAGGACAGGCCGCCGAGGAACACGGTCACCGTGAACGGGATCGAGACCAGGATGCCGATCGCGATCTCGATCGGAAAGGCGGTGTTCGCCGTGGCCAGCCACTCGACCGGCTCGGTCAGCAGGCCGAACTGGTTCAGCGTCGCGTTGACCATGCCGAACTGGCCGTTGAGCGACCAGCGCCAGACGATGCCGCTCATGGTCAGCGAGACCGCCCAGGGCAGCATGATGATGATGCGGGCGAGGTGCCGGCCGTAGAAGCGCTGGTTGAGCGCGAGCGCGATCGGGATCGACAGCAATACCGTGCCGCCGACCACGAACACCGTCCAGACCAGCGTCCGGTACAGACAGCCGAGGAAGAGCTGGTGCGAGAACAGCCGGCTGTAGTTGCCGAAGTCGTTGAAGCCCGACGTGGCGCCGAAACGGTTGACCGTCTGCAGCGACATCTGCGCCATGTCGAAGATCGGATAGCCGATGATCCAGAAGGCGAACAGGATCGACGGCAGGACCAGGAGATAGGGCGCGCCGGCGCGCCCTACCCTGCCCCTGGACGGTGCTCCGGCCCGGCTCATCGCCCTGCCGGCATCGGCGGCCGTCACGGGTCCGGCCCTATTGCTGGATCAGGCTGTCGATCGTCGCGGCCGCTTCCTTGAGCGCGTCCTCGGGTTTGGCCTGGCCGATATAGGTCTTCTGCAGCGCGCTGATCACCGCATCCACCATCTGCTCCCAATTCGCCACCGGCGGTGCGAAATGGGCGTAGGGCAGCATCTCGGTGAAGGCCTTGAGCTGCGGATCCCCGGTGAAGACCGGCGCCTGGGCCTCGGCCTTCATCACCGGCAGGAAGCCCTCCTTGGTGCTGAACTCGATGCGCCACTTGTCGCTGAAGGCGGTCTCGCTGAGGAACTTCCAGGCGAGATCCTTCTGGCTGCTCGACTTGAACACCATCAGCGTGTCGGTCACGCCATAGGTGGCCTTGGCCGAGCCGGCCGGGATCGGCGCGATGCCGTAGTTGAGGTCCGGCGCATCGGTCTTGATCTGGCCGCGCAGCCAGGGGCCGGTCAGGATCATGGCGATGCGGCCCTGCTTGAACAGCCGCTCGATATCCTGGCGGTTGAGGCCGGTCGGATCGGGCTCGGTCAGCCCCTCGTCGATCATGCTCTTGTACAGTGTCAGCGCCGCGATCGCCTGCGGGCTGGCGACGCCCGACTTGCCGTCGACGATGATGTCGCCGCCATGGGTCCACAGCGAATAGTACCAGTAGGCGTCGGTCTCGATCTCCTTGCCCTGCATGGCGAAGCCGTAGGTGTCGCCGCCGAGCGCCTTGACCTTGCGGGCGGCGTCGACGATGGCGTCCCAGGTCGCCGGCGGCTCGGACACGCCCGCCTTCGCGAGCAGGTCCTTGTTGTAGTACATGGCGCGGGCCGACGCCGCGACCGGCAGGCCGTAGATCTTGCCGTCGAGGGTCGAGGGCGACATGAACGCGTCGATGAACCGGCCCTTGAACTCCGGCGTGATGTAGGAATCGAGCGGCTCGGCGATGTCGTTCTTGACGTAGTCGAGCAGCCAGCGCGTGCCGATCATGGCGATATCGGGCGCGGTGCCGCCGGCGATGTCGGTGGTGAGCCGCTGCTGCAGGTTGTCCCACTGCACGACCTCGATCTTCACCTCGTCACCGGGATGGGTGGCCATGTAGTCCTTGGCCATGCCCTCGAAGAGCTCCTGCGTCGCGGCGCTGTAGTAGCCGAGGACGACCCGCAGCGTTGCCGCTTCCGCGATCGTGGCGCTGCCCATCAGCGCCGCGGCGCCGACGAGGAGAGCCAAGCCCATTCCGGACTTCTTTAGAAGCATGTTGCGACTCCCTGTTTTCGCCCTGTGGACGATTGGCTTGCTGAATAAGACTTGGCTTTTCTGTTCTTATTCTTGTCGCGGCCGGTAACAGCGAGGCTTCGAGCCGGCCCCATTCTGCATGTTTGTTATAATTCCTAACAAACTTGCCGTCAACGCGGTTAACATGTCAGAGCATGGGCCGGGATGGCGGCACGGGGAGTGTTCCGCGGCACGCACCGCCGGCCGATTGGATGTGTGTCAGGAGCCGGGCCGTGTCCGGCTCCTGGGAAGAGCAGGACATGTCGACTGGAAAGATGCCGGGCCGGGTGATGGGAGCCGCGCGCGGCCGGGATGGGGACGGCGCCATCGCAGCACCCCCGCCTGTCGAGCCGGCGAAGCCGCGGCCCCATTCCCTGCTGTCCCCGGCCAAGATGGGCGATGTGAACCGCGGCCGCCTGCTGCAGTCGCTGTTCGATCTCGGACCGACCAGCCGCGCCGACCTGGCCCGCCATATCGGCGTCAACCGCGCCACCATCACCGGCATCGTCCAGCCGCTGATCGACGACGGCATCCTGGTGGAGGGCGAGCCCGCCTCGCCGGGCGGCGCCGGCGGCAAGCCGGCCCGGCCGCTGCAGTTCTCGCGCGACGCGCCGCCGATCGGGGCGATCGATCTGCGGCACGGCTCGGTGCGCACCGCGCTGGTGTCCTGGACCGGCGAGATCACGGCCGTCGAGCGCGAGGACTTTCCCACGGAGGCCGGCGATCCCGGCGCGGTGGCGGCCATCGTCGCCAGCCTGTCGCGCACCCTGTCGGCCGCCCGGCAGCCGCCGCTGGGCATCGGCGTCGGCGCCACCGGCATGATCGACACCGACCGCGGCGTCATCGTCAAGGTCAACCTGGCGCCGGTCCTGTCCGGCCTCGGCCTCGGCGCGATCCTGGAGGAGCAGACCGGCTTGCCGGTCTATCTCGACCACCATCCGCGGGCGCTGCTGCTGGCCGATCGCTGGTTCGGCATCGGCCGCAGCCTGCGCACCTTCGCGGTCTTGTACCTGTCGGACGTGATCGGCGGCGCCCTGCAGCTGGACGGGCACCTGCAGAGCGGGCCGGCCGGCGCCGGCGGCGAGCTCGGCCACACCTTCGTCCAGATCGACGGCGAGATCTGCGCCTGCGGCCGCCGCGGCTGCTGGGAGACGGTCGCGACGATCGGCTGGCTGCGGCGCCAGGCGCGGGCCGCCGGCCTGCCCGAAGCCGAGGCGATGACCCCTGCCCTTCTGGCCAGCCTCGCCGACACGGGCTCCGCAGCGGCGGAGCGGCTCTTGGACCTCTATGCTCGCAACATCGCGGTCGGCATCGCCAACCTGCAGCAGACGCTGGCGCCCAACCATTTCGTGCTGCATGGCGAGGTGGTCGAGGCCGGGGAACGGCTGCGGGCCGCGATCGAGGCCCATGTCGGCCTGCTGGTGCCGCCGCGCCCCGGCAGCGAGCCTCGTGTCCTGCTGACCGACCAGAGGGGCCGCGCCACGCTGCGCGGGGCGGCGGGCATCGTGCTGTCGCGCCGGCTGCAGTTCCAGCTGTAGCAGGCGCCGACCGCGTCAGCCGCGCGACCGGCGCTCGAAGCCGATGCGGATCCGGTTCCACTCCTCAGTCGGCTGGAACAGGGCGCCGGGATGGCGCAGCTGCGCCGCCACCGCCTCCTCGTTCAGCTCAATGCCCAGTCCCGGCGTGTCAGGCACGGTGACGTAGCCGCCCTCGAGATAGTCGGGATCGATCCCGGTCACCAGCTCGCCCCAATGCGGCAGGTCGAGGCCGTGATGCTCGACCGCCACCAGGCCGGAGATCGCGGCGCCGCAATGGACGTTCGCCATCAGGCCTATGGGCGTGCAGCAGGCGTGCAGCGCGGTCGACAGGCCGAAGCGCTCGCCGTAATCGGCGATGCGCTTGGTCTCCAGCATGCCGCCCGAGGTCAGCAGGTCGGGGTGCAGGATGTCGAAGGCGCGGGTCTCGATCGGCTCGCGGAACCCGTCCCAGAGATACAGCTCCTCGCCGGCCGCGACCGGGGTCAGCAGCGCGTCGGCCACCTTCTTGTGGCCGGCGAAATCGTGCCAGGGCAGCGGGTCCTCGACCCAGGCGAGGTCGAACGGCTCCAGCGCGTGGCCGAGGCGGATCGCCTCGTCCGCGGTGACGAAGCCCTCGCCGAAATGGTCGATGCACAGCGAGATCTCGGGGCCCACCGCCTCGCGCACCGCGCGGACCACGTCGACCGCCGCGGCGATGCCCTTCTGGCTGAGCTTGATGCCCCGCCCGGCACCCGGCGCGCGCCAGGCCTTGGCCAGGTCGTATTCATGCTTGGTGGCCTGGCCGACCAGGGCGCCGTCGACCGCGTTGAAGAAGCGCGGCGGCAGGTCGAACTTGATGAAGGTCAGGCCCAGCGCCTTGCGCCGCAGCACCGCCTCGACATAGCCCTCGGGTGTCGGCTGGGCCGGGGCCGGAGTGTCGCCGTAGATCCGCACCCGGTCGCGGTGCTTGCCGCCGAGGAACTGGTGGCAGGGCACGCCATAGGCCTTGCCGACCAGGTCCCACAGCGCGATCTCGATGCCGGAGACGCCGCCCCCTTCCCGCCCCCAATTGCCGTAGCGGCGCAGGGCCGAGAAGATCATGTCGACATTGCAGGGGTTCTGACCCAGCAGCATGTGCTTGAACTGCAGGGCGTATTCGGCATGGCCGCCGTCCCGCACCTCGCCGAGGCCGGAGATGCCCTGGTTGGTGTCGATGCGGATGATCGGGTGATAGCCGCTGCCGACCACCACCGCGACCCGCAGATCGGTGATCCGGAGCTCGCTCGGCCGGGAATGGGTCGACGCGGCATCCTCGACCCTGCCCATGGCAGCGTCGTCCAGGCGTCCTGTGGTCATGGCGTCCGCCCCTGCAGTTTGCTGTTCGTTAGGTAAACTGCTATCATTACCAAACAAGTTGCGCAAGCCGATCCGGTGGCATGGCACGATGTTGACGGCAGAACCGGCGCTGCGGCAGAAGATGCGGCCCAAACAGGAGCGCAACACGGCATGAGCGCAGGCCGAGTCACCATCCAGGACATCGCCGACCGGCTCGGAATCTCGAAGTTCTCGGTGTCCCGCGCCCTGTCCGGCAAGTCCGGCGTCGGCGAGGCCACCCGCAACCGGGTGCTGCGCGCCGCCCACGCGCTGGGATACCGCCGCAGCCAGGAGCTGCCGGCCGCCAACGGGCAGATCCTGTTCATCCGGCAGGAGATCGACCCGGTGTCGAGCGAGCTGTGGCTGAACATGCTGCACGGCGCCGAGCGCGAGGGCGAGCGCCTGGGCTTCTCGATCGTGCCGCGCCAGGCCCGGCATTTGGTCGAGGGCAATCCTCTCGACAGCGCCGTGGCCGGGCTGATCCTGGCCGTGCCGCGGCCGCAGGAGATCTCCGCCTTGGCCGCCCGAACCGGCCTGCCGGTGGTCTGCGCCACCTATGTCGGCGCGATGGAGCGGATCGACCAGGTGGTCGGCGCCGATTGGGAGGCCGGGGTCGGCGTGGCCCGGCTGCTGCTCGGCCTCGGCCACCGGGCCACCGCCTTCGTCCATGGCAGCACCCTGCCACTGGGCCGGGCCGAGCGTTTCCGCGGCTTCCGCGACGGCATGATGGAGGCCCCGGATGCCATGGCCGAGGACATCGTCTTCGACGAGGCGGAGGGGTTCCGCGACGTCTTCCTCACCCATCTGCGGCGCGGTGGGGTGCCGACGGCGCTGTTCTGCGCCCATGACGGCATCGCCGTGAACGTGATCTCGGACCTGCTGCGCCTGGGCATCCGGGTGCCCGAGGACATCTCGGTGGTCGGGTTCAACGACTTCGCCGCGGCGTCGCAGGTGTCGCCGCGGCTGACCACGGTCAGGACACCGCAGGTCGAGATCGGCGCCGCCATGGTGCGCTGCATCGCCGACCGGCTGGGCGATGCCGAGGCCGCGTCCCGGCCGCCGGTACGCCTGTCGCTGGTGGCCGAGATCGTCACCCGCGGCTCGACCGGCCCGGCGGCCTCCACGGCCTGGCTGGCGCCGGTGCTGAAGCGGGCGAAGGCGGCGAAGTAGGCCACGGCAGAGGCAGCCCGAAACCAGCCTCCGATTTTTCTCCACCTAACAAGTTGCAATGGCCCTTGCCTGTGTTAGGCTCCCCCAACGCCTGCCTAGATCGGACATAAAAAGGGCAGCGGAGGAAACAACCGGGTGGGCGGCAGCGCCCGTCCCCGACCCAGCGGGGCGCCATGAAGATCGTGGATCTGAAATGCGCCGTGATCGGCAAGAACCCGATCGTGCGCATCGTCACCGACCAGGGCATCAGCGGCTATGGCGAGGTCGAAGCCTACAAGCCGTATCTGAAGCCGCACATCCTGCATTTCCGCGACGCCCTGATCGGCGAGGACCCGACGCTGGTCGAGCGGACCATGACGCGGATCCGCCAGCGCGGCGCCTTCAAGCCCTGGGGGGCCGCGGTCAGCGCCATCGAGATGGCGCTGTGGGACGTCGCCGGCAAGGCGGCGGGGCTGCCGGTGCACAAGCTGCTGGGCGGCAAGGTGCGCGACCATGTGCGGGTCTATAACGGCTCGCTGCGCGTGCCGATGGGCGGCTATTCGCCGGAGCACTACGCCGCCGACGCCAAGCGGCAGATGGCCCTGCCCGAGGGCTTCACCATGATCAAGCAGGGCATCGGCTTCCACAGCCCGATGAAGCGCGAGGTGCCCGGCTTCTACTATGGCGCCCCGGGCCAAAGCGTGTTCCACGGCGCGATGGATTCCGGGCTGATCACCGAGCGCGGCCTGAAGCACATGGTCGATTGCGTCGCGGCGATGAAGGAGGTGCTGGGCGACAAGGTCGCGCTGGCGCTGGATTGCGGGCCGGGCTGGACCGTGCCCGACGCGATCCGCTTTGCCCGGGCGGTCGAGCCCTACAACCTGCTGTGGCTCGAGGATCTGATCACCGGCGACTACGTGCCCTATGTCAACGCCGACGTGTATCGCGAGGTGACCCGCGCCACCTCGACCCCGATCCACACCGGCGAGCAGATCTATCTGCGCCAGAACTTCAAGGCGCTGATCGAGGGCCATGCGGTCAACGTGGTCGGCCCCGACCCTTGCGATGTCGGCGGCATCGCCGAGCTGAAATGGATCGCCGAATACGCCAACCTGCACGGCATCCTGATGGCGCCGCACGGCACCGGCAACGGGCTGCTGGGCCTGGCCGCGCTGGTCCAGGTCTCGGCCACGCTGCCGAACAACTACATCGCCTTCGAGTATCCGAGCGGCAACCCGGCCTGGTGGTACGACATCGTCGACGGCCTGCCCAACCCGATCGTCCGCGACGGTCTGATCGAGGTCTGGGACCGGCCCGGCATGGGCGTCGAGATCAACCCCGAACGCGCCCGGCAGTACCTGGCCGAGGAAGACACGGCATTCTTTGACTGAACGACCGGTCAAGGAATCCGCGCGACTAACAACATAACAAAAGCCGCAACTTGTTGCGCAGAGATCCTTGACGCGTTTTGCCGCCACAGCCTAGGCTGACCCGGAACTCGCAGACGACAAGCGAGGCCCATTGGGAGGACCGCTCATGACCAAGCCTCATGCAGGTGACCTCTTTACCCACGCCGTCGACCGCCGCCGCTTCCTCGGCTATGCCGCCGGGGCCGGGGCGCTGGCCGCCGGTCTCGGCCCGCTCCGCGCCCTGGCGCAGGACACGGGCATCGACATCGCCAACTGGACGCCGGACTACATCAACAGCATCGCCGGCACGCTCGAGGTCGACACCGCGGCGGAATGCGCCAAGGTGGTGCCGCTCGACTACAAGGGCCGGCTGACCTACTGGTATGTCGGGCCGAACGAGGCGTCGCCCCGGATCGACCACGAGATCGACACCCAGTTCTGGGACACCTTCGCCAAGACCTACCCGAACATCACGGTCGAGAAGCAGAACCTCGACTACAACCAGATGCTGAACAAACTGCGCGCCGCGGCGCTCGGCAACGCCGCGCCGATGGCGGCGAAGCTGCCGATCCTGTGGGGCGTGGAGTTCGCCGCCAAGGGCCAGCTGAGCGAGCTGTCGCCCGAGCAGGTCGGCTACCGCACCGCCGATTACTGGCCCGGCGCGATGAAGTCGGTGACCTGGAAGGGCAAGACCTACGGGGTGCCGACCAACAACGAGACCATGGCGCTGATCTGGAACGCCGGGATCTTCAAGGAGGCCGGCCTCGACCCCGAGAGCCCGCCGGCGACCTGGGACGACCTGGTCGCCTATTCCAAGCAGATCAAGGACAAGACCGGCAAGAACGGCTACGGCCTGGTGGCCCGGCCGAATGCCGGCAACACGCCGTTCCGCTTCATGCCGCAATGCTGGGCCTATGGCGGCGGCGCGCTGGACGAGGCCGAGGCGAACCCGCACTACCAGGACGTCTACATCAACAATGACGGCTCCAAGGCCGCGCTGCAGGCCTCCTACGACATGTATGTCCGGGACAAGTCGGTGCCGACCTCGGCCCTGACCAACACCCAGACCGAGAACCAGGACCCGTTCATCGCCGGCCAGCTGGCGATGATGATCAGCCACCCGATCGAATACGCGACCATGCTGGACCGCGCCAAGAAGGCGACCGGCGGCGACAAGCAGATCGCCGACGCGGTGGTGGCGAATATGCGCTACGGGCTGATCCCGAAGGGGCCGGCGCGGCGCGCCGTGGTGTTCGGCGGCTCCAACGCCCACATCTTCAACCCGGATGTGGTCGATGGCGGGCTGGACCTGGATGCCGCCCGCGCCCTCGTCACCTTCGCCACCGGGCCGGAATGGTCGACCAAGGTGTCCTGGGTCGGCTCCAACCCCGGCAACACCCGCGGCTTCCGCACCAAATGGATGAAGCAGCGGCTGGACGAGATCAAGTTCCTGAACGTCACCACCTCGATGCTGCCGAGCGGGATCCCGTTCCCGGTGATCCCGGAATCGGCGGAGATCATGAACATCATCGTCCCGAACATGATGCAGAACGCGCTGACCGGGAAGATGACCGTGGCCGAGGCGGCCGACGACGCCGCCAGCAAGATCAAGGACCTGCTGTCGGGCCTCTAGGCCCCGTCCCGCACCCGGCCGGTGCCTGAGGCGCCGGCCGGCCCCTTTCCCCCGCGAAGGAGAAATCGGGCGTGACCATGGCTGCCGCGCAGGACGATGCGCCCCGGGCGCGGGCGGCGCCCCGCCGCCGTCCGGGCCTGATGCGACGCATCGCCCGCCACTGGACCGACTATCTCTACATCCTGCCGGCCTTCGCGGTGATGCTGCTGGTGATCGGCTATCCGATCTACGACACCGTCTACCTATCCTTCTTCAACACCCCGCCCAGCCTGGCGATGGCCGACAAGACCTATGTCGGCCTCGACAACTACAGCCGCATCCTGGGCAGCGACAGCTTCCGCGAAGTCACGATCAACACCCTGATCTGGACGGTGTTCTCGACCTTCTTCGCCTTCATCCTGGGGCTGGGCGCCGCGCTATCGCTGAACAATTACTTCACCGGCCGCGGCCTGCTGCGCGGCCTGTTCCTGATCCCCTATGTGATCAGCGCCGTCGCCGCCTCCTATGTCTGGCGCTGGCTGTACCACAGCGATTTCGGCGTGTTCGGCGCGCTGTCGGTGGCCTTCGGCATCACCGAGACGCCGATCAACTTCCTGGACAACGTCCACACCTCGCTGCCGTCGCTGATCGTGGTCAATGTCTGGAAGGAGTTCCCCTTCGCCATGATCATGCTGCTGGCCGGGCTGCAGACCGTGCCGGACGAGCTGCACCGCGCCGCCAAGGTCGACGGCGCCGGCCCCTGGCAGCGCTTCTGGCACATCACCATGCCGCATCTGAAGGGGGTGACGCTGGTGACCGTGCTGCTGCTGCTGGTCACCAACCTGAACGGCTTCACCATCCCCTGGATCATGACCGGCGGCGGCCCGGCCGGGTCGTCCGACATCTGGATCACCCAGATCTACCAGCTGGCCTTCGGCCGCATCCGCTTCGGCATCGCCTCGGCCTATTCGGTGATCCTGTTCGTGGTGATGATGGGCCTGGGCTACTTCTATGTCCGGGCGCTGACCCAGGGCGAACGGTCATGAGCGCCGTGACGCTGGAACAGCGGCCCGCCGCGAAGCGCCGCCGCGGCAAGGTCGCCGGCTGGGGCGTGGCCCGCATCGTCTATCTGGTGCTGCTCGGCATCTTCACCGTGCTGCCGATGGCCTGGATGCTGCTGACCTCGGTGAAGACGCAGTTCGCCGCGCTGCAGTACCCGCCGGAATGGATCCCGTCCGAGCCGACGCTGGAACAGTACACGCGGCTGCTGTCGCCCGCCAACGAGGTCGGACAGGAGTTCCTGCACTACCTGCTGAACAGCATCATGGTGTCGACCGCGACCACGATCCTCGGCGTCGTCATCGCGGTGCCGGCGGCCTATGCCTTCTCGCGCTTCCGCTTCCCCGGCCGCAAGCTGCTGTTCTACGCCGTGCTGGTCCGGAACATGTTCCCGGCCGTCGTTTTCCTGATGCCGCTGTTCATCATGATGAAGTGGATGGGGCTGGTGAACACGGCCTGGTCGCTGATCCTGACCTACCTGACCTTCGGCCTGCCGCTGTCGATCTGGCTGCTGAAGGGCTTCTACGACAACATCCCGCCGCAGCTGGAGCAGGCGGCGCGGATCGACGGCGCGACGCGGTTCCAGGCCTTCCTGTTCGTGGTCATGCCGCTGTCGACGCCCGGGATCATCGCCACCGCGATCTATTCCTTCGTGCTGGCGTGGAACGAATACGTCTATGCCCTGACCTTCATCAACGACAAGAGCAAGCTGACGCTGCCGGTCGGGCTGGAACGCTTCTTCACCGAATACGCGACCAACTGGCCCGGGCTGATGGCGGCGTCGTTCATCATGAGCGTGCCGGTCGTCGTGCTGTTCCTGGTCCTGCAGAAATACTTCGTCCGCGCGCTGACCGAGGGCGCGGTCAAGTCCTGACGAGAAGGGGAGCTTATGGCCCAGGTGGTGCTGCGGGACGTGGTCAAGCGGTACGGCGACGTCTACGCCGTCGACCATGTGTCGCTAACGGTCGAGGATGGCGAGTTCGTGGCCCTGGTCGGCCCGTCCGGCTGCGGCAAGACGACGACGCTGAACCTGGTGGCCGGGCTGATCGAGCTGAGCGACGGCGACATCCAGATCGGCGACCGGCTGGTCAACGACCTGGACCCCAAGGACCGGGACATCGCCATGGTGTTCCAGAACTACGCCCTGTACCCGAACAAGACGATCTTCAAGAACCTGGCCTTCCCGCTGAAGATGCGGAAGCTGCCGGCCGCCGAGATCGAGACCAAGGTCCGGGCCGCGGCCAAGCTCCTGGACATCGAGCACCTGCTGGAGCGGCGGCCGCGCGAGCTGTCGGGCGGGCAGCAGCAGCGCGTCGCGCTGGGCCGGGCCCTGGTGCGCGACCCGCGCGTGTTCCTGATGGACGAGCCGCTGTCGAACCTGGACGCCAAGCTGCGCACCCAGATGCGGTCGGAGCTGAAGCGCTTCCACCAGGACCTGAAGGCGACGGTGATCTACGTCACCCACGACCAGATGGAAGCCGTCACCATGGCCGACAAGATGGCGGTGATGAGCGGCGGGGTGCTGCAGCAATACGACACGCCGGAACAGGTGTTCGAGCACCCGGTCAACACCTTCGTCGCCGGCTTCGTCGGCAGCCCGGCGATGAACCTGGTGCGGGCCCGGGTGGCCGGCGACGGCGCCGCGATCGAGAGCCCGGATGGCTGGCGCTATGCCCTGTCCGACGCCAATGCCCGCAAGGCCCGGGCGGCGACCGACGGCGAGATCGTGCTGGGCGCCCGGCACAGCACCATCCGGCTGCACCGCGAGGCGACGCCGGGCGCGGTCGCCGGCCGGGTCTACACGGTCGAGCCGACCGGCGACATCACCTACGCCCATGTCCATCTCGGCTCGGCCACGCTGGTGGTCAGCGTGACGCCGGATGTGAAGCTGGGGATCGACCAGCCGGTCTGGCTCGAATTCGACCAGCACAAGCTGCACCTGTTCGACGGCAAGACCGGACACGCGCTGCCGGCAGCCTGACCAATCACCGGCCCCGGCAAGCGGGCCGGCTCTCGGAGGGAAGCACGTGAAGATCACCAATCTGCGCACCGCCGTCATCGCGGGGAACTTCCCGTGGGTGCTGGTGAAGGTGGAGACCGATGCCGGCATCACCGGCCTGGGCGAGGCCTATTGGGGCGCCGGCGTGGCCGAGCTGGTGCACAAGGCCAAGCCCGTCATCATCGGTGAGGACCCGGTCAACATCGGCAAGATCGTCGAGATCCTGATCCGCTGCCTGTCCGGCGAGGGATCGCAGGCCGGCGCCACCGTGACCGCGATCAGCGGCATCGAGATCGCGCTGTGGGACCTGATGGGCCGCGCGCTGCAGACGCCGATCTCGACCTTCTTCGGCGGCCGCTTCCGCGACAGGATCCGGATCTATGCCGATTGCCATGCCGGCGACACGCCGGAGCCGTCCTCCTACGCCGCCAAGGCGCGCGAGGTGGTGGCGGACGGCTTCAGCGCCATCAAGTTCGACCTCGACACCCGCAACCCCCACACCATCGACATCTCCGACGACCCGAACCCGCGCCGGCAGTGGTTCGAGCCGTTCAACCGCACCATCGGGTCGCGCGAGATGGCCTGGATGGTCGATGTCGTCCGCGCCGTGCGCGAGGCGGTGGGGCCCGAGATCATGGTGGCGATGGACGCGCATTGGAAGTTCGGGGTGAACGACGCCATCAAGCTGGCCCAGGCGCTGGAGCCCTTCGACCTGCTGTGGCTGGAGGACCCGGTGCCGCCCGAGAACATCGAAGCGCAGCGCCATGTCACCCATTCGACCCGGACGCCGATCTGCACCGGCGAGAACCTGTACCGCAAGCACGGCTACCGCGAGTTGATCGAGAAGCAGGCGGCCCGCATCATCGCCCCGGACATCCCGAAGATGGGCGGCCTGGCCGAGGCCAAGAAGGTCGCCGACCATGCCGACCTCTATTACATCCCGATCGCGCCGCACAATGTGGCCAGCCCGATCGGCACGGTGGCCGGCGCCCATGTCTGCGCCGCCATGAACAACTTCCTGGTGATGGAATTCCACGCCCACGACGTCGAGTGGTGGAGCGCCATGGTCGATGGCGGCCCGCCGATCGTCGACGGCTACATCCACCTGAACGACCGGCCGGGCCATGGCCTGACCCTGAACGAGGATGTGGCGCGGGCGCATCTGCAGCCGGGAACCAAGTATTTCGGCGACGAACCCTGATCTCAGCCGACGACCCTCGAAGGACGAACCGAAAATGATCGAGACCAGCGACATCAAGCGGCCGCCGGCGGAATGGTCGGCGGCGCTGCAGGCGGTCGGCGCCGCCACGGCCAGCAGCACACTCGCCCATATGGGCATCCGCAACACCCATATCTGCGGCCCGGTGGCCTGGACCAAGGGCAAGGCGATCGCCGGCCCGGCCCTGACGCTGCAGTTCATGCCGAAGCGCGAGGATCTGTATGGCGAGGACGAATACGCCGAGCCGGAGAAGCAGCTGCACCGGCACGTGCTGTATCACGCCCAGAAGGGCGACATCGTCGTCGTCGACGCCCGCGGCGACCTGAAGAGCGGCGTGTTCGGCGACATGATGCTGACCTATTTCAAGGGCCGCGGCGGCCTCGGCGTGGTGATCGACGGCTGCATCCGCGACTATCCGAACACCGGGCGGCTGGACCTCGGCTTCTGGCTGCGCGGCGTGACCCCGAACTTCCACACCCAGACCGACCTGATGCCCTTCGGCGTCAACATCCCGATCGCCTGCGGCGGCGTGCTGGTGATGCCGGGCGACATCATCGTCGCCGACGATGACGGCGCCGTGGTCGTGCCGGTGGCGCTGGCGCCGGCGGTGATCGAGCAGTCGGCGAAGCACCATGAATGGGAGGAGTTCTCGCGCGAGCGGCTGTCCGAAGGCGGCGACCTGCGGCGCTACTACCCGCTGAGCGACGCCGCGCGGCCGGAATACGAGGACTGGCTGCGGAGCAAGGGCCGGGCGCCATAAGGCGCCCCGTCCGTCAGCCGGCGAAATAGGCCGGCCGGTCGATATCGGCAATCAGCCCGGGCTGTGTCGGCTGCCAGCCCAGCAAAGCCCGGGTCCGCTCGCTCGAGGTCGGCACGTCCATCCCGGCGAACATCGCGAACCAGCCGAAATGCGCCGCTGCCGCCTCCTGTGACAGGCCGGCCACCGGCACGCCCAGGCGGCGGCCGATCACCTCGGCGATCTCGCGGAACGCCACGCCCTCCTCCGCCATCGCGTGGTACCGGGCCCCGGCGGTGACGCCGCGCTCCAGCGCCAGCCGGTAGACCCGGGCGGCGTCGAGCCGGTGCGCGGCAGGCCAGCGGTTGAGGCCCTCGCCGACCATGGCCGACACGCCCTTTTCCCGCGCCAGCCGGATCAGGATCGGCACGAAGCCATGGTCGCCATCGCCATGGACCGAGGGCGGCAGCCGCACCGTCGCCGCGCGCACGCCCTGCGCCGCCTGCGCCGCCGCCGCCGCCTCGGACAGGCGGTGATAGGTGGCGGAGTTGGGAAGGGGCCCGTCCTCCTCGGTCCCGACCGGGCCCCGTGCCACGATCAGGGCGCCGGAGGTGACCAGCAGGGGACGGTCGGAGCCGGCGAGCTCGGCGCCGATCGCCTCGATGGCGCGGCCGTCGGTCTCGCAGCTCTGCTGGAACTTCGAGAAGTCGTGGATGAAACCGGTGTGGATCACCGCATCCGCTTCGGCAGCGCCGCGGCGCAGGCTGTCGGGATCCTGGAGGTCGCCGCGGTGCGGCCGGGCGCCCGCGGCCAGAAGGGAATCGGCGCCCGCATCGGAGCGGGTCAGGCCGAGCACCTGATGGCCCGCGCCGATCAGGTCTTGCACGACGGCCGAACCGACGAAGCCGGTGGCGCCGGTGACGAAGACACGCATCGATCTGTCCTTGATGTGATGTCAGGGACCGCTCTGCGGCCCAGCCATGAGGATAGACAGCCGCGGAGGACGATCTATGCTGAGAAATCCATAGTTTCTTCGCGATCGTCCAGGGTTGCCCATGGATCCGCTGTCAGACGTGCTGTCCCTGCTGAAACCGCGGAGCTACCGTTTCGGCGGCTTCGAGGCCGGCGGGGACTGGTCGATCCGCTTTCCTCGGCACGACGGCATCAAATGCTACGCCATCGGAGCCGGCCAGTGCTGGCTGGCGGTGGAGGGCGTCGACGCCGCGCCGGTGCGGCTGCAAAAGGGGGACTGCTTCCTGCTGCCCTGGGGCCAACCCTTCCGGGTGGCCAGTGACTTGGCGCTGCCGCCGGTTGATGCAATGACGATCTTCCCCAGCCCGCGCAGCGGCGGCATCGCCCTGCTGAATGGCGGCAACGAGTTCTCCGTTCTCGGCGGGCACTTCATCCTCGACGGCGGCCATGCCCGCGTGCTGCTGCGGTCACTGCCGCCGATCGTCCATATCCGGTCGGATGCGGACCGGGCGTCGCTGCGCTGGTGCATGGAGCGGCTGGGGCAGGAGTTGCGCGAACGCCAGCCGGGCGGCTTCCTGGTGGCGCAGCACCTGGCCTATATGATGCTGATCCAGGCCCTGCGGCTGCATCTGGCGGAGGGGCCGCAGGCCGGTGTCGGCTGGCTGTTTGCCCTGGCCGACCGGCGAATGGGCGCGGCGATCAACGCCATGCACGAGGACCCGGCGCAGCGCTGGACGCTGCAGGACCTGGCGGCGCGGGCCGGCATGTCGCGGTCGAGCTTCGCACTGCGGTTCAAGGAGACGACCGGGGAAGCCCCGATGGAATACCTGACACGCTGGCGCATGCTGCTGGCTGGCGACCGCCTGACGAATTCCGGCGACCCCGTCTCCGCCATCGCCCTGTCGCTTGGCTACGACTCCGAAAGCGCCTTCAGCACGGCGTTCAAACGGGTGATGGGCTGCCCGCCACGGCAGTATGGCCGAGGGCGGGTCGCAGCCACTTTCGCACCGGATGAGGACGCCCGCGTCGGTCGGATATAGGGCCGCCTTGTGAAGCGCCCGATGTATTGACAACGTGGATACAAACCTCATATTGGCGGCATGACCAAGAGCCATCGGCCTTCTTCAGAAAGTCTGGACACCATGGCGATCGAAGAGCCTTCGTCAGCCGCCGATGCCAAAGCCAGCATCAACCTGCGCATCGAAAGACAGACTCGCCAGCTGATCGATGATGCGGCCGCGGTCCTGGGCAAGACGCGGACCGAGTTCATGATCGAGAGCGCCCGCAAGGTCGCGATCGATGTCCTCCTGGATCAGCGCCTGTTCGCGCTGGATCCGCAGCGATACGACGCCTTCGTCCATGCCCTCGACAATCCCCCGGCGCCGGGCAGCAAGCTGCGCTCCCTGCTGCGTCGCGTTCCGGCATGGGAAGCGTGACAGGCGGTTCTGAACGCCAACCAACGAAGCTGTCGCCGCCGGTTCCGCTGACGGCGGATCATGATCTGTCCGGTTTCGACTGCGGTGAGCCGGCCCTGAATGACTGGCTGCAGCATCGTGCCCTGAAGAACGAGAGCCGGTTCTCCCGCACCTATGTCGTCTGCGACGGAAACCGGGTCGTCGCCTATTTCTGCATCTCCGCCGGGGCGGTCGAGCGCGCCGCTGCTCCCGGCAAGGTGCGGCGCAATGCACCCGACACGATTCCCGTTTCCATCATCGGGCGTCTGGCCGTCAGCCGCGATTGCGCCGGCCGTGGCCTCGGAGCGGATATTCTGTCGGATGCCCTTCGCCGCATCGCGGTCGCCTCGCGGAGCATCGGCATCAGCGCCGCGCTCGTGCACGCCAAGGACGATCAGGCGAAGCGCTTCTATCTGGCCTGCGCGGAGTTCATCGAATACCCGGCCGACAGCCGCACGCTGTTTCTTCCGATCGAGACCGTGATCGCGGCGTTCAGCTGACGAAGAGGGGCGGCAAACAGGAGTACACTGTCGGCCATGCGCATTACATCGAAAGGTCAGGTCACCATCCCAACTGAGATCCGGGAACAGGCGGGCCTGCTGCCCCATACCGAGGTGGAGTTCGAGTTTGACGGCGAGGGCGTGCGGATCGTCCGTGCTGGGCACCGAAAAGGCAGCAGCCGCGGTGCCCTCCTGATCTCCCATCTGCGCGGGCGCGGCGACGTGGCGATGAGCACGGACGACATCATGGCGATGACCCGGGACGGGTGAGTGCAACCGTTCTGGTCGAGAGCGACGCCCCCGCTCGACATCGCGACGGAGATTGTAGACGAGCTTTCATGGGGTCCCTCCTGCAACTTCCCCAAATGAGATGCGGAATGGAATTGGGATGAATCGTTTCGTCGTCATCTCCGGCTGTTCGGGCGGCGGCAAGTCGACGCTGCTGGCGGAGCTCGCCCAGCGCGGGCATGCGGTGGTCGAGGAGCCGGGGAGGCGCATCGTCAAGAAGGAGCTGGAGAGCGGCGGCCAAGCCCTGCCCTGGGTCGACGGGGCGGCCTTCGCCCGCCGGGCCATCGCGATGGCGCTGGCCGACCAGACTGCGGCCGAGGCCCTGCCCAGCTGGGTGTTCTTCGATCGCGGCCTGGTCGACGCCGCGGCCGCGCTGCAGCACATGACCGGCGAGCCGGCGCTGGAGAGGCTGGCCCGGCCGCATCCCTATCACCGGCGGGTGTTCCTGACCCCGCCCTGGCCGGAGATCTACGGCACCGACCCGGAGCGGCGTCACGGCCTCGACGCCGCCATGGCCGAATATGAGAGGTTGCTCGAGGCCTATCCGGCACTGGGCTACGAGGTCGTGGTCCTGCCGAAGACAAGCGTGGCCGAGCGCGCGGACTTCGTGCTGGCCACGCTGGTGGCGTAGCTATTTCGGCGGCAGGGTGCGGACGAAGGCGAGCGCGGCGTCGAGCAGGCGCCGGCGCAGCGCGTCATCGCCATAGGCCGCGGCGCCGGCCCGCACCCAGCCGGGCATGTGCCGGCCCTGCATGACCATCGGGGCGACGCCCGGCTGCTCCAGCGCCCAGCCGTCATTGCCCTTGCCGAGGCGGACCAGCATGCTGTCGACCCGGGCGCCGCACAGCAGGTTGCCATGCAGCAGCCAGGCCAGGCCGCCGAACATCCGCTTCTCGTCCAGGCCGGGCTCGGTGCCCAGCGCCTCCCGCACCAGCTCCTCCAGCCCCGGATCGCGCGCCATGCCGCCCTCCCCGCCTCAGCTCGGTCCCGCCACCTTCTCGGCGATGCCGCGGTTGCGGGTCAGCATCGCCATCACCGCCTCCCGCGCCTTCTGCGGGTCGCGGCCGCGGATGCCCTCGGCGATGCCCATATGATAATCGGCCGAGGGGCTGTAGGCGTATTCCGCGGCGATGCCGTGGGCCGAGACCAGGAACTGCACCCGCAGCAGCACGTCGAGCGGCCGGGCGAAGCCGGACAGCAGCCGGTTGTGCGAGGCGTTCAGCACCGCAAGGTGGAAGGCCACGTCGGTGTCCAGCACCTGCGGCATGGTCTCGACCGCCAGCCGCGCGGCCAGGGCGACGATCGCTTCCGCCTCCTCATCCGTGGCGCGCAGGGCCGCCAGCTCTGCCGCCTGCGGCTCGACGATCTCGCGCAGCTCGGAGATCTCGACCAGGAAGCGGCCGATGCCGTCCGGCTCGCGCAGATGCCATGCCAGCACGTCGGGGTCGAGGATCGACCATTCCTCGCGCGGCCGGACGCGCGAGCCGTAGCGCCGGGCGGTGCGGATCAGCCCCTTGCCGGCCAGGACCTTGATCGCCTCGCGCATGGCGTTGCGGCCGACCGCATATTCGGCGGCCAGTTCGGTCTCGGTCGGCAGCGGCCCGTCGCCGTCATAGCGGCCGGCGACGATGGCGCGGCCCAGCGCCTGCACCGTCTGGCGCACCGCGCCGCCCGCGAGCGAGCGGCCGGACGCGCCGGACAGGGTGCTTTCCAGCAGCGCGGCCAGCGCTTCCGGATCCTGGGCTGAAGGTCCGCTGGTGGGGGAGAGCCGCCGATCCGCCAAAGCCGCGCCGTTGAAACAGGTCAGAAAATGCTCGCCGACGTCGTCATCGGACACCAGCGCGAGAGCCGCAGATACGGTAGCAGCACCCGGTGTGCGGCGTCATCCCCGATGCGGGACAGCGCCTCGACCGCATAGCCGCGGACATAGCGGTTCGGGTCGTCGGTCAGCACCCGGCCCAGCGCCGGCACCGCCGCGGCCGCCGCCGGTCCCATCCGCGTCAGACCCAACACGGCGTCGAAGCGCACCTCCGCATCGGCGTCGTCCAGGGCCCGGGCCAGGGCGGCGACGATGACGTCATCGGCGGGCTTCAGCCCCAGCGCCTCGACCGCGGCGATGCGCAGATGCGGGTCGGGATCGCGGGTGGCAGCGACCAGCGCATCGCGCACCTCCGGCCCGGTGCCGGCGATCTCGCCGAGGGCGAAGGCGGCGAATTTGCGCGACCGGCCGGCGCCGCCCCGCAGCAGGCGGAGCAGCTCCGGCACGGCCGGCCCCCCGACCTCGACCAGACCGTAGATGGCGGACAGCGCGACGCAATCCTTGGGCGTCAGCCGGCCGGCGTCGCTCTTGTTCGAGCCGTCCTCCGGATCGCGGCGGGTGTCGGCCTCGACCCGCTGCAGCAGGGACGGCAGCGCCGCCTCACCGATCGCGCCCAGCGCGTAGGCGGCGTCGAGCTGCAGCGCCTCGTCGTCACCGTCGAGATGGGGCAGCAGCGCCGGCACCAGCGCCGCGGCCGAGGGGCCGAGATCGGCGATGGTCGACATCGCGGCCGCAGCCTGCGCCGGCGTGCCGGCCAAGGCTGCGCGCAGGGCGTCCGGATCGGCCGTGCCGCCGGCCGCGGTGCCGCCGGTCAGCCAGCGCCAATGCGCCTTCCAGGCCGCCTCCATCGCGAAGGACGGCGCCTGCTCCGGCGCCCGCCAGGCGGGGTCGCCATGCGGCCAGGCGGGGGCTTCGACCGGCGCCATGCGGATGAACTCGAACTTCATCATGAACCGCTTGTCGGCGGTCAGGTTCTTCATCTTCCGGTGCCAGATGTCGTAGTGGATCATCAGCACCGATCCGGCCGGGCCGGAGCCGTTCTTCTCCAGCGCGTCCGGGTCCTGGATCCCGGCGGCGAGCAGATGGCTGCCCGGCACCACCCCGGTCGGCCCCAGCTCGGCCGGCGTGTCCTGCGGGTAATACATGATCATGACCCAGCGCGGCCGGTGGTTCCGCACCCGGCGCATGTAGCCCCAGTAGCTGTCCTTGTGCCAGTTCTGGATCGGCGAGCCGGGCGGGTTCTTATGCAGGGCCCGGTGCGGATGCATGATGTAGTCCGGCCCCAGCACGCTGGTCAGGGCGCCCTTCACCACCGCATCCTCGAACACGGCGTTGATCTCCGGCACCAGCGGCAGCAGGTTGTTGCCCGGATTCTCGTGCCGGTCGGCGCCGATCAGGTCATCGAAGCGCTGGAAGATCTGGTCGTGGAACGACTTCGGCAGCGCCGTCTGCAGCACCAGATACCCGTTCGCCAGGAACTGCCGGATCTGCGCATCGGTGAGCAGGCGCGGCGCCTCGGCCTGTGCCGGAACATGCATGTCCATGGTCGTTTCCCTTCCCGCCCCTTCTTGTCGGCTCATCGAATGATGCGACTCTAAATGGGATTTAGCAATACACTTATCTCTCTAAATCCCCTTTTGACGTCACCGCCCGCCGAACCCGGAATTCATGGCGATGCCGCTGAAGATGTAGCGCTGCAGCAGGATGGTCAGGCACAGGCCGGGGATCATCGAGATCGCGGCGCCGGCCATCAGGTAGTTCCACTGCGTGCCTTGCTGGGTCTGGAACATGGTGAGGCCGAGCGGGATGGTGGCGTGCTCGGTGCCGTTCACGATGATCAGCGGCCACAGGAAGCTGTTCCACTGCGCCGTGAAGGTGAACAGCGCCAGGAGGCCGAGCACCGGCAGCGACATCGGCAGGATGATGCTGACCAGGATGCGCAGCCGCGAGGCGCCGTCGCACAGCGCCGCCTCCTCCAGCTCGCGCGGGATGGTCTTGAAGAACTGGCGCAGCATGAAGGTGCCGAAGGAGCTGAAGGCGACCGGCAGGATCAGCGCTTGAAAGGTGTTGACCCAGTCGAGCTTGCTGATCAGCAGGAACAGCGGGATCACCAGCACCACCTGCGGGATCATCAGCGTCGACAGATAGGTCAGGAACAGCGTGTCGCGGCCGACGAAGCGCAGCCGGGCGAAGGCATAGGCGGCGAGGCTGGAGACGGTCAGCACGATCACGGTGACGGCGCAGGAAACCATCGCGCTGTTCAGGAAGAAGCGGCCGAAGGGCAGGTAAACCCAGGCATCGAGGAAGTTGCCCCATTGCCAGTCGCTGGGCAGCAGGCGCGGCGGCACGGCCAGCACCTCGCCATTCGGCCGGATGGCGTTGGTCAGCATCCAGAAGAACGGGAACACGAAGGCCAGCGCCACCAGCGCCATCGCCCCCTGCGAGACCAGGGTGCCGGCGGTGACGGGGCCGGCGTCCTTTCGCCTAGTCGTCATAGTGCACCCATTTCCGCTGCAGCCGGAACTGGAACGCGGTCAGCGCCATGATGATGACGAACATCACCCAGGCGATCGAGGAAGCGTAGCCCATCCGGTAGGTGGTGAAGCCGTTCTGGTAGATGAAGAAGCCGAGCGTCGCGGTGGCGGCGCCGGGCCCGCCGCGGGTCATGGAATAGACCTGGTCGAACACCTGCAGCGCGGTGATCGCGGTCATCACCGTGCCGAAGAACAGGGTCGGCGAGATCAGCGGCAGCTTGATCCGCCAGAAGCGCTGCCAGGCGGTGGCGCCGTCGATCTGGGCGGCGTCGAGATAGGTCTGCGGGATCGATTCCAGCGCTGCGCCGAACAGCAGCAGGTTGTAGCCGAAGCCCGACCACAGCGAGACGATGACGATCGCCTGCATCGCCCAGGCCGGGTCGACCAGCAGGTTCGGGATCGGCAGGCCGAGCGACTGCACCAGCCAGTCCATCAGCCCGCCCGGGGTGAAGATCAGCACCCAGACCAGCGAGGCGCCGATCATCGGGGTGAAGGTCGGCAGGAAGAAGATCAGCCGGAAGAAGCGCTTGCCCCAGCGGAGGCTGGAGATCCAGACCGCCATGCCGACCGACAGCACGATGTTCAGCACCAGGTATTCGGCGGTGTAGAAGAAGGTGTTGAGCAGCGCCCGGCCGAAGCTGGGGTCGACGGTGAACAGCCGGATGTAGTTGGCGAAGCCGACGAATTTCGGCTCCGCCAGCAGCCGCCAGTTGGTGAAGCTGAGCGCCAGCGACGCCAGCAGCGGGAACAGCAGGAAGGCGAGGAAGCCGAGCAGGCTGGGCAGCAGGAACCAGAAGGCCGCCCGCCCCTCCGCCCGGAAGGCCCGGCGCCGCCGCCGAGCCCCCAGGGCTTGCGGGACGGCCGCCGCCTGCGCCCCGAGATCCTGGGCCTGCACGGTCATTCGGCGGCCAGGCCCTGCACGGTGTCCAGCACCTCGGCGCCGGTCTGCGACCCGCCATAGGCCAGCGGCGCATACTGCTCCAAGAGCTCGTACACCGTGTTCCAATTGGCGGTGGTGCGGTAGGGCTGGGCGGTCTTCAGCGCGAAGTCGATGGTCTCGCGGGCATCGGCGACGCCCTGCGCCGCGACGTCGTACCAGTAGCCCTGCTGCGCGATCCGGCCCGGGAAGGCGCGGCCCTGCGACGCCAGGTACTGCTCCGCCTCCGGCCCGGTCAGCACCTGGATCGCCTTCCAGGCCAGGTCCTTGTGCGGGCCGGCCTTGTTGATGCCGAAGCCCGAGCCGGCGGTGAAGGTGATGCTGCCGGCCTTGCCGGCGGGCAGCGGCGCCAACCCGACCGGGAAGCTGGAGGATTTGCGGATGTTGATCATCTCCCACGGGCCGGTGACGTACATCGCGACATTGCCGGCCAGGAAACGGCCGCGGGCGATGTCGCCGGAGGGCTGGCCGCTGGCGGCGATCACCGGCGCCACCTTCTCCTTGGTCACCAGGTCGACATAGGATTGGAAGGCGGCCTGCAGCTCGGCGTCGCCGAAGTTCAGCGCGCCGTCATCGGTCAGGTACTTGGCGCCGTCGGACAGCGCGAATTCCAGCCAGTCGCCGGAGGTGACGGCGAAGCCGTAATTGCCGTCCTGGGTCAGCGCCTTGGCCGCGGCCAGGAAATCCGCCCGGGTCCAGCCGGACTTCGGCGGCTCGACCTTGTACTTCGCGAACAGGTCGCGGTTGTAGTAGACGACCAGCGGCCCGAAATCATAGGGCAGCGCGTAGAGATGGCCGTCATAGCTGAGGCCGTCGAGGATCGACTTGTCGAACTGGCCGAGGTCGAAGCCGTCCTTCACATGCTCGTCGAGCGGCTCGAACAGCGTGGTGAAGCCGGACAGGCGCAGCGACTGGATGCTGACGATGTCCGGCAGCGTGTTCGACGCCGCCAGGGTCGGCAGCTTGGTCCAGTAGTCGCGCCAGGGCGAGGTCTGCAGCTCGACCTTGATGTCGGGATACTGGGCGTTGACCAGCCCGGCGACATGCTGCCAGGCCGCGGTCTCGGCGTCGGTGCTGCTCCACATCTGCCAGGTCAGGGTCACCGGCTCGGCCCGGGCCGATAGGGCGGACAGCGACAGGGCGGCGGCGGCCACCGTGAGAATGGTCGTCAGCGTCTTCATGGCGTTCGTCCTCCTGCTGCGGCCGCCTTCTGCCGGGCGGGCGCTTGATGGGTTGGCGTCGAACTCCCCCTCACCCTCCCGCCGCCTTCGGCGTCGGGCCCCTCCCTCTCCCCGAGGAGAGGGAAGTGGGCTGTACGTCACCTCTCCTTGGGGAGAGGTCGAAATCGCGGCAGCGATTTCGGGTGAGGGGGCGGCGCCGGCGGTCAAGCCGCCGGGCTGTCTACAGCTTGGCATCCTCCTTCAGGAACAGCTCGACCACCGGAACCGTCACGTCGGGCCGGCGCACCGGCAGCTCCAGCGTCAAGGTACCGGCGGTCAGCGGCACGTGGGTGTTGCCGCCCAGCGCCGGGTTCGTCGGCTCCAGTCGCTTCACCTCGCTGGCGTCGTGCAGCAGCTGGGCATAGGCGACCTTGCCGCCGAGCCCGTCGAGATGCAGGTGCCGGAACGGCCAGGCGAAGAGATGGACATAGAGCCGGTTGCCGTTGCGGGTCAGCCGGCAGTCGCGCGGCACCGCGATCTCCGCCCCGGCCGGGCCGCAGCCATAGATGCTGCGGCCGTGCAGCTCCAGCCATCGGCCATAGGCGTCGAGCGCCGCCTTGGCGCGGTCGTCGAAGGTGCCGCGGCCGGTCGGGCCGACATTCATCAACAGGTTGCCGCCCATGGCGACATTGTCGACCAGCAGCTGGATCAGCTGCTCCGGGCTCTTCCAGCTGGTCTCGTCGCGGTGATAGCCCCAGGAGCCGCTGAAGGTGTGGCAGGATTCCCAGGTCACCGCCTGGTCCAGCACCCGCGGCGCCTGGCGCGGCAGGAACTGCTCCGGCGTGGTGATGTCGGGCGGCACGCCCAGCACCCCCAGCAGGTCGAGCCGGTTGTTGACCAGCACGTCCGGCTGCAGCTCGCGCACCAGCGCCAGCAGCTGCTCGCTCTCCCAATCCTTGTGGCCCTTGCCCGGCAGGTCCTTGTACGGCCGGTCCGGGTAGGAGAAGTCGAACCAGAAGACGTCGATCTTGCCGTAGCCGGTCAAGAGTTCGCGCACCTGGTCGCGCATATAGGCGGCGTAGCGGCGCATGTCCCGGCCGTGGTTCAGCGCCGCCACCTCCGGGTGGTTGCGCTGCGGATGGTGCACATCGATGGTGAAGTCCGGGTGGTGCCAGTCGATCAGCGAATAGTAGAAGCCGACCTTCAGCCCCTCGGCCCGGAAGGCCTCGACGAATGGCTTGATCAGGTCGCGGCCGCCGGGGGTGCTGGTCGCCTTGTAGTCGGTGACCTTGCTGTCCCACAGGCAGAAGCCCTCATGGTGCTTGGCGGTCAGCACCACGTATTTCATCCCGGCCTTGCGGGCGCGGGCGGCCCAGTCGCGCGGGTCGTACAGGTCGGGGTCGAAATGCTCGAAATAGCCCTGGTAGGCCTCGTCGCCGATCTCCTCCCGGCTCTTCACCCATTCATGCCGGGCCGGCAGGGCGTAAAGGCCCCAATGGATGAACATGCCGAAGCGGTCCTGGACGAACCAGGCCTTCTTCTCCTCCGGCAGGAAGCTGGCGCTCATGGGCGGGTCTCCTGGTCGTCGCGCCAGGCGCTGCCGTCGGGGAAGCGATGGGCCTGGAGCGAGGCGGGCTTCATGGCGATGGAGTAGCCGGGCGCGGTGGGCACGGCGTAACAGCCGTCGACGATCCGCACCGGGTCGACGAAATGCTCGTGCAGATGGTCGACATACTCGATGAAGCGGCGGTCCTTGCTGCCGCTGACTGAGACGAAGTCCCACATCGACAGGTGCTGCACGTATTCGCACAGGCCGACGCCGCCGGCATGGGGGCAGACCGGCACGCCGAATTTGGCCGCCATCAGGATGATCGCCAGGTTCTCATTGACGCCGCCGACCCTGGCCGCGTCGATCTGACAGAAACCCAGCGCGGTCGCCTGCAGGTACTGCTTGAACATCACTCGGTTGTGGACATGCTCCCCGGTCGCGACGCGGGTGCCGTAGCGCCGCAGCACCCGGTCGATCGCGGCATGGCCGAGGATGTCGTCCGGGCTGGTCGGCTCCTCCACCCACAGCGGCTTGAACGGCAGGAGGGCCGTCGACCATTCGATCGCCTGGCCGACATCCCAGACCTGGTTGGCGTCGACCATGAAGGTCAGGTCGTCGCCGATCTCGGCGCGGACCAGGGCGGCGCGGGCCAGATCGGCCTCGCGGTCGGCGCCGACCTTGATCTTGAACGCCTTGAAGCCCTGAGCCAGCGCCTCGCGCACCAGGCGGCGGATCTTGTCGTCGCTGTAGCCGAGCCAGCCGGCGCTGGTGGTGTAGGCGGGATAGCCCTCGGCCAGCAGTTGCTCGATCCGCTCGGCCTTGCCGGCCTCCTGCTGGCGCAGCAGCTCCACCGCCTCGGCCGGCGTCAGGGCGTCGGTGATGTAGCGGAAGTCGATGCAGCGCACGGTCTCCTCGGGCGTCATGTCGGCCAGCAGGCGCCACAGCGGCTTGCCCTCGGCCTTGGCCCAGAGGTCCCAGATCGCGTTCAGCATCGCCGCGGTGGCGAGCTGCATCACCCCCTTCTCCGGCCCCAGCCAGCGCAGCTGGCTGTCGCCGGTGAGGTGGCGGTAGGTGGCGCCCATGTCACGGGTGAACTCGGCCAGGTCGCGGCCCAGCACCGCCGGCTTCAGCGCCTCGATCGCGGCGCAGACGATGTCGTTGCCGCGGCCGATGGTGAAGGTCAGGCCGTGACCCTCCAGCCCGTCATCGGTCGACAGGATCACATAGGCGGCGGAATAGTCGGGGTCGGGATTCATCGCGTCCGACCCGTCCAGCTTCCTGGCGGTCGGGAAACGGATGTCGAGGACGCTGATGCGGTCGATTTTCAAGGATGTCTCCGTCCCAGGACGGCGTGCCGAGACGGCGGCGCCGGGCGACGTTCCAAGACCGCTTCTATTGGCGGCTGCCCCACCATTTGGCCGGCGGGTCTTGGCATTAGGGCGTGAGTGCGGCTAGGGTGTCAAGTGGTCAGGCCAGTTCAGATGGGATTTAGACACAGTTTCTTGTCTGGCTCGGTTGGGACCCGGATGGTCTCTTTCAGCGGCAGGGCGCGATGCCCCTTCAAGCGGTCGTCAATCGCAAGCTCTACATCCAGATCGCCGAGCAGATCACGGCGGCGATCGACTCCGGCGAGTTCAAGCCGGGGCAGCAGCTGCCCTCCGAGCGCGATTTGGCGCAGGAGCTGGGCGTCAGCCGGCCGACCGTGCGCGAGGCGCTGATCGCGCTGGAGGTGGCGGGACTGGTCGAGGTCAAGGTCGGGGTCGGCGCCTTCGTCCGCGCCGCGGCCAGGCCCGGCAGCGCCCTGCCCGAGGCCGACCATTCGGCGCTGGAGATCATGCAGGCCCGGGCGCTGGTGGAGCCGGAGTTGGCGGCGCTGGCGGCCCGGCACATCACCGCCGAGGGCCGGGCGGAGCTGGCCGGCGTCGTCACGGCCATGCGCGGCCAGACGGTGCGGCGGGAATGGTCGCAGGAGTCGGACCGGGCGCTGCATCTGCTGATCGCCGAGCATTGCGGCAACCAGGCGCTGCGCGAGATCGCCCTGACCCTGTGGCGCGGCCGCGAGGAAGGGCTGAGCGCCGCCTTCCACCTGCACCTGTCGCGCCAGCCGGCCCTGTTGGATCGGATCATGGCCGACCATGACGGCATCGCCACGGCCATCGCCGCCGGCGACCCGGACCGCGCCCGGTCGGCGATGGCGGCGCATCTCGACTATGTGCAGCGGGAGATGCTGGCGGTGTGGGATTGACGATGAGGCGGCCGGTCCGGCCCCTCCCCTTTCACCCGCCGCGGCAAACGGGGCACACTCCGCCCCTGATTGCCGCGGGACGCCCACCGATGTTCGACCTGAACCAGCTGCGATGCTTCGTCGCCGTCGCCGAGGAGCTGCATTTCGGCCGCGCCGCCGCCCGGCTGAACATGACCCAGCCGCCGCTGAGCCGACAGGTACAGATCCTCGAGCGCATCCTCGACGTCTCCCTGCTCGAGCGCACCAGCCGGTCGGTGCGGCTGACCCCGGCGGGGCACAGCTTCCTGGCCGAGGCGCGGCGGATCCTGAAGCATGCGGAGGGCGCGGCCCTGCTGGCCCGCCGCGTCGCCGCCGGCCAGGCCGGCGCCATCGGCATCGGCTTCACCGCCACCTCGGCCTACAGCTTCCTGCCCGACCTGGTCTCCGCCTGCCGCCGGCAGCTGCCCGACGTCACCCTGGTGCTGCGCGAGATGGTGTCGGGCGACCAGGTCGAATCCCTCGCCTCCGGCCAGATCGACGCCGGGCTGCTGCGGCCGCCGGTGGTGCAGGGCGGCACTGCCAGCTTCCGCGTCGCCGAGGAGCGCCTGATGGCGGCGGTGCCGGAGGACCATCCGCTCGCCGCCGCCCCGACCCTCTCGCTGCGCGACTTCGCGGCGGCGCCCTTCATCATGTATGCGCCGCACGAGGCGCGGTATTTCCACGATCTGGTGATCGAGCTGTTCACCCGCTCCGGCCTGCTGCCGGACTATGTCCAGCATCTCAGCCAGATCCATTCGATCCTGGCCCTGGTGCGCTCCGGCCTCGGCCTCTCGATCGTGCCGGAGGCGGCGCTGCAGCTGCGGATCCGCGGCGTGGTGCTGCGGCCGCTCGACCTCGCGGCGCCGCGATCGGCCGAGCTGTACATCGCCTGGAGGCAGGGCAACGACAATCCGCTGCTGCCGCTGGTCCTCGAAATCGCCCGCGGCCTGGCCGATGCACAACACGCATCGATCGATCCAGCAATCGGGTTAGAACGGAATTAATCCGGCCGTTAGAACAAGGGCGACCTTGATTTCGATGTGGGAGGACGCGTGATGGCCAGAATGACCCCGAACGAGATGGCGCAGCGGCTCGGCTCCGGCCTGCTGTCCTTCCCCGTCACCCCCTTCGACGGCAGCAACGCCTTCGATGCAGAGCGCTACCGCTCCAACCTCGACTGGCTGTGCGGCTATGACGTCGCCGGGCTGTTCGCCGCCGGCGGCACCGGGGAGTTCTTCTCGCTGGCCCCGTCCGAGGTCGAGACCGTGGTCAAGACGGCGGTCGAGGAGACCCGCGGCCGGGTGCCGGTGATCGCCGGCGCCGGCTACGGCACCGAGATCGCGAAGCAGATGGCGGCGGCCGCGGAGTACGCCGGCGCCGACGGCATCCTGTTGCTGCCGCCCTATCTGGTGCAGTCCGAGCAGGAGGGGCTGGCCGCGCATGTCGAGGCGGTCTGCGCGTCGACCAAGCTGGGCGTCATCGTCTACAACCGTGACAACGCGATCGTCACCGAGGACACCCTGGCCGGGCTGTGCGAGCGCTGCCCGAACCTGGTCGGCTACAAGGACGGCATCGGCGACATCGAGCTGATGACGCGGGTCCATCTGCGCATGGGCGACCGGCTGACCTATATCGGCGGGCTGCCGACGGCCGAGACCTACGCCCTGCCCTATCTGGAAATGGGCGTGACCACCTATTCCTCCGCCGTGTTCAACTTCGTGCCGGAATTCGCGACGAAGTTCTACGCCGCTGTGCGCCGCCGCGACCGCGAGACGGTGCAGGCGGGGCTGCGCGACTTCATCCTGCCGCTGCTGGCGATCCGCAACCGTCGCAAGGGCTATGCGGTGTCGATCATCAAGGCCGGGATGAAGGTGATCGGCCGCGATTCCGGCCCGGTGCGCGCGCCGCTGCACGACCTGACCGCGGCCGAGACCGAGCAGCTGGCGGCCCTGGTGCAGGGCCTGGCGCGGAGCAGCTTCGCCGCCGCGGCGTAACCGGAGGGCGACGATGTCGGAGCCAGGACCGCCGGACGCACCCCGCACCATCCGGCTGCATGAGGCCGACAACGTCGCCATCGTGGTCAATTCCTTCGGCCTGCCGGAGGGCACGCGCCTTCCCGACGGCCCCACCCTGCGGCAGTTCGTGCCGCAGGGCCACAAGGTGGCGCTGACCGACATCGCCGAGGGCGCCGAGATCCGGCGCTATGGCGAGGTGATCGGCCACGCCGCCCGGCCGCTCCAGTCCGGCGACTGGGTCGAGGAGGCGGCGGTGCTGGTCCCCGCCGCGCCCGCCCTCGACCGGCTGGACCTCGCCACCCGGGCGCCGGCGCCGCTGCCGCCGCTCGACGGCTATACCTTCGATGGCTTCCGCAACCCGGACGGGTCGGTCGGCACCAAGAATGTGCTGGCGATCAGCACCAGCGTGCAATGCGTGGCCGGCACCCTGGATTTCGCGGTGAAGCGGGTCAAGGAACAGCTGCTGCCCCGCTTCCCCCATGTCGACGACGTGGTGGCGCTGAACCATAGTTACGGTTGCGGCGTGGCGATCAACGCGCCGGAGGCGGTGGTGCCGATCCGCACCCTTCAAAATCTGGCGCTGAACCCGAATTTCGGCGGCGAGGTGATGATCGTCGGCCTCGGCTGCGAGAAGCTGCAGCCCGAGCGGCTGCTGCCCGATGGCATGCCTCCCGGCATCGTGCGGCTGCAGGACGAGGCCGGCTTCGGCGCCATGGTCTCTTCGATCCTGGCGATGGCCGAGGCGCGGCTGGAGGTGCTGAATCGGCGCCGGCGCGAGACCTGCCCAGCCTCGGACCTGGTGGTCGGGGTGCAATGCGGCGGCAGCGACGCCTTCTCCGGCGTCACCGCCAACCCGGCGGTGGGATTCGCCGCCGACCTGCTGGTCCGCGCCGGCGCCACGGTGATGTTCTCCGAGGTCACCGAGGTGCGCGATGCCATCCACCTTCTGACCCCGCGCGCGGCGACCGAGGAGGTCGGCCGCGCCCTGATCCGCGAGATGGCCTGGTACGACGCCTATCTTGCCCGCGGCCAAGCCGACCGCAGCGCCAACCCCTCGCCCGGCAACAAGAAGGGCGGCCTGGCCAATGTGGTCGAGAAGGCTTTGGGCTCGGTGGTGAAGTCGGGATCGAGCCCGATCGTCGACGTGCTGTCCCCCGGCGAGCGGGTGCGCAGGAAGGGCCTGGTCTTCGCCGCCACCCCGGCCAGCGACTTCGTCTGCGGCACGCTGCAGCTGGCCTCGGGCATGACGCTGCAGGTCTTCACCACCGGCCGCGGCACGCCCTACGGGCTGGCAGCGGCGCCGGTGATCAAGATGTCGACCCGGACCGACCTGGCCCAGCGCTGGCCCGACCTGATCGACCTCGATGCCGGCCGCATCGCCAGCGGCGAGGCGACGATCGAGGAGGTCGGCTGGGACCTGTTCCGCCTGATCCTCGACGTCGCCAGCGGCCGCACCAAGCCCTGGTCCGACCGCTGGGGCCTGTTCAATGCGCTGACGCTGTTCAACCCGGCGCCGGTGACCTGAGGCTGGCAGGTAGGGCCTGCAGGATGTTGGCCGGTTCGGTTCGGTTCGCTTTGCGTTGCCTCTCCCGCCTGGCGGGAGAGGTCGGGCGTCCGCAGGACGACCGGGTGAGGGCTGGCCCAGGCCTCGACAAAGGGCCCTCACCCGGAGCCGCTTCGCGTCTCCGACCTCTCCCGTAAACGGGAGAGGCAATAGGATCCGAGCTCCCGAGTAGCCTTGCCCGACGACCTAAGCCCACCGGCTCTTCGGCACCGGCAGCCCGAGATGATCCCGCAGGGTCGTGCCCTGGTAGTCGCGGCGGAAGAGGCCGCGCTCCTGCAGGATCGGCACCACCTGGCCGGTGAACTCCTCGAAGGCGCCGGGGAAATAGGCCGGCATGATGTTGAAGCCGTCCGCCGCGCCGCCAGTGAACCAGTCGGCAAGCGCGTCCGCCACCTCCGCCGCCGTGCCCCAGACGATGCGGTGGCCGCGGGCGCTGGCGACCAGATGGTACAGCTCGCGGATGGTCAGGTTCTGCTCACGCGCCAAGCGGGTCAGCAGCTCGGCCCGGCTGCGGTTCTGGTTCGAGGGCGGCAGCTCCGGCAGCGGCCCGTCCAGCGGATAGCCGGAGATGTCGTGGCCCAGCCGCTCCGACAGCAGGAACAGCGCGCCGGAATCATCCGACCAGCGCTGCAGCTCGGCGTATTTCTCCTTCGCCTCCTGCGTGGTGCGGCCGATCACCGGCATCACCCCGGGCATGACGTGGACCTGGTCCGGCCGCCGGCCCTGCGCTGCCACTCGCTGCTTCACGCCCTGGTAGAAAGCCTGCGCGTCCTCGATGCCGAACTGGGCGGTGAACACCACCTCGGCAATCTTCGCGGCGAAATCCATGCCGACGCCGGAGGAGCCGGCCTGGATCAGCACCGGATGGCCCTGCGGCGCCCGGGCGACGTTGAGCGGCCCCTTGACCGAGAAGAACCGGCCCTTGTGGTTCAGCTCGTGGAACTTCGCGGTGTCGAAGAACACGCCCGCCTGCTTGTCCTTCGGAAAGGCGTCCGCGTCCCAGCTGTCCCACAGCCCTTTGGCGACCGCGACGAACTCCTCCGCCACCTCGTATCGCAGGTCGTGCTCGAGATGCTGCTCTCGGCTGAAATTGGTGGCCGAGCGGTCATAGGAGGTGGTGACGACGTTCCAGGCGGCGCGGCCCCGGCTGAGATGGTCGAGCGAGGCGAAGGCGCGGGCCGTGGTGAACGGGTCGCCATAGGTGGTCGAGGCGGTGGCGGCGAGGCCGATCCTGGTCGTGGTCATCGCCAGCGCGGCCAGGAGCGTCAGCGGCTCGAACCGCACCACCCAGGAGGGATGCGCGTCGCGGCCGGTGGTCAGGCCGTCGGCCAGGAAGACCATGTCGAACTTCGCGTCCTCCGCCGTCCGGGCGATGCGCTGGATCAGGGCCAGGTCCTGCTCCACCGCCTGCGCCTCCGGATGGCGCCAGCCGGCCACGTGATGGCCCAGCGGCTGCAGGAACAGGCCCAGCTTCATCTCGCGCTTGGTCTCGCTCATTCTCTCTCGCTCAGATCCGGTCGGAAGGAAGGGCGCCCGGCCGGGCCCGGTTCACGAAGGCCCGGGTGCGGTCGTGGCGCGGCGCATGGAACAGCGCGGCCGGCGGGCCGTGCTCGACCACCACGCCGCCCTCGGTGAAATGGATCTCGTCGCTGATCTCCTCGGCGAAGCGCAGCTCATGCGTCACCAGGAGGCAGGTCATGCCGTCGCGCACCAGGTCGCGGATGATCGCCAGCACCTCGCCCACCGTCTCGGGGTCGAGAGCCGAGGTGACCTCGTCGAACAGGATCAGCTCCGGCTTCATCGCCAGCGACCGGGCGATCGCCACACGCTGCTGCTGGCCGCCGGACAGCTCCGACGGATAGGCATTCGCCTTATCGGCGAGGCCGACCCGATCGAGCAGAACGCGCGCCTCGCGCTCCACCTCGCCCGCGTCGCGGCCGAGGGCGCGGGTCGGGGCGATGGTCAGGTTCTGCAGCGCGGTCAGGTGCGGGAACAGGTTGAACTGCTGGAACACGACACCGACCCGGCGCCACAGCGGCCGCTTGGCCTCGTGCTTGCGCAGCGCATGGACCGGCAGGCCGCAGACGGTGACGGTGCCGCGCTCGACCGGCTGCAGCCCGGCGATGCAGCGCAGGATGGTCGACTTGCCCGAACCGGAGGGGCCGATCACCGACACCGCCTGGCCGCGCCGCACCGCCAGGTCGATGCCGCGCAGCACCCGGGTGCCGCCGAGCGTGACCTCGACCCCGGCGAGCTCGGCCAGGACCTCAGCGCCCGGCATGGCGCCGCTCCAGCCGGCGGGTCAGCCGGGCGATCGGGTAGCAGTACAGGAAGAACAGCAGGAACACGGTCAGGTAGACCAGCAGGGTGAAGTCGGTGCGGTGCACCGAATTGGCGGCGCGCTGGGCCGTGGTCAGCACCTCGGTCACCCCCACCAGCGAGGCCAGCACCGTGCCCTTGGTGATGATGGCGTAGAGGTTCATCCAGGGCGGCAGCATCCGCCGCAGGCATTGCGGCAGGATGATCAGGCGGAAGATCTGGCCACGGCTGAAGGACAGGCAGCTGGCCGCGTCCCACTGCGCGCTGGGGATCGACATGATGGCGCCGCGGAAGATCTCCGCGACATTGGCCGAGGCCGGCAGGGCCAGGCCGACCGTGGCCTTCAGCCAGTCCGGGAACGGCAGGTAGCTGCGCCCGATCACGATCTCGAACGGCAGGATGTAGGTCATGAAGTAGATGAAGACCAGCCAGGGTGAGTTGCGGAAGAACAGCACGAAGGCCCGGGCCGGCCAGCGCAGCGGCCCGACCGGCGAGACCTGCAGCGCCCCGACCAGCAGGCCGGCCGCCGTGCCCGCCGCGATCGCCACCGCGCCGATCAGGATGTTCTGCAGGAAGCCCAGCAGCAGCACCGGCATCCACAGCGCCAGCAGGGCGGCGTTGTCCGCGACCTGCGGCCAGTACGCCCAGGCAGCCGCGCCGAGGAGGGCGGCCGCGAGCAGCAGCGGCAGGGCGGCGATGCGGCGGCGCGGCGCCGCGACGGCGTCACTGACCATAGCCGGGCATCCGCAGCCGCAGCTCCAGCCATCGCCCGATGCGGTCGACGCCGAAGGTCAGGATGTTGAAGAACACCAGCAGCAGGATCATCAGCTCGGTGACGTTGTCCCGGTCCGACCAGATCATGATCGAGGCGTAGGTGATGTCGCCGACCGCGATGGCCGAGGCAATGGCCGAGGTCTTCACCAGGTCGATGGCGTTGTTGACCAGCGACGGCAGGGCGAAGCGCAGCCCGATCGGCAGCCGCACCAGCAGGAAGGCCAGGCGCGGCGTCAGGCCCAGCGCGGCCGCCGCCTCCAGCGTCACCTTCGGCACCGCCTCGATGCCGGCGCGCAGCGCCTCGGCGTTGAAGGCGGCCTTGTAGACCGACAGCACGACCACGACCCAGGCGAAGGGCGTCACCACCGCCGCGGCCTCGCCGCTGACCGCGCCGATCAGGGCGTTCAGCGCGAAGAAGGCGAAGTACAGCTGCACCAGCGGCGGGGTGTTGCGGGTCAGCTCGATCTGGCCGCGGATCAGCGATGCCAGCCAGGGGCGCCGGGTCAGCTGCAGCGCGGTGAGGACGAGGCCGAGGACGAGGCTGCCGAGGATCGACAGTACCGCGATCTCGACCGTCGTCACCGCGCCGTCGAGGAACAGGCCGCGGTCATAGGCGGTCTGGATGAAGCTGAAGTCGAGCCCGAGCGCCGCGAGCCGGTCGATCAGGGTGTCGGTCATGACCCGCCGTTCAGCAGCTTCTCATGCATCTGCGCCAGGAACGGCGACGGCGGGGCGATCTCCCACCGCTTCTCGATCTCGATCAGGCCGCCGCTCTTGTGCAGGTCGCGGATGACGCCGTCGACCAGGGCGGCGGTGTCGTCCTGGCCCTTGCGCACCGCGGCGACCCAGGTGCCGAGGCCGATCAGCGGCAGGTCGGCCTTGTAGTCCTGCCATTCCGGCTGCTTCAGCAGGGAATAGATCAGGGTGTTGTCATGCACCGAGACGACGCAGCCGCCAGCGCGCAGGGTCGACAGCGCCTCGGCCGAGGTCTTCAGCGCCCGCACCTCGGCGCCGTATTCGGTGGCCAGCAGCCGGGCGTAGTGGCTGCCCTGCGAGGCGCAGGCGGTCTTGCCGCGCAGGTCTTCCCAGGTGGCGATGCCGCTGTCCTTGCGGGTCATGGCGGCGCCGCCGACCTCGTAATAGGCAGTCGGGATGACGCTGGTCTGTTCGCGCCGCTCCCGCGTGTCGGTGAAGGAGGCGACGAGGACGTCGACCTTGCCCTGCTGCAGGAACTGCACCCGGTTCGGCGGATCGACGGTGACGATGTCGAGCTTGACCCCGAGCTTGTCGGCCACCGCCTGGGCGAGGTCGACATTGAAGCCCTTCACCGTGTTGCTGGCGGGGTCGAGGAAACCGAAGGCGGTGCCGTTGACCAGGATGCCGGCGGTCAGCACGCCGCGATCCTTGACCCGGTCGAGCGTGGCATCGGCCTGCGCCGGGGTGGCGGCGGCGAGGAGGCCCGCGGCGGCGAGCAGGGTTGCGGCGAGGCGCATGGTCTTGTCCTTCCGAATGCGGATCACGGCTGGGCCTGGGCGAGCTGGTCGTGCAGAGTCTTGAGGGCGGGCGACGGTGTGATGTCCCAGGCCTTCTCGATCTCGATCAGCCGGCCACTCTTGTGCAGGTCGCGGATGATGGCATCGAGCGCCGCGACGGTGTCGTCCTGGCCCTTGCGCGCCGCGATCTTCCAGTCGCTGACCTCGACCGCCGGCGTGATCAGCCGGTAGCCCTGCCAGGCCGGGTCCTTGATCAGGGCGTAGAGCAGCACGTCGTCATGCGCCGAGGCGACGCAGCCACCGGCCTTGAACGTCTCCAGCGCCTCGGACGAGGTCTTGAACGCCTTGATCTCGGCGCCGTAATGCTCGGCCAGGTAGCGGGCATAGATGCTGCCCTGCGAGGCGCAGACCGGCTTGCCGCGGACGTCGTCCCAGGCTGTGACGCCGCTGTCCTGCCTGGTCAGGGCGATGCCGCCGCTGGCGTAGTAGCTGGTCGGCACCATCGCCACCTGCTCGCGCCGTTCCGGCGTGTCGTTCAGCGACGCCACCAGCAGGTCGACCTTGCCCTGCTGCAGGAACTGGATGCGGTTGGCCGGCTCGACGCTGACCAGCTCGACCTTGGCGCCGAGGCGGCGGCCGATCTCCTCTGCCAGGTCGATGTTGAAGCCCTGGTAGCTGTTGGTCTTGGGGTCGAGCGAGCCGAAGGCGGTGCTGTTGATGCGGATGCCGATCGCGACGGTGCCGCGGTCCTTGATCCGGTCGAGGGTGGAATCGGCCTGCGCCAGAGCGGGGATCAGGCCGAGCAGCGCGGCGAGAGCGAGGGTGCGGATCATCGGAATCTCTGGGTCAGGCGGCGCGGAAGGCGGCGAACAGGGCGGCGAGGTCGTCGCGGCTGCGCATGGTGCGGACGATCTCCGGCACCGCGGAGACCGCCGGGGCCGGACCGGCCGCGTCGCGGAACTTGGCGGCGAGGTCGTCCACCGGCAGGGGCCGGTCGACCCGGCGCGACAGGGTCCGGCCGTCGGCCAGGCGGATCTCGACGGTCGAGAAGCGGGTGGCAGGGTCGTTCGAGACCGGCGGGGCGGCCGGATCGATCCGGCGCTCGACCTTGGCGGACAGGGCCGCGAGCTCCGGCCGCACCGGCCCGTCGGCGAACAGGTCCAGGCCGAGCCGGCCGTCGGTCAGCGCCGCCGCGACGACATATTCGACGCTGAACCGCCCTTCGAGGCCGGTGCGCGGCTGGCGCACCCTCAGCGCCGCGTCGCCGCCGCGGGCGAAGGTCACGGTCGCCTCGACCACCGCGGCCGGGTCGATCGCGTGCTCAGTCTTCAACGCAAGAGCGGCGTCGGCGGCGAAATGCGAGGCCGAGCAGCAGGCGTAGCGCTTGAAGATCAGGCCGGGGGAGACGATCTGCCACGGCTCACCCCAGCCCTCGACAGCGCGCTTCGGCTCCTCGCCGCCATAGACGGCGATGAAGCCGTTCGGCCCGTCGAAGGCGTCCTCCGCCGCGCCGAAGCCCGCCAGCGCCAGCTTGGTGGCGAACAGCCCGGCCCGCGCCGCGAGCCCGGCATGCAGCGGCTTGGCGTCGCTGCCGAATTGCAGCCGCAGCCCGGCCGACTGGGTGGCGGCGAGGCCGAGCGCCCGGGCGGTGCCGGCCTCGTCCAGCCCGGCGAGGAAGGCGGTGGCCGCCGCGGCGCCGATGGTGCCGAGCGTCGCGGTCGGGTGGAACCCGGCCTCGTAATGCTGCCGGCCGAGGGCCAGGCCGATCCGGGCCATCGCCTCGATCCCGACGACATAGGCGTCGAGCAGCGCCTCGGCGGTGTGGCCCTGCTCCTCCGCCAGGGCAAACAGCGCCGGCAGGATCACCGTGCTGGGATGGCCGCCGATGCTGCGCTGGACGTCGTCATAGTCGAGGGCGTGGCCGATGGTGCCGTTGAGCAGGGCGACGGTCAGCGGCGCCGCGCGGTGACGCCGGCCGATAACGGAGGCCGTCGCCGCCCCGCCCTCTCCGCCCAAAGCGGCTTCGAGCGGCGCGACGGCGCGGTCCCCGACGCCGCCGAAAGCCGAGGCCAGGAAGTCGAGCACGCCGTCCCGTGCGGCAGCGATCGCCTCCGGGCCCGGGGCCGAGGTGCGGATGAGCCTGACGAGGTCGGCGGTGATCGAAGGGTCGCCCATGGCACTTTCGGCAGAACGGGAATGCGCGAGGGCACCCCGGCCGATTTGCCGGACAAGGCCCCTGGCCGGCGTCATACAGATCACAACAGCGTATCACAACCCAATTCACATCCACTCAGCCATACCAATTAAAAATATCAAACAAATAATGTACTTATGATGCCATTCCTGCCCCGGCTTCAGCCACGCCCAGGGCCACAGGATCGTCGACGATCGACGCCAACAAACCAGTCCATCGCCGCGACCGGAGCATTGGCCGCGGCGCTTCCGTCTGCGAGGGCCGCCGGCCGGGCCGCGGCGGAACGAGGCGGAGGTCGCGGGCCGCGATACAGACGATACACATCTCCCGGTGCCGCGACATCCTGCCGATACAGCCGGCGACTATGCTCTCCGCAGGCGGCCGGGTTGGGCGTCCGGCGGCCGAAGCCGTTCTGCAATTCCGGCGAGGAAGGGAGAGCTGGGTATGATCTTGGTTCTCATCCTGACGGCGCTTCTGATCGCCGGGCTGCTGTGGCACGGCGGCCTGTCGTTCTCGGCCGTCGTCGCCGGGACCACCCTTTCGGGCTCGATCCTGCTCCAGCTCCTGGGGTGATCGCGCGCCCGCACCAGCCACGGCGATACAGGCGATACACATCTCCCGCCGCCGCGACATCCGCCGGATACAAGCCGGACCTAGCTTCTCCCCAGGCCACCGCACGGGTCGGCCGTTCAATCAGGAGGCGGTCATGGCAGTCTACAATGGCGGCGAAGACAACAATGCGTTCTTCGGGACATCGGACGACGACCAAGCATATGGCAATGGCGGCAACGATACTCTCCGTGGCGCCGGCGGCAACGACCTCCTCGATGGCGGCAATGACGACGACGCTCTCGATGGCCAGGCCGGCAACGATCTCGTCAGCGGTGGCGCCGGCGACGATTTTCTCAGCGGCGGGGACGGCAATGATACGCTAGACGGCGGCGACGGTGCGGACCATCTGCATGGGGACGCCGGCACGGACAATCTCCAGGGCGGCGCCGGCCGGGACCTGCTCGACTATGCCGCCAGCCTGAACGGCGTGACCGTGACGATCGGCGGAACGGGCTCGGGCGGCGACGCCCAGGGCGACAGTATCGGCGCCGATATCGAGGATATCCGCGGCAGCGGACGGAATGACTTCCTGACCGGGTCGAGCGGGGATAACACCCTGAATGGCGACGAGGGTGACGACTTCCTCTTCGGCTTCGGCAGCAATGACACCCTCGGCGGTGGCGCGGGCAATGATGTTCTCGACGGCGGCGACGGCAGTGATTCTCTGTACGGTGCCGACGGCGACGACATCATCCTCGGCGGCGCGGGCGGCGACCTCATGGTCGGAGGGAACGGCATCGACACGCTCACCTATACCGCCAGCGCCATCGGCGTTTCCGCCAGCCTCGTGACCGGGGTCGGCCATGGCGGAGACGCGGAGGGCGACCTGATCCAAGACGGGCGCGGGCGGCTTGGTCGGCCGCCCGCGCTCCATTGGCCGGCGCCCCGCAGGTTCGACCTCCAGCAACCGGCGGAATCGACATTTTCAGACAAATTAGAAACAACTGCTTTATTGTAATTCCCTCAATAGAACTTCGACACCTGACAATTCCTCCGATATATCTCTGAGACGAATCGACTATCAGAGTATTTCTCATCAGATGTTTGGCTCGACATCCCATAGCAACCCCACGCTTTTCGGCGAGGCGGCGGTTCGCGCCCGGCCTGAGCATCCGGGCAGGGATTGGGGCAACGGACTCGGAGAGCTGCGGGAGGCCAGGACAATGCAGGACGGTGCGGGGAAACGGCGTACCGGATGGCGCGCGCTCGCGGTTCTTTCCGGCATGCTGGCGGTCGGATGCGCCGCCCCGGCGCTGGCCCAGATGCTGCCCCTGCCCCCAGGCGATGTGGTGTCCGGCCTCGTCTACCGCCGGGACGGGACCTCGGTGCCCTTCGTCAGGACCGGCGCCGACGCCAACGCCTATATCTTCAGCACCGCGCCGACCGAATCCTTCGTCAACTCGGCCGCGGCGGCGGTGGTGCGGACCACGGCCGACACCCAGTATGTCCGCGTCTACACCGAAGGCACAACCCGGCCGGTCGGCGGCTTCATCGCCGGCTCCGACACCGTGCGCGGGATGACGGCCGCGGAGATCAAGGACCGGCTCGCCCTGCCCTATCTGCCGGATTCGCTGACCATCGTCCGCGTGCCGGCGGGGACCTGCATCCTGACCGGGAGCGGCGCGCCGATCCTGGGCAACTTTCCCGCCAATCCCCCATCGATCCCGGTCGGCGGCCCCTGGGGCAGCGGTGGCACGGCGCAATCCCTGCTGATCGGGCGCACCGACGATCCGAACTGCGCCAACCCGCAATTCCTGCCGTCCGACGCCTACACCAACCGGCAGCTGATCGGCGACAAGGCCCTGGCCTATGCGCCGCGGGCCGGCGGCGGCAATGCCGGCGCGATCGGCGAGGCGCTCGACCGCGCCACGCCGCCGCAGCTGTTCAGCGACATGGACCATGTCTACAACAGCCTGGACCTGCTGAACTTTGGCGACGACGACCCGTTGCGGTCGGCGCTGCAGCAGCTGAGCGGCGAGGTCTATGCGGATCTGCCCTCGGTCGAGATCGCCGGCGCGCAGACCTTCCTGAACGCTCTGCAACAGCAGATGCGCCAGTCCCGGACCGGCGGGTCCCGGACCGGCGGCGGCACGACGGCCGGCGGGTTCGCCGCCGCAGGGCTCGGCGAGCCCGGCACGACGAGCGCCTGGGTCACCGGCCTGGGCAGCTTCGGCCGCTTGTCGGGCGACGACGACACGCATGATGTCGATTTCGACATCCTCGGCGTCGCCATCGGCTTCGACCATCGCCTGGACAACGACCTCGCCATCGGCGGCGCTCTGGCCCTGTCGAGCAGCAGCCTCGACACCCGGAAGCTGTCGGGCGACGGCGACCTGACCACCGTCTCCCTCGGCCTCTATGCCAGCTATTCGCCCGCCGCCTGGTATGTCGACGGCGCGCTGGGCTACGCCCATGGCTGGGGCACGGTGAGCCGGACGATCTCCTTCCCCGGCATCGACCGCTTCGCCGCCGCCGACACGGATTCGAACCTGTTCCTGTCCGGCATCGAGACCGGCTATCGCCTGGCGCTGGGCGACAGCACCGACCTGACGCCCTTCGCGGCGTTCCAGACCATCGTCGTCGGCCAGGACGAGATCAAGGAGAGCGGGGCCAGCGCGATCAATCTCGAGATCGGCGGCCAGACCGTCACCTCGGCCCAGGGCATGCTGGGCGCGGAGCTGGCCCATCGCTTCGACATCGGCCTGGGCGCGCCGCTCGGCCTGTCGCTGCGCGCGGCGTGGAGCCACGACGTCGGCGATACGGACCGGTCCTTCGACGGGCGGTTCGAGGGCTCGGACGCGGAGTTCACCGTGGACGGCGCCCATGCGCCGCGCGACCTGGCCAGGATCGGCGTCGGCATCACCCTCGCGGCGCAGGCGGTGAACCTGTTCCTGCGCTATGATGGCAGCTTCGCCGACAGCTATCGCAGCCAGGCCGCCACCGGCGGGTTGCGCGTCAGCTTCTGAACAGTCGCGGCCCGGGCAGGTCCAGGCCTACTGGTCAACGACCGAGCCGTCCTTGTGCAGGCGGGTGTGCATCTTGCGGGGCCGGTACGGGAACCTCTCGGCCGCATCGGGGCGCAGCGAGATGCCGATCCCCGGCTCGTCGCTGATCGTCAGGAAGCCCTCGCCGTCATGCCGTGCAGCGCCGACCAGGAAGCTGTCGGACTCCGGCCGCTTGTCGGTGACGTCCCAGGTGTCGTTCGGGAATTCCTGCAGCACGAAGGTCGGCGCCGTCGCCGCGATCTGCAGGCACGCCGCCGTCGACACGGCGCTGAGCGGGTTGTGCGGCACGACCCCGGCATGCGACGCCTCGGCCAGCGCCGCGATCTTGCGGGCGCCCGAGATGCCGCCGACGATACAGACATCCGGCCGCACCATCTGCACCGCGTTGCGGGCCAGCAGCATCTGGAACTCCCACAGCGAGGTCATGCGCTCGCCCGTGGCGATCGGGATCGAGATCTTGTCGGCGACATAGGCCATCTCGTCGAGGTTGTCCGGCGTGATCGGATCCTCGATGAACAGCGGGTGGAAGGGCTCGATCGCCCGCCCGAGCTGGACCGCCTCATAGGGGGTCATCCGCCGGTGGATCTCGATGCAGAGATCCATCCCCCGCCCCGCGATCCGCCGATACTCCTGCACGGTGTCGACCGCGTCGGCGATCTTCTCGGCATGGGTCTGGAAATACGGCACCTCCCGCCGGCTGTCGAGGAACGGCGTCAGATGGCCGACGGCGGTGAAGCCCATGGTCTTGGCGGCTTCGATGCCGGAGAACAGCTCCTCCTTGGTCTCGCCGAACACATGGTAGTAGGCGCGCGCCTTGTCCCGCACCTTGCCGCCGAGCAGGGCGTGCACCGGCGCCTCGAAATGCTTGCCGGTAATGTCCCACAGCGCGATGTCGATGGCGCTGATCGCGGCCATCACCGCCGAGCCGCGGAAATGGGCCCAGCGGTACATGTACTGCCAGTGATGCTCGATCCGCAGCGGGTCCTGCCCGAGCAGGTAGTCCTTGAAGCGGAGGACGGCCCCGGCCGTCGCCTCGTGGAAGCCCCAGGCCCCGCCTTCGCCGAGCCCCACCAGGCCGTTATCCGTCCGGATCTCGACGAACAGGTAGCGGTCCACCAGGATGGTCTCGACGCTGTCGATGCGCATGTCTCTGTCCTTCAGGAAGAGGTTGGGCAGGAAAGGTTGATCGGCGCCTGGCCGTTCGGGATCAGGATGGCGGCGTCCGGCTCGACCCGGACGCGGATGGTCTCGCCGGCGGACGGCGCCGCCCGGGCAGGCAGCTCGGCACGGACGGTGAGGCTGCCGATGCGCAGCAGGCAGGTGACGACCGGCCCGAGGAAGCCGACCGACGCGACCTCGGCGTCGAAGCCGCCGTCCTCACCGTCGCGCAGCCGCTGGATGCTCTCGGCCCGGATGCAGGCCAGGACCGGCCCGGACGGCCTGGCAGCGTCGGGCCGCGGGAACTGGCCCTCGATCACCGGCCCGCCATCCAGGGCGACGAGTGCCCGCCCATCCCCGGCGGACCGGACGATGCTGGCGTCCAGGATGTTGGCGTTGCCGATGAACTCGGCGGCGAAGCGGCTGGCCGGGCGGTCGTAGAGATCCCGCGGGCTGCCGGACTGGACCATCTCGCCATCCTTCATCAGGATGATCCGGTCGCTCATCAGCATCGCTTCCGACTGGTCGTGCGTGACGTAGAGCGAGGTCTGGCCGAGCCGCCGCTGCAGCTCGACCAGCTCGAAGCGCATGCGGTCGCGCAGCCCGGCGTCGAGATTGCTGAGCGGCTCGTCGAACAGCAGCAGCCGCGGCGAGGTGACGACGGCGCGCGCCAGGGCGACCCGCTGCTGCTGCCCGCCGCTGAGCTCGGTGCCGTAGCGCGCGGCGAAGCCGTCGAGGCCGACGGTCTTCAGCGCTTCGCCAACCTTCGCGTCGACCGTCGCGGCGGGCTCGCGGCGCGTGCGCAGGCCGTAGGCGACATTCTCGAACACGGTCATGTGCGGCCAGACCGCGTAGGACTGGAACACCATGTTGATGCCGCGCTTCTCCGGCGGCACGTCGCGGCCGTCCGCCGCCACGATCTCGCCGCCGATCCGGATCGTTCCGGCCGAGGAGCCTTCGAGGCCGGCGATGCAGCGCAGCGTCGTGGTCTTGCCGCAGCCGCTGGGGCCGAGCAGCGAGACGAACTCGCCATCCTCCACGGTGAAGGACAGGTCGCGCACCGCCGTGACGCTGCCATAGGCGACGACGAGGTCTTCCACGCTGAGCTTGGCCATGAGGCTCCCTCGTTCAGACCGCCTGGGACAACCTGACCTTGAGGACGTATCGGCCGACGGCGATCCCGGCGATCAGCAGGACCGTCTGCAGCAGGCCGATGATGGCGGCGTTCTGCACATTGCCGAATTCGAGATAGTCCCAGGACATCACCGACAGGACCTTGTTGCTGGGCGACGCCAGCAGGATCGCCGCGCTGATCTCGCGGACCGAGAAGATGAAGACCAGGATCCAGGCGGCCAGGACGCCGGGCCGGATCAGCTTCAGCGTCACCTGTCGGGCCGTCCGCCAATGCGATGCGCCGCAGACCGACGACGCCTCCTCCAGCGCCTTGTCGATCTGCAGGATCGAGGTGTCGATCATGCGGTAGGCGAAGGGGATGTAGGAAGCGACGAAGGCGATCACCAGGATCCAGATCGTCCCGTAGGCCGGTGTCATCAGATAGGTCCAGAAGATGCCGGTGCCGAAGACGATGCCGGGGACGGCGATCGGGAACATGGCGATGGCGTCGAGGATGCCGCCGCCGCGGACATGCAGGCGCCGCACCGCATAGGCGATGACGGTGCCGAGCAGCACGCACAGCGTTGGCGACAGGATCCCGACCAGCAAGGTGTTGCCGATCGACTGCTGCACCGCCACGGAGCCAAGCACCGACCGGAAATTATCCAGGGTGAAGGTGGCGTCGAGGATCGAGGACGAGGTGAAGCTGGTGAAGGCGACATAGAGCAGCGCCAGATAGGGCAGCACGATCGCGAGCATCACATAGGCCAGGATCGCGAGCATCGCCGGCAGGCGCCAGCCGCGCAGCTTGACCAGGCGGGTGCGGTAGCCGCGGGCGGTCACGGTGACGAAGCGCGTCGCGGCCTTCGACGCGAAGCGGTAGAAGAAGACGCCGATCAGCGAGATCCAGAACAAGAGCGTGCCGATCGCCGCCGCCCGGGCGTAGTCCAGCGGGAAGGTCGCGACCGCCCGGTAGATATCGACCGCCAGGAACGGCAGCGCCTGCGTGCCGCCGAGGGCGGCCGGGATCGAGAAGGTGCCGCAGGTCAGGACGAAGACGAAGAAGAAGGCCGAGACGATCGACGGGCGCACCACCGGGAAGGTCACCTTCAGCGCGGTCGCCAGCGTGCCCGCCCCGTTGAGGCGGGACGCCTCCTCCATCGACGGGTCCATGCCCTTCAGAGCGGCGGAGACGGTCATGTAGGCGTAGGGCACGTTGTACAGGGCCATGACCAGGATCACCCCGCCCGCCGTCATCACGTTGATCACCGGACCGGTGGTGCCCAGCAGGTCGTGGGCCAGCACGTTCAGCAGGCCGGCATTCGGCGACGCCAGGACCAGCCAGGCCAGCGCCCCGACGAAGGGCGACAGGTACAGCGGCGCGATCACCGCGTTCTCCATGAGCCCCCTGGCCGGCAGGTCGGTCCGGGCCAGCAGCCAGGCCAGGGCGATGCCGATGACGCAGGCGACCAGGGACACCAGAAGCGATGCCCCGACGGTGACCGCCAGGGTCTTGAGGTAGGGCAGCGTCGTGTAGACCGCGGCGAGGCTGCGCAGCGAGAACTGGGCCCGCGGGTCGACGAAGGTGCCGGTCCGCACCGCGCCGACGAACATCAGCACGATCGGCACCAGGACCAGCACGCCGAGCAGGAGGCCGAGGACCAGCGGCAGCGCCAGGCCGCGCCGACGCCGGCGCATCGCGGCATAGCCGGCCGGGCGATCCTCCGCCCTCGACGCGGACACGGTCGTGGAGACGGTCATCGCGCGCCTCAGCGGCCGAAGATCCCGTTCCACTCGGCGATGATCGGCTTCGCCGGGTCGACATAGCCGGCATCGTGCAGGTAGTCGATGTAGAGATCCTTGGGATCGGCGTACCAGTCTTCCTTGTACCAGTCGGCCTTGGCCGCCTTGCGGGGATCGACCGTGTCGTCCCGGGCCGAGGCGACGCCGGCGACCTTGAACCAGGCCGCCTGCCCTTCGGCGCTCGCCGCCCAGTGCTGGAACAGCCGCGCCGCGTTCGGGTGCGGCGCCTGGGCGGAGATCGCCTGAACCGTCAGGTTGGCCGGGGTCGGATCGGGGAACACCCAGCGGATCGGCGCGCCCTTGAGGTAGAGGCCGCCCATGTCGCTCTGCGACGCCTGGTCGACGATCGCATGCTCGCCCGCCGCCAGACGGTCGTACATCGGCGACTTGCTCTCATAGACCTGCGGCTTCAGCGCCGCCATCTTCGCCAGGAAGTCCGGTCCGAACTGGTCGCGCTTGCCGCCGAGGAACATGTAGACATAGGAATAGCTGCTGCCGCCGGAGGCCGGGGTGCCGGTGGCGAAGCGGCCCGCCCAGCGCGGATCGGTCAGGACGTTCCAGCCGCCCTCGCGGATCAGCTTGTCCTCCTCCGGCGTGACCTTGCTGGAGTTCCAGGCAATCCCCATGGCGTTCACGAAGATCGTGTACCAGACGCCGTCCTTCTTCATCTCCGGCCGGATGCCGGCCGCCGAGGCCGGGACGTAGTCCGCGATCAGCCCCTCGTCATGGGCGGATTCGATCAGCACCGTGTCGGTGATCTGGACGAGGTCGGCGATGTGCTGTCCGACGCGCTCCTCCGTCAGCCAGCGCTCGAACAGCGGGTAGCTGGGGCCGCGGACGTTCTGCGTCGTAATCCCGAACTTGTCGGTGAAGGCCTTGGTCCAGACCGCGGTCGGGTCGATCGCGGTGGTGTGATAGTAGGTCAGCGTGCCCTCGCCCTTGGCCGCGGCGACCAGCCCGGCATCCGGCTCGGTCGCGCCCTGTGCGAACCCCGTCCGGCTCAGAAGGGCTCCCAGCCCGGCCAGCGCGCCGCCCTGCAGGACCCGGCGGCGCGACCAGGCGCCATGCGAACCGAAGCGCGAACGATCGTCGAAACCGGCCATGACGCTCCTCCCTGGATTCTTGGGTGCCTCTGCGGCACGTGCTCTCATTGAGCGGCCATACATTTGCGCAAATATATTTGCGCGTCAACGCCGCAGCCGCGATACTCTCGTGAGGCAAGGCATCAGGACGCGTGACGAGACGATGGCGCAGGAGAAGGCAGTCGACCCGTGGGTGAGCCCGGCTCCCGAAGCGCCGCTCAACGAGCCGACCTATCTCAGGGTCAAGCGCGCCATCATCGGCGACCTGGTGTCTGGGCAGTTCGTCCCTGGGACTCATCTGACGATCGAGGCGCTGACGTCGCGCTACGCCGTCAGCCACATGCCGATCCGCGAGGCGCTGCGCCAGCTCGAGGGCGAAGGGATCCTGATCTCGCTGGCCCATCGCGGCTTCCGGATCGAGGCCATCACCGAAGGATATATCCGCAACATCTACGACATCCGGGTCGGGATCGAATCGATGCTCGCCCACCGGGCCGTCGAGTTCGCGACCGATGCCGACATCGCCACGCTGCGGCGGCTGCATGAGGATCTGAGCGTCCGGATCCGGTCGGGAAAGCCGATGGTGGCGTCGCGGGAGAACATCATCTTCCACAAGCGCATCTACGGCATCGCGCGGAACCCGGAGGCCGAGTTGATCCTCGAAGGGCGCACCCGGGTCGTGCGGACGGTCGCGGACAGCCTCGGCGGCTACACCCCAGACGTCTATGACGCGGTCGTCGCCGAGCACGAGAAGATGATCCAGGCCTTCGAGGCCCGCGACCCGACGGCGGCGGGACAGGCCGTCTTCGACCATGTCAGCGCGGCGCGGGACCGGCTGCTCGTCCGCATGGCAAAGACCGGCGCATTCCCACAGGAGCCATGAGGCTTCGACTGCGCCGGCCCTGCCGCTACGACTTGCCGAACCAGCGCTCGCGCAGCTCTTCGTAGCTGCCGTCCTGGCGCATCGACAGCAGGGCGGCGTCGACGTCGCGGCGCAGGTCGCTGTCGTTGCGGAAGACGAAGCCGTAATCCTCGGGCTGGAAGACCTGGCCGACGAGGCCGGCATGCCCGAGCCCCTCATGCGCGGCAATGTATTGCAGCACCGGCGCGTCGTAGACCACGGCGTCGACCTGGTCGTCCATCAGGGCGGCATAGGCGTCCGCCGCATTGGCGAAGGCCACGGACTGGATGTTGGCGGCGCCGAGATAGCGGGCCGATGTGGTGCCGCCCACGGTGCCGACCGCCTTGCCCGGCAGGTCGCCGGGGCCGTTGATCTCCTGCCGGATCTGCTGGACCGTCAGGCTCGCCGTCAGCGTCGCAGTGTAGAAGGCGACGAAGACCACTCCGGTGAACATCCACAGCACCGCCACCCCGCGCGAGATCCAGTGGCGCGGCATCGCATCCGCCTGGGTGGCCAGGGTGCCGAGGCCCCAGAAGAAGGCCTGCAGGATCCCGGGGAAGTACCGCCTGGTGCCGATCAGGCCGTCGGGCTGGCCGCGCTCGACGAACCAGACGATATGCGCCGGGATGACCGTCAGCAGCCCGGCGATGCCGAGCCAGACCAGCACCGCGGGCGACAGCAGCAGATGCAGCAGGCTGCTGAAGGCGGTGGCCTCGCGCCCCGGCCGCTCGCTGCGCGTCAGGATGCCGAGGCCGGCATTCAGGATCGGCTGCGAGAAGTCATAGTCGGTGATGCGCTCGGCGGTGATCGAGATCGCGCCGACGCCGACATCGGCCGCCCTGCCGGACACGGCGGCGAGCTGTGCCTGGACGCTGGGCACCACGGTGAACTCGGTGGTCCAGTGACGGCGGCTGGCGATCGCGTTCCAGAGATCGATGCTGAAGCCGCTCAGCTCCCCGTTGGTCTGCTCGACCAGCGGCGGGATCACGCGGACAGCCACGGGCACCACCCGCTGCGGCCCCTGGGCCGCGGCCGGAAGGGCCAGAGCCATCGCCGCCATGATCGCCAACACCCACACCCTTGCCGACACCGCGCTCGCTCCCACCGGACACCGAGGCTGCATCCTGGGCACGGCGCCGGCCCGGGGCCCAATGCCTTCGCGTCATGGTGCCAGATCGCGGGCACATGAAGGGCCGGCGGCCGCCCTCTGCGCGGGGCCCTGGACGACACAATATTCGAGGATCGAGCGGATTTGAGGCGTATACTGCATACAGACATATGCTGGCGGCGCCCGTCCGCCGGCTGCCCCTCAGGGAGAGAGACTCTGGGACCATGAGCGACCATCGCAAGCTGGTGGCGATCCTGGCGGCCGATGTGGTCGGTTTCAGCCGGCTCGCCGGCGCGGATGAGGACCGCACCTTGGCGCGGTTGCGTGCCTTGCGCAGCGACCTGATCGACCCGACGATCGCCGTGCACCAGGGGCGCGTGGTGAAGCGGACGGGCGACGGGTCGCTGGTCGAGTTCCGCAGCGTCGTCGACGCCGTGCGCTGCGCCATCGAGGTGCAGCGCGCCATGGTCGAGCGCAATGCCGGGGTGCCGGAGGACCGGCGGATCGTGTTCCGGATCGGCATCCATCTCGGCGACGTCGTCGAGGAGAGCGACGGCGACTTGATGGGCGACGGGGTGAACATCGCCGCGCGTCTCCAGACCGTCGCGGCACCCGGCGCCATCTGCCTGTCCGAGGACGCCTATCGCCAGGTCAAGGCCAGGCTGGACCTTTCGGTCAGCGATCTCGGCAGCACCCAGCTCAAGAACATCGCCGATCCGATGCGGATCTATTCGCTGCAGGTCGGCGCCGCCCCGGGCAGCGATCCCGGGCCGCAGCCCAAGCCGGCCGCGCCCGCTGCGGCGGCGGTGACGCCATCGGGGAAGCCGTCGATCGCGGTGCTGCCCTTCACCAACATGTCGGGCGATCCGGAGCAGGAATATTTCGTCGACGGCATGGTCGAGGACATCATCACCGCCCTGTCGCGCTTCAACCAGCTGGCGGTGATCGCGCGCAATTCGACCTTCACCTACAAGGGCCGGGCGGTCGATGTGCGCCAGGTGGCGGCGGAGCTGGGCGTCCGCTACGTGCTCGAAGGCGGGGTCCGTAAGGCCGGCAACCGGCTGCGCATCACCGGCCAGCTGATCGACGCGGCGACCGGCGCCCATCTGTGGGCGGAGCGGTTCGACGGCGACCTGCAGGATGTGTTCGACCTGCAGGACAAGATCACCGCCAGCGTCGTCGGGGCGATCGAGCCGACAGTGCTGAAGGCGGAGATTGAACGCGCACGCCGCAAGCCGGCCGAGAATCTCGACGCCTACGATCTCTATCTCCGGGCGCTGCCACATGTATACGCCATGCGTCCGGACGGGAATCTGCTGGGCTACGGACTGCTCACCAAGGCGATCGAGCTCGAGCCGACCTACGCCCCGGCGCTGGCCTTTGCCGCGTGGTGCCTGGAGCAGCGGCTCTCGCGGGCGTGGCCGGCCGTCGGCACCGACGATCTGGGAACCGCCGTCGCGCTGGCCCGCCGTGCCGCCGCCGCCGGCAGCGACGATCCGCTAGCGCTGGTCACCGCCAGTTTCGTCCTGGTGATGGCAGGGCGGGAGTATGGCCCGGGTCTCGACGGCGTGCGTCGCGCGGTCGAGCGGAACCCGGGTTCTGGGCACGTCAACTTCCTGGCCGGCACTGCGCTGGTCTGCGGCGGCGACCCCGAGGCCGGCCTGACGCTGGTGGAGCGGGCCATGGCGCTCGGCCCGCTGGATCCCGGCTACTACATGATTCTGACGGTGGCCGGGCTGGCCCACCTGTTCGGCGGCCGCCCCGCCAGGGCCCTGGAGCTGGCCGAGCGGTCGGCAGCGCTCAATCCCGACTGGGATACGGCTTACTGGGCCCTGGTGCCCGCCTATGTCCAGCTCGACCGCGTGCCGGAGGCGCAGGCGGCGCTTCGCAAGTTCGTCGCCCTGGCGCCCGGGAGCACCGCCTCGGCCATCCGGAACTACCTGCCGGTCAGGGATCCGCGGTCCCGGGACATGATCGTCGACGGCTTCCGGACAGCCGGCCTGCCGGAGTGAGCAAGCCTGCCGCCGCGACGGGCTGCCGGCGGGCTCGGGTCGAGGCTCCGGTCCAACATTCATAAGCCCAACCGATAAGTTCATGCGCATTGCGCCGGCTAATCACATGCCGCGGCGGCGCCTATAACCAGCGCATGCTCACCAGCCCCACCACAGACGCGACGAGCGCGAGGCTTCGCCCCGCCGCCAGCGCGGCCCACGACCGCCCGATCACGACGCTGTTGCCGATCATGGCCGTCGTCCTGATCGCCTTCCTGGTCATCGGTCTGGCGCTGCCCGTGCTGCCGCTGCATGTGCATCAGGGGCTCGGCCTCGGGACCTTCGTGGTCGGCCTCGTCGCCGGCAGCCAGTTCGCGGCGGCGCTGCTGTCGCGGGTGTGGTCGGGCCGCTATGCCGATGGCCGGGGAGCCAAGCGCGCGGTCGTCGCCGGCCTGCTGGCCGCGGCGGCGGCGGGGCTGCTGTACCTGCTGTCGCTGCGCTTCATCGGCGCGCCCTGGGTCTCCGCCGCCATCCTGCTGCTCGGCCGGGGGCTGCTCGGCGCCGCCGAGAGCTTCATCATCACCGGCGCGGTCAGCTGGGGGCTGGCGCTCGCCGGCCCGGAGCGGGCGGGACGGGTCATCGCCTGGATCGGCATGGCGATGTTCGTCGCCCTCGCGGTCGGGGCGCCGCTCGGCACCGCCCTCTACGCCGCCGGCGGCTTCGCCGCCGTCGCGGCCGCGACGGTACTGGTGCCGCTGGGGACGATCCTGCTTGCCGCCCCGCTGCCGTCCGTGCCGCCGCCGGGCGGCGCCCGCCCTTCCCTGCTCACCGTGGCCCGCGCCGTCTGGATGCCGGGGCTCGGCTCGGCGCTCAGCAGCATCGGCTTCGGCGCCATCATCGCCTTCGGCGCGCTGCTGTCCGCGGACCGCGGCTGGAGCCCGGTCTGGCTGATGTTCAGCGCCTTCGCGGCCGCCCTGGTCGCGGCCCGCCTGTTGTTCGGCCACCTGCCCGACCGGCTTGGCGGAGCCAGGGTGGCGCTGGCCTGCGTGCTGGTCGAAGCGGCCGGGCTGGCGCTGATCTGGCTGGCGCCGGGCCTTGCGGCGGCGACGGCTGGGGCCGCGCTGGCCGGCTTCGGCTATGCGCTGGTCTATCCCGGGCTCGGCGTCGAGGCCGTCCGCCGCGCCCCGCCGCAGAGCCGCGGCCTGGCGATGGGGGCCTACACGTCCTGCCTCGACGTGGCGCTCGGCTTCGGCAGCCCGGCGCTGGGGCTGGTCGCCGGCTGGGCCGGGCTGGGCTCGGTGTTCCTCGCCGGCGCGCTGGCGGTGCTCTGCGCCGCGGCCGTCGCCCTGCGCCTGGCCCGCGCGGCCCCGCAGGCCACCAACGACAGGATCTCCGGATGAAGTCCCTCGCCACCGCCTTTGCCGCCTTGGGCCTGATGGCCGCTCCGGCGGTGCAGGCCGACCCTTCGAAGGAGACTCTGCGCATGGTCGCCCCCGCCCTGGAGAGATACACGCAGGACACGCTTCTGGACGGCGTCTGGAAGCGTCCGGGCCTGTCGGCGCGGGACCGCAGCATCGTCACCCTGGCCGCGCTGATCGCGCGCAACCAGACCATCGAGCTGCCGTTCTATCTCGGCTTGGCGCTCGACAGCGGCGTGCAACCCCGCGAGATCTCCGAGATCATCACCCATCTCGCCTTCTATTCCGGCTGGGGCAACGCGATGGCGGCCGCGGCTGCCGCCAGGGATATCTTCGCCGCGCGCGGGATCGGCAGCGACCAGCTGCCCGCCGCCTCGCCCGCCCTCCTGCCGCTCGACGAGGCGGCCGAGGCGCAGCGCGCCACGCGGGTCGGGGAGCAGTTCGGAACGGTGGCCTCGGGCGTCGTGCAGTACACCACGGATGTCCTGTTCCGCGACCTGTGGCTGCGCCCCGACCTGGCGCCGCGCGACCGCAGCCTGGTCACGGTCAGCGCCCTGGTCGCCGCCGGCCAGGTCGCCCAGATGCCCTATCACCTCAACCGCGCCATGGACAACGGCCTGACCCAGCCGCAGGCCGCCGAGGTGCTGACGCAGCTGGCCTTCTATGCCGGCTGGCCGAACGTCTTCTCGGCGCTGCCGGTGGCGAAGGATGTGTTCGAGAAGCGCCCCAGGTAGCGCACATGAACGCCAAGACGGTTCTCGCCGCATCGCTGCTGGCGCTCAGCAGCAGCGCTTCCGCCGACCCGATGCAGGGCCCTTATATCCGCCTGGCGGAGCTCGAGATCGACCCTGCCCGGCTGGAGGAATTCAGTGCCGCGATCAGGGACGGGATCGAGACCGCAATCCGCGTCGAGCCCGGAGTCCTGGCGCTGCATGCCGTGTTCGAGAAGGACGACCCTGCCCGGGTCAGGGTGTTCGAGATCTACACCGACGAGGGCGCCTACCGGACGCATCTGCAGACGCCCCATTTTCTGAGATTCAGAACCACCACCGAGACCATGATCCGGTCCCGCCGGCTGCTCGACGCCGTGCCGATCATGCTCGGCGCAAAATCGAAGTGAGGGGATCCCGGCGGCGTCAGCCCCGATGGCGCAGCGCGTCGACCAGCAGGGCGAAAGCGGCGGAGGATTGGCGCCGGCTCGGGTAGTACAGGCGATAGCCCGACCAGGGCACGCACCAGTCCTCGAGCACCTGCTGCAGCCGGCCCTTGGCGAGGTGGGGCCGCGCCAGATCCTCCGGCACATAGGCCAGGCCGAAGCCGGCCAGGGCGGCATCGAGGACCTCGAAGATGCCGTTGAAGACCAGTTGCCCCTCGACCCGCACCTTGACCTCGCGGCCGTCGCGCTCGAACTCCCAGGCATAGAGTCCGCCATAGGTCGGCAGGCGCAGATTGATGCAGCTGTGCCCGACCAGGTCCTGCGGCGTCTGCGGCGGCGGCCGCCCGGCGAGGTAGGATTTCGCCCCGACCACGGCGAAGCGGATATCGGGCCCGATGCGCACCGCGATCATGTCCCGGGCCACCTGCTCGCCCAGGCGCACGCCGGCGTCGTAGCGCTCCGCCACGATGTCGGTCAGCCCGTAGTCGATGGCGAGCTCGACCTTGATATCGGGATAGCGCGGCAGGAACCGCTCCAGCTTCGGCCAGAGGATCGACCGGATCGCATGGTCGCCGGCCGTGATCCGGATGGTGCCGGCGGGCTTGCCCCGCAGCTCGCTGACCGCGGCCAGCTCGGCCTCGATCTCCTCCAGCCGCGGCGCCACGGTGCCCAGCAGCCGCTCGCCCGCCTCGGTCAGCGAGACGCTGCGCGTCGTGCGGGTCAGGAGCCGGATGCCGAGCCGGGTCTCGAGCTGGCGGATGGTCTGGCTCAGCGCCGATTGCGAGACGGCCAGCTTCGCCGCCGCCTTGGTGAAGCTCCGCTCCCGCGCCACGGCGACGAGGGCGGTGAGGTCGTCCAGGCTGCCGCGCTGCATTCATCGACACCGCTTATAGGTTCATGCGGATTATAGCGCCTAATCCCGCAAAAGCGGCGTCCCCAGATTTCGGCTCTCGACACCAGCCGCCGGGGACGACGCAATGATCACACGCAGGCACAGTCTCGCCGCCATGACATGGCCGATCGACGAGTTGCGCCGGATCGCGACCGCCGACGACCTGCACATCGCGCCCTTCCGCGAGGACGGGGCCACCTATGGCACCCCGACCTGGATCTGGTCCGTCGCGGTCGGCGACGACCTGTATGTCCGCGCCTACAACGGGACGGCGTCGCGCTGGCACAAGGCGGCGATGCACCAGAAGGCCGGGCGGATCACCGCCGCCGGCCTGACCCGGGACGTTGCCTTCGCGCCGGTCGACGGGCCGGTCCAGGACCGCATCGACGACGCCTACCGGGCGAAATACGGCAGCAGCCCCTATCTCGCCGCGATGATCGGCGCCCGCGCCCGCGCCGCCACCGTCAGGATCGTGCCGCGCGGACCCGCCGCCTGAACGCCCCCCGCAAAGGAAAGACCATCATGAGCAGCAATATCGACGGCAAGGTCGTCGTCATCACCGGCGCCAGCAGCGGCCTGGGCGAGGCGACGGCCCGGCTTCTCTCCGAACAGGGCGCCAGCGTCGTGCTGGGCGCCCGGCGCGCCGACCGGCTGAAGGCACTGGCGGACGAGCTGAGCTGGCGCGGCGGCAAGGCCCTCGCGGTCGTGACGGATGTCGCCGACCGGGCGCAGGTCCAGGCCCTGGTCGACGTGGCGGTCCAGGCCCATGACCGGGTCGACGTGATGATCAACAATGCCGGGCTGATGCCGCAGGCGCCGCTGGAGCGGCTGACGGTCGACGACTGGGACCGGATGATCGACGTCAACCTCAAGGGCGTGCTGTACGGCATCGCCGCGGCGCTGCCGCAGATGCAGCGGCAGAAGGCCGGGCACATCATCAACGTCTCCTCGGTGGCCGGCCACAGGGTGGGGCCCGGCTTCGCGGTCTATGCCGCCACCAAGCACGCGGTGCGCGCTTTGTCCGAGGGGCTGCGCCAGGAGGTGAAGCCCTACAACATCCGCACCACGGTGATCTCGCCAGGCGCGGTGGCGACCGAGCTGCCGGGCAGCGTCACCGACCTGGACGCGGCGCAGAGGATCCGCGCCTTCTACGACAAGGTCGCGATCCCCGCCGACTCCTTCGCCCGCACCGTGGCCTTCGCCATCGGCCAGCCGGACGAGGTCGACATCAACGAGATCCTGTTCCGGCCGACCGCACAGGAGCTGTAAGGCCGGGGCCTGCCGGCGCATCCGGATCGTTCGATGCGCAAACCGCATCGAACGATACCCGTTTCGGCTTGGACGGCGGGGCCGAGGCCGTAAGACCCTGCCGAGGGGGGAAGATAGAGGCACCGAGGTGCCCGTCGCCTTTCAGGGAGGGATCATGCACAGTGCGTTGCGGGTGCTGGCAGGAGTGTTCGTCATGGCGTCATCGCTCACCGCTTCCGGCGCGGCGCCGGCGGCGGCGAAGACCTTCGTCTACGTCTCCAATGCGGATGACGGCGACATCGACGGCTATGCCCTCGACCAGACGACCGGCGCGCTGACGCCGCTCGGCAAGACCCAGGCCGGGCCGAAGGTGATGCCGATGACGCTGAGCCCGGACAAGCGGCATCTCTATGCCGTGATCCGGTCGGAGCCCTTTACGGTCCTGACCTATGCCATCGACCCCGCCAGCGGCGCACTGCGGCAGGAGGCGACCGCGCCGCTGCCCGACAGCATGGCCTATGCCTCGACCGACGCCACCGGCCGCGTCCTGTTCACCGCCTCCTATGGCGGCGACAAGGTGGCGGTGAGCCCGATCGAGGCGGACGGGCTGGTGAAGGCGGAGGCGAGCCAGGTGATCCCGACCGGCAAGAACGCCCATGCGATCCGCGCCGACCGTTCCAACCGCTTCGTCTACGCCACCAATCTCGGCAGCGACCAGATCGTCCAGTTCCGGTTCGACGCCGCGACCGGCAAGCTGACGCCGAACGATCCTCCCGTGGTGAAGGTGGCGGCCGGCAACGGCCCGCGCCACCCGGTGCTGTCGCCGGACGACAAGACGCTCTATGTGCTGTGCGAGCTGTCCGGCAACATCCTCCATTTCGCGGTCGACCCGGACAAGGGCACCCTGACCCTGCTCGACAGCACCGGCACGGTGCCGGCGGAGGCCGGCCTGGTGCCCGGCCTGCCGCCTGGGGCGCCGGCCGCCACCGACGGCAAGGCAAGGATCTGGGCCGCGGACCTCCAGGCCACACCCGATGGCCGGTTCCTCTACGCCACCGAGCGCACGACCAGCCGGATCGCTCTGCTCTCGGTCGACCCCGCCACCGGGAAGCCCGCCTATGTCGCCAACTATCCGACGGAGACTCAGCCGCGCGGCATCCGGATCGATGCCAGCGGAACCTGGCTCGTCGCGTCGGGCGAGAAGTCGGACCGGCTGGCGGTCTACCGGATCGACCAGGCGAGTGGCGCCCTGACGCCGCTGGGCCGGTATCCGGTGGGCCGCGACGCCAACTGGGTCGAGATCGTTGAGTTGCCGTAGTGTCAGGCCGCCCGGCATGAGAGCCGCCGCCGCGGGCTGGAGGCGGCGGAGCCGACCGCAAAAGGCGGAAAAGAGGTCGTCAAACGCAGATGTGCCAACGCCCGGAACGTGCGATAATCGGAAGTCTGGGCATCCAGGTTGAAGTCACATGTCAACCCCAGCCGACCTCTCGCTTCTTCCGCATCCAAAGGTGAAGCTCGTCCCGTGAGCAAAGCGGGCGTGGAGCGTCGGCTCGCCGCCATTCTGGCCGCAGACGGAGTCGGTTAGAGCCGGCGTTTTCGAGAGGATGGGGCAACCGCGATGGCGGCATAGAGGGGCTCATCGTGAAGAGCCAGCTCTTAAATAGACAAACGTGACGAGCCAGGGAGGATCGCAGGGATGGTTGATCAATGGCTATTCAAGAGCGAGACTTACGATAATTGCAGTTGCGCCATGAACTGTGGTTGCCAGTTCAACCTGCCGAGCACCCATGGCTATTGTCAGTCGGCTTTTGTCGGCAACATTGTTGAAGGTCACTTCGACGATACGCCGATCGCAGGCCTGAACTGGGCGGCGCTGTACAAGTGGCCCGGCGAAATCAAGGACGGAAACGGCCAGCGCCAGATCGTCATCGACGAGTGTGCGGATGATGCTCAACGGATCGCGCTTGAAACGATCATCTCAGGCGAGGCCTGTGAACCATTGAGCAATCTTTTCTCCGTATTCGCGTCCACATGCTCGGATTTTTGCGAGACATTGTTCCTGCCGATTCATCTTGAAGCGGACTTGGAACTCAGAACCGCCAGAGTAGAGATACCCGGCGTCATGCGGAGCAGCGGCAGGCCGATGATCAACGAGTTTAATGGTCAACCGTTCCACATTGCGTTGGCGCGTCCGAGTGGCAGTTTCGAGTTTACCTACGCAGAGATCGAGCTAGGTACGACCTCGGTCACGGGGGATATGGAGATGGCGTTCGAAGACTCGTGGGCGCATTTCTGTGTTCACCACTTCAATCAGCATGGCTTGGTCCGAGAAAGATCGAGGCTCACCGCATGGCTCGAGCGCATGAGTCCGCGTTCTCGAGAATGACGGCAAAGGCCCCGGATCGCCCGTTCGGCCGCGCTCCTGGAATTTCCGCATCGAGCCGCGAGCGGTTAATTGTCCTACCCCCTACTCTGCCGCCCCCGGTGCGGGGCCGGCCAGGCGGGGGAAGGCCCGGGACCAGCGATCGCGCATCCACAGCCGGAAGCGGTCGAGCACCAGATACAGCACCGGGGTGGTGTAGAGCGTCAGCACCTGGCTGACCACGAGCCCGCCGACGATGGCGATGCCCAGCGGTTGGCGCAGCTCGCTGCCGCTGCCGAAGCCGACCGCCAGCGGCACCGCCCCGAAGATCGCCGCCATCGTCGTCATCAGGATCGGCCGGAAGCGCAGCAGGCTGGCCTGCAGGATCGCCTCGCGCGGGGCCAGGCCGCGGCTGCGCTCCGCCTCCAGCGCGAAGTCGATCATCATGATCGCGTTCTTCTTGACGATGCCGATCAAGAGGATGACGCCGATCATCGCGATCAGGCTGAACTCGGTGTCGAACAGCATCAGCGCCAGCACCGCCCCCACCCCCGCCGAGGGCAGGGTCGACAGGATCGTGATCGGGTGGATCGTGCTCTCATAGAGGATGCCGAGCACGATGTAGACCGCGGCCAGCGCCGCCAGGATCAGGATCGGTTCGTCGCTCAGCGAGCTCTGGAACACCTGGGCGGTGCCCTGGAAGCTGCCATGGATGGTGGCCGGCACGTGCAGCGCGACCATCGCCTGCTGCACCGCCGCCGCGGCGTCGCTGAGGGACTTGCCCGGCGCCAGGTTGAACGAGATGGTGGTCGCCGCGAACAGGCCCTGGTGGTTTACCGACAGCGGCGTGTTGCCCGGCCCGACATGGCTGATCGCCGACAGCGGCACCATCGTCTCCTGCGCCGTGCTGACCGCGGCGCCGCTGGAGGTGCCCTTGCGGCCGGCATTGGCCAGCGCGTTGGTGGCGGCATTGGCGGCGGATTGCGCGGCCTGGCTGGCGGCGCCGGTGCCGATGGTGCGGGCCACCGCATTGGTGTTGGCGGTACCGCTGGCGCTGCCGCCCGAAGTGCTGATGTAGAGGTCCTTCAGCGTCTCCGGGCTCTGCCAATACTGCGGCGCCACCTCCATCACCACGTGGTACTGGTTGATGGCGCTGTAGATGGTCGAGACCTGGCGCTGGCCGAAGGCGTCGTAGAGGGTGTTGTCGATCTGCTGCGGCGTGATGCCGAGGCGCGCCGCGGTGTCGCGGTCGATGACGATGTCGGTCTCGATGCCCTTCTGCTGCTGGTCGGAGTTGACGTCGGCCAGCACCGGGTCGGCCTGCAGCGCCTGGGTCAGCTTCGGCCCCCATTCCTGCAGCTCCTGCGAGGAGTCTGACTGCAGCGTGTACTGGTAGGCGGCGTTGCTCTGCCGCCCGCCGGCGCGGATGTCCTGGGCCGAGACCAGGAACAGCTGGCCGCCCGGCACCACCGCCAGCCTGCCGCGCAGCCGGGCGATGACGTCGTCGTCGCTGACTCCGCGCTCCGACAGCGGCTTCAGCGTGACGAAGACCTGGCCGGTGTTGGTCTGCGACCGGCCGCCGCCCCCGCCGCCGGTGAAGCCGACCACGCTCTCCACCGCCGGATCGGCGCGGACGATGTCCATCAGCTGCGCCAGCTTCTGCTGCATCGCCTGGAACGAGATGCTCTGATCGGCGACGATGCCGCCGATCAGCCGGCCGGTACTCTGCTCCGGGAAGAAGCCCTTCGGGATGATCGCGAACAGCGCGATGTTGAGGCAGACCACGCCGAACAGCACCAGGATGACGAAGCCGCTGTGGCGCAGCGCCCAGCCCAGCGTCCGCTCATAGACCCCCATCACCCGGGCCAGGGGCCCGGGCCCGCTTTCGGGCCGGCGCGGCCGGCGGCGCAGCAGCAGGGCGCACAGCATCGGCGTGGTGGTCAGCGAGATCGCCATCGACACGGCGATGGCGATCGACAGGGTCAGGGCGAACTCCCGGAAGATGCGGCCGACCAGCCCGCCCATCAGCAGGATCGGAATGAACACCGCGACCAGCGAGAGGCTGATCGACAGCACGGTGAAGCCAACCTCGCGCGCGCCGCGCAGCGCCGCCTGGCGCCGCGGCATGCCGGCTTCGACATGGCGGGAGATGTTCTCCAGCACCACGATGGCGTCGTCGACGACGAAGCCGGTGGCGATGGTCAGCGCCATCAGCGACAGGTTGTCCAAGCTGTAGCCGACCAGGTACATGGCGCCGAAGGTGCCGATGATCGAGACCGGCACCGCCACCGCCGGGATGATCGCGGCCCGCGGGTCGCGCAGGAAGGCGAACACCACCAGCATCACCAGCGCGACCGAGATCAGCAGGGTCATCTGGGTGTCGTTGAGCGAGGCGCGGATGGTCCCGGTGCGGTCGGCGGCCGGGGTGATGTCGATGTCCCGGGGCATGGCGGCGCGCAGATGCAGCAGCTCGGCCTTCACCCGGTCGACCGTGTCGATGATGTTGGCCCCCGGCTCGCGGAACAGCAGCACCAGCACCGCCGGCTTGCCGTCGGCCAGGCCGGCATTGCGCAGATCCTCGACCGAATCCTGGACGTCGGCGATATCCTGCAGCCGCACCGTGGCGCCGTTGCGGGCGGCGATCACCAGCGGCTTGTAGTCCGCGGCCTGGCTGGCCTGATCGTTGCTGTAGATCTGGAAGTGCCGGCCCGCCTCCTCGATCGACCCCTTCGGGCTGTTGGCGTTGGCCGCCGCCAGCGCAGCGCGCACATCCTCGAGCCCGATGCCGTATTGCGCCAGCGCCTGGGGGTTCAGCTCGACCCGCACCGCCGGCAGGGCGGCGCCGCCCAGGGTGACCTGGCCGATGCCCTCGATCTGCGACAGCCGCTGCTCCAGCACATTGCTGGCGGCGTCGTAGATCTGGCCGCGGGTCAGGGTCTTCGAGGTCAGCGCCAGGATCAGCACCGGCGCGTCGGACGGGTTGACCTTGCGGTAGGTCGGGTTGCTACGCAGCGCCGCCGGCAGGTCGGCCCGGGCCGCGTTGATCGCCGCCTGCACGTCGCGCGCGGCGCCGTCGATGTCGCGGTCCAGGCCGAATTGCAGGGTGATGCTGGCCTGGCCGACCGAGCTGCGCGAGGTCATCTGGGTGACGTCGGCGATGGCGCCGAGATGCCGCTCCAGCGGGCTCGCCACCGTGGCCGCCACCGTCTCCGGGCTCGCGCCCGGCAGCGAGGCGGAGACCGAGATGGTCGGGAAGTCGACCTGCGGCAGCGGCGACACCGGCAGCTTCAGATAGGCGAAGAAGCCGGCCAGGACGATGCCGAGGGTCAGCAGCGTCGTCGCCACCGGCCGGGCGATGAAGGGGGCGGAGAGGTTCACGCCCCCTCCTCCGCGCTGAAGCGCGAGCGCGGACGGCGGCCGGTGAGGCGCTCGGCCAGCCGGTCGAAGGCCAGGTAGATCACTGGCGTGGTGAACAGGGTCAGCAACTGGCTGACGACCAGCCCGCCGACGATGGCGACGCCGAGTGGCCGGCGCAGCTCCGACCCCATGCCGGTGCCGAGCATCAGCGGCAGGGCGCCCAAGAGGGCCGCCATGGTGGTCATCAGGATCGGCCGGAACCGCAGCAGGCAGGCCTGGAAGATTGCCTCGCGCGGCGGCTTGCCCTCCTCGCGCTCGGCCTGCAGCGCGAAGTCGATCATCATGATCGCGTTCTTCTTGACGATGCCGATCAGCAGGATGATGCCGATGATCCCGATCACATCCAGCCCGTCCCCCGCCGCCATCAGCGCCATGAGCGCGCCGAGCCCGGCTGACGGCAGGGTGGACAGGATCGTGATCGGGTGGATGAAGCTCTCGTAAAGCACGCCCAGCACGATGTACATGGTCGCGATGGCCGCGAGGATCAGCAGCGCCTCGTTGGCCAGCGACGACTGGAAGGCGGCGGCGGAGCCCTGGAAGGCGGTGACGAAGCTGTCGGGCAGGCCGACCTCCTGCTCCGCCTTCCCGATCGCGTCGACCGCGGCGCCGAGCGACGATCCCGGCGCCAGGTTGAAGGAGATCAGCGTCGCCGGGAACTGGCCGAGATGGGTGATCTGCAGCGGCCCGGCCCGCTGCTCGACCTTGACGATGGCCGACAGCGGCACCTGGCCGGCCGAGGACAGCGACGACGGCAGGTACAGCGCCTTCAGCCCGTCCAGCGACTGCTGCAGCGACGGCGCGGCCTCCAGGATCACCCGGTACTGGTTGGCCTGGGTGTAGATGGTCGAGACGATGCGCTGGCCGAAGGCGTCGTAGAGGGCGTTGTCGACCGTGGCCGGGGTGATGCCGAAGCGGGCGGCGGTGGCGCGGTCGATCACCAGGTCGACGGCGAGGCCCTGCTGCTCGTAGTCGCTGGCGACGTCGGCGATCTCCGGCACCTGCTGCAGCCGCTGCATCAGCTTCGGCACCCAGTCCTGGAACTGGCCGAGATCGGCGTTCTGCAGCACGAACTGGTACTGGGTGCGGCTGACGGTGGAATCGATCGTCAGATCCTGCACCGGCTGCATGTAGAGGGTGATGCCGGGCACGCCGGCGGTCTCGCGGCGCAGCCGGTCGATGATCTCACCGGCTGTGGCTTTGCGCTGGCCGAGCGGCTTCAGGCTGATCAGGAAGCGGCCGCTGTTCAGCGTGGTGTTGGTGCCGTCGACGCCGATGAAGGAGCTGAGGCCTTCGACGTCCGGGTCCTTCAGGATGGCCTCGGCAAGGGCCGACTGGTGCGTCGCCATCTCGGCATAGGAGACGGTCTGTGCCGCCTCGGAGATCCCCTGGATCATCCCGGTGTCCTGCTCCGGGAAGAAGCCCTTGGGGATGACGACATAGAGCGCGACGGTCAGCGCCAGCGTCGCCACCGCGACCAGCAGCGTCAGGGGCTGGTGGTCCAGCACCCAGCCCAACGCCCGTCCGTACTGGGCGATGATCCAGTCGAAGGCGCGCTCGGCGCCGCGGTCGAAGCGGCCGCGCTCGGCCTGCGGCCGGTGCCGCAGCAGCCTGGCGCACAGCATCGGCACCAGAGTCAGCGACACCACCGCCGAGATCACGATGGTGACGGCCAGGGTGACCGCGAATTCGTGGAACAGGCGGCCCACCACCTCGCCCATGAACAGGAGCGGGATCAGCACCGCGATCAGCGACACGGTCAGCGAGATGATGGTGAAGCCGATCTGCTCGGCCCCTTTCAGCGCCGCCTGCATGGGCGGCTCCCCTTCCTCGACGAAGCGGGCGATGTTCTCGATCATCACGATCGCATCGTCGACGACGAAGCCGGTGGCGATGGTCAGCGCCATCAGCGACAGGTTGTCGAGGCTGAAGCCCAGCAGATACATCGCCGCCAGGGTGCCGACCAGCGACAGCGGCACCGACAGGCTGGGGATGATGGTGGCGGCGGCCGTGCGCAGGAACAGGAAGATCACCATCACCACCAGCGCCACCGCCAGCATCAGCTCGAAGCCGACATCGGCGACCGAGGCGCGGATGGTGACGGTGCGGTCGCTGAGCACCGCGACCTCGGCCGCCGCCGGCAGGGCGGTCTCGAGCTGCGGCAGGATCGCCTTGATGCCGTCGACCACCGCGATGACGTTGGCGCCGGGCTGGCGCTGGATATTGACGATGATCGCGGGGGTGGTGTCTGCCCAGGCGGCGAGCTTGCCGTTCTCGGGCCCGCTGATCACGGTGGCGACGTCGGACAGGCGGATCGGGGCGCCGTTGCGGTAGGCGACGACCACGTCATTGTAGTCCTGCGCCTGGGTGATCTGGTCGTTGGCGTTGATCGTCGACGAACGGGTCGGCCCGTCGAAATTGCCCTTCGGCGTGTTGACGTTGACGTTGCCCAGCGTGGTGCGGATGTCGTCGATGGCCAGGCCGTACGCCGCCAGCGCCTGCGGGTTGACCTGGATGCGCACCGCCGGCCGGGCGCCGCCGCTGAGGCTGACCAGGCCGACGCCGGGCTGCTGCGAGATCTTCTGCGCCAGCCTTGTGTCGACCAGGTTCTGCAACTCGGTCAGCGGGATCGTCTTCGAGGTGACGGCCAGCGACAGGATCGGCGCATCGGCCGGGTTGATCTTGGCGTAGATCGGCGGCGCCGGCAGGTCGCCCGGCAGCAGGTTGCCGGCGGCGTTGATCGCGGCCTGCACCTCCTGCTCCGCCACGTCGAGGCTGAGGTCGAGGTTGAACTGCAGAGTGACGACCGAGGCGCCGGCCGAGCTGGCCGAGGTCATCTGGTTCAGCCCCGGCATCTGGCCGAACTGCTTCTCCAAGGGCGCGGTGACGGAAGAGGTCATCACCTCCGGGCTGGCCCCCGGATAGAAGGTCTGCACCTGGATGGTCGGGTAGTCGACCTCCGGCAGGGCCGACAGCGGCAGGAAGCGGTAGGCCACGGCGCCGACCAGCAGGATCGCCGCCATCAGCAGCGAGGTGCCGACCGGCCGCAGGATGAACGGACGGGACGGATTCATCGCCGGCCTCCGGCGGGGTGGGAGGATGGCCTACGAAGCTTATAGAGTCCCCCCTCCCCTTGCGGGAGGGGGCTAGGGGGAGGGGGTTCTCTCAGCCGGGCTCGGCCTGGACCGAGACTGAGCCATCTGCTCGCCTCTTGCACCCCTTGCCCATTCGCGCGCGGACGCGCGCAGACCCCTCCCCCTACCCCCCTCCCGCAAGGGGAGGGGGGACAAGGAAGGAGCGGGCGTCCAACGGTCGTACCCGTTGGAGCGCCCCACAACGCGAGCGCGCTCATGGGTTCGCCGCGGGCTGCTGGGTCTGGTTGTCGCGGCGGCGGTGCCGGCCCTGGCCGCCGCCCTCGCCCGTGCCCTGGCGATGGCGCTGGCCGCCTGCCTGCCCATCTGCCGCGGCGGCGGGAGCGCCCTGCGCCGCCGCGCCGTCCTGGCCGGCGACCGTGACATGGGCGCCGTCGCGCAGGCGGTCGGTGCCGTCGACCACCACCCGGTCACCGGGCTGCAACCCATCCGTGACCGCGACCATGCCGCCATCCGAGGCGCCGGTCTTGATCGGCCGGACCGCCACGGTGCCGTCGGCGCCGACCAGGTAGACGAAGGCGCCCGGTGCACCGTGCTGGACCGCGGCGGTCGGGACGGTAATGACGTCCTGCTGCGTCTCGACCAACAACCGGGCGTTGACGAACTGGTTCGGGAACAGCGTCTCGTCGGCATTGTCGAAGCCGGCGCGCAGCTTCACCGTGCCGGTGGTGGTGTCGATCTGGTTGTCGAGGGTCGACAGCGTGCCGGTGGCGATCTGGGTGGTGCCGGAGCGGTCGAAGGCGATCACCGGCAGGCTGGCGCCGGCATGCAGCCGGGCCTGGATCTGCGGCAGGTCGTCCTCCGGCAGCGAGAACACCACCGAGATCGGGTGCAGCTGGGTGACGATGACCAGCGCGTCCCCGACCTGGACATAGTTGCCGGGGTCTACCTGGCGCAGCCCGACCCGGCCATCGACCGGCGAGACGATATGGGCATAAGCGAGGTTCAGCTTCTGGGCGTCGATCTGCGCCTGGTCGGACTGGATCGTGCCCTGGTCCTGCTGCACCAGGAAGGCCTGGTCGTCGACCTGCTGCCGCGAGATAGCGTTCTGCTTCACCATCTGCTGGTCGCGGGCCAGGTCGCTCTGCGCCTGGTCCAGTGCGGCCTGGTCCTTGGCGAGCTGGCCCTGGTCCTGCTCCAGCGCCACCTGGTAGGGGCGCGGGTCGATCTGGGCCAGGAAGTCGCCCTTCTTGACCATCTGGCCCTCCTGGAAGCCGACCTCGGTCAGCTGGCCGGCGACCTGCGGCTTGACGGTGACGGTGGCGAGCGGGGTGACGGTGCCGAGCGCATCGAGGGTGACGCGGATGTCGCCCTTGCCGACGGTGACGACGCCGACCGGCTGCGCCGGGCCGGCGAAGCGGCCTCCCCGGGCCGGGGCCGGCGTGCCGGGCGTGGTGACGACATGCCAGGTGGCGACCGCGATCAGCGCGGCAGCCACGAGGCCGAGGGTCCCCCACACCAGCCGCCCGCGGCGCGGCCTGTCCTTCTGCTCGACCGGCCGCTGTCGGTCCTCGACGCGAGCATCCATGGATCCGTCACCTTGAGTCTGCGTCCGGCGGTCCCCCCTCGCCCGTGCTACACGACCGGACGGTCCAGGTTCCGTCGGTCGACGGATCGAATGGGGCACAAAGACGCAGGTCGCGCGTTACTCTGCCCGTCGGGATGGTGTGGGGCCGCGCCGCGAGCGTGGGTGGGGAACGGATGTATCGCGAGCTGCTGGCACCGCTGGTGCTGACCGGAAAGCTGTGGTGGCGGTTCTGGCCGCAGCTGACGCTGCTGGTGCTGATCGGCATCCTGCTGAACGACCAGCTGCTATGGGCTTCGGTGCAGGCAGGCTATGCCGACCGACTGCTGGGCCTCAGCACGCTGACGTTGGTGGTGCTGACCAAGCTGATCGTCACCGTGACGATGTTCCTGGTGATGCGCCCGGCGCTGCCGGCCCTCGCGGCGGCACATGCGGCGGCGCTGGGCAACGGAGCGACGGCCGCCGACCGGCGGATCCGCTTTCCCCGCCTGTCTTCGCTCGCGGCGGCGCTGACCATCACGCTGCTGCCCTTCTTCGCCTACTACGCGGGCTGGGGCCTGCTCAGCAACACCGTGCGCGAATACTCGATGCTGTACCTGCACCTCGCCGCCTTCGGCGGCAGCGGCAACCCGCTCGACGTCGCCACCTCCTCCGTCGTGATCATCTCGGTCCTCGTTACCTGGCTGCTGCGCCGCCTGTTCAAGACGATGCACAAGCGGACAGGGGCGCCGGTCTGGCGGATCCTGATCATCGTCTGCGAGACGAACTGGGCCTTCATCGGCCTTTACGTCCTGTCGCAATGGAAGGACGAAGCCTGGGCGTGGGTCGAAAGCACGCCCGTGTGGGACGCGCTGCGCCGGTTGTGGGAGGCGATCATCCCCTCCGCCCGGGCTGCCTATGCCGCCATGGCCCCGGTCGAGCAGGCGCCGCCCGCCGCCTCGGACGTCCTCACCAGCCTATTCTACTACGCCATCCTGCCGGTGGTCTGGCTGATGATGGCGGCGGTGATCTACGGCCACGACATCGCCGCCGATCCGGGCTGGATGCGGCACCGGAGGCTGGAGCGGGTCGGCAGCCGCTACAGCGCGCTGCCCCGCGCGCTGCGGGACTTCATCGACCATTTCGTCAGCGGCTATCGCAGCCGCTACCTGCCGATCGCCAACAGCGTGCGGCTGACGCTCGGCTCCGGCCTGCTGCTGATCCTGATGCTGATCGTGGCCTGGCGAGCGATCGGCTGGGCCGCGATCTGGGCCCGGCTCGGAATCTCACATCTGATCGGGCCGCACGATGTCGATCTGTGGGTCGTCATCAACCAGGTTCCCGCGCTGCTGTTCGGCAGTGTGGTGGCCGGCACCCAACCCGGTCTGCTGCCGGAGACGCTGCGCTTCTGCCTGGTCGCCGCCGTGCTGGAGACGGCCTTCGCCCTGTCGCAGACGAAGGAGCCGCCGGCGGCACAGGCCGAGGTGGAGGCGCCGGCGTCCTAGCCGGCCACGAGGCCTAGGGCCCGCGGCGGAAGCGCAGGTACCATGGCCGCTCGGCGGCCACGCTGACGGTCGGCTCCAACGCGCCGGCCTGCGCCTTCGGCACCGCGAAGCTCTCCTCGATCGCCAGGACCTCGCCCGGTTGGTGCGGCTCCAGTGTCGCCCCGCCGCAGCTCTTCACCGTGTCGCTCGACGCCGGCAGGCCGCCGAAGCCCATCGAGCGCCAGCGCCGTCCGTCGGCATCGATCAGGGAGATCCTGCAGGGCAGCCAGAGCTCGCCTGTCCAGCCCTCACGGATCGTCACGCGGAAGCGGACCCGGATCGGCAGGGCCGAGGCCGGCATTCCCATCCGCCCCGCCCGCTCCGGCACGGCCTGGATCTCTTCCAGCTGCCAGTCGGCGCCGCCGTAGCGCGCCGCCTCGCCCGGGGCGACGGCAGACCCGAACCATTCTCGCCCATGCGCCAAGTCGCCGAGATCCTCATAGCCGGTCAGGATCAGGGTCGCGGGGATCGCAACGAGCAGGGCCCACAGGCTGCGCCGGCGCCAGCGGCGCTCGTCGCCGCCGGCGTGGAGCAGGTCATCGCCGACCGCAGGCTGGGTCATGGTTCGCCCAGTCCCAGCGGCGGGCGAGCCAGATCGAGTGTGTCGCGGATCTGCAGCGCCCGGCCGTCGCCACGGTCGAGGCTGATCCGGAGCAGGGAATCGAAGCGCGGGAATTGTGCCTGCGAGACACGCAGGGTGGCGCCCTGCATCTGGTCGGCCGGGATCTCGAAGACGAACCGGCCGCGGACCGGCGTGCCCGGCTGCAGCGTCTGGCCGGGGAACAGTGCCCGGGCGCCGCTCAGGCGGTCGCTCGTGGAATAGCGGGTGCCGGTCGGCCCTTCCCATTCGGCGCCGGCGACCGTGACCGTCGCGTCCCGCGCCGCCAGGGTGGCGGTGACGATGGCCCAGACCCCGCCGGTGTCCCGCTGCTTCTCGAAGCCGGGCGAGCCGAACTGCAGCCGCCGGGCGAATTCGACTCGGTCGACGCGCACCGTGAAGCTCCGCGCCGTCACCGTCTCGCCGCTGACGCCGGAGACCGGGATCGGGCCGGTCAGCGTGTCGTAGCTGGGCGTCGATCGCTGCATCGCGATCAGCAGCATCGCGGCGACGACCATGGCTGCGAGTTGGGCGAGCCGCCGGATCATGACGGGTCCGGCGCCGGGGTGGCTGCTGCGACCGGCAGGGTCAGGGTGCCGACCTCATGCGGGGCGTACCAGCCGGAATCACCCTGGAGGTTGTTCTGCGCCTTGTAGACCTCGGCATAGATGGAGACCGGCAGCATGTCTGGCACCGGCGTGTCGGCCGGCATCTCCCACGCGATCGCCACACGCTCCGGCAGGTCGGGATGCAGGTTGAAGAGGATGGCGCGGTCGCGCTCCAGATAGCCGATCGGCCGGTCCGCAACCTTCGCCAGCGCCGGATCGAGCCGGAACGGATCGGCATAGTCGTTGCGGCTGCTGCCGGTGCGGTTGGTCATGTCGAGCTCGATGGTCAGCACCTTGCGCCCGGGCTTGGCGGGGCGGCCGTCCGGCGTGGCCTGGCCGACCGAGGCGCCGATCGCCACGAACCGCCACTGCCCCGCCTCGATCGGAACACCCGGGGCGAAGCGGGGCAGTTCCTGCTTCGGCAGCATGCCGGCGACGGCGATCAGCCCCGCCACCCCGGCGGCCAGGAAGCCGCCGGCGCCCGTGGTCAGCCAGACCACGGTCCTGCTCTTCAATCCGCCGAAGCTTTGTCCGAGCGACATGCCGATGCGCCGAAGGCGCTCCCCCACCCACAGGACCGATCGAACGCATGAGGGCAGGATTTGGTTCCGTGTCTGAGAGGAATGCCTCGCCTACAGCTCCAGCACCACTCGGCCGCTGGCGGGCATGGCGCAGCAGACCAGCGCCTCGCCCGGGCGGGGCGTGCCGGCCGGTGGTTCGGCATAGGTCACGGCGCCCTCCACCACCCGCGCGGCGCAGGTGCCGCACAGGCCGGAGCGGCAGCTCCACGGCGCCTCGATCCCGGCCGCCTCCGCGAGGTCGAGCAGCGAGCCCTTTGACGGCTCCCAGGCCACGGTGCGGCCGGAGGCGCGGAACTCGACCTCGGCGGCGGCGACCGCGGGCGGAAGCGTCGCCGCTTCTGCCGGCTCCACCGAGCCCACGGCAAAGGCCTCGCTGCGGATGCGCTCCGGCCGCACGCCGAGGCCGGCCAGGATCTCTCGCATCGCCTGCATGAAGCCGGCTGGACCGCAGAGATAGACGTCGTAGTCGTCGAGCGGCAGCAGCCGGCGCAGCAGCGCGGCATCGATATGGCCGGTATCGTCGTAATCCCGGCCCTGGACGTCCTGCCGCCGCGGCCGGCTGTAGCGGATATGGGTGGTCAGCGTCGGCGCCCGCGCCGCCAGCGTCCCCAGATGGGCGGCGAAGGCGTGCTCGGCCCCGTCGCGCGCGGCGTGGACGAACCATAGGCCGCGGCCGGGGTGGCGCAGCCGGTCGGGGTTGCGGCCGATGAGGTGGTTCAGCATCGCGATCATCGGCGTCACCCCGACGCCGGCCGAGAGCAGCAGCACCGGCCGGCGGCTGTCGGCATCGAGCACGAAGTCGCCGCGCGGCGCCAAAGCGCGGATCGTGTCGCCCACCCGGACCTGGTCGTGCAGCCAATGGCTGGCCAAACCGGGTCCGGTCTCGCGCTTGACGCTGATCCGGTAGATTCGGCCATCCGCCGCGTCGGACAAGGTGTAGGTGCGCCGCACCGGCTGGTCGCGGCCGGGGATGTCCAGCGCGATCGGCAGGAATTGGCCCGGCTGGTGGGCAACGACGCTGCCGCCATCCGCCGGCGTCAGCACGAAGGAGCGGATGGTCGCGCTCTCGTCCGCGATCCGGGTCACGGTGAAGGGGCGCAGCGTGTTGCGCGAAGCCTCGGCCTTTACCGCCTGCCCTGCCTCCTCCCAGGTGCCGGTGGCGGCGAGTTGCGATGCCTGTTCCGGCGCCGACCAGCGCAGCGGCACCGCATCCTCGATCCACCGCCCCTCCTCCAGCTGGAACCGCAGCAGCCGCTCCGCCCCGGCGAAGGACGCGACCTCCGGTCCGTCCCACACCACCTCGGCGGTGCCGGTCAGCAGCAGCACGCCGCCGGTGTCGAAATCGACGAAGACCAGGCCGGCGCGGGGGTCGGCCTCGATGTTGCCGAAGGTGTTGAAGTAGAAGTTGCCGACGAAGTCCGGCGCGGTCAGCACCGTGCGCCCGCCCTCCTCCACCACCCGGACGAAGCCGGACCGGCCGCCGCGGTGGGAGACGTCGACGCCCTCGGACGGCGCGTCGCCCGCCCTCGCTTCAGCCGAGCGGGTGGCGATGAAGAACGTGTCAGCCGCTGCGACCAGCGCCGCCGCCCTCGAGGAGAGCACCGGCCCTTCGGCATGCACCGGCCGGGCCTCGCCCAGGCTGTCCGGCTCGGCGACGAAGCTGGGCCTGCGCGCCTGGATGTATTGCGGGCAGTTGCCGAAGCTCTGCCCGACCGTGACGGCGAAGCGGCCATCGGCCCATTCGCTGACGGTGCCGTTCATCCGGTTGCGCCGCCTTGTCTCCAGCTGGATGCCGAGCAGCCCGACCGGCGCGCCGGCGGCGAGGTTGTGGCCCAGCGGGTCGCCATAGGCCGGCCGCGCCGCCACCGTCAGGGTGCGCGGATCGGGCGAGCGCAGGAAGCCCGGCCGGCCGGACAGGATCGAGGCCCAGGGCCGGCCCTGCCGGTCGAGGCTGCCGACCACGATGAAGGGCAGCATGGCGAAGAAATCGCGATGCTGGTCCGGCATGATGCCGCGGATCGCCCGGCGGCCGGCCGGCGCCATCCGCTCGCGCACTCCGGCGCGGGCCTGGGCGGCCAGCTCGCCGGGATGGAAGGGCGGCGCGTCATGCGGCCAGCCGGGCAGCGGCGCGGGGATTGTGACGGTCTCGGGCATGATGCACCTCAAGAGAGGCTGTGCTGATCGGATAGGCCCCAGCCCCCTCACCCTCCCGCCGCCTTCGGCGTCGGGCCCCTCCCTCTCCCCGAGGAGAGGGATTGAGATGGCGCCCGTTCACCTCTCCTTGGGGAGAGGTCGAAATCGCGTCAGCGATTTCGGGTGAGGGGGTGGCTCCGGCCTATCGGTGCGAACCGGATCAAGCGGCGACGGCGGTGCGCGGCATCGGCACGAAGCCGGGCAGCGCCTCGACCCGGGCGAGCCAGGCGCGGATATTCGGATAGGCCTGCAGCGAGACCCCGCCCTCCGGCGCCACCGCGGTATAGGTGTAGTTCGCGACGTCGGCGATGGTCGGCTGCGGGCCGGCCAGGAAGCCGCCCTTGGCCAGATGCGCCTCCATCACCCCGTAGAGGCGGGCGGCGATCGACTTGGCGCGCTCATGGTCGAGCTGGGCCTTGAACACGGTGACCAGGCGCGCCGCTGCCGGGCCATAGGCCAGGAAGCCGGCGGCCACGGATAGCCAGCGCTGCACCTCCGCCGCAGCCAGCGGGTCGCGCGGCAGCCAGCGACCGGCCTCGTCGTAGCGGCCGGCGAGATAGACCAGGATGGCATTGCTGTCGGCCAGGGCGACGTCCCCGTCCTCGATCGCCGGCACTTGGCCGAAGGGGCTGCGCGCCAGGAAATCCGGGGTCTTGTGCTCACCGCCCGGCAGGTCGACGTCGATCGCCTCGAAAGGCAGCCCCAGCAGCGACAGGAACAGCTCGACCCGATGGGAATGCCCTGACAGGCCGAAGCGGTAGAGGCGGATGGGCTGGGCGGGGACGGGCATGGCGGCGGCCTTTCAGGAAGTGTTGCTGTCACCAAGATGCCCATTCCTCCATTCATGGAGAATGCACGTGCTTGACAGATCACCATTTCAATCAGCGGAATAATCCGATGGACCGGCTGGACAGCATGCGCATCTTCGTCGCCGTGGCCGAGGCCGGCGGCTTCGCCCCCGCCGCCCGGCGCCTGGCCCTGTCGCCGCCCGCCGTGACCCGTGCCGTCGCGGCGGTGGAGGAGCGGATCGGCGCCCGCCTGCTGCACCGGACCACCCGGGTGGTCCGGCTGACCGAGGCCGGCACCCGTTTCCTGGAGGATTGCCGCCGCATCCTGGCCGAGCTCGAGGAGGCCGAGGCCGCCGCAGCCGGACTGCATGCCGAGCCGCGCGGCCCGGTCGCGGTCACCGCGCCGGTGCTGTTCGGCCGGCTGCATGTGGCGCCGGTGCTGTTCGCGGTTGCCGGCCGTTATCCGGGGCTGGTGGTGCGCAGCTTCTTCATCGACCGCATCGTCCATCTGGCCGAGGAGGGTTACGACGTCGCCGTGCGCATCGCCGAGCTGCCGGATTCCGGCCTCAGCGCCGTCCGCGTCGGCTCGGTGCGGCGCATCGTCTGCGCCGCGCCCGCCTATCTGGCGGCGCATGGCACGCCGCGCAGCCCGGCCGAGCTGGCGGAGCACGAGGCGATCCCGTTCAGCCAGGGCTCGGCGACGCGGGACTGGGTGTTCCACCGCGGCGACCCGACCGGGGCGGTCGGCCAGACCGAGACGATCACGCCGCGGGCGAGGCTGATCGTGAACCAGGCCGATGTCGCGGTGGCGGCGGCGGTGGCGGGGCATGGCCTGACCCGGGTGATGTCCTACCAGGCGGCGGCGGCGATCCGGGCTGGGGAGCTGGTGGTGCTGATGGAGGAATTCGAGCCGCCGCCGATCCCGATCCATGTCGTGCACCAGGAAGGCCGCCGCGCCTCCGCCCGGGTGCGGGCCCTGGTCGACTTTCTGGCCGAGGGGCTGCGGGCCGACCCGACGCTGCGGGGCTAGCCGCGCCGCACCAGTATGCTGCCGCAGAGGATGCCGCGGCGCCTCAGTGCCCGTGTCGATGATGGAGGTCGGGGTAGTGCGGGTGCCGGTGCACCAGAGGCGCATGCCGGTGCCAATGCGTGTGCGGCTCGCCCGGAGGAGCTTCCGGCCCATGCTCGTGCTGGTGGTGCTCGTCGTGCCGGTGGCGATGTTCGTGGCCAATTGCCTCATGAGCATGCTCGTGGTCGTGCCGCTCGGACAGGTGAAGCCACAGGCCGACAGCCATCAGGCACCCGGCGACCAGCAGAGTGGTCGACAGCGGCTCCCCGAGGAGTGCGACGGCCAGGACCGCCCCGACGAAGGGCGCGAGCGAGAAATACGCCCCGGTGCGGGCGGTGCCGAGATGGCGCAGCCCGAGGACGAACAGGGCGAGGCTGACGCCATAGCCCAGAAAGCCGACGACCGCGGCGGCCAGGACGGTGCCCGGGGGCGGCAGCGTCGCGCCACTGGCGAAGGCCAGGGCCAAATTGACCGTGCCGGCGACGAGTCCCTTGACCATGGCGATCTGGACCGGGTCGGCCGAAGAGAGCTTGCGCGTCAGGTTGTTGTCGATACCCCAGCACAGGCAGGCTCCCGCGACCAGCAGGGCGCCCCACTCGACCGCAGCCCTCCCCTGCCAGGACAGGAGTGCCGCGCCCGCCAGGATCGTGAAAGCCCCCAGCAGCAGGCGGCGGTCGACATTCTCGCGGAACGCCAGCCAGGCCAGCGCCATCGTCGCCAGACCCTCGAGGTTGAGCAGGAGTGAGGCGCTGGCAGCATCCGTGCGGGCGAGGCCGAACATCAGGAGCAGCGGCCCGCCGATGCCCCCTGCCAGGATCACCAGGGCCAGCCAGGGCAGGTCCGAGAGCCGCAGCGGCGCCTCGATCTCAGGCAGCCGGAGAGCCGCCCGGGAAAGATGGACGGCCGCCAGGCCGATCCCGGCACCGAGGTACAGCAGGCCGGCCATCATCCAGGGATCGACCGAGCCCAAGAGGAGCTTGGCGAGCGGCGTGCTGGCGCCGAACAGAACAGCGGACAGCAGGGCGAGGGGAATGCCGATGCGGGTCATAGCACGACTCTAGCCCGGCGGCCGGCCTGTGGTCACGACGAACCGCGGCGCCCGCGTCTTACCCCGCCCGCGCCACCATCTCCACGGGCGCGATCAGGCCTCGCTCCACCGCCGCCATGACGTTGCCGACGCGCTGTGGTGCCCCCGGCCCCATCAGGAGATGCGGGCCGAGCGGCGACGGCCCGCGGGCGGCCGCCCGCTCGCGCATCTCGCGGCCGAGACGCAGCGCCAGGTCGCTTCGGTCGTGCTCCGCCTCGATCGTGAAGCCGGCCTCCCGCAGCAGCCGGCGATAGGTCTCGGGCGGCTCGACGAAGCTGGTGCCCGGCTCGGCCGCCCAGGGCATCGGATAGGGCAGATCGCCCTCCCCCGTCCGCATCACGTCGTAGACGGCGAAGCGCGCGTCCGGCTTCAGCACCCGTCGCACCTCGGCAAACAGCGTCGCCTTGTCGGCGATGTTCATGCCGACATGGATCAGCGTGGCCGCGTCGAAGGCGCCGTCCGGGAATGGCATGGCCAGGGCGCTGCCCTGGTAGAACAAAGCTCGGCCGGCCAAGCCGCAGCGGCGCGTCAGGGCCTCGGCGGCCTCGACGAACTCGGCCGTCAGGTCGATGCCGGTGACGCGGCAGCCCTGCGCCGCCGCGATGTGCCGGGCCGGGCCGCCGACGCCGCAGCCGACATCGAGCAGATGCAGTTCCGGCCCGAGGCCGAGATCCCGCGCCAGCTCCGCCGTCGCGGCTGGCCCGCCGAGATGGAACTCGTCGGCGCCGGACAGGTCGCCGGGCTGGAGATGATCGATGTCCTTGCCGGCGGCCCGCAGCGCGTCGAGGAACGCCTGCTCGATGCCGCTGCGGCCGTAATGCCGCGCGACCTGATGCTCGGCCTCCATGGCGATCTCCTGTGGTTCAATCCCATCCTATCGCAGGCGAGATCAGAACGTCTTCGCCACCGCCTCCGCGCGGCGCTTCGCCTCGGCCCGCGCCTGCGTGTCCACCTCCGGCCCGAACAGCGTCTTCTCGACCGTGATCGCGGTGATGTCGGTGATGCCGATGAAGCGCAGCCACATCTCCACATACGGCCTCTGGAAGTCGAAGCCGGCGGCGGGAGTGAAGGCCGAGGGGCCATAGTCGAGCCCGCGGGCGTAGATCACCGCCGCCTTCCGGCCCGGCAGCAGGCCGGAGAAGCCCTGCTCGGTGAAGGAGAACAGCACGTCCTTCTGCGACACCACGTCGATCAGGTGCTTCAGCTTGTACGGAATGCCGAAATTCCACAGCGGCACGGCGAAGAGCAGCCGGTCGGCTTCATGGAAGGGCCGCGCCAGCTCGCGGACCCGGCGCCATGCGGTCTCCTGCGCTTCGGTCAGCGGCGTGCCGGAAAGCCCCGCATATTTCGCCTCCATCGCCGCGCCGTCGAATTCCGGCAGGTCGACGGCCCAGAGGTCGAGCGTCTCGACCTCGTCGTCGGGATGGGTCGACTGGTAGGCGGCGAGGAAGGCGCGCGCGACCTCGATCGAGGCCGAGCGCTGCTTGCGGGGGGACGCTTCGACATAGAGCAGCCGTGCCATGGCGATTCTCCTGCTGGGATGGGCTCAGGCTAGCGGCTCGCCGTTCAGAGGATAAGCGAATAGATTCTATGAGATTGATGGCGAGCCGCGATATATTGACATCATGTTCGAGACCGAGTTGCTGCGCAGCTTCGTGGCGGTGGCGGAGCTGCAGGGCTTCACCCGCGCCGCGGAGCACCTTCACCTCACCCAGTCGACGGTGAGCGCCCAGATCCGCCGCCTGGAGGACCAGGCCGGCCGGCCGCTGCTGCGGCGCAGCACCCGTAGCGTGGCGCTGACCGAGGCCGGCGAGACGCTGCTGGGCTATGCCCGCAGCATCCTGCGGCTGAACCAGGACGCCCGGGCCAGCCTGTCGGCATCCTCGCTGGCCGGGGGGATTCGGATCGGCGCGTCGGAGGATGTCGCCGGCTCCGGCCTGCCGGAGATCCTGCGGCGCTTCGGGGCGCAGCATCCGGCTGTGCGGATCGAGGTCGAGGTCGGCATCGCCACCACGCTGTTCCGGGCGCTGGAGGGCGGCCGGCTGGACCTGATCCTGTGCAGCCGCTGCCATGGCGACGGCCGCGGCTGGACGCTGTGGCGCGAGCCGCTGGCCTGGGCCGCCGCGGCGGACCTGGGTGACCTGCCCGACCCGATCCCCCTGGCCTTCTTCCCGGAGCCCTGCCCGTACCGCGAGGCGGCTTTGGCGGGGCTGGCCGGGGCCCGGCGGCCCTGGCGGATCGCCTATGTCAGCCCCAGCGTCGCCGGTGTCCGCGCCGCGGCCCTGGCCGGGCTGGCGGTGACGCCGCTGCCGCTGAGCGCGATCGGGCCCGGGCTGCGGATACTGGAGCCGGAGGACGGGCTGCCGCCGCTGCCGGAGATCGAGTTCGTGGTCTGCACCGCGGGCCCGTCCGAGCCGGCCCGGGCGCTGGCCGAGACGCTGCGGCAATCGGTTGGCCAATTGGGACGGCCCTAAGCCGGCAGCAGCTTGAGCGCGACCACGCCGCCGAGGATGGCGAGGATGGCGGCGAGGCGGGCGGGGCCCATCGCCTCGCCGAACAGCAGCAGCCCGGCGGTGACCGACCCGACCGCGCCGATCCCGGTCCAGACCGCATAGGCGGTGCCGAGCGGCAGCACCTTCAGCGCCTGAGTCAGGAGGCCGAGGAAGACCACCAGCGCCGCCACCGACGCCGCGGTCCAGCCGAGGCGGCTGTAGCCGTCGGAGTATTTCGTGGTCACGGCCCAGACCACGTCGGCGATGCCGGACAGGACCAGCATCGCCCAGGCGAGGGAGTTCGACATCGCCGCCTCCCCTCAACCGAGCTTGATCACGGCGACGCCGGCCAGCACGGTGGTGACGTAGATGGCGCCGGCCTGGACTGCGAGCAGCCCGCCGGCCAGGAGCGAGATCCGGACGAACAGGGTTTCCATTGCGAATTCTCCGACCGATCGTTCGGTCAATCCCGGCTGCCGAGGACAGGCACGCGCAGGCCGCGCTGCACGGCGGGACGGGCGGCGATGGCGTCGTACCAGCGGCGCAGGTTGGGGCTCGCCTCGAGGTCGAGGCCGATATGCACCAGCCCGGCATGGATCCAGGGCCAGCTCATGATGTCGGCGATGCCGTAGGCCTCGCCCGCCAGATGGCTGCGCCGGCCGAGCGTGCCGTCCAGCACCCGGAACACCCGCGCCGCCTCGGCCTCGAAGCGGCCGATGACATAGGGGATCTTCTCCGCGGCGAAGATCTTGTAATTCCACAGCTGGCCGAGGGTCGGGCCGAGATGGGCGGCCTGGAACAGGGTCCATTGCAGCGCCGTCAGCCGCTCCCCGGCATCGGCCGGCAGCAGCTTGCCGGAGCGCTCGGCGAGATAGGTCAGGATGGCGCCGCTCTCGAACACGGTGCGGCCGCGGTCCGGGTCGGTGATCACCGGGATCTTGTTGTTCGGGTTCAGCGCCAGGAAGGCCGGCTCGCGCTGCTCGCCGCGCTCGATGTCGACGACATGCACCTCATAGGGCAGGCCGGCCTCCTCGAGCATGATCGAGGCCTTGTGCCCGTTCGGCGTCTGATAGGTGTAGAGCTGGATCGGGGTCATCTCTGTCTCTCCGGAAGGCGGGCCAGCCCCGCCGCTGGAGAGAAGATGACGAGTGCACAGACGCAGTTCGATCTGTGATACTGCAGCAATCATCTGCGTTCATGCACAGGGCCCGTCATGGATAGCCGGCTTGATTGGGAGGACCTGCACACCGTGCTGGCGGTGGCCGATTGCGGCTCGCTGGCCGGGGCGGCGCGGCGGCTCGGCGTCAACCACACCACGGTGCTGCGCCGGATCGGCGGCTTCGAGCAGCGGCTGGGGCTGCGGCTGTTCGACCGGCTGCCGGGCGGCTACGCCCTGACCGCGGGCGGCGAGGAGCTGGCGGCGGCGGCCCGCGGCATGGCGGCGACGGTCGACGCGTTGGAGCGCCGCCTGGCCGGCCAGGATCTTCGGCTCGAGGGCACGCTGCGGGTGGCGACGGCCGACACGCTGACGGCGTCGCTGCTGCCGCCGCTCTTGGCCCAGTTCCGCGAGCTGCATCCCGGCATCGTGCTGGAGGTCACCACCACCAACCTGATGGTGAACCTGACCCGGCGCGACGCCGATGTCGCCATCCGGCCGGTGCTGGACCCGCCGGAGACGCTGGTCGGCCGCCGCGTCGCCGGCATCGCCTTCGCCGCCTATGCCGCGGCGAGCCACCCGGCGGCGCGGTCCGGCACGGTCGCCGCGCATCCCTGGGTGGCGCCGGACGACACCCTGGCCGGCACCTCGGTCGCCCGCTGGATGCGCCGGGCCCTGCCGGACGCGGCGATCGCGCTGCGGACGGATTCCCTGGTCGAGGTCTGCCGTGCGGCCCGGGCCGGGATCGGCCTGGCCGCCCTGCCCTGCTATCTCGGCGACGCCACCGAGGGATTGGTCCGGATCGCCACGCCGACGGTGCCCGAGGACGCGGCGCTGTGGGTGCTGACGCATGAGGATCTGCGCCGCACCGCCCGGGTCAGCGCCTTCACCGAATTCATGGCCGCCGCCCTGGCCCGCCAACGCGACCTGCTGGAAGGACGAAGGCCGGCCGTGGCAGAGTAGAGTTCGCCCGGCTGTGGGCAGCTCGGCGAATCGCGCTGTGCGGTTGATTCAACAGGGCTGAGGCTGAGACATGTCGGAAAATCACTTCGACCTGGTCTTGGAGCAACTGAAAGAACGATCGGTCGATCGCCTCCTATCCGCGGATGTGTTCGATCTCTCGGCATTCGAGGCCTTCAAAGATCATCTTTGGCGGAAGGCCGAAGGGCTTCGGAACGAGTACTATATATCAAAGCAAATTCTGCTCAGTATTCGGAGCGCCGCAGAAGCAATCCGAAGCCGGGCAGAATACCTACCTGAGGTGCGCGGGCAGATTCATTGGGCAGATGATTTCGACATGATGCTCGATCAGATCATCGACGGAGAGACACGCAATGACCGCCAACCGGGCGTTCCCCGCATCTGATAGCTGCGAACGCCCAGTCGTTAAGAGTCTTCACCTGCAGCATCAAATTCGGAGAAATCCCATGGCCGTGAAGCGGATCGTCACCAACATCGCCGCCGGCGACGTCGGCCGGGCGCAGGCCTTCTATGGCGACCTGCTGGACCTGAAACTGGCCATGGACATGGGCTGGATCCTGACCTTCACCGCCGACGCAACGATGACGCCGCAGCTCAGCGTGATGAGCGAGGGCGGCTCCGGCACCCCGGTGCCGGACATCTCGATCGAGGTCGACGACGTCGACGCCACACACCGAAAGGCATTGGCGATGGGCCTGGCGATCGAATACGGCCCGGCCGACGAGCCCTGGGGCGTGCGCCGCTTCTATGTCCGCGACCCGTTCGGCCGGCTGGTCAACATCCTGACGCACTGAGCCCGCGGGCTCAGTTGATCCACACCGCGAAGCTGAGGAACTCGCCCTCGAAGGCGCCGGTCGCCTGTTCCCAGAACGAGCGGTCGCTGACCGGGCCGTCCTCGAGATAGGGCACCATGTCGGTGCCGGTCAGCAGCAGCACCAGGTCGAAGGGCTGCGAAGACTCCAGCAGGCGGCGCAGGTTGAAGCCCTGGTCGAAGCGCCAATGCGGCAGCAGCTTGTCACCGTTCAGGATCGCCTCGGATTCCTGCATCAGCGCCAGCCAGGTGTCGATGCGCTCATCGGTGATGCTCATGCCCGGGATCAGGCTGGCCTGCCTGGCGTTCGGCAGCCATTCGCGGTCATCGTCGGTCTCGGCCCGGATCGACGCCCACATTTCCTGGCTCAGCTTCGCCGCGGCCAGGAAATGCTCGCGCGCCCGCGGCAGCCGGTCGGGCTCCACCACCGGCCAGTTGAAGAGATGGACCCAGGCGATCATGTCGGCGATCCGCCCGTCCTCCGCCCCCAGGAACATGCCCTGGGTGGGCAGAGTCAGTGCCGCGGCCAGCGGCGACTCCGGCCGCGGGAACAGGAGATGCGCGGCGGCGTCGAAGCTGCGGTGCCAGTCGCGCGCCAGCAGGAACTCGGCGCCGGCGCGCAGCACATGGGTATAGGCGCGCAGCCACAGCACGTCGCCGGTGTCGAAGGCGATCACCAGCTTGCCGGCATTGGCGGGGTCGCCCTGGCCGCCCAGCAGCACGGCGCTGTACACGTCGTAGAGCGTGGCCTCGCCCCGGCCGTTGCCGGCGAGGTCGAGCTTCACCCGCCCCATGGCGACGGACAGCTTCACCGGCCGGTCGCCCAACGGCTGCAGCGTACGGTCGACCGCGTCGAGATCGTCGACCAGCGCCTGCAGGATGGCGCGGGCGTCCTGGTAGCGGATCACCTCGGGGTTCGGATTCGGCGGCACCGGCATGGTCAGCAGCGGCACCGACACCATCGAATCTTCCGGCGGCCGGAAGCCGTAGCGGTACAGGGTCTGGCTGAAACGCTCCGTCGCCTTGGCCAGGCGGACCAGGCCGAGCCCGGCGATCGCCTCGGCATCGTCCGGCTTCTTCGCCAGGATCGCGGCCAGGGCCTTCTCGCCCTCGGCGATCGAGCCGGCATAGAGGTGCTTCTGCGTCAGCTCCAACGGCGTCGCGGCCAGGGCCGGCGCGGCCGCGAGGTGCAGGGCCAGGGCGGCGGCGGCCAGAAAGGCCAGACCCTTCGGCCAAATTGAGACAGTCGTCCTGCTGAAAAGTGAACCGGATTCACTTTGACGGAGGATAATCAAGCCAGTCGCCTTTCAATATTCACAGCAACCGGACCAGACGATCCCCTAACTTCATGTCACAATTCGGGCAGTATGGGGGATGTGGACGCATACCGGATTTCGTGAAGAACGGCTCTTGGCCAACCCAAAGCCGTCATGGCGAGGAGCGCAGCGACGTGGCCATCCAGGGTTCCGTGCGGCTGGATGGCCACGCCCCTCCGGGGCTCGCCATGACGGTGAAGGGGCATTCGTTCCGATCGGCGCAAACTGAGATCAGATCCCGGCCGCGGCGTCCGGCGCCACCAGAGCGGTGCTGGCGTAGCCGAGGTCGCGCAGCTGGCGCGGGATGCCGTCGCGGACATGGCCGCTGCCGGCCAGCACCACGACCAGCGGGGTCCCCGTCGCCCGAGCCTCGGCGATGCGCGCGGCCATCGCCCGGTCCCACAGCAGCTGAATGTCGACGAAGCGGCGGAAGCCGCGGTTGAGGGCATCGCCCTCCGCCGCCCGGCCATGGCCGGCGAAGGCGGCGGCGAGATACCGACTGTAGTCCGGCGACGGCGCCACCGGCCGGCCGAGATCGAGGTCCGGCCAGGCCTGCAGCGCCGACCACCCCTCCTTCCCGACCGCGCGCACCACGTCGCGGTCGACATTCAGCGCGATCAGCGGGATCCGGTGCATCCGGGCGAAGGCGAAGATCGGCCGGTACAGGCCGAAATCGAAACCCCAGGACCGGTCCCAGTCGACCTCGCGCAGGAAGGCGGCCTCGTCCAGCTCGCCCGCGATCCAGGCGTCGAGCGCAGCCTGGCGGCTGCGCGGCACCATCTCCAGCCCGATGGCGAGGCCCGGCTGCTCCTCGCGCAGCGCCGCGATCCGCTGCAGTTGCCAATGATGATCGGCGACGCGGTCATGGGTCTCGCCGAGCAGCACGACGCCGCCGTCAGGCCGGGCCGGGGCGGGCGTGGCGCAGCCGGCCACGGACCAGCCGAGCAGCCCGACCAGCGCCAGGGCCTGGATCCTCCCCCTCATCGCCATTTCTTCCGCTCCCTCCGACACCCGTCTCATGTGGCAGCCTTCGCCGCCGACGGCAACCGCTTCGCCATGACGACCGGCGGGGTTGCGTCCGGCCGTCGGAATCGCGAGCTATGACACCGGTTCGAGGCAAGGAGTCGGGATGACGATTCGAACGGCAGAGGCATGACCGATATCGCGCAGGCGGTCATCGAGTTCATCGGCCAGCACCCGCATTGGGCCGGCCTCCTGATCTTCCTGATCGCCCTGACCGAATCGGTGGCGGTGATCGGGCTGTTCATCCCCGGCTCGCCGATCCTGATCGGCATCGGCGCCGTGGTCGGGCTCGGCCACCTGCCGCTGGCGCCGATGCTGGTCTGGGCAACGGCCGGGGCGATCGTCGGCGACGGCGTGTCCTACGAGCTGGGACGGCGCTATCGCGGCACCATCCTCGGCGCCTGGCCGATGAGCCGGTACCCGGCACTGATCGCCCGCGGCGAGGCGTTCTTCCACCGGCACGGCGGCAAGAGCATTGCGCTGGGCCGCTTCCTGCCGATGCTGCGGCCGATGATCCCAATGGTGGCCGGCGCGCTGGGCCTGAGGCCGCGGCTGTTCTACGTCGTCAACATCGCCTCGGCGATCGTCTGGGCGCCGGCCCATATCCTGGGCGGCGCGCTGCTGGGAGCGTCGCTGGGCGCGCTCGGTGCGGTCAGCGGCCGGCTGGTGGCGATGCTGGCGGTGCTGGCGCTGAGCCTGTGGCTGCTGGTCGTCGTCACCCGCTGGGTCTGGCGCCGGCTGGTGCCGCTGCTCGGCTGGGCCCAGCATGCGGTCCACCGCTGGGCCGTGGCCCGCGGCAGCCGCCCGGCCCGCCTGCTGGCCCGGCTCGCCGACCCGGAGGAGCCGGACCTGCGAGTCATGGCGGCGCTGGGCCTCGTGGTGCTGGTGCTGGTCGCCGGCTTCGTCAACCTGCTGCGCCTGGTCGCCGCCCATGGCGGGATGGCCCGGGCCGACGGCGCGATCAGCGGCTTCGTCCAGGCGCTGCGCACGCCCTGGGGCGATGCGGCGCTGACCGTCGTGACCATGCTGGGCGACGGCACCACCGTCACCGCGCTGGTGATCGCCGCGATCGCCTGGCTGCTGCTGCACCGGGCCTGGCACCGGGCCGGCGGCGTCGCCATCGCCATCGCCGTCACCGCCGGCTTCGTGCCGCTGGTGAAGGGCCGGCTGCAGATCCCCCGGCCGACCGACCTGTACAACGGTGCCGACGCCTTCAGCTTCCCCAGCGGCCACGCCGCCTTCTCCGCCGTGCTGTTCGGCATCCTGGGCTGGCTGGTGGCGCGCGGCCTGCCCGGGCGCTGGCAGCTGGTGCCGCTGAGCATCGCCGCGGCGCTGATCGGGCTGGTCTGCGCCTCGCGCGTCTATCTGGCGGCGCATTGGCCGTCCGACGTCGCGGCCGGGCTGATCTTCGGACTGGGCATGACGATCGCCTTCGCCATGGCCTTCCGCCGGGCGGACCCCCAGCGGATCCGGCCGCGCCGTTTCGCCGTCGCGCTGCTGCTGGCCCTCATCGTCGCCGGCGGCGCCCATGTCGCCACCGGCTACCACGGCGCCGCGGCGATGTATGTCATCCGCGACACGACCGTGACGATCCCGGCCGCGGACTGGCGGGCCGAGGGCTGGCGCCGCCTGCCGCCGCACCGCATCGACCTGGGGGGCGAGGCCGAGCAGCCCTTCCTGCTGCAATGGGCCGGGCCGCCGGATGCGCTGGCCGCCGCCCTCGCACCCGCCGGCTGGATCGCCCCACCGGGCTGGAGCGTCGCCACCGCGGCCCGCTTCCTCGACGACGCCGCCGACGCCCGCGCCCTGCCGGTGCCGCCGGTGCTGCAAGACGGGCGGATGCCGGTGCTGACCCTGATCCGGCCGGAGCCGGACGGCGCCGGGCGCCAGGTGCTGCGGTTGTGGCGCTCGGGCTATGCGCTGGAGGGCGGCGGGCCGATCCTGCTGGCGGCGCCCGGGATCGAGATGATCCACCACCCGCTCGGCCTGGTCAGCGCCATCGACGCCGAGGACGAGGCGCCGCTGCCGGAGCTGCCCGAGCTGTCGCGCCTGCCGAATGCGCAGGAGCCGGCGCCTGGGCTGGTGCTGGCCCAGCCCTGATCGGACTGCGGCATGCGGTAGCGGCAGCCATGCCTCCCCGCCCCTGGACGGATGCGGCGCCGCGCCGCATGATTGCGATGCGATCCGTTCTCAGGGATCGACCTCATCACTCCAGGTACAGTCATGTCCAGCACGGCCCAGACGGACGAGCCGAAGACCCTGATCCTGACCGGCGCCAGCCGCGGCATCGGCCATGCCACGGTGAAGCGCTTCAGCGCCGCCGGCTGGCGGGTGATCACCGTCTCGCGCCAAGCCTTCTCCAAGGATTGCCCGTGGCATGCGGGCGAGGAGGACCACGTCCAGCTCGACCTCGCCGACCTGGACGGGATCGAGCAGGGCCTGTCCGCCCTGCGGTCGCGGCTGCCCCATGGGCGGCTGGACGCCCTGGTCAACAATGCCGGCATCTCGCCCAAGCTGGCGGGCGGCAAGCGCATGGGCGTGCTGACCACCGACTATGCGACCTGGACCCACGTGTTCAACGTCAACCTGTTCGCCACCGCCCTCCTGGCCCGCGGCCTGTTCGAACCGCTGCGCGCGGCCAAGGGGACGATCATCAACGTCACCTCGATCGCCGGCAGCCGGGTGCATCCCTTCGCCGGCCCGGCCTACTCCACCTCGAAGGCGGCGCTGGCCGCCCTGACCCGCGAGATGGCGCATGAGTTCGGCGCCCATGGCGTGCGGGTGAACGCGATCGCGCCGGGCGAGATCGACACCTCGATCCTGTCGCCGGGCACCGAGGCGATGGTCGACAGCGAGATCCCGATGAAGCGGCTGGGCAAGCCGGAGGAGGTCGCCGCAACGATCATGTTCCTTTGCACCTCCGGGTCGTCCTACATTACGGGGGCCGAGGTGCACATCAACGGCGGCCAGCATGTCTGAGCGCTAAGCCGCCGCCTCGGCGGAACAAGAAAACAGGGAGTGTCCGTCATGATCCGTTTCACCCGCCTCCTGCCCGCGGCAGTGCTGGCGGCCTGCATTGCCGCGCCCGCCATGGCCCGCGACCTGACCGTGGTGTCCTGGGGTGGCGCCTATCAGGATGCACAGCGCGAGTTGTATTTCGAGCCGTTCAAGGCCGCCGGCAACCCCATGCATGACGAAAGCTGGGACGGCGGCATCGGCGTGCTGCGCGCCAAGGTCGAGGGCGGCGATTCGAGCTGGGACGTGGTCCAGGTCGAATCCGAGGAGTTGGCGCTGGGCTGCGAGGAAGGCCTGTTCCAGCCGCTGAACTGGGACGCGATCGGCGGCCGCGACGCCTATCTGCCGGCGGCGGTGAACGATTGCGGCGTCGGCGCCATCGTCTACAACTTCATCCTCGCCTATGACGGCGCCAAGTTCAAAGACGGGCCGAAGAGCTGGGCCGATTTCTGGGACGTCAAGAAGTTCCCGGGCAAGCGGGCGATGCGCCAGGGGCCGAAGACCAATCTCGAGATCGCGCTGATGGCCGACGGCGTCGCCCCGGCCGATGTCTACAAGGTGCTGGCGACGCCGGAGGGCGTGGACCGCGCCTTCCGCAAGCTCGACGAGCTGAAGCCGAACCTGATCTGGTGGACCGCGGGCGCCCAGCCGCCGCAGATGCTGGCGGCCGGCGACGTCGCGATGACCACCGCCTATAACGGCCGCATCGCCGCCGCCAACACCGCCGACAAGAAGGACTTCAAGATCGTCTGGACCGGCAGCCTGTTCACCATCGACAGCTGGGTGATCCTGAAGGGCTCGCCCAATGTCGACGCCGCCACCAAGTTCCTGGCCTATATGGGCAAGCCGGAGAACCAGGCCAAGCTGCCGACCAAGATCACCTACGGCGTCACCAACAAGGCGGCGACGCCGCTGATCGCGGCGGAATACCTGCCCGGCCTGCCGACCAACCCGGCCAACATGTCCCAGGCGGTCGAGCTGAACGCCGAGTTCTGGCTGGAGAACATCGACAGCCTGACCGAGCGCTTCAACACCTGGGCTGCGAAGTAGGTGGCCGGTCGAAGATCGGTGAAGACCTCCGTCGTGAAGCTCACATTGCCTCTCCCGCTTGCGGGAGAGGTCGGAGCCGCGCAAGCGGCTCCGGGTGAGGGGAGTTCGTCGAGGCCTGGGCCAGCCCTCACCCGGTCTCGCTGCGCGAGCCCGACCTCTCCCGCCAGGCGGGAGAGGCAATACGTTCCGCTCGTCGCAGGGATGCTGTCATGACCGCCCTCGCCGAAGACGGCACTACCATCCGGCGGTCGCTGCGGCGGGCCGGGCGCAGGCGGCGGATCGAGGCGTGGCTGCTGCTGGCGCCGCTGATCGCCTTCCTGCTGCTGGTCTTCGTGGCGCCGATCGCCGGCATGCTGTGGCGCGCGATCGACGACCGCGACGTGGGCCCGGTGATGCCACGCACCGTCGCCGCCCTGGCCGATTGGCACGGCGACGGGCTGCCGGGCGAGGACGCCTTCGCCGCCTTGGCCGCCGACCTGGCCCAGGCGCGCGCCGACAAGACCCTGCCGACGGCCGCGCGCCGCCTGAACTACGACCGCAACGGCTACCGCACGGTCATCACCAACACCGCGCGCAAGCTGCCCGACTCACCCAAAGGCAGCTGGCAGGAGACCTTCACGGCCCTCGACCCGGCCTGGGGCAGCCCCGAGATCTGGGGCGCCATCGCCCGCGCCGCCGGGCCGACCACCGATTTCTACCTGCTGGCGGCGCTGGACCTGCGCCGCGATGCCGCCGGGACGGTCCTCGCCTCCCCGCCCGACGAGGCGATCTATCGCGACGTGTTTCTGCGCACCTTCCTGGTGGCGCTGTCGGTCACCGCGCTGTGCCTGGTCATCGGCTTCCCGGTGGCCTATCTGCTGGCGACCCGGCCGCCGCGGATCGCCAACATCCTGATGATCCTGGTGCTGCTGCCGTTCTGGACCTCGCTGCTGGTCCGCACCACCGCCTGGGTGGTGCTGCTGCAGACCAACGGCGTGGTCAACGAGATCATCACCGGGCTCGGCCTGGCCGGGGAGCCGCTGCAGCTGGTCTACAACCGGGTCGGCGTGCTGGTCGCCATGACCCATGTGCTGCTGCCCTACATGATCCTGCCGCTGTACAGTGTCATGCGCTCGATCCCGCCGGCGCATCTGCGCGCCGCCTATTCGCTCGGCGCCCGGCCGGTCGGCGCCTTCCTGCGGGTCTACCTGCCGCAGACCCTGCCGGGGATCGGCGCCGGCGCCCTGCTCGTCTTCATCCTGGCGCTCGGCTACTACATCACCCCGGCGTTGGTCGGCGGGCCGGCGGACCAGATGATCAGCTGGTTCATCGCCTTCTACACCACCAGCACGGTCAACTGGGGCATGGCCTCGGCCCTCGGCCTCCTGCTGCTGGTCGCCACCCTCGCCCTCTACGCGGTCTATGCCCGGCTGGTGGGCGCCGACCGCATGCGGCTGGGCTGACCGCCATGCGGATCTTCGAAAGCCTGCGCTTCTGGCGCGCGCTGCTGTGGCTGACCGGCGGCACCACGCTGCTGTTCCTGATCGCGCCGATCCTGGCGATCATGCCGCTGTCCTTCAATGGCGGCTCCTTCCTGGTCTATCCACTGGACGGCGTGTCGCTGCGCTGGTTCGAGGAGTTCTTCGAGTCCGAGCGCTGGATGGGGGCGCTGGCCAACAGCCTGATCGTCGGCGGCGCCACCACGGTGCTGGCGACCGCGCTGGGCATCCCGGCGGCGCTGGGGCTGAACCACGCGCCGCTGCGCTTCCGCGGCCTGCTGACCGGCCTGTTGCTGTCGCCGATGATCGTGCCGGTGGTGATCGTGGCCGTCGGCCTCTACTTCGCCTTCGCCGCGGTCGGGCTGACCAACAGCTATGCCGGGCTGATCCTGGCGCACACCGCGCTGGCCGCGCCCTTCGTCGTCATCACCGTCGGCGCCACGCTGCAGGGGCTGGACCGCAACCTGCCGCGCGCCGCCTCCAGCCTCGGCGCCCGGCCGACCACCGTATTCTACCGGGTGACGCTGCCGCTGATCCTGCCCGGCGTCGTGTCGGGGGCGCTGTTCGCCTTCGTCACCTCCTTCGACGAGGTGGTGGTGGCGCTGCTGCTGGCCGGGCCGGGCCAGCGCACCCTGCCGCGCGAGATGTTCAACGGCATCCGCGAGAGCATCACCCCGACCATCACCGCCGCCGCCAGCGTGCTGATCGTGGTCTCGACCCTGATGCTGGTCGCGATCGAGGCGCTGCGCCGCCGCGGCGAAAGGCTGCGGGCCCGGCGCTGACTTGCCGGCCCCGTAGCGTCGGGAGTACTGAAGCGCATGCTTCAGCATCCCCTCGACCTGATGTTCCAGGCCCTGGCCGACCCCAGCCGGCGGGTGATGGTGGAGCGGCTGAGCCGCGGCCCGGCCTCGGTCAGCGAGCTGGCCAGGCCCTTCGCCATGTCGCTGTCGGCCGTGGTCCAGCATCTGGCGGTGCTGGAGGCCAGCGGCCTGGTGCGGTCGGAGAAGATCGGCCGCGTGCGCACCTGCCGGATCGAGCCGGCGGCGCTGCAATCGGCCGAGCAATGGCTCAGCGACCGGCGGCTGAGCTGGGAGCACAAGCTGGACCGGCTCGGCGACTTCCTCGCCGCCGCGCCGGACGAGCCCTCCCCTTAGTTCACCGGCCCGACCCCGCCGATATCCTCCATTGCCGGGTCGCCGGCCGTCTGGCCGGTGGCGCGGTTGATCAGCACCGTGACGACCCAGAGGCCGACGCCGATCGCCAGCAGGATGCCGGCGATGACGTATTGCTCGGGGTTGCGCCCGGTCCAGGGACCGGCGAGGAAGGCGCAGGTCGCGGCGCCCACCACCGGCAGGACCGTCGGGGTGCGGAAATGGCTGTGCTCGACCGGGTCGCGGCGCAGCACCAGCACGGCGACATTGACCACGGTGAAGACGCAGAGCAGCAGCAGCGCCGTGGTGCCGCCCAGCGCCGGCACGCCGCCGACGAAGCCGATCAGGCCGAAGGCCAGGAGCGTGGTGAAGCCGATGGCGATATAGGGCGTGCGCCGCCCGGCATGGACCCGGCCGAGCACATTGGGCAGCACCCGTTCGCGGCTCATGCCATAGACCAGCCGGCTGGCCATCAGCATGTTGATCAGGGCGCTGTTGGCGACCGCGAACATGGTGATGAAGCCGAAGATCTCCAGCGGGAAGCCGGGCGCGCCGGCCTGCACCACCTTCAGCAGCGGCGTCTCGCCCTCGCCCAGCTGCTCCGGCGGCACCAGGGTGATCGACGAGATCGACACCAGCACATAGATCACGCCGGTGATGCACAGCCCGGCCAGCAGCACCTTCGGGAAGATGCTGCTCGGCTCGCGGCACTCCTCGGCCATGTTGACCGAATCCTCGAAGCCGACCATGGCGAAGAAGGCGAGGGTGGTGGCGGCGATCACCGACCAGAACACGCCGCGGTCGGTGGTGCCGAACTGGGTGACGCGCGACACGTCCCCCTCTCCGGCCCCGATCGCCCACAGCCCGATGCAGATGATGATCAGCAGGCCGGTCAGCTCGACCAGGGTTAGCACGACATTGGCCTTCACGCTTTCGCCGACGCCGCGGAAGTTGACGATCGCCACCACCGCCATGAAGGCCAGGCCGATCAGGGTGACGCCGCCGGGCGACAGGCCGAGGGCGAAGGCGTTGGACAGGTTGGCGGCGAAGGCGCGCGAGGCGGTCGACGCCGAGGTGATGCCCGAGCACATCACCGCGAAGGCGACGATGAAGGTGATGAAATGGATGCCGAACGCCTTGTGCGTGTACAGCGCGGCGCCGGCGGCACGCGGGTACTTGGTCACCAGCTCGAGATAGCTGAAGGCGGTGACCAGGGCGACGGCGAAGGCCACCAGGAAGGGCAGCCAGACGACGCCGCCGACCTGCTTCGCCACCTGCCCGGTCAGGGCGTAGATGCCGGTGCCGAGAATGTCGCCGACGATGAACAGCAGCAGCAGCCAGGGGCCCATCACCCGGTGCAGGCTCGGCTCCACGGCCGGCGTTCTGCCGGCGTCCTTGGCGATATCGACCATCAATTCCCCCTTCCGACGATCGTATGCGGATATGCATGAAACAGCATTTCCCCAGGAATGTCGCCGTGGAAGCCGATGATCTCCAGGACAGAAGAGAAGAAGAAGGATTCTCCCCTTACTGTCATGCCCGGGCTCGACCCAGGCATCCAGAAGCTGTCGAGACCCTCTGGATTGCCGTCTCAAGCCCGGCAATGACAGGAAGTGAGGTGGCAATTCCTCAGTTCGACTGCGCTGTGTTCAATCCTCGAAGCCGGTCGATTCCGCCAGGCTGCGCCACTGCCCCAGCTCCTGGGCGACGAAGGCGTTCTTGGCCTCGATCCGCTCGACCGTGTCGCGGCCGAGCGGCAGGCGCACCGGCGGGGCGTCGGCGGCGACCACCTGGCGCAGCGCCTGGGCCAGCTTCTTCGGGTCGCCTGGCTGCTGGTAGTTGTGCCCGGCCGCGAAGTCGCGCATCCGGCCGACCGTCTCGGCATAGTCGGCGATCTCGGCCCGGGTCCGGATCAGCGAGCTGCCGTCCAGGAAGTTGGTGCGGAAGAAGCCGGGCTCGACCACCGTGGCGTGGATGCCGAGCGGCGCCAGCTCCGCCGCCAGCGCCTCGGTCAGCCCCTCGACCGCGAATTTGGTGGCTCCGTAGACGCCCCAGCCCGGATAGGCCTGGTAGCCGCCGACCGAGGAGATGTTGAGGATGTGACCTGAGCGCTGGCGGCGCAGCTGCGGCAGCACCGCCCTGGTCACGGCCAGCAGGCCGAAGACATTGGTGCCGAACAGCCGCTCGACCTCCCCGGCATCCGCCTCCTCGACAGCGCCGAGCAGGCCGTAGCCGGCATTGTTGACCAGGACGTCGATCCGGCCGAAGCGCTCGACCGCCGCCTTCGCCGCCGCCTGGGCCTGGGCCTCGTCGGTGACGTCGAGCGCCAGCGGCAGCAGGCTGGGATGATCGCCGAAGCGCCCGGTGATCGCCTTGGCGTCCCGCGCGGCCGCCGCCACGGCGTCGCCGCCGTCCAGCACCGCCTGGGTGATTTCGGCGCCGATGCCGCGCGACGCCCCGGTGATGAACCAGACCTTCATGATGCCCTCCTTCGAGATGCCGGACCGCCCCGCGGGCCGTCCGTGGTTTCGAATTTAAGGGCTGGCGGATTGAACAATAACCCGCTCAATCTTCCATTGGTCATTGAGAAAAGGTCAGCAATGCATGGCCCGGATCGACTTCCCCGGCCTGTCCGCCTTCGTCGCCGTGGCGACCCATCGCAGCTTCCGCCGCGCCGCGGCCGAGCTGGGCGTCTCGCCCTCCGCCGTCAGCCACCTGCTGCGCGACCTGGAGGAGCGGCTGGGCGTGCGCCTGCTGAACCGCACCACCCGCAGCGTCGCGCCGTCCGATGCCGGGGCGCGGCTGTTGCAGCGGCTGCAGCCGATGTTCCGCGACCTGGGCGACGCGCTGGAGGAGGTCAACGCGTTCCGCGACGTGCCGGCCGGCACGCTGCGCCTCAACGCCGCCCACCAGGCGGCGCGGATGGTGCTGGCGCCGATCATGGCGCGCTTCGTCCGGACCTATCCGCAGATGCGGCTGGAGATCGTCGCCGATGACGACCTGGTCGACGTCGTCGCCGGCGGCTTCGACGCCGGGCTGCGCTTCGGCGAGAGCCTGGAGCAGGACATGATCGCCGTCCGCTTCGGCCCGCGCCAGCGCTGGGCCATCATCGCCGCGCCGGACTATCTCGATGGCCGCGAGCGGCCCCGGACTCCGCATGAGCTGAAGGGGCACGACTGCATCCGCTACCGCTTCCACAGCGGCGCCTTCTTCCGCTGGGAGTTCGAGAAGGATGGCGAGGCGCTGGAGGTCGAGGCCGACGGTCCGCTGACGCTGGGCGACCAGGAGTTGATGCTGCGGGCGGCGGTGGACGGCGCCGGCATCGCCTGCGTGTTCGAGGCGGTGGCGGCCCCGGCCCTGGCCGACGGGCGGGTTGTCCGCCTGCTGGAGGATTGGTGCCCGGACTTCCCCGGCTTCTTCCTCTACTACCCCAGCCGGCGGCAGCTGCCGCTGGGGCTGCGGGCGTTCATCGACATGGCGCGCGAGGAATGGCCGGAAGCCTGACGAACCCGGGGACAGCCGCTATGAAACCGTTTCATTGCAGAATTATTGATCCCTTGGATAGAATTTAAGCTCAGGACTCCTGGTAGAATCTTCTGCAAAATCCTCTCGGAAGATTTCAGCGGCGCCGACCGCTCACGATATCCGGTGCCGCCCTGCGAAGGGGGAACGACATGGCGATTATCGAAGGAACCGAGCAGGACGATGTCCTGACCGGCACCGAGACCGACGATTCGATCTACGGCTATGGCGGCGATGACACGCTCGACGGCGGCGCCGGCGCCGACCGGATCGAGGGCGGGGCCGGGATCGACACGGCGTCCTATCAGCAGTCCGGCGGCGGCGTTTCCGTCAGCCTGCTGCTCGGGACCGCGACCGGCGGGGATGCCGAGGGCGACAGTCTCAGCGGCATCGAAGGACTGACGGGGTCCTATTTCGACGACAGGCTGGCCGGCGACAGCGGGGCGAACACGCTCCTGGGCGGCGTCGGCGCCGACGTGCTCTACGGCCACAGCGGCGACGACCACCTCGACGGCAGCTGGGGCGATGACATCCTGGTCGGAGGCCCCGGCGCCGACACGCTGGTCGGCGGCGCCGACCAGGCGGACTGGGCCTCGTACCACACCAGCGCGACCGGGGTGAACGTCGATCTCGCGACCGGGACGGGCAGTGCGGGTGACGCGCTCGGCGACGTCCTGACCGGAATCGAGAGGGTGCTCGGATCGGCCCATGACGACATCCTGACCGGCAGCGGCGGCGACGACCGGCTCCAAGGTGCTGAGGGCGACGACACGCTCGCCGGCGGGGACGGCCTCGACGCGCTCTATGGCGGCACCGGCGCGGATGCCCTGTCGGGCGAGGCCGGGAACGACATCCTCGAGGGCGGCGCGGGGGCCGACAGGCTCGACGGCGGCGCCGGCAGCAACACGGCGTCCTACCGGCATTCGGCCGCCGCGGTGACGATCGATCTCGCGACCGGCGCCACATCGGGCGGCGATGCGGCGGGCGACGCCTATGCCGGGATCGCGAATATCCGCGGGTCGGCCCATGACGACGTGCTGTCCGGCGATGCCGGGATCAACATCCTCTATGGCCAGGCCGGGGACGACCTGCTCAACGGCCATGGTGGGAAGGACCTGCTCATCGGCGGGGACGGCATCGACACGGTCACCTTCGCCGACGCGGCGGCCGGGGTGCATGTCCGGATCGACGGCGAGCCGACCTATCGGACCTGCGAGATCCGCGACGTCGAGAACCTGATCGGGTCCGCCTTCGACGACACGCTCGGCGGTACCGGGTACGCCAACCGCATGGAAGGCGGGGACGGCGCGGACTGGCTGGTCGCCGCCGGCGGCGACGACACGCTTCTCGGCGGCAGCGGCAACGACCGCCTGGACGCGGAGTATGGTGCGGATGTGCTGACCGGCGGTGCCGGCGCCGACACCTTCGTCTACCGGGTGTTCAGCGACAGCACCGTGGACGCCGCCGGCCGCGACCGGATCGAGGATTTCTCCGCGGCCGAGGGGGACTGTATCAACCTGCGGAGCATCGGTGCCGACGGCTCCTGGAACGGGAAGTTCAGCTTCACCGCGGGCGGCGCCTTCACCGGCCTCGCCGGCGAGCTGATCATCGTCGCCGGGGACAGTCTGTCGAGCGTCTACGGCGACCGCGATGGCGACCGGGTCGCCGATATGGCGATCGACGTGGTCACCGCCACCGCGCTGACCGCCGCCGACTTCGTGCTCTGATCGGAAAAGGCCCGGACCTCCCGGTCCGGGCCTTTTCTGTCCGACGGATGCCGGAGCCGCTTACGCCGCAGTGGCGCGCAGCATCCAGGCGGTCTTGTCGTGATAGGTGATCCGGTCGGTCAGCAGGTCGACGGTCGAATCGTCGCCCGCCTTCTCGCCGACCGCCAGGGCGGCCTTGGCCTGCTCCGACAGCAGCTCGTGGCTCTTGACCAGGTCCTTGACCATGGCCGGGCCGTCGATCCCGTCCTTGGGCGGCGACACCTTGGTCAGCTCCGAGAAGGCCTTGAAGCTGCCAGGCGCATATTCGCCGAGGGCGCGGATCCGCTCCGCCACGTCGTCCACCGCCGCGAACAGCTCCTTGTACTGATCCTCGAACATCAGGTGCAGCGAGCGGAACTGCGGGCCTTCCACGTTCCAGTGATAGTTCTGGGTCTTGATCTGGAGGGCGTAGGTATCGGCCAGCACCTGCTTCAGCGCGTCCACGACCGGTGTATTGGAGGCCTTGCTCATCACCCTTCTCCTCGTTTTGGGAAGCGATCGGCCCTGACTCGGGTCCGGCGCTACGGTTCATAGAATGGAATCCCCCGCCGCGAGTTCCAACCTATCCGTTGGTTTGGGGGAAGGGATCCTGATGATCGGAAATTGCAGGACCGTCAGGCCCAGTCGCGCCAGCGCGCGGCGATGCGGTTGCCGACCGACAGGCGCAGGTCCTGGATGCCGGTTTCGACCTCGCGGCTGGGATGCACCCGGTTGGTCAGCAGCGTCCAGGCGATGCCGCGGTCGAGGTCGATCCACAGGCCGGTGCCGGTGAAGCCGAGATGGCCGATGGTGCGCGGCGAGCACAGGCTGCCGCCCTTCCAGCCGGGATGGCGCCGCTCCCACCCCAGCGCCCGGCCGGGGGTCGATTGCGGCGCGCTCAGCTCGACCATCGCCGCCGGGCTGAGCAGCCGGCCGCGCAGCAGCTCCAGCGCGAAGTCGAGCACGCCGCGGACGGTGCCGAACAGCCCGGCGTGGCCGGCGGCGCCGCCCAGCGACCAGGCGTTCTCGTCATGCACCTCGCCGCGCAGCAGCCGGTTGCGCACGGCGCACACCTCGGTCGCCGCCGACTGCGCCGGCACCGGCGCGAAGGACAGGCCGGTGCCGACCGGCAGCTGGCCGAAGGCGACGCCGCGCCAGCGCTCGACCACGAAGCCGAGCAGCATGTAGTTGATGTCGGAATAGACCGGCTCGGTCTTCACCGGCCAGTGCTTGCGGATCACCGCGGTGCGGCGCTGGTCGGCCGGGCCGGGCCAGAGATAGATCCGCTCCTGCGCCGGCAGGCCGCTGGAATGGTCGATCAGCCGGCGCAGCGGGATGGCGCCATGCAGCGGCGCTGCATCCGGCAGGTGCTTGGCCAGCGGGTCGTCGAGATCCAGCACCCCCTCCTCCACCAGCCGCAGGATCTCGGTCACCGTGACGATGACCTTGGTCAGGCTGGCCAGGTCGAACGAGGTGTCGCGCTGCAGCGCCTCGGGCTTCGGCAGAGTGGTGGCGACGCCGCCCCAGCGCAGGGCGCGCTGGCCGTCGGCGGTGGCGATGCCGAGAGCCGCACCCGGAATCCGGCCATCCTCCAGGGCCAGGGCCACGGGAGCGAAAGCATGGTCGGCGAGGGTCTCGAGGCTCATGGACACGGCTCGTCGGGGCGGACGGCGTCGTTAGAGCACGGGGGCGGCGGGGCGGCAAGACCGGGGCGGGTTGGACGACCGCGAGCCGCATGCTAGACCGGCAGCGCAACGCCCATAAGAAACGGTCGCCATCATGTCCCGCACCGCCGCCCGCGCCCTGGTCGACACCCTGCGCCTGAACGGCGTCGACACCATCTTCTGCGTCCCGGGCGAGAGCTACCTGGCCGTGCTCGACGCGCTGCACGACGTGCCGGAGATCAGGCTGGTGGTGTGCCGCCAGGAAGGCGGCGCCGCCTACATGGCCGACGCCTATGCCAAGGCCACCGGCAAGCCCGGCATCTGCTTCGTCACCCGCGGCCCCGGCATCACCAACGCCTCGGTCGGCATCCATGTGGCGCAGCAGGACTCGTCGCCGGTGATCGTGTTCATGGGCCAGGTCGGCCGCGACATGTTCGAGCGCGAGGCCTTCCAGGAGGTCGATGTCCGCAAGGTGTTCGGCTCGATGACCAAATGGGCGGCGCAGATCGACGATGCCGACCGGGTGCCGGAATTCGTCTCCCGCGCCTTCTACACCGCCACCTCCGGCCGGGCCGGCCCGGTGGTGCTGGCGCTGCCGGAGGACATGCTGGTCGAGCAGACCGATGCGCCGGATGTTCGCCCCGGCACCCCGGTCGAGACCGGCATCGGCGTCGAGGTCCTGGCCCGGCTGCGCGACCTGCTGTCCGAAGCGAAGCGGCCGCTGCTGCTGATCGGCGGCGGCGGGTGGAGCGAGCAGGCCCGCGCCGACATCCAGGCCTTCGCCGAGGCCTGGGAGGTGCCGCTGACCGTGTCCTTCCGCTGCCAGGACTATGTCGACAACGACCATACCCACTATGTCGGGGATGTCGGCATCGGCCCCAACCCGAAGCTGGCCGAACGGGTGAAGACCACCGACCTGCTGGTGGTGCTGGGCGCCCGGCTGGGCGAGATGACCACCGGCGGCTACACCCTTTTGTCCCTGCCGGTGCCGGCGCAGCGGCTGGTGCATATCCATGCTGGGGCGGAGGAGCTGGGCCGGGTGTACCAGCCGGAGCTGGCGATCAACGCCAACTCCGCCGCCGTCGCCGCGGCGCTGGCCGGCCTGGCCCCGGCCGGCGACATCCAGGCCCGGCAGGACTGGGTGCGCGGCGCCCGCGCCGATTACGAGGCCTGGCAGCAGCCGGTGGTGTCGCCCGGTTCGGTGCAGATGTCGGAGATCGTACGCTGGCTGGTCGGCCGGCTGCCGGCCGACGCCATGATCTGCAACGGCGCCGGCAACTACGCCACCTGGTTCCACCGCTTCTACCGCTACCGCGGCTGGCGCACCCAGCTGGCGCCGACCAACGGCTCGATGGGCTACGGCGTGCCGGCCGGCGTCGCCGCCAAGCTGCAGCATCCGGAGCGCGTGGTGATCGCCGCCGCGGGCGACGGCTGCTTCCTGATGAACGGGCAGGAGCTGGCGACCGCGGCCCAGTACAACGCCGCGGTGGTGTTTCTGGTGATCGACAACGGCATGTACGGCACGATCCGCATGCATCAGGAGCGGGAATACCCGGCCCGGATCAGCGGCACCGGCCTGCAGAACCCGGATTTCGCGCAGCTGGCCCAGGCCTATGGCGCCCATGCCGAAACGGTGGAGCGGACCGAGGACTTCGCGCCGGCCTTCGAGCGGGCAGTCGCCGCCGGCCGGCCGGCCCTGATCTGGATCAAGCTGGACCCCGAGGCGATCACGCCGCGCGCCAGCCTGAGTCAGATCCGCGCGACCGCGCAGCAGGCGAAGGGTTAGGCCCAGCCGGCCATCAGCGTCAGCGCCCCTGCCCCGGCGCCGACGCCGAGCAGCACGTTGCGGCGGAACAGCAGGAACACGGCGAGGCCGAGCGCGGTGGCGCCGGCCCGCTCCGCCATCGAGGTCGCGGCCAGCGGCCCGGCCGGCAGCAGGATCATGCGCGCGATCAGCCCGGCCAGGATGGCGTAGGCGACGCAGCCGACCCAGTCGAGCAGCGCCCCGCCCTCGCGCACCCGGCCGCCGAGATAGACCCCGAGCGCCCGCCAGACATAGGTGGCGAGCGCGGCGCCGAGCAGCATCAGCCAGGGCAGAGCCTCAGCCATGGCGGCGCCGCCACAGCCGGTCGGCCAGGAAGGCGACGGTGCCGGCGATCAGCCCGGTGGCCAGCAGCCCCCATTCCGGATCGAGCCGGTACAGCGGCGGCCCCAGCGCCGCGCCAGCACCATGGCGCCGAGCCGGGCCCGGTTCCTGAGATCGGCGGTCAGCACCAGGATGAAGTAGAGCGGGTTGAGGAAGACGAGGCCGAGCGAGACCGCGGCCGGCACCGCCGTGACCAGGTAGAAGCCGACCACGGTCCAGGCGACGCAGGACGCCCACAGGATGCCGGCGAAGCCGACGAAATAGGGCAGCCGCTGCTCCGGCGGCAGGGTCGGGCAGACCCGCATTCCCTGGACCCAGCCGGTGACGGCGACGAGATGGGCGGCGGCATAGTCCCACCAGCGCGGCCGGCCCGGCACGCGCAGCCCGGGCAGCAGCACCAGCGTCATCGGCAGCAGCCGGACATTGACCAGCGCCACCGCCGCGACCATGGCCAGCAGAGAGGCGCCGACGGCATAGGCCTCGATCAGCACCATCTGGCCCGGCAGGGCCCAGCCGGTCAGGGTCGAGAGCAGCCCGACCGGCAGGCCGAGCCCGCTGGCCCGCACCAGCGAGCCGAAGCCGAGATAGGAGGCGCCGAGCACCAGCAGCGGTGCGCCCAGCACGTCCCGCATCCCGCCGCGGAAGGCGGCGCGGGGCGAGGCATAGGCACGGGTCCGGTCGGGCATGGACTCGCTTTTAGGACGGCCATCCCCGCCGCCGGCATGTCGATCCAGCATGGAGGGTCTGCGGCGCGACGCCGCCGGCCCTAGTCCAGCTCCAGCATCTTCAGGAAGGCCTCCACCGCCTTGCTGCGGTAATGGTCCGGATGGCGCAGCACCCGGAAGCGGCGGGCCGGGAATGGCGGGTCCAGCTGGTGCAGCGTGCCGAAGCGCAACCCCGATTCGACCGAGAGGCTGGACAGCACCCCCGCCCCGGCCCCGGCCTCGATCGCCGCCCGCACCGCCTCGTTGCTGGCCAGCTCGAGTGCCACCGGCAGCGTCGTGGGGTCGACCCCGAGCCGCTCGAGCGCCGATTCGAACACCTGGCGGGTGCCGGAGCCGCGCTCGCGCAGCACCCAGGGGCTGTCGGCGAAGCGGGCCGGCGCCACCATCCTCTCGCTAGCCCAGGGATGGCCGGTGCCGACCACCAGCACCAGCCGGTCGCCCGGCACGCTGGAATGCTCGAAGCCGGCAAGGTCGAGGTCGCCTTCGACGAAGCCGATATCGGCCCGGCCCTCGCGCACCGCCTCGGCCACCTGGGTGGTGTTGCCGATGACGAGGTCGAGCTGGAGGCCGGGATGCACCGTCCGGAACCTGTGCATCAGCGGCGGCAGCCAGTAATTGCCGATGGTCTGGCTGGCGTGCAGCGCCAGGACGCCGCGGCGCAGCCCCGAGAGATCGTCCAGCGCGCGCTCGGCCAAAGCGGCGCGGGCCAGCACCGCCCTCGCTTCCGGCAGGAAGGCGGCGCCGGCGTCGGTCAGGGCGATGCCGCGCCCGACCCGGTGGAACAGCCTGGTGGCGTGGCGCGCCTCCAGCGCCTGGACCGCGGCGCTGGCGGCCGACTGGGTCAGGTTCAGCGCCTGCGCCGCACGCGTGACATGCAGATGCTCGGCGACCGCGACGAAGATCCGGAGCTGCTCCAGGGTCATGCGCCCACCCCAGCGCAGCGGGACGGGCGACCGGAAGACCGGAGCGATGCGACTCGGGAACTCGGCGTCACAGCCGCCGTGAGCGCCATGGGAGCTTCCACCCGATCCTCCATGCCCACCTTATCGATCGGTCGAGCGACTGATTTCAAGCCAAACAATCGCGATTCTCGATTATAAAATGGCTTATATCGTGCTTAAGGCGAGTCGGCCGAAAAGCCGCATCGCCTTTCTCGGGAACTGGGCATACCCTGGTACCATCGACGGTATCATACGGTCCGGATGGCAGGCCGCTTCAAGACCTCGACGAATGAGGCACCGGGCCCAGATAAAATTCAAAGCAGTAGTATTATCGGTCAGGTTCAGTCCTATATTGATAACCAGAGCGAGCGGTGGAGAAGGGGTAGTGCCAGATATTACGCCTCACCGGAGTCCGAACTGCGCAGCCCCTGTCGGGTCTGTGAGCAGCGGCGGCGAGGCTGCACCCCGGCAACCACCTGATTCTCGCCGCAAATTCCAACGCATCATGAGCCGGAAACAGACGTCCAGAAGCTGCGGATGGTGAATCTCGATCCTCCAACCTTTGGCGGGTGGCAATGGCACCGACCGACGATCTCTTCACCAGCTATGCGAAGTCCTACGAGGCCCGCCGCGCGGCGGAGATGTCGCTCGAAGACTTCCTGAAAGGGTGTCGCAGCGACCCGATGATGTATGCGAGCGCGCCGGAACGGCTGCTCGCCGCCATCGGCCAGCCGGAAATCGTGGACACCGCTCGCGATGCCCGGCTGGGGCGGATCTTCATGAACCGCACCATCCGGGTCTACCCGGCCTTCTCCGAGTTCTACGGCATGGAGGAGACGATCGAGCGGATCGTCAGCTTCCTGCTGCACGCGGCCCAGGGGCTGGAGGAGCGCAAGCAGATCCTCTACCTGCTCGGGCCGGTCGGCGGCGGCAAGTCGTCGCTGGCCGAACGGCTCAAGGCGCTGATGGAGATCCATCCGATCTATGCGCTGAAGGCCGGCGACGACATCAGCCCGATCTTCGAGAGCCCGCTCGGTCTGTTCAACCCGGAGACGATGGGTGCCGAGCTCGAGGAGCGCTACGGCATCCCCCGCCGGCGCCTGACCGGGCTGGTCAGCCCCTGGTGCCTGAAGCGGCTGGACGAGTTCGGCGGCGACATCTCGCGCTTCAAGGTGGTGCGGCTGCAGCCGTCGCGGCTGCGCCAGATCGGCATCGCCAAGACCGAGCCGGGCGACGAGAACAACCAGGACATCTCCTCGCTGGTCGGCAAGGTCGACATCCGCAGCCTGGAGACCCTGCCCCAGCACGACCCGGACGCTTACAGCTACTCCGGCGGCCTGAACCGGGCCAACCAGGGCCTGCTCGAATTCGTCGAGATGTTCAAGGCCCCGATCAAGATGCTGCACCCGCTGCTGACGGCGACGCAGGAGGCCAACTACGTCGGCACCGAGAACATCGGCGCCCTGCCGTTCACCGGCATCATCATGGCGCATTCCAACGAGTCCGAGTGGCAGGGCTTCAAGAACAACAAGAACAACGAAGCCTTCATCGACCGGATTTACGTGATCAAGGTGCCCTATTGCCTGCGGGTGACCGAGGAGCAGAAGATCTACGACAAGCTGATCCGCGGCTCCAAGCTGGCGGACGCCCCCTGCGCCCCCGGCACGCTGGAGATGCTGGCCCGCTTCTCGGTGCTGTCGCGGCTGCACGAGCACGAGAATTCCAACCTCTATTCCAAGATGCGGGTCTATGACGGCGAGAGCCTGCGCGAGGTCGACCCCCGCGCCCGCAGCCTGCAGGAATACAAGGACGCCGGAGGCGTCGACGAGGGCATGGACGGGGTCTCCACCCGCTTCGCGTTCAAGGCGCTGGCCGCGACCTACAACCACGACACAAGCGAGGTCGCCGCCGACCCGGTGCACCTGATCTATGTGGTCGAGCAGATGGTGCGGCGCGAGCAGCTGCCGGCCGAGACCGAGAAGCGCTACCTGGAGTTCCTGAAGGCCGATCTGGCGCCGCGCTACGCCGAATTTATCGGCCATGAGATCCAGAAGGCCTATTTGGAATCATATCACGATTACGGCCAGAACCTGTTCGACCGCTATGTCGACTACGCCGACGCCTGGATCGAGGACCAGGACTTCAAGGACCCGGACACCGGCCAGCTGCTGAACCGCGACCTGCTGAACCAGGAGCTGACCAAGATCGAGAAGCCGGCCGGGATCGCCAACCCGAAGGACTTCCGCAACGAGGTGGTCAAGTTCGCCTTGCGCTCCCGCGCCGGGAACGAGGGCCGCAACCCGAGCTGGACCAGCTACGAGAAGATCCGCGACGTGATCGAGCGGCGGATGTTCAGCCAGGTGGAGGAGCTGCTGCCGGTGATCAGCTTCGGCTCCAAGAAGGACGGCGACACTGAGAAGAAGCACGAGGAGTTCGTCCTGCGCATGGTCAGCCGCGGCTACACCGAGCGGCAGGTCCGGCGCCTGGTCGAATGGTACATGCGGGTGAAGCAAGCAGGCTGAGGACGGAGGTCGGAAGCGACGCACGATGTCCATGCACATCATCGACCGGCGGCTCAATCCGGGCGGCAAGAGCCTCGTCAACCGCCAGCGCTTCCTGCGCCGGGCCAAAGCCCTGGTGCAGAGGGCGGTCCGGGACAGTTCGCGTGAGCGCAGCATCAAGGATCTGGAGCAGGGCGGCGAGATCGCGATCCCGGTCACCGGCGTGAACGAGCCGCGGCTGCACCGCTCCAGCTCCGGCGGCATGCGCGACCATGTGCTGCCCGGCAACAAGGAGTTCGTCGAGGGCGACACCATCCAGCGGCCGAAGCGCGGCGGCGGCGGTGGCGGCAGCGAGGGCGCACCTGACGGCGACGGCCAGGACGAGTTCCGCTTCGTGCTGTCGCAGGAAGAGTATCTCCAGCTCTTCCTTGACGACCTGGAGCTGCCCGACCTGGCCAAGCGCAAGCTGGTCGCGTCCGAAAGCGTCGGCTGGCGGCGCGCCGGCTATTCCACCAGCGGCCCGCCCGCCAGCCTGGCGGTGACGCGCACCATGCAGCGGGCGATGTCCCGGCGGATCGCGTTGCGCCGACCGAAATCCGGCGAGATCAAGGATATCGAGACCGAGATTACGGCGTTGGAGGGCGAGGCCGACGCCGATCAGGACAGGATCGACCAGCTGCAGGAGCAGCTCGACCACCTGCTGCAGCGCACCCGGCGCATCCCCTATATCGACCCGGTCGACCTGCGCTACCGCCGGCTGGAGGCAACGCCGAAGCCGGTGGCCCAGGCGGTGATGTTCTGCCTGATGGACGTCTCCGGCTCGATGACCGAGCACATGAAGGACCTGGCGAAGCGGTTCTTCGCGCTGCTGCACCTGTTCCTCAAGCGCCGCTACAAGCATGTCGAGATCGTCTTCATCCGCCACACCCACCAGGCCGAGGAGGTGGATGAGGAGACGTTCTTCTACTCGACCGAGAGCGGCGGCACGGTGGTCTCCACCGCGCTCGAGATGATGGCGTCGATCGTCGCCCAGCGCTACCGGCCGGAGGACTGGAACATCTACGCCGCCCAGGCCTCGGACGGCGACAACCTGTCGAGCGACAGCGCCAAATCCGCCGCCCTGCTGAGCGACGGGATCCTGCCGCTGTGCCAGTACTTCGCCTATCTCGAGGTCGGCCGAGATGAGGACCCGATGTCCTCCGGCGTGGTGCCGCGGCAGACCGACCTGTGGCAGACCTACGACCGGGTGCGGAAGGCCGATGCGCCCTTCGCCATGCGCAAGGTCTGGCACCGCCGCGACATCTATCCGGTGTTCCGCGAGCTGTTCCAGCGTCGCGACGTCGGCGTGGGGGCCGAATGATGGCGGATGATGCGCTGCTCTATCCCGGCACCGACTGGGACTTCGGCACCATCCAGCGGATCTACGACCGGGTCGAACGGACGGCGAAGGAGCTGAAGCTCGACACCTACCCCAACCAGATCGAGGTGATCACCGCCGAGCAGATGCTGGACGCCTATTCCTCGATCGGCATGCCGCTGTTTTACAAGCACTGGTCCTTCGGCAAGCAGTTCGCCCAGAACGAGGTGCTGTACCGCAAGGGGCTGCGCGGCCTGGCCTATGAGCTGGTGATTAATTCCAGCCCCTGCATCAGCTACATCATGGAGGAGAACACGGCGACCCTGCAGACGCTGGTGATCGCCCATGCCGCCTTCGGCCACAACACCTTCTTCAAGACCAACTACCTGTTCAAGCAGTGGACCGACGCCGAAGGCATCCTCGACTATCTCGAATTCGCCAAGAGCTACATCGCGCAATGCGAGGAGCGCTACGGCCAGATGGCGGTCGAGCAGCTGCTGGACGCCGCCCATGCGCTGATGAGCCATGGCGTGCACCGCTATCCGCGGCCGCGCCGGCCGGACCTGAAGACCGAGGAGCGGCGGGCCAAGGAGCGCCTGCAGTATCAGGAAGAGGTGTTCAACGACCTGTGGCGGACCCTGCCGAACGCGCCGGCCAAGTCCTCCGGGCCGGTGCTGAGCGAGGAACGCCGCCGCGCCCTGCTGGAGCTGCCGCAGGAGAACATCCTCTACTTCCTGGAGAAATCGGCGCCGCGGCTGCAGCCCTGGCAGCGCGAGCTGCTGCGCATCGTCCGGCTGGTGGCGCAGTATTTCTACCCGCAGTCGCAGACCAAGGTGATGAACGAGGGCTGCGCCTGTTGGGTGCACTACAAGATCATGACCACGCTGCACGAGCAGGGCGCCCTGAACGACGGCGCCTTCCTGGAGTTCCTGCAGTCGCACACCAACGTCGTGTACCAGCCGGAATTCAACGACCAGCACTACAACGGCATCAACCCCTACGCCCTCGGCCTGGGGATGATGCAGGACATCGAGCGGATCGTCGTCGACCCGACCGACGAGGACCGCGAATGGTTCCCGGACATCGCCGGGAAGGGCGACGCCGCCGGCGTGCTGCAGGATGTCTGGGCGAACTATCGCGACGAGAGCTTCGTCTCGCAGTTCCTCAGCCCCCGGCTGATCCGGCAGTGGCGGATGTTCCACCTGCTGGATGATTCCGGCCAGCCGGAGCTGCGGGTCGACGCGATCCACGACGAGGGCGGCTACCGCCGGATCCGCCGGGCGCTGGCCCGGCACTACGATGTCGCCTGGGTCGATCCGGACGTCCAGGTGGTGGATGTCGACCTCGCCGGCGACCGCCGCCTGATCGTGCATCACAGCGTCGTCAACGGCATCCTGCTGGCCGAGAGCGACACCAGGCAGGTGCTGCAGCATCTGGCCGACCTGTGGGGCTACGACGTGCTGCTGAAGGAGATCGACCCGGCCAGCAACGCCGTGCTGAAGGAGCATTCCGCCAGCGCCCGGCCAACGTTCTTCTGAGGATGCCCGCGACGCTGCGTCCCCAGGATATGCGAACCGCCAGACGAGAGCGCCGGACATGGCCCGGCTGAGCGAATCCGCCGCCTCGCTGCGGTTCTTCGGTGACGACCTCGATCCGGAAAAGCTGACCCGCCTGCTCGGATCAGAGCCGAGCATCGGCCGCAGAAAGGGAGAGAGCTACTGGAGCAGGGGCGCCCAAGCCGAGAAGGTTGAGCGCACCGGCTCCTGGCGTCTCTGGACGGAGAAACGGAGCCCCGGCGATCTCGACGGTCAGATCGCCGAGCTGCTGTCGCCCCTGAGCCAGGACCTCGCTGTGTGGCGGGACCTGTCGGCCCGCTTCCAGGCCGACATCTTCTGCGGCCTGTTCCTCGACAAGTCCAACGAAGGGATCGAGCTCCAGCCCGAGACCCTGGTGCTGGTCGGCTCCCGGGGCCTGATCCTCGACTTCGATATCTACGGAAATCCCGAACCCGATAACGACGAGGAGTAACCGTCAGCTGGAGCCGAGCGCCCCTACCCCGCCTCCCCCGCCGGCTTGGCCCGGTCCAGCGCGTGCTGGGCCACGGCCGAGGTCGCAGCCGCCCCGCCGCCGGCGACGGTGACGGTTGGGAAGGCGAAGGCGATGCCGTTGGCGTCGAAGGCCTTCTTGAGCATCGCCATGGCCCGGCGCCGGATCACGAACTGCTCGCCCGGCTTGGTCATCATCTTCAGCCGGATCTGGACGGCGAAGTCGCCGAACTGCTCCACCCCCTGCATCTTCAGCGTCTCCAGGATGTGCGGCGCCATCTCGGGATCGGCCAGCAGCGTCTTGCCGATCTCCTTGACGATCGGCTTGATGCGGTCGAGGTCGGTGTCGTAGGTGACCGAGACCGTCATCTTGTCGATCACCCAGTCGCGCGAGTAGTTGGTGATCTTGTCCAGCGCGCCGAACGGGATGGTGTGCAGCGCGCCGCGGTGGTGGCGCAGCTTGAGCGAGCGCAGCGAGAACCCCTCCACCGTGCCGCGGATGCTGCCGCTCTCGATGTACTCGCCGATGCGGAAGGCATCGTCGAACAGGAAGAACATGCCGGAGATGACGTCCTTCACCAGGGTCTGGGCGCCGAAGCCGACGGCGAGGCCGACCACCCCGGCGCCGGCGACCAGCGGCCCGATCTCCACCCCCAGCGCCGCCAGGGCGATCAGCCCGGCCATCACCGCCAGCACCACGAACAGCACGTTCTTCAGGATCGGCAGCAGGGTGCGCAGCCGGGCGCTGCGCCGAGCGTCGTCGCCGGAGCCGAGCCCGGCCGTGTTGGCGGCGACGATGCGCTGGTCCAGCCAGGCGCGCAGCAGGTGCCAGGCGAAATCCGCCACCAGGAACACGATCGCGGCGTTGATCGCGCCGCGCAGCAACCGCGTCGCCAGCGTGTCGCGCATGGTCAGGGTGCTGAGGTCGAGGCCGAGCACGCCGGCGATCGTCAGCGCCCCGCCGATCACCAGCAGGGCGCGCAGCCCGCGCTCGAGCGACACTGCCAGCATCGACGGCACCTCCTCCGCCGCCGCCGCTCCCGGCGGGCGCAGCACATGCTTGACCGCGAGATGGGTGCCGCGGATGGCGATCGGCAGCAGCAGCAGGATGACGCCGACATAGAACGGCGCGACCGAGCCGGTGAACAGCGCCAGCCACACCCCGACGATGTAGAGGGTCAGCAGCCAGGTGCCGATCCGGTGGTCATGGCCGATGCGGTCGCGGCCGTCGAAGGTCGGGGCGCGCCACAGCGCGGTCAGGGTCAGCCCCAGCAGCACCACGCCGCAGGCCAGCCCGACCAGGTACCAGGATTCCAGCCGCAGCCCCAGCATCGCCAGCACGCCTAGGGTGAACTGCACGAAGAAGAACCAGCCGACCAGGATCGCCGACCAGATGAACCAGTAATGCGCGGTCGGCGTCGCCATCGGCACCAGCCGGAACTTCTCCGCCCCCGGCGCCAGGATGATGCGGCCCAGCACCAGCGTCACCCGCACGATCAGCACCAGCAGCAGGTAGGACAGCACGATCTCCTGCAGCAGCGGCGGCCAGTCGAACAGCAGGAAGGCGCCGATGCTGCCGAGGGCGAAGGCGAAGATCAGGCCGAGCCCGTAGACCGAGCGCAGCCACACCGCCTGCAGCCGGCCGTGCAGGGTGTCGAGCTGGGTGCCGATCAGACGCCGCCGGAACCGGGCGGACAGGCGCCAGTACAGCTTCTCGGCGCCGAAGCCGAGGCCGATGAACACGGCCAGGGACAGGACCGTCCAGGCCAGCCCCCGCTCCATCAGTTGCCCCGTCAGGGTCCGCCAGGCGGCGGCGAGCTCTGCCGGCAGCGTCGGAGAGGCGGCGATCAGCGACCGCAGGAAGCCGCGCGTCGCCTCGATGCCGCCGGCCATGCCCTGCTGCATCCCCGCCGCCATCGCCGGGGCGGCCACCGGCCCGGCCTCTGCCGGGGCCGCGGCGGGCGCCGCGACCTGGGCCTGCAGCCAGCCACGGATCTCCGGATCCTGCAGCAGCTCGGCCAGACTGCGCAGCTTGTCCGGGCTGGGCTGGGCCGGTGCCTGGGCCAGGGCGGGAGCGGCGGCGCCCAGCCCGAGCAGGAGGACGAACAGGGTCACAAGGCGACGCATGGCGGGACAGACCTTCAGCCGATTTCGGCCGATGATAGGGCCCACATGCAACGAAGCGACAGCCGCATCGATCGGGATCGTCAGCGGGCGCGCTCGAGCTCCATGATATCGAACTGGGATTCGAAGCGCGGCGACGGGAATTCGAGCCGCAGCCGGTCGGGCCCGACCCGGACCAGATAGCCGACCTGGTCGCGCTCCGCGTCGCGGCCATAGGGCTTCGGCTTGCCCTCATAGCCGTAATAGGCCGAACCGACATAGGTCAGCCGCTCGGCATTGGCGTCGTCGTAGAAGGTGCCGGCGGTGCGCTGCGAGCCGGAGACCTTGTCGAGCCGCAGCCCGGCCGCGTCGTCGGTGATCCGGCAGCGGAACCAGTCATAGACCACGAGCGGCAGGTTGCCGCCCAGCTTCGCCACCCGGCAGCGCCAGTCGCCGGCGAGGTCGGTGGCGCCGCGGACCGTCTCCGGCTTGCCGGACAGGATCTGGCCCAGCGTGGCCAGTGCCGCCTTGTCGTCGCTCTCGCGGGCGGCGCCGATCGCCTCGCCGCGCACGGAGTCGAAGGTTTCGAGCCGCTGCCGGTCATCGGCCGACAGCTTGCCCGAAAGCGTGCCGTCGGCCCAGGCGGGACCGATGCCGGCCAGGACCAGGACCAGCGGAAGCCATGCGCGACGTGCCATTCCCCCTCCCCTCCGCCCGGCCGGGTCAGCCGGCGTCGATGCGGTCGATGAACCAGCGGCAGATCCGCCGCCACAGATCGTCCTTGGCGACCAGATCCTCGCAGCCATGGTCGAGATTGGGGTTGTCGTTGATCTCGATCACGAACACGCCCTTCTCGGTCTGCTTCAGGTCGACGCCGTAGAGCCCGTCGCCGATCAGCCTGGCCGCGCGCACGGCGACGTCCAGCACCTCGGCCGGCACCTCGTCGAGGGCGAAGGTCTTGAAGTTGCCCCAGCCGACCTTGCCGTCGGCGGAGTGGCGGACGATCTGCCAGTGCTTCTTCGCCATCATATACTGGCAGACGAACAGCGGCTCGCCGTCCAGCACACCGACCCGCCAGTCATGGTCCGTCGGCATGAACTCCTGTGCCAGGATGACGTCGGAATCGTCCAGCAGCTGTTCGGCCATCTGCTCCAGCTCGCGCCGGTCATTGGCCTTGAACACGCCGCGGCTGAAGGACCCGTCCGGGATCTTCAGCACGATCGGGTAGGAGAACTCTTCCTCCACCCGCTCGACGTTCTTCAGGCTGTCGACCACCACGGTCTTCGGCGTCGGGATCTTGTTCGCGGTCAGCAGTTCGTAGAGGTAGACCTTGTTGCCGCAGCGCAGGATCGAGGTGCTGTCGTCGATCACCGGCATGCCTTCCTGCTCCGCCCTTCGGGCGAAGCGGAAGGTGTGGTTGTCGATCGCCGTTGTCTCGCGGATGAACAGCGCGTCGTATTCGGCCAGGCGCAGCAGGTCCTTCTTCTCGATCAGCTCGACCTCCATGTCCATGGTCTCGGCCACGCGGGCGAGCTTCAGCAGCGAACGCTGGGTCGAGGGCGCGAATTCCTCCTTCGGGTTGAACAGGACGGCGAGGGTGTATTTCGCCGGCTTGTTCTCCTTCGGGTTGCGCCAGCTCTGGCGGGTGTAGAGGTCGAGCGTCTCGTAGAAGAAGGCCTCGGTCTCGCCCTCGATGTCGGAGATCGAGAGCTCGCCGATCGAGGCGATGCGGAAGCGGTCGGTGAAGCGGACCTTGACCTCGAGGATCGGCGCGCGGAACCAGTCGAACACCCGGCGGCCGAAATCCTGGAACCGGTCGTCATCGGCGCGGCCGAAACTGATGATCAGCTTGAATGGGCCGCCCGGCGGCGGGGCCAGCCGCTTGATCCGGCGGTTGAGGTCGTCCTCCAGGTCCGGCAGGGCGATCTTGTAGAGCGTCTTCTGGCCGAGATCGAGGATGGTCTCGACCATCGGGATGACCCGGTGGGCGCGGGCCTCGGCCAACAGCGAGACGTAGTAGCCCCGGGTCATGTAGGCGGTGGAGCGCGACAGGTTGATGACCTTCGCGTCCCCTCCCTTGATCGCCTGCGGCCGGGCGATGTAGTCCCGGGTGGTGATGAGCTGGCGGCCGTCCGGGTCGCCCTTGAAGTCACCGATACGGTCGACGACGATGATCCAACCGCTCATTGGGCCTTCCTGCTGAGCACGACCGCGGCCCTGAGTTGGGTGCGGCCGTAGCGGGCCATGCGCTCGAATTCCCGGCGCGGGATCGGGAGATTGGCCTTGGTCGAGGCGCTCTCCATCTCCGTCACGGCGACCCAGGGGTCGTGCACATAGATGAAACGCTCGTCGAAGCCGTTTGCGACCACCCAGTGCGGATTTTTTTCGCCATAGCCCCGGAACAAGCTGATCAGCACGATCGGAATCGCGCCTTCGCTGATCAGGGCGCACATTTCGGGCAATCCGAGGGCACGGTGCTCGACCTCGATACGGCGGCGGGCGCAGCGGGTACGGAAATCTTCCTGCACCACCGTCATCACCGCCTTCTTGTCGGGGCTGCGCACGCCGTCGAGGAACAGGATCGATTCGTCGCTGACGAAGATCCGCGCCCGGACGCCGCGGTCATGCGCCGCCAGCGCCATGCCGTAGGGGTCGCAGCCGCCATGGCCCGAGGTCATGTAGATCGTCGTCGCCTCGCGCCACAGCCGCAGCTCGCGCGCCCGGCTCAGCTCCGTCTCCGGGTCCAGCGTCTTCAGCGCCATCAGGAGCGTCGCGGCCCCGCAGGTGAAGTTGGTGGTCTGCGCGTAATAGGGCACGTGCAGGTCGATCTGCGGCGGGTCCTCAGCGCCGAGCCGCTTCTCGAAACGCAGTGCGTCGGCATGATCCTCGTAGAAGTCGAGATAGCGCCCGAAATGGCGGTAGCCGCGCGACTCGTAGAGCGCGATCGCCTTGGCGTTGTCCGGCCGCACCTCGAGCCGCAGGAACAGGGCGCCCTCGTCGTGCGCCGCCCGCTCCGCCGCCTCCAGCAGCCGGGCGCCGAGGCCGCGGCCGCGCATGTCCGGATCGACCGCGAGAGAGTAGAGCCGGGCCAGTGCCGTGGTCCGGCGCAGCAGCACCAGGGCATAGCCGAGCAGCCGCCCCCCCGCCTCCGCCGCCAGGCAGACTGCGTGGCCTCGGGTCAGCAGGTGCAGGAAGCTGCGCCGGCTCAGGCGGTCATGATCGAAGGCTCGGGACTCGATCTCCAGCAGCCGCGACACGTCGTCGGACGTGGCGAGCCGGATGGTCTCTGCGGTCGGGGCGGCGGGTCTGTCGTCGGGCATCGCACGGTCGAATCTCGGTCTGGTTATCGCGCCGATACCGGTCCGGCACCAGGGTGTATTCCGAGATTGCGGAGAATTCATCCGATCGCCACGGGAAGCTGTGCCATCGTCTCGCCCCATGGCCGCCACCGACACCACCCTGCCCCGCCCCCGCACCCGCTTCACCCCGCTTTTGGGCGGGCTGCGCCTGGCCGTGGCGCTGCTGTGGCTGGTGCTGCTGCTGGGCGTGCCGTCGGCCCCGGATGGCTGGCAGATCTACGGCCTGGCCTCGGTCCCGGTCGAGCTTGCGGTGCTGGTCGCCGCCCTGGTCCTGTCGCCGCCGCTGCGGCGGTCGCGCGGCTTCGCCGGCATCCTCGGCGGCCTCGGCCTGCTGGTCGCCGCGATCAAGCTGGCCGACCTCGTCACCCAACTCTCCTTCGGCCGGCCGGTCAGCCTCTATGTCGACCGGCTGCTGCTGGTCAACGGCATGCATCTGGCGAACGGGGTGCTCGGCGCCGTCGGCCTGATCGGCATCGCCCTGGGGGCGGCAGTCGCCGGCTGGTGCATCTGGCGGGCGACGGCCCGGTCGGTGCGGCAGGTGCAGCAAGCCCTCAGTGCCTCCACCACCGGGCGCGGCGTCGCCGGCGGCCTGGCGGCGCTGGCCATCCTGGTCTTCGCCGTCGGCCAGGCCGTGCCCGATGCCTATGGTCCGGCCCGCCCGATGAACGACACCGCCAGCTTCATGGTCGCCGACCAGATCCGCCGCCTGGTCCCGGCCCTCTTCATGGAGAGCCGGTTCCGGGCCGAGGAGGCGGTGGACCCGCTGGTCGGCGGGGTGTCCAGGACGCCGCTGGGCGGGCTGGGTGGCGCCGACGTCACCGTCGTCTTCCTCGAATCCTATGGCCGCAGCGCGCTGGAGGATTCCCGCTTCGACACCCTGCCCAAGGCGGCGCTGGCCGAGATGGCGCCGAAGCTGGCCGCCGCCGGGGTGTACACCGCTTCCGGCTGGCTGGCTTCGCCGACCCGCGGCGGCCAGTCCTGGCTGGCGCACGCGACTCTGGCCAGCGGCATGCAGATCGACGACCAGATGCGCTACGATCTGCTGGTCACCGGCAAGCGCATGACCCTGACCCGCCTGTTCGCCAAGGCCGGCTACCACACCGGGCTGATCGCCCCGGCGATCACCGCCCGCGAGCCCGAGGCGAAGCGCTTCTTCGGCTTCGACCAGACGATGTTCGCCGACGATCTCGGCTATGCCGGCCCGCCCTTCGGCTGGGTGACGATGCCGGACCAGTACACGCTGGCCGCCTATGACCGCTGGCGGCAGCAGCAGCCGAAGCCCCTGTTCAGCGAGGTCGTGCTGGTGTCCAGCCACGCGCCCTGGACCCCGGTGCCGACCCTGGTCGACGACTGGGGCAGGATCGGCGACGGCAGCCTGTACAAGAGCCTGCCGGCCAGCGGTGGCACGCCGGAGGAGGTGTGGAGCGACCCGGACCGAATCCGCGACCAGTACGGCCAGTCCATGGCCTATTCGCTGCGCTCGGTGCTGGACTACGCCGCCCGTGTCATGGGCGACCACACGCTGATGGTAGTGCTGGGCGACCACCAGCCGGCGCCGATCGTGACCGGGCCTGGCACGCCGCGCGACGTGCCGGTGCATGTCTTCAGCCGCGACCCCGACTTGGTGGCCCGGTTCCACGACTGGGGCTTCGTCGACGGGCTCAATCCGCCGGAGACCGGCCCGGTGGCGCCAATGTCGACGTTTCGGGACGCGTTCGCCAGATCCTTCTCCCCGTAGAAGCGAGCCAATTGCGCATGTCAATCTGTGAAAATGCAGGGCTGTACCTGCCGCTGCGCCTGGGTTCGCCCGCTGTTGCGCTGCACACAGAGCGGCTAGGGTAGCGTCGGAACAAATTCACGAAGGTAGCGTTGATCCGACGATCCCTGCAGGCGGCGCCGCCAGAAGCGTTGCGGCTGGGGCTGGGGGTTGTGAGGGTTTGGGCCGCGCGGCGCAGCGGCTGCCGCGTGCGGTGGCGGTCGTCCAGGAACCGCCACAATCGCGATGAATTGTGCCAGCATGTTGCAGTGCAAAAATCCGGTGGTGACGTGGGGCTGACCAGACGCCAGATCTTGATGGGAACGACCGCGCTGGCGGCGTCTTCGCTGTTCGCGCCCGGCCGTCCTGCCATCGCTGCCCCCAGCCTGGGCGAGACCACGCCGTTCAGCATGACCTGGCTGATCGACCGGGCCAAGACCGTGTCGCAGGCGCCCTTCGTGCCGCCCGACGAGAAGCTGCCGGCGGAGATCACCCAGCTCAGCTATGACCAGCATCGGGCGATCCGCTTCCTGCCTGAACAGGCACTGTGGCGGCCGGAGAACCTGCCGTTCCAGATGCAGTTCTTCCATCTCGGCGCTCTGTTCGACAAGCCGGTCCACATCTTCCAGGTCGACGGCTATCAGGCGCGCGAGGTGCTGTACCGACAGGACCTGTTCGACCTGGGCGGCAACACATTCCCCGACACCCCGTCGGACCATCTCGGCTTTGCCGGCTTCCGGCTGCACTACGCGATCAACCGGCCGGAATTCCTGGACGAGATCGCGGTGTTCCTGGCCGCCAGCTATTTCCGCTGCCTGGGCCAGAAGAACATCTACGGCCTGTCCGCCCGCGGTCTGGCGATCGACACCGGGTCGACCCGCGGCGAGGAGTTCCCGCTTTTCCGCCAGTTCTGGGTCGAGACCCCGGCGCCCGATGCCAAGCAGATCCGGCTCTATGCCCTGCTCGACAGCCCTGGCGTCAGCGGCGCCTACAGCTTCCTGATCAAGCCGGGCGAAATCACCACGGTCGACATCGAGGCGACTCTGTATCCCCGCCATGCCATCGAGAAGTTCGGCATCGCGCCGCTGACCAGCATGTTCCTGTACGGGCCGCAAGAGCACCGGACCTTCGACGACTTCCGGCCGGAGGTACATGACAGCGACGGGCTGTCGATGTGGTCCGGCGCCGGCGAATGGATCTGGCGGCCGCTGCGCAACCCGTCGCGGCTGCTGATCAGCTCGTTCATGGACGAGAATCCGCGCGGCTTCGGGCTGATGCAGCGCCAGCGCTCCTATGCCAGCTACCAGGACCTGGAGGCGATGTATGAGCGCCGCCCCAGCCTGTGGGTCGAGCCGCTGAGCGGCTGGGGTCCGGGCGTGGTGCAGCTGGTCGAGATTCCGACCGACGCCGAGATCCACGACAACATCGTCGCCTTCTGGGTGCCGAAGCAGCCGGTCGACGCCGGCCAGGAATGGAAGCTGTCCTACCGGCTGCACTGGGGCATGAATCCCCCGGTCAGCAGCGACCGCGGCGCCGTGGTCTCGACCCGCACCGGCGCCGGCGGCGTGTCCGGCGGCGACAGCAAATCGAGCGATACCCGCAAGTTCGTGATCGACTTCCGGGGCGGCGCGCTTGACTCTCTGCCGCAGGACGCGTCATTGGAGGCCGTGGTCACGGCTTCTGCCGGGGAAATCCAGTTCCCGGTCGCACAGCGGAATCCGGAACTCGGCGGCTGGCGGGCTTTCTTCGATCTGAAACCTGCCGGCGACGATCCTGCCGAGCTTCGGTGCTTCTTACGGCAGGGTAGCGATGCCCTGACCGAAACATGGAGTTTCCAATGGACGCCTTGACGACGCATCGGAATCGTCCCATGTCCCAAGCCGGGTCACGCACCCCGGTCAACATCAACATGCCTGACAACGTCATTGCCTTCTTCCAGGGCCTGGGATTCACCGATCCGGCCGCGCTGTCCGGCGCGATCGAGACGGCGTTCTGCGACGTCGATTCGTCGACGATGCCGGCCCCCGCCCTGCTGGACCACGCCCGCCGGCGCACCGCCGACTGGTTCGCCGTGGTGCTGAACCGCAGCGAGCGCGAGGACGACGCGATCCTGACCATCGGCCGCGCCGCCTATCTCCTGACCGACGCCGCCCGCCGCTGGCCCGAGCACTTCCTGTCCGAGGAGCCACTGCCCCAGGCGATGGAGCAGGCCCTGCGCCGGGTGTCGCCGGTGCCGGTGCCGCGCGCCAAGCCGACACCGATGCTGGACCAGCCGCTCGACCCGGTCTGGGCCGGCGAGCCGCTGAAGCGCATCTTCGGCTGGTGGTCGCCCGAGGCCGCCGAACGGCGCCCGGCCTGACGGAAAGGCGATCTCCTAGCCGATGACCGGACTCGAAGCGGCGTCCTACGCCTCCGCGGCTCGCTGGCGCCGCCTAGCCGTCTTCGGCGCGACCGGGCTTTCGACCCTGGCGGCCGCCTTCGCCCTCTACCGCTTCCTGTCGGTCGGCGGCGTCACCGGGCTGGAGCTGGCCCTGGTGGTGATGTTCGCCATCAACTTTTCCTGGATCGCGCTATCCTTCTGGACCGCCCTGCCCGGCTTCCTGACGCTGCTGCTGCGCTGGGGCCAGCCCGGCCTGGTGTGGCCGCAGGGGGCGGAGGCGGTGGCGCCGCTGCGCAGCCGCACCGCCGTGCTGATGCCGATCTACAACGAGGACACGACCGGCATCTACGCCAACCTGCAGGCGATCCATGACAGCCTGGCGCGGACCGGCCATCTCGACGCCTTCGACATCTTCATCCTGAGCGACACCACCAACCCGGACACCTGGGTGGCGGAGGAGATCGGCTGGAGCGCCCTGTGCCGCCGCACCGACGGCAGCGGCCGCATCTTCTATCGCAAGCGCCGGCACAATGTTGCCAAGAAGGCCGGCAACATCGCCGATTTCTGCACCCGCTGGGGCGCCCGCTACGATTTCATGGTGGTGCTGGACGCCGACAGCCTGATGGCGGGCGACACGCTGGTCACCATGGCCCGGCTGATGCAGGCCAACCCACGCGCCGGCATCATCCAGGCGCCGCCGCTGGTGGTGAACCGCAACACGCTGTGGGCCCGGATGCAGCAATTCGCCGGCGCGCTGTACGGCCCGATCGTCGGCGCCGGCCTGGCCTTCTGGCAGCTCGGCGACGGCAATTACTGGGGCCACAACGCGATCATCCGCACCCGCGCCTTCATCGAGAGCTGCGGCCTGCCGATCCTGTCGGGCCGCCCGCCCTTCGGCGGCCACATCCTGTCGCACGACTTCGTCGAGGCGGCGCTGATCCGGCGCAACGGCTGGACCGCCTGGCTGGTGCCGGAGCTCGGCGGCAGCTACGAGGAATGCCCGCCGACGATGATCGATCACGCCAAGCGCGACCGGCGCTGGTGCCAGGGCAACATGCAGCATCTGCGCGTCCTGGTGGCGCGCGGGCTGCATCCCCTCTCGCGCCAGCACATGGCGATGGGGGTTATGAGCTACGTCTCCTCGCCGCTGTGGCTGATCTTCATCTGCGTCGGCATGCTGACGGCGCTGGAGCACAAGCTGGAGATCCCGGTCTATTTCCCGCAGGGCGAGGCGCTGTTCCCGGTCTGGCCGGTGCAGGACCAGACGCTGGCGGTGCGCCTGCTGGTCATTTCCTTCCTGATGCTGATGGCGCCGAAGATCTTCGGCTGGACGCTGCTGCTGTTCGACCGCCGCCTGGCCGCCGGCTATGGCGGCGCCTTCCGGGCGCTGCTGAGCCTGCTGTTCGAGACCTTCTTCTCGATCTTCCAGGCGCCGGTGATGATGCTGTTCCACTCCAGCTTCGTGCTGCAGGCCTTCCTCGGCCGCGATTCCGGCTGGGGCACGCAGTCGCGCGACGATCGCGGCACGACCTGGGCCGATGCGGTGCAGATGCATCGCGGGCACACCATCTTCGGCGCGGTGCTGGGCGTGGTGGCGCTGTGGATCTCGCCGTCGATGCTGGCCTGGCTGTCGCCGCTGGTGATCGGCCTGCTGCTGTCGATCCCGCTGTCGGTGATCACCTCGCGCCATTCCACAGGCGTCTGGGCCCGCAAGCTCGGCCTGCTGGTGACGCCGGAGGAGCGGCAGAAGCCGCAGATCGTGGTCGAGGCGGCGGCCCTGGGCGACCAGCTCTCCGCCACCACCCGGCCGGTCGAGGACGGGCTGGGGATGGTGATCCGCGACCCGCTGGCCAACGCCATCCACATGACGCTTCTGACCGGGTCGCCCGAGGCTGGGCGCGAGGATCCGAAGCTGGTCGAGGCGGCGCGGCGCAAGCTGACCGCCGGCGGCCCGGGCACGCTCGCCACCGGCGCCCTCAGCCGCGACGAGAAGACGGCGCTGCTGTTCGACCCCCGGTCCTTGAGCGAGTTGCACCTGACCGCCCTGGCCGGCGGCCGCCTGCAGGCCGCGCCAAGGGTCTGAGGCTAACCCTTCATCCCTTTGACCGTGGTCCTGTGCGCGTGCGGCGCAAAGTGCCGCTGCGCAGACACGGGATCTCGATGCGGTCCTGCGAGAGATCCCGGGTCTGCAGCGCATCACTGCGTGCTGCGCCGCGCCCGGGATGACGATCAGGAAATTGGAGTAGGATCTCCCCTCACCCCCACTCCGCCACCGGCTTGCTGCTCACCTCCAGGCGGGGCACGGTCGCCCAGTCGAGGATCGCGGCGTTCCAGCCGGCGGCCTCGGCGAGCGCACTGAGGTCGTCGGCCGAGGGCAACGATGCCGCCAGCGCACCCAGGTCCACGCCATAGGTCGGCCGCGCCAGGGTGACCAGCAGCGTCTCGCCGGCGCCGATCCGGCCGACCAGGGCCGGCACCGAGGCCTGCGGGAACACCAGATGGGTGTTCGGCGCCACATCCGCCTCGACCGCGCGGCGCAGCCCGCCGAGATCGGCCAGGCTGGAGGCGTGGCCGTCGGCGACCGCGATGGTCAGGCCCTGCGGCCCCGGAGCCCGGATGTCGAAGGCCTGCTTCAGCTTGCCCCGGGTGCGGCTGTGCGCCGGCACCGCGTGGCCGCTCTCGATCACCGCCAGCGGCGCATCGGCGGCGATGCGGTGCAGCCGCAGCTCCCAGTCGCCGGCGAAGCCCTGCAGCGTCGTCACCTTGACCCCGGCCATGGGCTGCCAGACGGTCTCGATCCAGCCGTCGCCGACGCGGGAGGCGGTGAGCGCGCCGCGGGCCCGGAACTCCTGCCCGTCGCGGCTGACCGCCAGGATGTTGTCGCCGCAGAAGCCGTGCCCCAGCCAGCGGTCGCCCTCGACCGCCAGGCCGAAGCGCGAGGAATAGGCCAGCTTGCCGTATTTATCGACCGAGCCGCGCATCTCCATGCGCACGGGGCCGGCCGGCAGCGCCACCACGTCGCCGCCGCTGCGCCGCACCACCATCGAGGCGCCGCGCAACGTGGCGGTGCCGTCCGGCGCGTCGAGATCCTCCTCCCGCGCCGTCCAGAACGGGTGGCTGTCCGGCAGGGCCAGCGGCAGGAAGGCCTTGAACGCCCAGTAGGGCGAGCCGGGGGAGTTGTACTCCTCGCTCATCAGGTAGTTCGGCCAGCGATAGCCGACCGGCAGGCGGCCGGCGGCGTCGAGGATAGGCTGCTGCATCCACCAGCGGATCTGCCGGGCCCACAAGCCGCGGATCTGGCCCCAGGGCAGCGCCTCGACCCCGGCATAGGCCAAGGCACCCCAGAACCCGGCCATGGCGAAGCGGTAGGTCAGCGACCGGCCGATCGCCAGCGCCGCGCCGTCGGCCCCGAACCAATGGCCGAAGCCCTGGGCGAAGGCTGTGGCGCGGTCGCGATAGGCCTGCGCCCGCGCCGGGTCCTGCTCCGCCCGATGGGTGGCGTAGATCAGCCCGTAGAAATGCAGCGCGAAGCCGTTGTAGTGGTCGATCCAGCCGCCCTCGCCATCGCCGTACCAGCCCTCGGCGCCGATGAACGCATCGATCCGGGCCAGGTGGCGGTCGCGCGAGGCGGTGTCGATGGCGACGCCCACCCGCTCCAGCCCCAGCCCGGCCATGACCGGGAAGAAGTGCCAGTTGTTGTCGGCCATCTGCACCGACTGGATGCCGCCGAGCCATTCGGCCGCCCGGCGCTTCGCCGCGTCCGGCAGCGGGTCCCACAGCTTGTCCGGCGCCAGCGCCAGGGCGAAGCCGAGCGCCGCCATCTCGACCGAGCGCTGGTCCATGTCGGTGACCGCCTCCCAGTACTCCGGATGGTCGGGGTCGCTGCCGCTGGCCAGGCCTTCGCGGAACTTGTCCCAGAAGTCGAAGCCGCCGCCGCCGGCATGCAGCGGCGCCAGGCCCCAGAGCGGCCGGGCATAGCCCTCGAACCACTGCGCCTTGCGGTTGAAATGGGCGGAGTCCAGGCCCAGGCGGATCTGGGCGCGGCCGGCGCTGAAGCCGGATTCGAGGGGCGCGGTCAGGTCGCGCAGCAGGCGCTGGACGTCGGCCCGGTTGGCCAGCGGATTGGCGCGGATGCGGTCGGCGGTCGTATCGGTCATCGGGATGCCCAGAGCAGGCCGCGGCGCAGGATCTCGCGCATCTGCGGGTGTTCGAACTCGCGCACCACATGGCCCAGCGCGGTGTAGAACACCCGCCCGGCGCCATAGTGCTTCTTGTAGACGACCGGCATGGTGACGCCGTCGATCCAGGGAGCGTGCTCGCCCGAGAAGGTGGTGGTGGCCAGCACCTCCACCGCCGGGTCGACATGCAGAAAATACTGTTCCGACCGGTAGTCGAAGTCGCCGATCCCGTCCATGACCGGGTCGTCCGGCCGGGTGACCTCGACCCGGAACGGGATGATGCCGCCGGGATGCGCCACCCATTGGCAGCCGGCCATGAAGTGGAAGCCCACCGCCTCGCGGAACGACCCGGCCAGGCCGCCGTGATAGCCGGCGATCCCCACCCCGCCCTGGACCGCGGCCAGCAGGTTGTCGAGCGGCTCCTTGCCGATGGCGGCGCGGGTGATACACGGCACGATCAGGTCCATCTCGCGCACGGCGGGGTCGGCGAAGGCGTCGATGTCGCCCTCGACCCGGACCTCGAAGCCCTCGTCCCGCAGCATCGCGGCGACATAAGCGGCGCCCGGCTCGGGCTCATGCCCCTCCCAGCCGCCCCAGACGATCATGGCGCGTTTCATCGCAATCCTCTCAAGCTCCGGAACCGGCGTTCGTCATCGCCGGCGCATCTGGGTCCTTGGTGGCGATCGATCATGCGCCCCGGGTCGACTAGGGCTTGATGATGGCGTTCCCTTGCTCGACCAGCTGCTGCGCCGCCTGGTCGATCGTCAGGTTGCCGAAGGCCAGCTCGTCGGAGGTGCGGCGCACGACGTTTCGGTCGAACTCCTGCGACCCCTTCGGCACCGGCGGCGGATAGGCGCTGACCTTGTCGGCCAGGAGATTGACATAGTCGACCGAGGCCCGCTCAGTCTCGTTCAGCTGGGGCAGGATCGCCTCGCGCACCTTCGGCGACATCGGCACGCCGCGCTCCACCCCCAGGATCTTGCCGGCCTCGATGTCGTTGACGAAGAAGTCGATGAAGGCCGCCGCCGCCTCGCCATTCTTCGAGGTGGCGCCGATGCTCCAGATCAGCGCCGGCCGGTAGTAGTGGCCGGACGGCGCGCCGCCGCCGGCCTGCGGCACCATGGTGATGCCGAGCTTGTTCGGCATCACCGCCTGGTAGCCGACCAGCTGGTTCGAATAGGTGAAGCCCATCGCCGAATTGCCCCGGCTGAGCGGGTTGGTCTCGATGATGTTCTGCTCCTGGCTCTGGACGTCGGGGGTGACGGTGCCGTTCTTGGCCCGCAGGTCCTCCCAATAGGCGTACCACTCCTTGGCGTCCTCGACGCCGAAGCCGAGCGGCCCTTCCGCCGTGAACAGCGCCTTGCCGCGCTGGCGCAGCCAGACGTCGAGCACCGAGGCGTAGCGGGCGCCGTAGGGCGCGCCCCAGAACTGGTCCTTGCCGACCGCCTTGGTCAGCTCGACCGACAGCTCGGCGAACTGGGCCCAGGTGGTCTCCGTTGTCGGCGCCGGCAGCCCCGCCTTGGTGAAGACCGCCGTGTCCCAGAACATCGAGAACGAATTCAGCCCGAGGCCGATGCCGTGGATCTTGCCGTCGACCTTGCACAGGTCGAGCACCTTGGTGCCGAAGGCCTCGACGTTGAGCGGCTTGGGGATGAACCCGTCCAGCGGCATGGTGGCACCGCGGCGGGAGTAGTCGGAGATGGTGCCCGGCTCGAGCTGGAAGATGTCGGAGATGTTGCGGCCGGCCATCTGGGTGGACAGCTTGGTCCAGTAGGCGTCGCCGCTGATCGGCTCGCCGACGATGGTCACGTCCGGCGCCTTCTGCTTGTACAGGTCGGCCACGCCCAGCGTGCGCTTGGCCCGGTCCTGCGACCCCCACCAGGTCATGCGCATCCGCGTCTCTGCGGCCCGGGCGGAGCCGGTGCCGAAGGACAGCGCCCCGACGGCGGCCCCGGCGGCAAGCGAACCCTGCAGGAACGAACGACGGTTGAAAGCCTTCATCGGTTTGCCTCCCCTTCTGGCACGGCGGCGTTCGGCCGCCACGTTATAACCGTTTGGTTACTTATTATTGATCGTCGCCCGAGGATGTCAAATGACGAATGGCAAACCAGGCACCGCCTGGCGGCGCGGTCGGATGTAACCAGTTGGATATAACTTAACGCGCGTCTCCGAACCCGACTCAGCGGGCCGAGACACCCTTGCCGAAGCGCTTCTCGATCCGCGCCTGGACCAGCTCGAACACGGCCGACATCGCCCAGTAGATCAGCGCGGCGACGATCAGCATCTCCATGTATTTGAACTCGGCCCGGCCATGGGTGCGGGCCAGGAACATGATCTCCCAGACCCCCATCACCGAGACCAGGGAGGAATCCTTGAGCATGGCGATGAACTGGTTGCCGGTCGGCGGGATGATCAGTCGCATCGCCTGGGGCAGCACCACCAGCCAGGTGACCTCGGCCGGCTTCAGCCCGAGCGACAGGGCGGCCTCGGACTGGCCGCGCGGGACCGCCAGGATGCCGGCGCGGAAGATCTCGGCCATATAGGCGCCGTAGCACAGCGACAGGGCGATGATGCCCGCCGGGATAGCGTCGATGACGAGGCCGAGCTGCGGCAGGCCGAGATAGATCAGCATGGTCTGCAGCAGCAGCGGCGTGCCGCGGAAGAAGGAGGTGTAGAAGGTGGCGATGCCGAAGGCCGGACCGCTGTCCGACAGCCTGGCCAGGGCCGCGGCCAGCGCGATCACGGTCGAGATCGCGATCGAGACGGCGCAGATGAACAGGGTCAGCGCGGCGCCCTGGATGAAGCCGTCGCGCAGCTCGAGCCCGAGCAGGATCGGCGCCCGGTCGAGCATGAAGGAATAGCTGAGGCCGAAGCTCCAGCAGAAGGCTGTGAACAGGGCCAGCAGCTCGACCCAGATGATCGTCGCCTGGGCCCGGAACGGCAGGTGCGACAGCAGCCAGAAGTTCAGAACCACCAGGGCGGCCAGGACGGCGATGACCAGCCAGGGCCCGGCCGCCTGGCCGGCCGGCAGGGCCAGCGCCGGCACGACCTCCGCCAGCCGTGCGACCAGCCCGCCATAGTCGAAGCCGGCCAGCACGGCGACGGACAGCAGGAACAGAAGCCCGCGCAGCAGCAGCGGCTGCGCCAGGGCCTCGAACAGGCGGATCACCCTGTCAGGCCGCGGGCTTGGTCAGGTCCGCCCCGTACCATTTCATCGACAGCTTGGTCAGCGTGCCGTCCTCATGCATCGCCTTGACGATCTCGGCGAGCTTGGCGGTCAGCTCCGGATCGCCCTTCTCGATCGCCACTGATAGCGGCTCGTAGAACAGCGGCGACCCCACCACCTTGATCGGGTAGCCGCTCTTGATCGCGCCCTGGATCGTCGGCAGCGCCGTCGCCACCGCGTCGAGCCGGGTGCCGTCGCCGAGCTTCAGGTCGTCCAGCGCCGGGACATCGGTGTCGTAGGACTGGATCTTGGCGTCCTTGATCACGACCTGGAACGGCGGCGCACCGGCGGCGTCGATCACCAGGTCGCCGCGCAGATAGCTCTCATAGGTCGTGGCCGCGCCGACGCCGATCTTCTTGCCCGAGGCGTCGGCCGGGGTCTTGATCGTGGTGTTGGACGAATTCACCGCCAGGGCCGCCGGCGTATAGTAGTAGATCGCCGGGAAGTCGAGCACCTCGGCTCGCGCCTTGGTCGGCGTCATCGACCCGACCGAAACGTCCCATCGCCCGGCCCATTTGCCGGAGACGATGGTCTCCCACCCCGGGGTGACGAATTCGATCGAGACGCCGAGCCGCTTGGCGATCTCGGTGCCGACATCGATGTCGAAGCCTTCGAACTGGTTGCTGGCGTTGAGCGAGGACTGCGGCGGATATTCCGGATCCGTCGACATCACCATCTTCTTGTTCTGCTGGATCCGGTCCAGCACGGCGCCGGCGAAGGCCGGGCTCGAGGACAGGACGCCCATGGCGGCAACGGCCAGGACGATGCTGCGCAGACGCATGATCGATCTCCCAGTGGCGCGGGGACGGCGCCTCTTCCGGACGTCCGCCCGGAGGAAGCCTAGTCCCGTGCCGCAGCACCGTACAGGTGATAAGCGGGATCAGCGCGCATCGAGCGGCACGGTTGCCGTGGCCGGCGCGGGACGCCCGGGTGCCGCAGCCGAGATCGCCCGCCGGTGCGTGCTGAGCCGGACCTCGAGCCAGGCGAAGGCGCGGACGATGATCCAGGTCAGGACCAGATACATCAGGGCGGCGGTGATCAGCGGCTCATAGGTGCGGAAGGTCTGCGCCCGGATGATGTTGGCCTCGCCCATCAGGTCACGCACGGTGATGGTGAAGACGATGGCGCTGGCCTTCAAGAGCAGCACCGTCTCATTGGCGAAGACCGGCAGGCTCTGGCGCAGCGCGATCGGCAGCACGATCCGCCGCATCATTAGCGCAGACCGCATGCCGACCGAGCGCGCGGCCTCGACCTCGCCGCGCGGCACCGCCTGGATGGCGCCGCGCAGCACCTCGCCGGAATAGGCGGCGGTGCTGATGCTGAGCGAGATCACGGCACACCACATCGGCTCGCGCAGGATCGGCCACAGCACGCTGTGCCGCACCGCCGGGAACTGCGCCAGGCCGTAATAGATCATGAACATCTGCACGATCAGCGGCGTGCCGCGGATGCACAGGATGAACAGGAAGGCCGGCGCCTTCAACCACCAGCGCCGCGACACCCGGGCCAGCGCCACCGGCACCGCCATGGCATTGCCGCAGACCATCGACGCCGCCACCAGAATGATGGTGACGACGACGCCGTTCAGCAGGTTGACGAGGATGCGCTGGACGAAGTCGAGATCCATGTCTCAGGACCTCCGGTAGCCGCGGCCATAGGCGCGTTCGGCCAGCTGGAACAGCCCGACCGAGACAATGGTCATCAGCAGGAAGATCAGCGCCACCACGGCGTAGAAGGTGAAGGGCATGCGCGTGGTGGCGGCGGCGGTGGCCGCGCTGCCCAGCAGGTCGCGGATCCCGACCACGCTGATCAGCGCGCTGTCCTTCAGCACCACGACCCAGAGATTGCCCAGCGCCGGCAGGGCGAAGCGCATCGCCTGGGGCAGCACCACACGGAAGAACATCACCCGCGGCGGCAGGGCCAGCGATTTCGCCGCTTCGATCTGCCCGGGCGGCACCGCCAGGATGGCGCCGCGGAACACCTCGGTCGCATAGGCGCCCGAGACGAAGCCGAGCGAGGCGACGGCGGCGGCGAAGGCGTCGATCTCCACCGTCACCCCCGGCACCACAAGGCCGATCAGCGCGCGCAGGGCGCCGGTGCCGCCGTAATAGACCAACAGGATGATCAGGATGTCCGGCACGCCGCGGATGATCGTGGTGTAGGCGTTGCCGAGCACGCGGAGCGGCCGGGGGCCGGCCAGCTTGGCCCAGGCCCCGAGCAGCCCGAGGAGCAGCCCGACCAGGTAGGAGGCGACGGCGATCTCGATCGTCACCACCGCCCCGGCCAGGAGCTGGCCGCCCCACCCCTTCTCCCCGAAGCCCAAGAGGGCGGCGAGATCCTCCATCCCCTTGGGCTCAGCTGCCGTAGATGTCGAAGCCGAAATACTTGTCGTTGATCTTCTTGTAGACGCCGTTGTCCCGGATCGCCTTGATCGCGGCCGAGAACTTCGCGCCCAGCGGGTCGCCCTTGCGCACCGCGACGCCGGCGCCGTCGCCCATCAGCGGGTCGGTGAAGGGCTTGCCCTTGATCTCGAAATCCACGCCTTCGGGCGACTTCAGGAAGCCGTCGGTCAGCGCCACCGAATCCGCCAGCAGCAGGTCGACCCGGCCGGCGATCAGGTCGAGATTGGCATTCTCCTGCGTGTCGTAGGTCTTGATCGTGACGATGCCCTTGTACTTCGCTTCGATGTAGCTGGCATGAATGGTCGAGACCTGGACGCCGACGGTCTTGCCCTTCAGCCCGTCCGGCGAAATGTCGACGGTCTCGCTCTTCGGGCCGATGAAGATGGCCGGGGAGTTGTAGTATTTGTCGCTGAAGTCGACGACCTGCTTGCGCTCATCGGTGATCGACATCGAAGCGATGATGGCGTCGAACTTCTTCTCCTGCAGCGCCGGGATGATGCCGTCCCAGCTCTGCAGCACCCATTCGCACTTGACCTGCATCTGGGCGCAGAGCGCGTCGGCGAGGTCGATCTCGAAGCCGTTCAGCTTGCCCTGGGCGTCGACCCAGGTGAAAGGCGGGTAGGATTCCGGCGTGGTGCCGAGGCGCACCACCTCCTGCGCCGCGACGGGACCGGCGAGACCGGCCAGGGCCACCACGGCCAGGCAGGCGGAAAGGATCGGACGGTTCATGCTCTGCGCTCCCTGTTTCTTGGTTCGACGGTGTTCCGCCCCTCAGGGTTCGAGGGGCCCGGGCCTGGCGGCCGCGCTGGGCGACCGGCAGACCAGCTTCATCAGATCGTCTCCCGGGCGGGTGCGGCGATGCGCGCGGCGGGTCAGGACCACGCCCGGCTGCGGCGCCAGCACCGGCACCCCGCCCCTCTCCTCGCCCGGCCGCACCAGGATCGTCGCCAGCAGGTCGCCGGCCTCGACCCGGTCGCCCGGCCTGCGGGCGAAGGAGATCGCGCCGCCCGCCGGCGCCTTGATCATCTCGACCCAGTCGAGCGGCACGGCCGGGCCCGACCAGTCGGGCAGCGGCCCCGCATCGCCGGCGATCACGCCACGGCCAGTGAGGAAGCGGAACAGCCCCTCGGCGTCGCTGTCGGCCAGGCCGGCATCGACGTCGCCCATGCCGCGCAGCTCGACCGTCGACACGGCGCGGCCGGCCAGATCGCCGCTGCGCAGCCAGGGCTCGAGGCAGGCGTCGTCGAAGGCCCCGCCGCCATCGCTGTCCCAGAGCAGGACCGTGTCCGCCCGCATCGCGGCGGCAAGATCGGTCATCGCCGGCCACAGCGTGGACGGGATGTAGAGATAGAGCGGCGATTCATCGTCGCAATGCAGGTCGAGAACGATCTCGGAAGGCAGTGCGAGGTGCAGCAGCCGAGCCTTCAGCCGTTCGGTCGCGGTGACCACGGCATCGTCACCCGGCAGCAGCGACGGGTCCGGCCGGTCCAGCCGTGGGAAGCCGCGGTTGAAGTTGACCCGGCTGTCGAAATCGTACCGCCCCTGGCCGGAGCCGTGCAGCCATTGCTGCTGCCCGATCGGGTTGGCCCAGGGCACGATGGTGATGTCGCCGCGGATGTCGCCCGCCGCCTCGGCCCGGCGCAGCCTGGCGCAGAGCGCGTCGATGGCGATGACGCCGGGCAACTCCTCGGCATGCAGGGCCGCCTGGAGGTAGGCGGAAGGGCCGCCGCCACGGCCGCGGAAGCGCAGCACCGGGATGCGCCATTCGAGACCCGGCATGTCGCCGGGAATCACGTCCCAGGATCGGTCCATACCTGCCCTGCCCCGTGGTCGGATGGGAGTCCGATCATGCCGCGCGCGTCAGGCGGCGTCGCTTGAAATCGGCCAGGATCTCGCGCGCCGCGTTGTGGCCGGGCGCGCCGGTGACGCCGCCGCCCGGATGGGTTCCCGATCCGCACATGTAAAGGCCGGGCACCGGCGCCCGGTAGTCGCCATGGCCCAGCACCGGCCGGGCTGAGAACATCTGGTCCAGCGACAGCGCGCCGTGGAAGATGTCGCCGCCGATCAGGCCGAAAGTCCTCTCGAGGTCGAGCGGGCTGTTGATCTGCCGGCCCAGCACCGAGGCCTTGAAGTTCGGCGCCCAGGCATCAACCGTGTCGATGATCAGGTCGGCCGCCGCCTCGCGATGGTCATCCCAGCTGGCCCCGTCCGGCAGCTTCGGGTCGAAATGCTGGCAGAACAGGCTGGCGACGTGCTGGCCGGGCGGGGCCAGCGTGTCGTCCAGGGTCGACGGGATCAGCATCTCGACGATCGGCGTCTTCGACCAGCCGCCGGCCTTGGCGTCGAGATAGGCCTTGTCCATGTAGTCCAGGCTGGGGCCGAAGATGATGCCGCTGGTGTGGTGGTCGGCCAAGCTCTTGCCGGGCAGGCAGGTGAAGTCCGGCAGCTCCGACAGCGCCACATTCATGCGGAAGGTGGCGGAGCCGCATTTGAAGCGGTCCATGCGCTCGCGGAAATCCTGCGGCAGCGCCGCCGGGTCGACCAGCTTGCCGTAGAGCAGCTTCGGATTGAGGTTGGAGACGATGCAGCCGGCGCGGACGATGTCGCCGGCCTCGGTCACCACGCCGACGGCGCGGCCGCCCTCGACGATCACCTCGCGCACCGCGGCGTCGGTGCGGATCACGGCACCGCGCGACGCCGCCGACTTGGCCATCGCCTGGGTGATTGCGCCCATGCCGCCGATGGCATGGCCCCAGATGCCCTTCTTGCCGTTGACCTCGCCGAAGACGTGGTGCAGCAGGACATAGCCGGTGCCGGCATGGCTGGGGCTGGCATAGTTGCCGACAATGCTGTCGAAGCCGAACAGCGCCTGCACCACCGGCGTCTCGAACCAGCCCTCCAGGATGTCCGTCGCCGATTTGGTGAACAGGTCCAGCAGGTCGCGCCGCATCACCATGTCGAGCTTGCGCAGCCGGTTGCCCAGCGACCCGGCCCGCATCAGCTCCGGCAGCGCCGCCGACCAGCCGCCGACGGCGACGTTGGGCGGGGTGCGCAGCACGATGTCGCGCAGCACGTCGGCGATCGCGTCCAGCCGGTCGCCATAGGCATCGTAGCGCTCGGCGTCGCGGGCCGAGAAGCGGGCGATCTCCGCCTTGGTCCGGCCCGGCCCGGCCAGCAGGTAGCGGTGATCGTCGACCGGCAGGAAGTTGGACAGCCTCCGCTCCACCACCTTCAGCCCGTGGCCCGGCAGGTCGAGGTCGCGGATCACCTTCGGGTTCAGCAGGCTGACTGTGTAGGAGGCGACGGAGTTGCGGAAGCCGGGATGGAACTCCTCGGTCACTGCGGCGCCGCCGACGACGCGGCGCCGCTCCAGCACCGTCACCTTCAGCCCGGCGGCCGCCAGATAGGCGGCGCAGACAAGGCCGTTATGGCCCCCGCCGATGATCGCGACGTCGAAGACCTGTGTGTTCGCCATGAAGATCCGCCCGGCCCTGTTCTTTTCTAAACGTCATTCCGCCGCGAAGGCAGGCGCCTGCGAGGCCTCGCGCCGCAGGCTCCAGCCTGGCGGCGGCGGCCGGTGCAGCCGGCTTTCCGGGATCAGCCGGCGCATCGCCCGGGCGAAGCTGCGCAGGCAGACCTCGGTCGTGCCCAACGGGCCGACGGTGTAGCTGGAGGAACCCATGCCGGCCTGCACCCGGTCGATCAGCGTCTTGTCCTCGAGGCTGACCCGGCGGTTGATCCGCCAGTTCAGGTAGCGGGCCGCCTTCATCTCGGGCCGGTGGTCCGGATGGACATAGGCAATCTCGCGGATCATCGTCTCGGTCGGCGAGACCGGGATGAACTGCATGAAGTCGATCTGGTCCGGATAGATGTCGAAGGCGACGTTGGGCCAGAGCTTGAAATAGGTCCACAGCCGCTGCCGCTCCGGCGGCAGATGCGGCACCTCCGGCAGGAAATGCTGATAGGCGCGCTCGGACAGCACGGCCGACGGCCGTTCCTGCAGTTGGCCCCACATCTTGTCGACCCAGGGCCGGGCCTCGACGCCATAGCCGCGGCCGAACAGCCGGGTCAGCCCGGGATGGGCGACGGTGATGTGCAGCCCGTCGGAATAGTTGTCGGCGACGTTCTTCCAGTTGACCGAGCGCGGCCGCATCGTCACCCGGCCCAGCGGCACCATCTCCTCGATCCGGTAGGCCGCCATCTCCTCGGCATAGCCGCCCATCATCTCGGCCACGCTCGGCGTGCCGGGGGCGAGGCGGATGAAGATGAAGCCGCAGAACACCTCGTGCTCGACCGGGACCAGCCCGTGGCTGCCGAAGTCGAAATCGCCGTAGCTGGAGCGCTGCGGCATGCCGATCAGCCGGCCGTCATGCTCATAGGTCCAGGCGTGGTAGGGGCAGACGATGCGGCTGCCGCACTGGCCCTTCGGCCCGTCGAGCAGCCGCGCGGCGCGGTGCCGGCAGACATTGTGGAAGGCCCGCACCTGCCCGTCGCGGCCGCGCAGCACCACCACGTTCTCACCCAGGAACTCGAAGGTGTGGAAGTCGCCCGCCTCGGGGATGTCGTTCAGGTGGCAGACCACCTGCCATGAGGTGCGGAACACCGCCTCCTGCTCGACCGAGAAGAATTCGGCATCGTGATAGAGCCAGGCCGGCAGGCTGACATCGTCATCCGGCAGGCTCGCTTCGGCACGCCGGTGCATCGCTTCGATCATGGACTGGCCTCCCGCGGCCTTCAGGCCACCTTGTTATATGACCGTATAACAATCGGAAGGACAGGGTCAACGCCTTCCGTCAGACCTTTTTGAATCCGGTCCGCGCCATCCGGCCCCAGCCCTCCGCCTTGCGCAGCCAGCGCCACCAGCCGACCACCCGCCACCAGTTGTTGAGCTGGCGGTAGCCGAAATTCTCCGCCACCGCGGCGATGGTGAGCACCGCGATGTCGCGCAGCCGCGGATAGCGGCGCAGCTGGATCTCCTCCAGCACCAGCGAGCCGACGCTGACGAACACGCCGTAGATGAAGGTCAGCGCCGTGAAGGCGATCAGGTAGTCGACGCTGAGCAGCCCGAGCGCGGCGAAGAGCGGGATCAGCACATAGCCAAGCACCTCAAGCGGCGGACCGATGACGTCGACCAGCAGCATCTGGCCGAACCCGATCGTACCGACGGCGCCGTAGCGCGGCCGGAACAGCATGTCCTTGTGCTTGAAGAAGGTCTCCAGCGCGCCGCGCTGCCACCGGCTGCGCTGGCGCCCGAGCGTGCCGAGGTCGCTCGGCGCCTCGGTCCAGCACACCGGCTCCGGCACGAACACGACGCGGTAGTCGCGCTTCGCGTCCCGCAGATGGCGGTGGATCTTGACGATGATCTCCAGGTCCTCGCCGACCGTGCCCAGGCTGTAGCCGCCGACCGCCACCGCCACGTTGCGGCGGAACAGGCCGAAGGCGCCGGAGACGATGGTCAGCGCCTGCATCCGGCTGAGCGCCAGCCGGGCCATCAGGAAGGCCCGCAGATACTCCACGGTCTGGAACAGCGGCAGGATCTGGCGCGGCAGGCCGACCCGCACCACCCGGCCGGAGCGGACCTCGCAGCCATTGGCGATGCGGATCGTGCCGCCCGACACCACCGTCCGCACCGGATCCTCGACGAAGGGCTGGACCACGCCCAGCAGGCTGTCGGCCTCGAGCAGGCTGTCCGCGTCCACGGCGCAGAACAGCGGGTTGCGCGACACGACGATGCCGGCGTTCAGCGCGTCCGCCTTGCCGCCATTCGTCTTGTCAACCACCACCAGGTTGGGCTGCCGCGGCGTACCGTAGAGGCCGCGGATCGGCTGGTGTGGGATCATGTCCTCATAGGCGCGGGTGACCGGTACCAACTCGAAGGCCTCGATCAGCCGGGCCATGGTGGCGTCCTTCGAGCCGTCGTTGATCACCACGATCTCGAAGCGCGGATACTGCAGCCCCAGCAGCGACCGCACATTCTCGACCACCGTCGCCTCCTCGTTATAGGCGGGGACCAGCAGCGAGATCGGCGGCGCGACATCGGCATAGGCGGCCCAAAGCGATGGGCTGGCTTCGACCGGCGGGGCTCGGCGCAGGGTCCAGAAGGCGACGGCCAGCTCGACCATATAGATCGCGGATTGCGCCAGGCCGGTGGCGATCACCAGCCAGCCGATGATCGGCGCCAGGACCAGCAGGACTGCTTCGGCGCCGGCGAGGAAGTCCGTCATCCTGCCCCCTGCATCAGGACGGCCTGGGCGATCCGGCCGGCCGCGCCCGGCTCCTCGGCCCGCCGGCGCAGGATCGCCAGCCCCGCCTCGCCCAGCTTGGCCAAGGCTTCGGCCGCCCGCATCCGGACCCACCACACCTCGTCGTCCAGCCGGGCCTCGAGATCCGCCGTCAGCTCGGTCAGCCCGATCGCGGCGGCGCAGCGCGCGGCCTGCGTCCGCACCTCCCAGGCCGGATCGGCCAGCCCCCGCCGCACCGCCGGGGCGGCCGCCGGATGCGCCAGCCTGGCGAGCACGCGGAAGGCCTCCGCCCGGACATCGACCATCGGGTCGCCGGCCGCCGCCAGCACGACCGGCAGGGCCGTGAGCATGCCGGCCTCGCCGAGCGCATCGAGCGCCAGCACCCGCTGGCGCATATCCGGCGCCGCGCCGGCCAGCCGCAGGAACAGCTCCGGATGCTGCGACACCAGCCGGCGGAACACCCGTGCGGAGGCGCGGGACTCCAGGCCGCCCGCCTCGGCCAGCAACGACACCAGCCGGCCGGCATCGAGCGGCGCGTCGAGATCGACCAGCACCTCCGCCGCGGCCAGGCGCATCGCAGCGCCGGGCCCGCTTTCCACCACCTGCCGCAGCGTCCGCTCGGTCTCCGCCCCCGGAAACAGCCGCAGGCTGTGGATCGTCGCGACCGAATCCGCCCCGGCCGGGCTGGCCAGCCGGCGCCTGAGAACGGTGTCCAGGCCCAGCGACCGGATCAGGTCGACCAGGCGGCGCAGGCCGTCCCCCCGGATCAGCCGGTCGATCCGGACCAGCAGATCGACCACGGAGCGCCCATCGGCCTCGGCCAGCGCCCGCCGCAGGGCGCTCTCGTCGATCTCGTTGCCGAGGAAGGCGAAGATCTTGCCCTGCAGGACTCTGACGACGGCCCGGCTTCGCCTGGCCTGGGCCTGCAGCAGCGCCCGGCGCAGGATCAGCACCGCCATCACCACCAGTGCGGCCAGGGCCAGCGCGAGGGAGACGGTCCAGATGGCAAGCAGCATGGCGTCAGAACCGATAGGTCAGGCCGAGCGTCACGCCGTAGCGAGTCGGGCCGTCCAACTGCTCCTCGCCCTCGCCGGTCAGCGTCAGCCCGACCTGGTCGTCCAGGTCGACGCCGAGCCCGCCGAAGACGGTGCGAGTCTCGATGGTCGTGTTGATCTCGGTGTCGAGCGCCCGGCTGTAGCCGGCGAAGACCCGCAGCCAGTCCTTCGCCTGCCAGTCGCCGCGGACCAGCCAGCCGACCTGCCAGTCGCCATACCGGTCGCGGCTGAGCGGCAGTTGGAAGGTCAGCCACAGCCGCTCGGCGAAGAGGTGCTGCTGGAACCCCGGCGCCAGGGTCAGCACGTCGAAGCCGTCGTAGGACTGATAGCGGACGTCGCCGGTCAGGGCGGTGCGGCCGAGGAAGCCCTGCCGGTCTCCGGCGCTGACCGTGACGGTGGTGCCGCCGGCCAGAGACCAGCGCGGCAGGAACTCCGAATCCGGGGCGATGGTGGCGGCCAGCGTGCCTTCGACCCCATCGGCGAGGCGCTGGAAGATCCCGGCCTCGAATTGCTCGCTGAACTCGCCGAAGCGGCTATGGAACGACACGCCGCCGAAGACGGCCGTGGCCGGCGAGAAGCGGTAGCCGATGGTGACGCCGCCTTCGCGCCAGGGCGCCCGCGCCGCGCCGTCATAGACGCTGTATCCGCCGCTGAGGTCGAGCCGCCAGGGATGCTCGACCGTGGTGCCGGCGGCGAGGCGCCGGCGCCGCTCGGCGATGTCGGCATTGCCCGGCTCGCGGGCCTCGGCCTCGTCGTATTCGGCGGCTGCGGCGTCGAACTGGCCGCGCGCGGCGGCAACGTCGCCCAGCCCGACATGCGGGTCGGCCAGATTCGGGGCCGCGTCCCGGGCGGCGCGATAGGCACCCTCGGCCTCGTCCAGCCGGTTCTGGTAGAGGGCGATGCGGCCCTTGAGGGCCAGCGCCTCGGCATTGCCCGGGTCCCGCGCCAGCACGGCATCGACCTCCGCCGCCGCCTCGGCATAGCGGCCCTGGTAGCTGCGGATCCGCGCGATGGCGAGCCGGACATCGGCATAATCCGGCGCCAGCGCCTGCGCCTGGCCGAGCGTGTCGAGCGCCAGGTCGTAGCGCTGCTGGAAACCTTGGATCTGGCCGAGCAGCAGCAGGATGTCGGCGTCCTTCGGCGCCATCGTCCGGGCCTCAGTGAGGAGCTGGACGGCGCGGTCGAAATCATTGGCCCGGCGCGCCTCCAGCGCCGATTTGTACAGCTCCTCGGCCGTGGCCGCACGGGCGGCCGGAATTGCGGCGGTGGTCAATGCGAGCGCGAGCAGGATGGCGGCGCAGGCACCGCGGCCTGGCGTCACGACGGCCTCTGGCGATTGCGCAGAATCCGCTGGATTCGCAGCACCAGCTCGTCGGGAAGGAACGGCTTGACCAGATAGTCATGGGCGCCGAGCGACAGGCCGGCCACCACATCCTGCTCCTGCCGGCGCGCGGTCAGCATGATCACCGGAACGTCGCACGTCACGCCGCTGTCGGACAGCCGCTGCAGGACCTGGAAGCCGTCGAGGCCGGGCATCATGCCGTCGAGCACGATCAGGTCGGGCGGCGATGCCGAGGCCACTTCGAGGGCCGCCTCGCCATCCTCGGCCAGCTCGACCTCATAGCCGCGGCTGCGCAGCTTGAACTCGAGCAGGTCGCGCAGCAGCTCGTCGTCATCCACGACCAGGATCTTCGGCTTGGCAGGCGACATGTGGCTCAGGGCTCCTTGCGGGGGCTGTCGAGCAGCCCGTGCACGGCAATGCCGGCGAAGGCCGGCCAGACGGAGAGGACCGGCCGGATGCGGTCGATCGCCGCCGTCAGCGCCGCGGCGTCGCCGAGGAAGCTGAGCCGGCCGGCGGGCAGCCGGTGGTCGCCCCGGCGGCGATAGGCCTGCCCCGCCGGACTGGCGCGGGGCCGGTCGAGCAGAACGAGAATCCGACGGCCGTCGAGCGTGACTCGCCACAGCTCGCCCTCCGCGGCCGGGCGGAACGACTGGACGCGGTCATCCGGCAGCGGCCCGGCCTCCAGCGCGACGGTCATGGGCCGGTCGTGCGCGCCAGCCCAGGCCAGGGCGCTTTCGGCGGCGGCGACGATCTCGTCCGGCCTGGTGCGATAGGCCATGACGGCGAAGCGGTCCGCCGCCGCGGCGAGCCGGTCGAGAGAACCGGCCATCTCCGGCATATCGAGCCACCAGAAGGGCAGGACCACCTCGACCGGGCCGGCAGCTTCTCGCTTCAGCCGCTGCAGCGTGCCGAGATAGGCGGCGATGCCGGCGGCCCGGTCGAGCGGCCAGCCGGCGAGCAGATAGGGCTCGATGTCGTACTGGATTCCGTCCAGGGCCGGTGAGCCGCGGTTGAAGGCCGCGATCGCCCGCGTGCGCGCCAGGAATGGCGGCCGGCCCGCCTTGGTGATGGCCGCCGGGTCCCCTTCGACCGCCCAGACCGACAGGCCCGCGGCGCGGGCAGCCTGCAGGAAGGATCGCAGCCGGCCGGCATCCGCCACGGCGCCGTCGCGGATGTCGAGGCCGATGAAGATCCGGTCCAGCCCGCGATCCCGCGCCGCGGCGATGAGGCCGTCGCCATCGTCCCGCCACTGCGCCGGACGCCAGGCCCAAGTCGACAGCGGCACCGGCCGGTCCTCGCCCCCGCGCAGCCGGAGGGAGCGAAGCGAGATCCGCGCCGACCCCTCCGGACAGCGGAGGGTCGCCGCGACCCGAGCATCCCGATCGCCCGCAAGCGGGACGACCTCCTGCTGTCCCGTGCCCGGCGGCAGGCGGCCGATCGGCGCCTCACTGCCCAGGGAAATATCAAAGGGCGTGTCCGCGTCGTACTCGGCCGCCAGGTCCAGCCGGGCGCCACGCGGGAGATGGCCGGGCAGCTCCACGATGGCCGAACCCGCCGCCGTCCCGGCCGCACACTCCACCGCCACGGTCCCCGGAGCGGCCCGACGCAGCACCGCCCGCCCGACGGCGCGCGGCCTGGCCTGGTCGAGCAGGTCCGGCCCGACCGGCAGCATGGGACCGGAGGCCGAGGCGTGCCCGTCATCGAGCTCAATCTCGGAGATCGCGATCGGGTCGTCCGGAGCGGCCGGCACAGGCCCGATGAGCCGGATCACCGGATTGCGGTCCTGCGAGGCAGGCTCGAACCCGAGCCACCGCACGCGGGCGGCGCCGACCGGCAGGGCCAGTGCGGGACACGCCGGCCGGTCCGGCGAGATCGCGAGCACGAGCCGGGCCCCGGCCATGTCCTCGGACACCCGGCTGAGGCTGGCCCCGGCCGGCGGTGACGCGCACACGCTCAGCCAGACGATCGAAGCAGCGGCGGCAAGCGCCATCCAAGCACCGAATCCGAGTAATGTTCGGCATCGAGTATAGTTAGGAACCGCCGCCGCAGAAATCCGATCGTCGCGAAAAATATTCTATTCGCGCGAGGACTCTGATCCTCACCGCGCCCGCGCCGCGCCCTCCGGCGGGCGGTCGACCAGCCGCTCGATCTCGGCCATGACGTCGTCCGGCAACGGCCCTTTCCCCAGTGCACCCGCATTCTCCCGCACCTGCGTCACTGACCGGAAGCCGGGGATCGGCAGCGTCCGCGGCGACTTGGCCCAGAGCCAGGCAAGTGCCCCCTGGGCCGGGCTGCGGCCGCCGGCCGTGAGCAGGTGCCGAATCCGATCCAGCCGCTCGGCGAAGCCGGGCACCACGCGGCCATCCTTGAAATAGTCCATCCAGCCGAAGGTGTTGGACCGGACGTCGTCCGCCGGCAGCGCCTGCCCGGCCGCGAACTTGCCGGTCAGCAGCCCCATGGCCAGCGGCGAGCGGTTGATCGAGATCAGGCCATGCGCCTCGACCGCTCCGAGCAGGCCGGGTGCGTCGAAAAACAGGTTCATGCCGTGCTGTACGGCGACGAAGCCCGGCCGCCCGGCATAGGCCGCAGCCCTATCCGGGAAATCGGTGCTCCAACCATAGGCGCCGATGACACCCGCGGCGCGAAGCCGGTCCAACTCGTCGAACACCTCGCCGGCCGGCTCGACCGCCACGTCGTTCAGGTGCAATTGCACCAAGTCGATCCGGTCGCGGCGCAGCCGGCGCAGCGACGCCTCGACTGCGCTGCGCGTCTCCTGCCGCAGATCGCCATCCGCGATGCTGCCAGCCATCTGTTTTGTCACCGGATCGAAGCGGTTGCCGAGCTTGGTTGCGATCACGACCTCGTCGTGACCCTCCAGGGCCTGGCCAAGCACCTCCTCGGAATGGCCGGCGCCGTAGACGTCGGCGGTGTCGAAGAACCGGATGCCGAGATCGACGGCACAGCGGATGGCCGCCGTCGATTCCGCATCGTCGACCGTGCCGTAGCCGAGCGGCGTGTCGCCGGCGAAGAACGGGCCGCCGATCGCCCAGCAGCCGAGGCCGAGGCGCGGCACCTCGCGCCCATCCCATAGGCGAATTGCCGGTTCGGGTCGGTCAGTCATGGCACCTACCTTTTCATCATCGAAAAGAATTTGGATCAACCAGAGAAAGGCTATCGGCTATGGTCCAACCCTGGAACAGACAGCATTGAAACAAGCGTTGCAGAAATGAAAAGCTCGGTAGACTGGGAGGACATCCATCTGTTCCTGGCCGTGGCCCGCGGCGAGGGGCTGAGCGCCGCGGCCCGCCAGGCGGGGTCGAGCCCGGCCACGCTGGGGCGCCGGATGACGGCGCTGGAGCGCAGCCTGGGCCAGCGCCTGTTCGTGCGGGAGCGGCTGGGCTACCGGCTGACCGAGCCGGGGCGCCAGTTCCTGGCCCAGGCCGAGGAGATGGAGGCGGCCGCCACCGGCATCGAGCGCTGGCGCGACGGCCTGTCGCCGCGCCGCACCGTGCGGATCTCGGCCGGGACCTGGACCTCCTGGTTCCTGGCCCGGCACATCGACGCGCTGTGGTCGCCCGGCGAGCCCTGGACGATCGACTTCGTCGCCGCCAACGCCCGGCTCGACATCGCCCGCGGCCAAGCCGATATCGGCGTGCGCAACCGCCGGCCGGAAGAGCCGTGGCTGGCGGGGCGGCGGACCGGCGACGTAGCCTTCGCCGTCTATGGCCGGCGCGGTGATGCGCTGGAGCAGCGCTGGATCGGCGTCACCGGCGACGGCGCCGTCACCCCCTCCGCCCGCTGGGTGGCGGAGCGGCACGCCGCCGCCACCGTGGTGCGGGGCAACGATCCCCGCCTGATCCTGGACCTGCTGCGCCGCGGCGTCGGCCGGGCGGTGCTGCCCTGCTTCGTCGGCGACGCCGATCCGGAGCTCCAGCGGCTGCAGGAGATCGAGGATCTGCGCCACCAGCAATGGCTGGTGCTGCACCAGGACGAGCGCCGCCACCCCGCGGTGCGCGCCGTGATCGAGCGCATCGTCCGGCTTATGCGCGAGAACCGGGCGCTGCTGCGGGGCGAAGGCAGCGGCGCAGACGCCTAGGCACCGTCCGCCGCCAGCCCCATGGCGTTGCCGGACAGGAGGCCGTCGACCCAGCCATTGGCGATGCGGACGGCGTCCTCCGGCGTGAACACGGAAGGGTCCAGGCAGAGCTCGAGCCACAGCCCGTCGAGCATGGCGGTGAAGGCCAGCGCCGCCAGCGCCGCGTCGACCCGGCGCGACCGGGCTTCGGCTGCGGCGACGATCAGCCCCTCCAGACGCTGGCGATAAGCGGCGTAGACATCGCGGTGGATCCGGCGGATCGCCTCGTCGCGGCGCACCAGCGCCCAGAAGGACAGCCAGAGTGACAGCAGGTCGGGGTCCAGCACCGGCGGCCGGAAGCTGGCATCGATGAAGGCGCGCAACCGCGCCTCGGGCGTCGGCTCCGCCGCGTCCAACGCGACCGCCAGCGTCTCGGCGACATGGCTGCCGATGGATCGGTAGGTTTCGGCGATCAGGGTGTCGATGCCGCCGAAATAATGGCGCACCAAGCCGGGCGACACGCCGGCACGGGCGCACACCTCGCGCACGGACGTGGCCGCATGGCCGCGTTCGGCCAGGCATCGGGCCGTGGCTTCGATCAGCGCCCGGCGTCGCACCGCCGGCAGTTCGCGCGTGAATTTCGCGCGCGGCCCTGATTTATCGTCAGGCACGCGATCGGATGGGGCGGAGCGGGACTCGGCCACGAAAGGCAACGGCCCGGGGTCGCCCCCGGGCCGTGTCCGTCGTCACAGCAGCTGGACGGCTTCCGCCATCGGGCCCTTCTGGCCCATGCGGACCGTCAGCCGGACCCGCTGCTCGCTGTTCAGGCTCGGCAGGCCGGCCTTCTGCAGCGCGCGCGAGGCGACGTAGACGTCCTTGCCGCCGTCATCCGGCGTCACGAACCCGAAGCCCTTCTCGGCATTGAAGAACTTCACCGTGCCCTCGACCTCGGTCGCCGGGCCGCTGAAGCCGCCGCGGTCGCCGCCGAAGCCGCCACGATCGCCGCCGAAACCGCCGCCGCCGAAGCCGCCACCACCGCCGAAGCCGCCGCGATCACCGCGGTCGCCGAAGCGGTTGGGCCGGAAGCCACCACCAGCGCCGGCTCCGCCGGCCGGCGGAGCGCCGAGCTCTTCGACACGATGGATCACCGCGACCTGCGGGCCCTTCTGACCTTCCGCGATATCGCAGACGATCTTCGTGCCCTCATACATCTCGCGATGGCCGGACTGTTCCACGACCGAGGCGTGCAGGAACGCGTCCGGCGAACCGTCCGTCACCTGGACGAAGCCGAAGCCCTTCGTCGGGTTGAACCACTTGACCACTGCCGTCACGTCACGGCGATATTCGCCGCCTCCGACGCGCGGCGGATGACGTCGGTTCATCATTGAACTGAAACTCCAAGAGAAAGTGCTGCACCAGGACCAAGGGTGCGGCTTCCGCGAGCGGAAACCAGAATCTGTCCGCTCGCAACCGGATTTTCCCCGGTGCTGGACGGTCTGAACGTTTTTGTCGAGACGACCATTCGTTACCTAGAGACAACCAGCCCGCGCGTGACGACCACCCGCGGGCGAAGAACGTCTCTCTACCCCTCAGCCGAGCCTACAGAAGACACCCGGGCGAACTATAACCTCAGGCCGAGCGCCTTGACCATAGGCGTTCCGCCGGAGTCGGAGAGAATCTTTCGCAGGACAATTCGAGATGGACTCAGCGCGACAGCCGCACCGGAACGCCGGTCTTGACCGATTCCCAGGCGGCGTCGGCAAGCAGCAGGGCGCGCTTGCCATCCTCGCCGCCGGCCCGGGGCGCCCGCCCCTCCAGCACCGCGTCGATGAAGTCGTCGAGCTCGCGCCGATAGGCATCGGCATAGCGCTCCAGGAAGAAATGCAGCGGCTTGTCCCGCACCACCCCATCGGCGCTGGCGTATTCCACCGTGGTCGCGGCCCGGTTCTCGGCCCGCAGCATGCCGAGTGACCCGAAGGCCTCGACCCGCTGGTCGTAGCCGTAGACGGCGCGGCGGCTGTTCGAGATCTGGGCGATGGCGCCGCCCGCGGTCTTCAGCGTCACCACCGCGGTGTCGACGTCGCCCTCGGCGCCGATCGCCGGGTCGACCAGGTTGCTGGCCGTCGCGTAGAGCTCCACCGGCTCCTCGCCCAGCAGCCAGCGGGCGATGTCGAAATCATGGATCATCATGTCCCGGAACAGCCCGCCAGAGACGCGAATGTAGCTGGCCGGCGGCGGGCCGGGGTCGCGGCTGGTGATCGCCACCAGCTCGACCTTGCCGATGCGGCCCTCGGCGATGCCGGCATGGACCGCCTCGAAGCTGGGGTCGAAGCGCCGGTTGAAGCCGAGCGCCAGCGGCACCCCGGACTGGGCGACGATGTCGAGGCAGCCCTCGACCCGGGCGCTGTCGAGGTCGATCGGCTTCTCACAGAAGATCGCCTTGCCGGCCTTGGCCGCTGCCTCGATCAGGTCGGCATGGGTGTCGGTCGAGCTGGCGATCACCACCGCGTCGGCGCCGTCCAGCGCCGCGAGACCGTCGCCGACCACAGCGCCGTGCTGCTTCGCCAGCGCCTCGGCCGACTCGTGGTGCACGTCGACCACGGCGACCAGCTGGGTCCGCGGGTTCCGGGCGATGTTGTCGGCATGGATCTTCCCGATCCGTCCGGCACCGAACTGGCAGATCTTGAGCATGAGTCCTCTCCCTCGCGACGCGCTGGATCATCGGCCCGGCGACGGCCTGCTGCGACAGAAAAATCAGAATTCCGAGGTTGCAGTCAAATGGAATATTTGTTCTATTTGACCGAAATAGAGTTCGGGAGGACAGCCCATGACCCGCCATCTGACCGGCCACCGCGGCGGCTTCGGCCCGGGGCTGACGCAGATCACCCGCTTCGACGAGCCCGAGGACGACACCGGCATTGCCGTCGCCGTGCTGAAGCTGGCGCCGGGCGAGAGCCGCGAGATCGAGACCGCGAACGAGACCGCCTGGCTGCTGATGTCCGGCACCGCCGAGGTCACCGTCGATAACCGGTCTGTGCACTTTTCCCGCGCGTCGCTGTTCGATGAATCGGCCAGCGCCGTGCATGTCGCGACCGGCGCACGGGTGCGGCTTTCTGCCGAGACCGAGGCGGAGTTCACAGTCTACGAGACGAAGAACGCCAAACCCTTCCCGTCACGTGTCTTCGGGCCGGCGGACGTGCCGAACGAGCACCGCGGCCGCGGCCAGGTCGACGACGCCTGCTACCGCTATGTCCGCACCATCTTCGACCTGCGCAACAGCGACCCGAATGCCGAGCTGGTGCTGGGCGAGGTGGTGACCTTCCCCGGCCGCTGGTCGAGCTATCCGCCGCACCACCATCCGCAGCCGGAGATCTATCATTACCGCTTCACCGATCCGCGCGGTTACGGCCATGCCGAGCTGGGCGAGACGGTGCTGAAGGTACGCGCCAACGACACCATCAAGATCTTCGACGGCTTCGACCATGCACAATGCGCGGCGCCTGGCTACGGCATGTACTACGCCTGGGTGATCCGGCACTTGGCCGGCAACCCCTACACCGTGCCGGAGTTCACCGAGGAGCATCGCTGGACCATGGACGAGAAGGCCGAGTTCTGGCGCCCGGCGGGAGTCTCGCGTCATGGCTGAGCCTGTGCTCGACGTGATCTGCATCGGCCGGTCCTCGGTCGACCTCTATGGCGAGCAGGTCGGCGGCCGGCTGGAGGACATGGCGTCCTTCGCCAAATATGTCGGCGGCTGCCCGACCAACATCTCGGTCGGCGGCGCCCGGCTGGGCCTGCGCACCGCGCTGCTGACCCGGGTCGGCGACGAGCATATGGGCCGCTTCATCCGCGAGCAGCTGGCGGCCGAAGGCGTCGACACCAGCCATGTTATCAGCGATCCGCAGCGCCTGACCGCGCTGGTGATCCTGGGCATCCGCGACCGCCACACCTTCCCGCTGATCTTCTATCGCGAGGACTGCGCCGACATGGCGCTGTCCGAGGACGACATCGACGAGGCCTTCATCGCCTCGGCCAAGGCGGTGGTCGTCACCGGCACCCATTTCTCCACCCCCGGCGTCGCGGCGATGAGCCGGAAGGCGATGCGGCTGGCCCATGCCCATGCTCGCCGCGTGGTGCTGGACATCGACTACCGCCCGGTGCTGTGGGCCCTGACCGGCCATGGGCTGGGTGAGGAGCGCTTCGTCGAGAGCTCCGCCGTCAGCGCCCATCTGCAGGCGATCCTGCCCGAGTGCGACCTGATCGTCGGCACCGAGGAGGAGATCCACATCGCCGGCGGCGCCACCGACACGCTGGCGGCGCTGCGCCGGGTGCGGGAACTGAGCGCCGCCACGATCGTGGTCAAGCGCGGGCCGATGGGCTGCGTCGTGTTCCCCGGCGCGATCCCGGACGACATCGAGCAGGGGGTGAAAGGCCCCGGCTTCCCGGTCGAGGTCTACAACGTGCTGGGCGCCGGCGACGGCTTCATGGCCGGCTTCCTGCGCGGCTGGCTGCGCGACGAGCCGGTCGAGGCCGCCTGCCGCTATGCCAATGCCTGCGGCGCCTTCGCCGTGTCGCGCCATGGCTGTGCCCCGTCCTACCCGAGCTGGGCGGAGCTGTCGCAGTTCCTGGCCGAGGGCAGCGCCCATCACCGGCTGCGCGAGGATCCCGCCCTGAACCAGGTGCATTGGGCGACGACCCGGATCCGCGACTGGCCCGAGGTCCATGCCATGGCCTTCGATCACCGGTCCCAGCTGGAGGAGATGGTCGCGCGCCACGGCGTCGACCCGGAGCGGATCGGCGAGTTCAAGCTGCTGGCCTGGCAGGCGGCGAAGCAGGCGCATGGCGACCGGCCCGGCTTCGGCGTGCTGATCGACGGGCGGCTGGGCAGCGAGGCGCTGTTCGCCGCCGCCGGCACCGGCGCCTGGATCGGCCGGCCGATCGAGCTGCCGGGGTCGCGCCCCCTGCGCTTCGAAGGCGGGCCGGATGTCGGCGTCACTCTGCGGGAATGGCCGCTGGAGCATGTGGTGAAATGCCTGGTGCAATACCACCCGGACGACCCGCCGCAGATCCAGGCCGAGCAGGACCGGCAGCTGCTGGCTCTGTTCGACGCCAGCCGTGCCACCCGGCACGAGCTGCTGATCGAGGTGATCCCACCGAAATCGATGCCGGCCGACGACCGCACCGTGGCCCGGGCGCTGGATCATCTCTACGGCATCGGCATCCATCCGGATTGGTGGAAGCTGCCGCCGCCGCCCTCGGAGGCCGCCTGGGCGGCGATCCAGGAGGTGATCGCCCGGCGCGACCCGCATTGCCGCGGCGTGGTGCTGCTGGGGCTGGAGGCGCCGGAGGAGGAGCTGACGGCTGCCTTCACTTTGGCCGCGCGCCAGCCCTGGTGCCGCGGCTTCGCGGTCGGCCGCACCATCTTCGGCCGCGCCGCCGAGGACTGGATCGCCGGGCGCATCGACGACGACGAAGCGGTGAGACGGATGGCCGCCAGCTATGGCAGCCTGATCGCCGCCTGGGAGAATGCCCGCGCCGCAGCGCAAGCCGCGGCCTGAAGGAGCGATAGGGATGGGAACCGTGCGTTTGACCATGGCGCAGGCCCTGGTGCGCCACCTCGCCGCGCAGTGGATCGAGGCGGAGGACGGCAGCCGCGAGCGGCTGTTCGCCGGCTGCTGGGCGATCTTCGGCCACGGCAACGTCGCCGGCATGGGCGAGGCGCTGTACGCCCATCACGAGCAGCTGCCGACGCTGCGGGCGCACAATGAGCAGGCGATGGCCCTGTCCGCGGTCGCCTACGCCAAGGCCAAGTTCCGGCGCCGGATGATGGCGGTGACCACCTCGATCGGGCCGGGCGCCACCAACCTGGTGACGGCGGCGGCGCTGGCCCATGTCGACCGGCTGCCGGTGCTGCTGCTGCCGGGCGACGTCTATGCCAGCCGGCGGCCCGACCCGGTGCTGCAGCAGGTCGAGGATTTCGGCGACGGTACGGTCAGCGCCAATGACTGCTTCCGCCCGGTGTCGCGCTATTTCGACCGGATCACCCGGCCGGAGCAGATCCTGACCGCCCTGCCCCGCGCCCTGGCCGTCCTGACCGACCCGGCCGAATGCGGGCCGGTGACCCTGGCCCTGTGCCAGGACGTGCAGGCCGAGGCCTATGACTTCCCCGCCTGGTTCTTCGAGGACCAGATCCACCGCATCCGCCGCCCCGGCCCGGACGAGGCCGAGCTGGCCCAGGCCGTCGCGGCGCTGAAGCGGGCCGAGCGGCCGCTGGTGATCGCCGGCGGCGGCGTGCTCTATTCCGGCGCGGAGAAAGCCTTGGCCGGCTTCGCCGAGCGCCACGGCCTGCCGGTGGCGGAGACCCAGGCCGGCAAGGGCAGCCTGGCCTGGAACCATCCGGCCAATGCCGGCTCGATCGGCGTCACCGGCTCGAGCGCCGCCAATGCCCTGGCCGTCGATGCCGATGTGGTGCTGGCGGTCGGCACCCGGCTGCCGGATTTCACCACCGGCTCCCGCGCCCTGTTCCGGGCGCCGGGGCGGACACTGATCCAGCTCAACGCCGCCGTGTTCGACGCCGGCAAGCACGGCGCCCTGCCGCTGGTCGCCGATGCGCGGCGCGGCCTCGACGAACTGTCGGAGGCCTTGGGCTCCTGGACCGCGCCGAAGGCCCAGTCCGACCGGACGAAGGGGCTGATCGCGGAATGGACCGCCTCGGTCGACCGCGCCACCGCCGCCAGCAACGCGCCCCTGCCCTCCGACGCCCAGGTGCTGGGCGCGGTCAATCGCGCTGCCGGGCGCGGCGCGGTCGTGGTCTGCGCGGCCGGCGGCCTGCCGGGCGAGCTGCACAAGCTGTGGCGCACCGACGCGCCGGGCGGCTACCACCTGGAATACGGCTATTCCTGCATGGGCTACGAGATCGCCGGCGGGCTCGGGGTCAAGCTGGCCCAGCCGGACCGCGAGGTCTATGTGCTGGTCGGCGACGGCAGCTACATGATGATGAACTCCGAGATCGCGACCGCGGTGCAGCAGGGCGTCAAGCTGACCATCGTCGTGCTCGACAACCGCGGCTTCGGCTGCATCAACCGGCTGCAGAACGCGACCGGCGGCGCCTCCTTCAACAATCTGTTCCGCGACATCGCGGGTGCCCAGCCGATCGACTTCGCCGCCCATGCCGCCAGCATGGGCGCGGCGTCGGAGAAGGTGGCCGGCGTCGCCGAGCTGGAGGGCGCGCTGCTGCGGGCCAAGGCGACCGACCAGACCAGCGTCATCGTCATCGACACCGACCCGGTGGTGACGACCGAGGCCGGCGGCGCCTGGTGGGACGTGGCCGTCCCCGAGGTCTCCGACCGCGACCCGGTGCGCCTGGCCCGTGCCGGCTACGAGCAGCAGCTGGCCGGCCATCCCGTCACCGGGCGCTCCGCCTGATCCATCCACCAACCGACCGCACGAGACCGCCGCGATGACCGTCACCCTCGGCACCAACCCGATCGCCTGGAGCAACGACGACCTGCCGGAGCTGGGCGGCGAGACGCCGCTCGAGACCTGCCTGTTCGAGGCGCGCGAGGCCGGCTTCACCGGCATCGAGCTGGGCAACAAGTTCCCGCGCCAGGCCGACGCCCTGCGGCCGATCCTGGAGGCGCACCGCCTGTCCCTGATCTCCGGCTGGTACAGCGCCAACCTGCTCGACCGCTCGGTCGAGGAGGAGATCGCGGCGATGGAGCCGCATCTGACCCTGCTCGCCGCGCTCGGCTGCAAGGTCATGGTCTTCTGCGACACCTCTGGCGCAGTGCATGGCGACCGCGGCACGCCGCTGTCGCAGCGCCCGACCCTGCCGGAGGACGCCTGGCCGGAATTCGGCCGCAAGCTGACGGCGATCGGCGACCATATGGCCAAGCGCGGCGTGCGGCTTGCCTATCACCACCATATGGGCACGCTGGTGCAGAGCGAGGCCGAGGTCGACCTGCTGATGCAGCACACCGGCCTGTCGGTCGGGCTGCTGCTCGATTCCGGCCACATGACCGTGGCCGGTGGCGACCCGGCGGCGCTGGCCCGGCGCTATGCCAGCCGGATCAACCACGTCCACGCCAAGGATGTGCGCCGCGAGGTCCTGCAGAAGGTTCTGGACGAGGATTGGAGCTTCCTCGACGGCGTCATCGGCGGGCTGTTCACCGTGCCGGGCGACGGCATGATCGACTTCCCGCGGATCTTCGACGCGCTGCCGAAGAGCTACACCGGCTGGATGGTGGTGGAGGCCGAGCAGGACCCGGCCAAGGCGCATCCGCTGACCTATGCCCGGCTGGGCTACCGCAACCTGTGGAAGCGCGCAACCGGCGCCGGCTTCGAAGTGAAGAGCTGACGGCCGGATCGGTCAACACACTGTTTATGCAGATTTCCCCATCCGGGCGAAGCGGTTGATGTCATAGTACAGCATCGAATCAACTCACCCGGATGGTGAAATGTCGGCCTTCTCTTCCTTCTTCGCATTCTTCGCCCGCATCTTCCTCGCCGTCATGTTCGTCGTCTCCGGCTGGGCCAAGCTGACCGACTTCGGGGGCACCGTCGGCTACGTCGCTTCCAACGGGCTACCGGTGCCGCAGCTCTTCGCCGCGCTGACCATCCTGGTCGAGCTCGGCGGCGGCATCCTGCTGATCCTCGGCCTGTTCTCGCGCTTGGCCGCCTTCATCATGGCCGGTTTCACTCTGCTGACCATCGTCATCGTCCATCATTTCTGGACCATGGCCGATGCCGAGATGCAGTTGAACCAGCTGATGGCGATGAAGAACCTGGCCATCGCCGGCGGCCTGCTGATGGTCACCGCCTTCGGCCCCGGCGCCTGGGCGATCGGGCCGGGCCGCGACTGAGGCGCAGCCAATCGGGTATCTTGAAGAACGGCGGGCCTCACAGCCCGCCGTTCTCGTTTACAGAACGAAATCGCCGGACTGGAGCCCGATAGCGCCGGTCAGGACGATGTGGAAGTCGGAGGCGCCATCGCCGTTGAGGTCGCCGGCGATGGTGGTGGTGCCGCCGACCACGGAGTACCGGAGCTGGCCGGCAACGCCGGTGTAGAGGCTGCTGCCGATGAAGCTGAAGGCCTGGTCGCCAACCGCGCCGGTGTTGGCGTCGATCGCCGACAGGTCGATCCGGTCGCCCTGGGCATGGCTGAAATCGGTGATCCGGTCGGCATTCGCCCCGACCGCGCTGTGCGAGGCGGCGGTGAAGACGAAGCGGTCGGCGCCGCCGAGCCCGGTCATCGTGTCCTTTCCAGCCCAGCCGTTCAGGACGTTCCACAGGCTGTTGCCGGTGAGGGTGTCGGTGCCTGAGGAGCCGTTGACGTTCTCGATGTTCGCATAGGTGTCGCCGCCCGACCCGGTGCCGGTGTCCAGATTGACCGTCACGCCGGTGGCGCTGTCGTAATAGGAGACGAGGTCGGTGCCGGTGCCGCCGTCGAGCGCGTCCGCGCCGGCGCCGCCGCGGAGGATATCGTTGCCGCCGTAGCCGGCGAGCGCATTGGTGCCGGCATTGCCGGTCAGGCTGTCGGCGAACTGGCTGCCGTTGACGCTCTCGATCCCCGCATAGGTATCGCCGCCCGTCCCGGTTCCGGTGGCCAGGCTGACGGTCACGCCGGTGGTGTTGTCGAAATAGGAGACCGTGTCGATGCCGATGCCGCCATCGAGCGCGTCCGCGCCGGCACCACCGCGGAGGACGTCGTTGCCGCCATAGCCGGCCAGCGCGTTGGCGCCGGCATTGCCGGTCAGGCTGTCGGCGAACTGGCTGCCATTGACGTTCTCGATGCCGGTGTAGGTGTCGCCCTGCGCGGTGCCGCCCGTCCCGGCCCCGGCGGCCAGGTTGGCCGTCACGCCGGTGCTGCTGTCGAAATAGGAGGCAAGGTCGATGCCCGCGCCGCCGTCGAGCACGTCCGCGCCGGCACCGCCGCGAAGAAGGTCGTTGCCGGAGCCGCCGCTCAGCCGGTCGGCGCCGTCATAGCCGGTGAGTTCGTTGGCGGCCGACGATCCGGTCAGGATGTCGGCGAGATCGCTGCCGGCGACGCTCTCGACATCGGCGCCGATCACATCGCCTGCCGCGAACCCGCCCGACGCGGCCAGGGTCGCCAGGTTGACCGTCACCCCGGCATCGCTGCCGAGATAGACGACCTCGTCGACACCGGTGCCGCCGTTCAGATGATCGGCACCCGTCCAGCCCCAGAGCTGGTCGTCGCCCGCGCCGCCGTTGAGCGTGTCGTTCCCGTCCAGCCCGGTGAGCACGTCGTTGCCGCCGTTGCCGGAGAGCACATTGTCGGCGAGCGCCCCGATCACATTGTCGGCATAGGCCGTGCCCTGGACGTTTTCGACCGTGTTCTCGACCTGATCGCCCTGGGCCTCGCCGCCCGTGCCGGCGCCCCCGATCACGACCTGGACGCCGATGGTGCCGCCATACACCACCGTGTCGATGCCGGATCGCCCCTGCAACTGGTCCGCCCCGGCGCCGCCGTTGAGGACGTCGTCGCCGATCCCACCCCACAGCTCGTCGTCGCCGGCCCCGCCGGAGAGGCGGTCATTTCCATCGCCGCCGCTGATGTCGTTGGCGGCAGCCGATCCCGTCACCGTGTTGCCACCGCTGCCGCTGGCCTGCACATCCTCGATATCGACGCCGACGATGTCGCCTTCCGCGTCACCGCCATGGCCCGTGCCGCCGATGGTCACGGTCACGCCGACGTCCCCGTCGTAGATCAACCGGTCGATGCCGGCGCCGCCGCTGAGCCGGTCGGCGCCGGCATCGGCCCAGAGATTGTCGTCGCCATTGCCGCCGTTCACCACATCGGCTCCGGCGTCGCCATAGAGGTTGTCGGCACCGTCACCGCCCTCCACCCGGTCGTCGCCATCGCCGCCACGGAGGACGTCGTTGCCGGCCGCGCCGGAAAGCAGGTCGTTGCCGCCATAGCCGAAGAGCTCGTTGGCTCCGGCGGATCCGGTCAGGGTGTCGCCGAAGCCGGTGCTGCCGCTGATGTCCTCGATGTCGCTGCCGATCACGTCGCCCTGGGCATCGCCGCCGGAGGCGGCCAGCGTGGCCAGATTGACGCTCACCGCGGCGGAGCTGCTGGAGTAGTCGGCCCGATCGACCCCGGTTCCTCCGTTCAGGTGATCCGCCCCTGAATCGCCGGTCAGGATGTCGTCGTAACCGTCACCGTTCAACGTGTCGCTGCCGGCACCACCGATCAGGGTGTCCCAATAGGCCCCCCCATTCAGGACATCGTTTCCCACCCCTCCGTCCAACACGTCGGAGCCGTAGTCGTTGCCGTCGCCGTTCAGAATGTCGTCTCCGGCCTCGCCATAGAGCGTATCATTGCCGCCGTGGCCGTTTATCGTGTCGTTGTCCGCTGTCCCGTGCAGGGTGTCGGCGAACTGGCCCCCGTCTATCACCGCCATCAGGTCCCTCCTCAGTCGGAAAGGCGGCAAAGCCGATCAAGCAGCCCGTCGGCCACCGCCGCCCGAAGGTGCGAACGCCGCGGCTGTTCCCGACCGGCCGCCAGATGATCGCGTTCAGCATAGCGCCGCACAATCGGCGGCGCGTCCTCCGAACGGGGGATGGATGAGGGGAAAGCGGGTGCGGGCGGTGCCGGATCGGCGATGCCCGCGTCAGCGGTGCTTGAACGCCGGCGGGCGCTTCTCCGAGAAGGCGGCCATGCCTTCGCGGCGATCCTCGGTGGCGAAGGTGGCGTGGAACAGGCGCCGCTCGAACAGGATGCCCTCGGCCAGCGGCGTCTCGTCGGCGCGGTGCACCGCCTCCTTCGCCAGCATCGTGATCGGCAGCGAATAGCCGGCGACGGTCTCCGCCGCCTTCACCGCCTCGGCCAGCAGCTCGGCCGCCGGCACCACGCGGGCGACCAGCCCCGACCGCTCGGCCTCCGCCGCATCCATCATCCGCCCGGTCAGCACCAGGTCCATCGCCTTGGACCGCCCGATCAGCTTGGTCAGCCGCTGGGTGCCGCCGGAGCCGGGGATGGTGCCCAGCTTGATCTCCGGCTGGCCGAACTTCGCCGTGTCGGCGGCGATGATGAAGTCGCACATCATCGCGATCTCGCAGCCGCCGCCGAGTGCATAGCCGGCGACCGCGGCGATGATCGGCTTGCGCAGCTTGGTGATGCAGGTCCAGTTCTCGATCAGGTTGCCGCGATAGGCGGCGATGAAGTCCTTCGACGCCATCTCCTTGATGTCGGCGCCGGCGGCGAAGGCCTTCTCCGACCCGGTCAGGACCACGGCGCCGACGCTGTCATCCGCGTCGAAGGCCGCCAGGGCCTGGGCGAGATCCCGGAAGATCGCGTCGTTCAGGGCGTTCAGCGCCTGCGGCCGGTTCAGCGTGATCAGGCCGACCCGGCCCCGGGTCTCGACCAGGATGGTTTCGTAGCTCGCGGTCATGAAGCGGTCCTCCGCATCGGATTGATCGAACGCCCGGTCAGCGCTGGCAGACCGGGCAGAAGAAGGTGCTGCGGCCGGACTGGACCAGGCGCTGCACCGTGCCCCGGCACTTCGGCGTGCGGCATGGTTCGCTCTCGCGGTCATAGACCGACCAGGAATGCTGGAAATAGCCGAGCTCGCCATCGACCTGGACATAGTCGCGCAGGGACGACCCGCCGGCCTCGATGGCGCGCTGCAGCACCGCCTTGATCTCCGGCACCAGCCGCGCCGCCCGTACCCCGGCGACCGAGGCGGCGACCCGGCGAGGCGAGATGCGCGCCGCCCACAGCGCCTCGCAGACATAGATGTTGCCGAGGCCGGCGACCACGCGCTGGTCGAGCAGCGCCGCCTTGATCGGCGTGATCTTGCGGGCCAGCGCCTGGTCGAGATAAGCCGCGTCGAACTCGTCCGACAGCGGCTCCGGCCCCAGCGCCTCCAGCGACTTGTGGGCGTGCAGCGCGTTCTGGCTGACCAGGTCCATCATGCCGAAGCGGCGGGTGTCGTTGAAGGTGACGACCGACCCGGCCTCGGTCTCGAACACCACATGATCGTGCGGGCTGACGATCTCCGGCCGGCCCTGGCTGACCATCATCCGGCCCGACATGCCGAGATGGATCAAGAGCACCATGCCGTCGTCGAGATGGATCAGCAGGTATTTGGCGCGACGGTCCAGGCGCACGATGCGGCGGCCGGTCAGCCGCTCGGCCATGCGCTCGGGCAGCGGGAAGCGCAGGTCGGGGCGGCGCTGTTCGACGCGGGCCAGGCGCTGGCCTTCCAGGACGGGCACAAGGCCGCGGCGAACGGTCTCGACTTCGGGAAGCTCGGGCATGGCCGGCACACTGGCACGACCCGGCGCCGGACGCTATGGTCCCGGCCATGAGCGACGCGCCCCGCAATCCCGAGTCCCGCTGGTTCGGCGACACCGAAGTCGACCCGACGGAGAAGACCCACCGGGTCCACGACGTCTTCAGCAGCGTGGCCCAGCGCTACGACCTGATGAACGACCTGATGAGCGGCGGCGTCCACCGGCTGTGGAAGGCCCAGTTCATCGCGGCGATCCGGCCCCGCCCGGGCGAGACCCTGCTGGACGTGGCCGGCGGCACCGGCGACATCGCCTTCCGCTTCCTCGACCGCGCCGGCGTGGACAGCACAGGCCAGGGCGCCCGCGCCATCATCTGCGACCTGACCGAGGGCATGGTCGCGGTCGGGCGCGACCGGGCGATCGATCGCGGCCGGGTCGGCCCGATCCTGCACATGGTCGGCAACGCCGAATCGCTGCCGGTCGCCGACCGGTCGGTCGATGTCTACACCATCTCCTTCGGCCTCCGGAACGTGACCCGGATCGACGACGCGCTGCGCGAGGCGCGGCGGGTGCTGAAGCCGGGCGGGCGCTTCTTCTGCCTGGAGTTCAGCAAGATCGTGCTGCCGGGCCTGGACCGCGCCTACGACCTCTATTCCCGCGCCGTGATCCCGCGCCTGGGCAAGGCAGTGGCCAAGGACGAGGACAGCTACCGCTACCTGGTCGAGAGCATCCGCCGCTTCCCCGACCAACCGAGCCTGGCCGAGCGAATCGAGGCCGCGGGGCTGGAGCGGGTGCGCTGGACCAACCTGTCGGCCGGCATCGCGGCGATCCACACGGGCTGGCGGATCTGAGGGTTCGGATCGGACAATCCAGGCTGGATGATTGTATTAGCTCGGATTCGCGCATAGATTTTGGTCAGATATGCGCATCGATTGGATGACAACATGCTCACCCGCTATCGCGAAGATGCTCCGAAGAAGCCCGTCAACTGCAGCATGAACAGCGACCTCGTGGCCCGGGCGAAGGCCATGGGGATCAATGTGTCGGCTGCTGCCGAAGCCGGTCTCCTCACTGCCATCGAACAGGCCGAGCGCCGACGAATCCAAGAGGAGACCGATGCCTTGATGCGATTCTGGAATGAGCACGAGGCTCGATTCGGGTCGCCTGCCGACGAGTATTGCGAGATCTGAAGCCGCCGATGGCGCAGTTTGATGTGCATCGGAATCTCGGAACGACGAGGGCCGAATTCCCTTATTTGGTCGTGCTGCAGTCGAGTCTGTTCCAGGAATCTCGGCGGCGCGTGGTCATCCCGCTGACTCGGGCCACCTCCAGGCTTCCGCAAGCCGAGCGGTTGAATCCGGTGTTCGAGATTGAGGGCGAGGCCTTCTCCCTGATGACCTTGGCCACTCTCAGCCTTCCGAAAGATCGCCTGGGACCGCTGGTGACGAATCTCGCCGCCGAGAGCGACGCCATCATCGCCGCGGTCGACTGGATGATGAACCGAGGCTTTGGGTAGGATTTCACGGCCCCTGTCGCGCATTTCGTCGCAAGCGGTGATCGTAGGGCTTGCCGAATCCGGCTGAGCGCCCTAAAGAACATTCATGCGATGTAATTCGCTCTCCGCCGCCCCTGGGGACCTGCCGTGACGCTGACGCTGCGTGACCGCCGCATCCTGCTGGTCATCGCCGGCGGCATCGCCGCCTACAAGTCGCTGGACCTGATCCGGCGCCTGCGCGAGCGCGGCGCCCGGGTGCGCTGCATCCTGACCCAGGCGGCGACCGAGTTCGTCACCCCCCTCGCCGTCTCGGCCCTGACCGAGGACAAGGTCTATGGCGCGCTGTTCTCGCTGACCGACGAATCGGAGATGGGCCACATCCGGCTGTCGCGCGACGCCGACCTGCTGGTGGTGGCCCCGGCCACCGCCAATATCCTGGCGCGCATGGCCGCCGGCCTGGCCGACGATTTGGCCACCACCGCCCTGCTCGCCACCGACAAGCCGGTGCTGGTGGCGCCGGCAATGAATGTCCGCATGTGGGACCATCCGGCGACCCGCGACAACCTGGTGCTGCTGCAGCGCCGCGGCGTGCGCGTGGTCGGCCCGAACCCGGGCGAGATGGCCTGCGGCGAATACGGCCCCGGCCGCATGTCCGAGCCGCTGGAGGTCGTCGCCGCCGTCGAGGCCTATTTCGCCGAATTCGACCGCTTCGGCACCGGGGGGACGCTGCAGGACCGCCACGTCATCGTCACCAGCGGCCCGACCCACGAGCCGATCGACCCGGTGCGCTACATCGCCAACCGCTCCTCCGGCAAGCAGGGCCACGCCATCGCCGCGGCGCTGCGCCAGGCCGGGGCTCGGGTGACGCTGGTGACCGGCCCGACCCACGAGCCGGCGCCGCACGGCGTCGCATTGGTGCCGATCGAGACGGCCGACGAGATGCTGGCCGCCTGCCGCGCTGCCCTGCCCGCCGATGCCGCGGTCTGCGCCGCCGCCGTGGCCGATTGGCGCGTCGCCGCGCCCTCAGGCCGGAAGATCAAAAAGGGCGCCGGCGGGCCACCGGCCCTGGCCCTGGCCGAGAACCCCGACATCCTGGCGACGCTGAGCGCCTCCGGCCCCGACCGGCCGGCGCTGGTGGTCGGCTTCGCTGCCGAGACCGAGGACGTGATCGCCCATGCCCAGGCCAAGCGCGCCCGCAAGGGCTGCGACTGGATTCTGGCCAACGACGTGTCGCCCGGCACACAGGCCTTCGGCGGCGATTCGAACATCCTGCACCTGATCACCGCCGAGGGCGCCCAGACCTGGCCGCGGCTGAGCAAAGCCGATATCGGCACCCGCCTGGCCGGGGCGATCGCCCGCCACTTCGAGAAGGCCTGAGCCCATTCCGATGACCGAAGCCGTCTCCATCGCCGTCACCCGCCTGCCACACGGCACCGACCTGCCCCTGCCCGCCGCCGCCACCGCGCAATCGGCCGGGCTGGACCTGCTCGCGGCCGTGGCGGAGCCGGTGACGGTGGCGCCCGGGCGCCGGGTGCTGATCCCGACCGGCATCGCCATCGCCCTGCCGAACGGCTGGGAGGCGCAGGTGCGTCCGCGCTCCGGCCTCGCCCTCAAGCACGGCATCACCATCGTCAACGCGCCCGGCACGATCGATTCCGATTACCGCGGCGAGATCGGGGTGGTGCTGATCAACCATGGCGACGAGCCGGTCGCCATCACCCGCGGCATGCGCATCGCCCAGATGATCGTGGCCCGCCACGCGACCGTCGCCTGGGACGAGCGGCCGAATCTCGACACCACCGTCCGCGGTACGGGCGGCTATGGATCCACCGGAACGGGAGCCTAAGGGATGTTCCGACTGCCGAAGAAGATGCTGTTCGCGATCGAGGCGGTTCTCGACATCGCCTACAACGCGGTCGACACGCCGGTGCAGAGTGCCGAGATCACCAAGCGACAGGGCATCCCCCGCCGGTATCTGGAGCAGGTGTTGCAGCAGCTGGTCCGGGTCGACATCCTGACCGGGGTGCGCGGGCCGCGCGGCGGCTACCGCCTGGCGCGGGAGCGCCGGCGCATCACCGTCGGCGAGATCGTGCGCGCGATCCGGTCGCTGGAAACCGCCGCAGACGAGGAGGAGGCCCTGCCGCCCGGATCCCGGCTGGGCCAGGAGATCGTCCGCCCGCTTTGGGCGGAGCTGCAGGAAGAGGCGATCAAGAAGCTCGACGCCCTGACCATCGAGGATCTGTCGAACCAGGCGCGTGAAAGGGGCATCCCGCGTGAGCGGGCCGCCCCGGTCGACTTCTCGATCTAGCCGGCCGGCGCGGATCCGAGCGGCTGGCCTTCCCCAGGGTCGGCGCGTATAAATGTTGAACAACCAAATTAACGCCCCTGGAGAGTAATATGTCCTCTTCCACCGCCGGGAAGACCGAGTTCCGAGGCAAGATCTACGACTCGATCCTCGACACCATCGGCGCGACCCCGCTGGTGCGGGTGAAGAAGCTGGCCGAGGCCCATGACGCCAGGGCGGACATCCTGGCCAAGCTGGAGTTCTACAACCCGCTGTCGAGCGTCAAGGACCGCATCGGCCTGGCGATGATCGAGGCGCTGGAGGCGTCGGGCAAGATCAAGCCGGGCGTCAGCACCCTGATCGAGCCGACCTCGGGCAACACCGGCATCGCGCTGGCCTTCGTCGCCGCGGCCAAGGGCTACCGCCTGATCCTGACCATGCCCGAGACCATGTCGGTCGAGCGGCGCAAGATGCTGAAGCTGCTGGGCGCCGAGCTGCACCTGACCGAAGGCCCGAAGGGCATGAAAGGCGCCATCGCCAAGGCCGAGGAGCTGGTTCAGAGCATCCCGAACGCGATCATCCCGCAGCAGTTCGAGAACCCGGCCAACCCGGAGGTGCACCGCCGGACCACGGCCGAGGAGATCTGGAACGACACCGACGGCGGCGTCGACATCCTGATCTCCGGCGTCGGCACCGGCGGCACCATCACCGGCGTGTCCGAGGTGATCAAGCAACGCAAGCCCAGCTTCAAGGCGATCGCGGTGGAGCCGGAGGACAGCCCGGTGCTGTCCGGCGGCAACCCGGGCCCGCACAAGATCCAGGGCATCGGCGCCGGCTTCGTGCCCGGCGTGCTGAACACCAAGATCATTGACGAGGTCGTGCGGATCTCGAACGAGCGCGCCTTCCAGGTCGCCCGCCAGGTCGCCAAGCTCGAGGGTCTGCCGGCCGGCATCTCCTCCGGCGCCGCCCTGGCCGCGGCGCTCGAGGTCGGCGCCCGCCCGGAGAACGAAGGCAAGAAGATCGTCGTGATCGTGCCCTCGATCGCCGAGCGCTACCTCTCGACCGCGCTGTTCGAAGGGCTGGATTAAGCTCCGCCTTCTCAGTGCGTGCGGGGGAAGCGGGCCTTCGGGCCCGCTTCTTATTTGTCCAGGGCGATGACCCGGCCGATGCCGACCGCGGCGAGGAAGTCGGGATCGTGGCTGGCCACCAGCAGGGCACCGTCATAGGCGGCGACTGCCCGCTCGATCGCCGCGATCGAGTCGAGGTCGAGATGGTTGGTCGGCTCGTCCAGGATCAGGAGCCGCGGCGGCCGCGGTCCGCCCAGCACGCAGGCCAGCGCCGCCCGCAGCGTCTCGCCGCCGCTGAGGTCGCCGACCCGGCGCAGCGCCGCATCGGCCCGGAACAGGAAGCGCGCCAGCGCCGCCCGGCAGGCATTGTTGGTCGCATCCGGATGCATCGTCCGGAAGTTCTCCAGGATGGTGCGATCCGGCTGCAGCCCGCCGGCCCGTTGGTCGAGCATGGCGATGCCGCCGCCGAAGCGGCGGACCCGCCCCTCATCCGGCTCCGACTCTCCGGCTGCGAGGCGCAGCAGCGTCGACTTGCCGGCGCCGTTCGGCCCGGTCACCGCCACCCGCTCCGGCCCGGTCAGGGCGAAGGACAGGTCGCGCAGCACCGGCAGGGCCGCGCCCGGCGGCGACCAGGAGACATGCTCGAAGGCAAGCACCGAGGTGCCGGCGGCCAGCCCGGTCGAGGGCAGCGAGGCCGCCAGCGTCTCGGTCCGTTCGACCGCGGCCCGTGCCTCGGCCAGCGCCGTCTCGACCCCCTCCTCCCGGCGATCGCGCAAGCCGGTCTGGCGCGACTGGCTCTGCCCGGCCTTTTCCTTCTTGAAGTCCAGCAGGATCTTGGCCTGGCCGCCGCCGGCGCGCGATTTGCGGCCGCGGGAGTCGCTGCGGGCCTTGCGCTCAACCGCCGCCTGCCGCTCCCGCGCCAGCCGCGCCACCTCCTGCTCGGCCTGGGCCAGGTCGCGCCGTGCCGCCTCGGCATCCGCCTCGCGCCGGGCGCGATAGTCGTCCCAGTTGCCGCCATAGAAGCGGACGCCGAGGCCGGACAGCTCGACGATCCGGTCCATCCGACGCAGCACCCCGCGGTCGTGGCTGACCACCAGGGCGCCGCCGCGCCAGCTGTCCAGCAGGGCGCAGACGGCATCGCGGCCATCGGCATCGAGGTTGTTGGTCGGCTCGTCCAGCACCAGCATGTCCGGCGGGTCGACCAGCAGCCCGGCCAGGGCCAGGCGGGTGGCCTCGCCGCCGCTCAGCGTGCCGAGCGGCCGGCGCAGATCGAGATCGGCGGGCAGTCCGAGCCTGGGCAACGCCGCGGCCGCCCGCTCCTCCACCGTCCAGTCGGCGGCGGCGAGGTCCTCCTCGCTGCCCTCCCCCGCCAGCAGCCGGTCGAGCCTGGCCAGGGCCGGGGCGATGCCGAGCGCGTCGGCGGCGGTCATGCCGGGCACGACCCGGACGGCCTGGGGCAGCAGGCCGATGCGCCCCTGACGCAGGATCCGGCCGGATTGCGGCGGGATCTCGCCGAGCAACAGGCGCAGCAGCGTGGACTTGCCGACACCGTTGCGGCCGACGAGGCCGGTCCGCTCAGCCCCGAAGGCGAGCGTCAGATCCTCGAACAGCGGACGGTGGTCAGGGGTGTGGTGGGACAGCGACTCGGCAGCAAGGAGAGGCATGACGGCTCGACGAAGGCAGCTTGACGGGGCGGGTGAAGTGCCGGTCCGTGCTGCGATCCATCGAGGCCTCTACGGTGCTGTGAGGCCGGCAGCATAGCCGCAAACATTCTCCAGGCAAACCATCGTGCGGGCGCGCATCTTTCCCGCAGGGAGAAAGGAGGCCTGGGATGGCGGATGAGGAGACGGTCCGGCGGGCCGCGCTGGCCCTGCCGGAGGTCGCGGAGGAGGCGCATTGGGAGCGGCCGTCCTTTCGGGTCGGCGGCAGGATCTTTGCCGTGCTGCGCCCGGCGGAGCGTCGGGCGGTGCTGAAGCTGCCGCACGACCACCAGGAGATGCTGTTCGCGGCCCGTCCCGAAGCCTTTACCCCGGCACGCTGGGGCCGGCTGGTCTGGACCTTCGTCGCGCTGCCGCAGGTCGACGACGAGCAGGTCGAGGCGCTGGTGGCCGAAGCCTGGCGCGAGGTGGCGCCGAAGCGGCTGGTCCGGCTGACCGGCATGGACAGCCCGGCACCATCGCGCTAGCCCGGAAGGAACCGAGGAGCCGACCATGACGCAGAAGCCACGGGCCCGCGAGCTGGGCATTCCCTTCGATGGCGAGCCCGGCCCGCTCAATGCCATCACCGACATCGCGGGAGTCGAGGTCGGCACCGCCACCATCATCGCCGGCGACGGCAAGCTGGAGGTCGGGCGCGGGCCGGCCCGCACCGGCGTCACCGCCATCCTGCCGCGCGCCCGCGTCTTCGACCCGGTCTTCGCCGGCACCGCCGTGCTGAACGGCAATGGCGAGATGACCGGGACGATCTGGATCGAGGAATCCGGCTTCCTGGAAGGGCCGGTGATGATCACCAACAGCCACAGCGTCGGCACCGTGCGCGACGCCGTGATCGGGTGGCAGGGCCGGCGCGGCCTGGTGGCGCCGCTGTCCCATGACCTCTACTGGTGCCTGCCGGTGGTGGCCGAGACCTATGACGGGATGCTGAACGACATCAATGGCTTCCACGTCACGGCGCAGCACGCGGTCGAAGCGCTGGACGGCGCCCGGCCGGGCCCGGTGGCGGAGGGCAATGTCGGCGGCGGCACCGGCATGTCGCTGTTCGGATTCAAGGGCGGTACGGGCACCGCCTCGCGTCAGCTCCCACCTGAAGATGGCGGCCATACCGTCGGCGCGCTGGTGCAGGGCAATTTCGGCCGCCGCAAGAATCTGACGATCGCCGGCGTGCCGGTCGGGCGCGAGATCCCGGACCTGCTGCCCGACCTGGGCTCGGACCGCGACACCGGCTCGATCATCGTGGTGATCGCGACCGACGCGCCGCTGCTGCCGCACCAGTTGAAGCGCCTGGCCCGGCGGGCGCCGGTCGGCATCGCCCGCACCGGCGGCTATGGCGCCAATGGCAGCGGCGACATCTTCCTCGCCTTTTCAACGGCCAATCCCGGCGCCTTCAGCCGCAGGGACAGCCGGCTGGTGCAGGTGCTGCCGAACGACGCCATGGACGGTCTGATCGAGGCCGCCGCCCAGGCGACCGAGGAGGCGATCGTCAACGCCCTGATCGCGGCCGAGACCATGACCGGCCGCGACGGCAACACGCTGCATGCGATCCCGCATGACCGGTTGCGGGAGATCTTGAGGAAATACAACCGGTTGACGGAATGAGTTGAGGTGGCGCCGGCCGCCTCAATGCACTGCCATCTCGGCGCGGATCTTCTGGCGCAGCAGGTCGATCGGGGCCAGCCGATCGCGCTGCGCCTCGAAGTGCCAGAAGGTCCAGCCGTTGCAGGACGGCGCGCCCTGCAGCGCCGCGCCGACGCGATGGATCGACCCGGCATGGTCGCCCTCGCTGTTGCTGGCGATCAGCGTGCCGTCCGCCCGCACCTTGGCGACGTAGCGACGCTGGGTGTCGAACAGCCGGTCGCCCGGCTGCAGCATGCCGCGCTCCACCACCCAGCCGAAGGGCACGCGCGGCGCCTGGCGCTTCGACAAGGTGTCGAGCACGCTCGGGTCTGCCGGCGACTCGATCGCGGCGATGCGCTGGGCGGCGACACGGGCATAGACCTCTTCGCGCTCGAGGCCGATGAATCTGCGGCCCAGGCGCTTGGCCACCGCGCCGGTGGTGCCGCTGCCGAAGAACGGGTCGAGGATCGTCTCCCCCGCCCGGGTAGAAGACAGGAGGACGCGCCACAGCAGCGCCTCGGGCTTCTGCGTCGGATGCGCCTTGCGGCCGTCGATCTTCAGCCGCTCGCCGCCGCTGCAGATCGGCAGCGTCCAGTCGCTGCGCATCTGCAGTTCCTCGTTCAGCGCCTTCATGGCGTCGTAGTTGAAGGTGTAGCGGCTGTCGGGCGACTTGGCGGCCCAGATCAGCGTCTCATGGGCGTTGGTGAAGCGGGTGCCGCGGAAGTTCGGCATCGGGTTCGACTTGCGCCAGACGATGTCGTTCAGGATCCAGAAACCGAGATCCTGCAGGATGGCGCCGACCCGGAAGATGTTGTGATAGGTGCCGATCACCCACAGCGTGCCGTCGTCCTTCAGCGCGTGGCGCGCCGCGGCCAGCCAGTCGCGGGTGAAGCGGTCATAGGTGGCGAGGTCGCTGAACTTGTCCCACTCCGCATCGACGCCGTCGACCCGGCTCTCATCCGGCCGGCGCAGCTCGCCCCCCAACTGCAAATTGTAGGGCGGGTCGGCGAACACGCAATCGACCGAGCCGGCGGGCAGCGACCGCATCGCCGAGATGCAGTCGCCGAGGACGATCCGGCAGCCCGGCGGCAGGCGCTCGGTGATGATGGGTGATTCGCTCATAGGCCGACGATGATTCGCCGCGGAGTCGCCGTCAATCCCCCGTCTGAATCAGCCTCTTATGGCGAGTCGCTGCTGCACCGGGGCAAACGACCGGCGGTGATGTTCGCAGACCCCGATCCGGTCGAGCGCGGCGACATGCTCAGGTGTCCCGTAGCCGACGTTGCGTTCCCACCCATAGCCGGGATGATGGGTAGAGAGACGCAACATCTCGTGGTCACGCACAACTTTTGCCAGGATCGAGGCGGCCGCGATCGACAGCGACAGGGCGTCGCCGCCGACCACCGCCCGGCCGTCGCAGGACAGCCCGTCGGGCACCTTGTTGCCGTCGACCAGGGCGATGTCGGGACGCTCCGGCAAGGCGTCCAGCGCCCGCCGCATCGCCAGCATGCTGGCCTGAAGGATGTTGATTCGGTCGATCTCCTCGACCGAGGCCCAGCCGATGCCGACCTGCGCCACCGCCCGGATGCGCGGCACCAGCGCCTCGCGCCGCTGCGCCGTCAGCACCTTGCTGTCGTCTATAAGACCCGCGAGATCGGGATCGAGCGGCCGGACCAGCACCACCGCCGCGGCCAGCACCGGACCGGCCAGCGGACCGCGGCCGACCTCGTCCAGCCCGGCGACGCTCCGCACCGGCGCGCCGCACTCGATCTCGAGACTCCAATCCGGCATCCGCCCCTCCTGCCTCAGGGCATAGCGCCGGCGGGCGGAAGAGCCAAGCCCGTAGCGTCCTGCAGTCCCCGAATGTGGCTAGGCGGGCTGATCCGAAAGGTCGAGGCGCCGCTCGATCCGGTCATGGATGCGATCGAACCGGCCGCCGATCTCGGCGCGGAACTCTGCGCCGTCGCGCTCCAGATGTGCCAGATGCCGCTCGATCGCGGCGAGGCGGACGCGCTGCTCGCGCTGTTCCGACCGCATCTCCGCCACGTCGGCACGGACGGCGCGCAGAAGCTCCATGACGAGGTTTTCAGGTTCGGTCGTCATGCCATGAATCTGCGGTGAGCCGTGCGGGATGTCAAACCGGTGGCCAACATGTCCCCCTCAGAACAAGCTCATCTGATCCCCCGGCCGCGGCGGCGGGGAGAACTGGGTGATGTCCAGCGTCCAGCGCTTGCGGTCGAGGCCGAGACGGCGGACGGCGTGGTTGAAACGGGCGCGGATCAGGTCGGCCACCGGCCCCTCGCCGCGATGCCGCTCGCCGAAGCCCGACTTGTAGAGCCGGCCGCCGCGGGTCTGGCGGATCAGCGACATCACCCGCCCGGCGCGATCCGGTGCATGCGCCTTGAGCCATTCCTCGAACAGGCCGGCGATCTCCAGCGGCAGCCGCAGCAGGGTCCAGCCGGCCGCGGTGGCGCCGGCCTTCACCGAAGCCTCCAGCACCTGCTCCAGCGAATGGTCGTTGAGGCCCGGGATCATCGGCGAGGTCAGCACGATCACCGGGATGCCGGCCTGGGTCAGCTGGCGCATCGTCTCCAGCCGCCGCGGCGGAGTCGCCGCCCGCGGCTCGAGCGTCCGCGCCAGCTCGCGGTCGAGCGTCGACAGCGAGATGCAGACCGCCGCCAGCCCCTTGGCCGCCATCGGCGCCAGCAGGTCGATGTCGCGGGTGATCAGCGCCGATTTGGTGACGATGCCGAGCGGATGGTTGAAGCGCGACAGCACCTCGATCACCCGGCGGGTCAACTTCAGCTCGCGCTCGATCGGCTGGTACGGGTCGGTGTTGGTGCCCATCGCCATCACCGCCGGGACATAGCCGGGGCGCCGCAGCTCGGCCTCCAGCAGCTCCGGCGCGTCCGGCTTGTAGAATAGCTGGGTCTCGAAATCGAGGCCGGGCGACAGGCCGAGCCAGGCATGGGTCGGCCGGGCGAAGCAGTAGATGCAGCCGTGCTCGCACCCCCGATAGGGGTTGATCGAGCGGTCGAACATGATGTCCGGCGAGTCGTTGCGGGTGATGATGGTGCGGGCGGTGTCGACATGCAGCTGCGTGCGCAGCGGCGGTTCCCCCTCCTCACCCTCCGGCGCCAGCCCCGCCCAGCCGTCGTCGACCCGGTGTCGGGTCGCGGTCTCGAAGCGGCCGGTGCGGTTGCTGACCGCGCCGCGTCCCTTGCGCGGCTGGTCGGCCAGTTCTTCGATGTCGGGCGGTTTGAGCGTCATGAGAACAAATATAGAACACAAAGGCCGATTTGCCAACCCCCACCGCGCAGTCCACATCTCGGCCGCAGCCAGCGTCGAGACTCGTCTTGACGCCCGGGCGCGGAGGGACTATCAAGCGCCCTCGTTTTTCTTGGGGCCGTCGTTGGCCCGAACTGGGACCGACAATGGCCAACCACAAGTCCGCCGAGAAGCGCATCCGTCAGACCGAGCGCCGTACGCTGGTCAACCGCAACCGCGTCAGCCGCATCCGCACCTTCGTCAAGAAGGTCGAGGCGGCGATCCTGTCCGGCGACAAGACCGCCGCGGCCGAGGCGTTCAAGGCGGCGCAGCCGGAGATGCATCGCGGCGTCACCAAGGGCGTGCTGCAGAAGAACACGGTCGCGCGCAAGCTGTCGCGCCTGTCCGGCCGCATCAAGGCTCTCTGAGCCCGGATCACCGATAAGCCGTTCCGCGGCGGCGGCCGCGGAACGGCTTTTCTCATGTCCAGGGGAACGGTGGGATGCGGCACAACCAGCCGCTGTCCGGGACCGTTTTTTGCGTTTTGGGATGGTCCGGATTTGTTCCGTTGCCAGCCCTTGCCCACCCTGCATATGATCGTCGTTCGCCTGCTATCGGCAGGTTGAAGATCGCCTCAGGACACAACTTGCCCGGCTACCAGCCTTCACCACGAAGACCGGCAGAAGTCCGCGAGCGTCCCTTAGCAATATTCGTACAGTTTCTATTAACCAACTTCGCAACTTCATAAGTAGCTGCGAGGAATTGTTCCTGCTCGTCGGTCGTGATACTGTGATTATTACAGTTTGAAGTTCTGGGGCATGGCAGCCGCGCATCGGACATCGGGTGCCGCTGATGGTGGGAACAGGTACAGTCCGGGTCGTGGATAGGCAGCGCGTCGCGGCCGCCGCAGTCGAAGAGGGGTCGGAAGGCAGCATGTCGTCGATGGGGGGAGTCATCGCATCGATCGAGCAGCAATGGGCCCGGGTCTGCGGCCGCATGCGCGAGGAGGTGGGCGAGGGCGCCTTCAAGAGCTGGCTGCGCCCGGTGGTCGTGGTCGATCTCGACGGCGGCGAGGTCCGCATCGCCGCCCCCACCCGCTTCATGCGCGACTGGGTCGCCGCTCATTACGCCGACCGCATCCGCAACCTGTGGCATTCCGAGAACCCGGACATCCACAGCGTCGACGTGATCGTGGTGCCCGACCGGCTGGCCGCCCGACCGGCCGCCGCCAAGCCGGCCGCAACGGCGCCGGCCTCGCGCGCCGAGTCGCCGGCGCCGACACATGAGCGCCCGCCCGAATCGGCGGCCGAGTTCGGCGCGGTGCTCGACCAGCGCTTCACCTTCGACAATTTCGTCGTCGGCAAGCCGAATGAACTGGCCCATGCCGCCGCCCGCCGGGTGGCGGAGGCCAACAGCGTCACCTTCAACCCGCTGTTCCTGTATGGCGGGGTGGGCCTGGGCAAGACCCATCTGATGCATGCCATCGCCTGGCACATCCGGGTGAAGCATCCCGAGCGGCGCGTGCTCTACATGTCCGCCGAGAAGTTCATGTACCAGTTCATCCGTGCCCTGCGGTTCAAGGACACGATGACGTTCAAGGAGATGTTCCGCTCGGTCGACGTGCTGATGATCGACGACGTGCAGTTCATCTCGGGCAAGGACTCCACCCAGGAGGAGTTCTTCCACACCTTCAACGCCTTGGTGGACCAGAACCGCCAGGTGGTGATCTCGGCCGACAAGTCGCCCTCCGACCTCGAGGGGATGGAGGAGCGGCTGCGCTCCCGCCTCGGCTGGGGCCTGGTCGCCGACATCCACCCCACCACCTACGAGCTGCGCCTGGGCATCCTGCACGCCAAGGCGGAGACGGCTCGGGTCGAGATCCCGGCCAAGGTGATGGAGTTCCTGGCCCACAAGATCACCTCCAACGTGCGCGAGCTGGAGGGGGCGCTGAACCGCATCACCGCCCATGCCGAGCTGGTGCACCGGCCGATCACCCTGGAATCGACCCAGGAGCTGCTGCACGACCTGCTGCGTGCCTCCGACCGCCGGGTCACCATCGACGAGATCCAGAAGCGGGTCGCCGAGCACTACAACATCAAGGTCGCCGACATGCATTCGGCCCGCCGCGCCCGCACCGTGGCCCGGCCGCGCCAGGTGGCGATGTACCTGTCGAAGCAGCTCACCCCCCGCTCGCTGCCGGAGATCGGCCGCAAGTTCGGCGGGCGGGATCACACCACGGTGATGCATGCCGTGCGCCGGATCGAGGAGCTGTGCAGCGAGGACCGCTCCTTCGCCGAGGATGTCGAGCTGCTGCGCCGCATGCTGCAGGTCTGACCCGGCCTGAACCCTGGTCCGGACCGACGGCCGGAAAATCTGGCCGGCGCCGTGTCCGGCCCTGCGCCTGCCTCTCGCCACCGCCGCAAGCTTTCGGCTATAGTGCGCCCCCGCCGTGTCGGCCGGGCCCCTGCCCGCCCCGATGAACTGTCCGGCGGCCGGCATCGTCGAAGTGGAATCGGGATGAAGCTGATCATCGAGCGCGCTGCCCTTCTCAAGGGCCTGAGCCATGTGCAGAGCGTCGTCGAACGGCGCAACACCATCCCGATCCTGTCCAATATCCTGCTGCGCGCCGAAGGCGGCGCGCTGCGCCTGACCGCCACCGACATGGATCTCGAGATCGTCGAATCCGTGCCGGCGGAGATCCAGGCGCCGGGCGGCACCACCGCCCCGGCCCACACCCTGTACGACATCGTCCGCAAGCTGCCGGACGGCAGCCAGGTCGAGATCGAGACCAACCCCGACGGCGGGTCGCTGACGCTGCGCGCCGGCCGCTCGAACTTCCGGCTCGGCTGCCTGCCGGTCGAGGATTTCCCGAGCATGGCGGGCGGCGACCTGAGCCACCGCTTCACCATCGCCGCGGGCGACCTGCGGGTGATGATCGACCGGACCAAATTCGCGATCTCGACCGAGGAGACGCGCTACTACCTGAACGGCATCTACCTGCACGCGGCCAAGGCGGAGACCGTGCCGGTGCTGCGCGCCGTTGCCACCGACGGCCACCGCCTGGCCCGGGTCGAGATGCCGCTGCCGGACGGCGCCGACGCCATCCCCGGCGTGATCGTGCCGCGCAAGACGGTGATGGAGCTGCGCAAGCTCCTGGACGAGAGCGGCGAGACGGTCGAGGTGCAGCTGTCCGAGACCAAGACCCGCTTCACCCTGCCGGGCGCCGCGGGCGACGGCGTGGTGCTGACCTCGAAGCTGATCGACGGCACCTTCCCGGAATATGAACGGGTGATCCCGAGCGGTAACGACAAGATCCTCGAGGTCGACGCCAAGGAGTTCGCCAAGGCGGTCGACCGCGTCTCCACCATCTCGACCGAGAAGAGCCGGGCGGTGAAGCTGACGATCGAGAACGGGTCGCTGACGCTGTCGGCCAATTCGGCCGAGCAGGGCAGCGCCACCGAGGAGATCGAGGTCAGCTACGAGGCGTCGAAGATCGAGATCGGCTTCAACAGCCGCTATCTCCTCGACATCACCCAGCAGATCGAGGGCGACGGCGCCCGCTTCGCCATGGCCGATGCCGGATCGCCGACCATCGTCCGCGACACCGCCGATTCCAGCGCGCTGTACGTGCTGATGCCGATGCGGGTGTGACGGCTTGAACCGAGGAATGCGGGCATTTGGGGCGAAGCATCCGCTTCGGATGCCTTGAGCCACATGTCCCAGGACCCCATGCCGGAGCAGGCGGCGGCTGCCTCATCCGGGCGTACCTCGGGAGCGGGGGCCGCCCGAATCGCGGTGACGCGCCTGACGCTGACCGAGTTCCGCTGCTACGGCCAGCTGCGGATCGAGCTGGATCCGCGCCCGGTGGTGCTGACCGGGCCGAACGGCGCCGGCAAGACCAACCTGCTGGAGGCCGTGTCCTTCCTGTCGCCGGGCCGCGGCCTGCGCCGGGCGCCGCTGCCGGAGGTGACGCGCCGCCAGGCGACGGGAACCGCCGGCTGGGCGGTGGCGGCCCGGCTGCTGACGCCGACCGGCGAGATCGCGCTGGGCACCCGGCTGGAGCCCGGCGAGGGCCGCCGCGCCGTACAGATCGACGGCCGGCCGGCGCAGAGCCAGACGGCGCTCGGCGCCCGGGCGCCGATGGTGTGGCTCACGCCGCAGATGGACCGGCTGTTCGGCGACGCCGCCAGCCAGCGCCGCCGCTTCCTCGACCGGCTGGTGTTCGGCTTTCACCCGGACCATGCCGGGCAGCTCGGCGCCTATGAGCGGGCGATGCGCGAGCGCAACCGGCTGCTGAAGGATTCCCCCCGCCCCGACCCGGCCTGGCTGGCGGCGCTGGAGGACACGATGGCGACCGCCGGCACCGCCGTCGCCGCCGCTCGGCGCGAGCTGGTGGCGCGGCTGCGAGGGGCCGAGTCGCTGATGATCGAAGGGCCGTTCCCCCGTGCCGAGCTGGCCATCGACGGCCGGATCGAGGCGTGGCTCGGGGATCGGCCGGCGGTCGATGCGGAAGAGGCTTTTCGTAACCTTTTGTGCGATAATCGCCGCATCGACGCCGCGGCCGGGGCCGCGACGGAAGGTCCGCACCGCAGCGACCTGTCCGTCCACCACCGGACCAAGGCGATGCCGGCGGCGCAGTGCTCGACCGGCGAGCAGAAGGCGCTCCTGATCGGCATCATTCTTGCCAATGCCCGCCTGCTCGCCGGAGAACGCGGCGCCCCGCCCCTGCTGCTCCTCGACGAGGTTGCAGCGCATCTCGACGAGGCCCGTCGGGCGGCGCTGTACGAGGAGATCCTGGCGCTCGGCGCCCAGGCCTGGATGACCGGCACCGATCCGGCGCTGTTCGCGCCGCTCGGGGACCGGGCCCATCACCTCGGCGTCGACGACGCCCGGGTGACGGCCCGGCTGGCCGATTGAAACGGATGAAGAAGTATGTCGGACTCTGCGATCCCGAACGACGAAGCGGCCTATGATGCCGGCTCCATCACCGTGCTGCGCGGCCTCGAGGCGGTGCGCAAGCGGCCGGGCATGTATATCGGCGACACCGATGACGGGTCGGGCCTGCACCACATGGTGTACGAGGTCGTCGACAACGCCATCGACGAGGCGCTGGCCGGCTATTGCGACACCGTCACGGTGACGCTGAACGCCGAAGGCTCGGTGTCGGTGACCGACAACGGCCGCGGCATCCCGGTCGCGATCCATGAGGAGGAGGGCATCAGCGCCGCCGAGGTGGTGATGACCCAGCTGCATGCCGGCGGCAAGTTCAACCAGAACTCCTACAAGGTGTCGGGCGGCCTGCACGGCGTCGGCGTCTCGGTGGTCAACGCGCTGTCGGAGACGCTGGACCTGCGGATCTTCCGCGACGGCCACGAATGGTACATGCGCTTCCGCGACGGCGAGAGCGAGGCGCCGCTGGCGGCGGTCGGGGCGCAGGGCGAGAACCGCGGCACCCACGTCACCTTCCTGCCGTCGAAGCACACCTTCACCAAGACCGAGTTCGATTTCGGCACGCTGGAGCACCGGCTGCGCGAGCTGGCCTTCCTCAACTCCGGCGTCAAGCTGACCCTGACCGATGCCCGCGGGCCGGAGCCCCGGGTCGTCGAGATGCATTACGAGGGCGGGCTGAAGGCCTTCGTCAACTATCTCGACAAGGCCAAGCAGCCGCTGCATGGCGAGCCGATCACGGTGACGTCGGAGCGCGACGGCATCACGGTCGAAGTGGCGATGCAGTGGAACGACAGCTACCACGAGACCATGCTGTGCTTCACCAACAACATCCCGCAGCGTGACGGCGGCTCGCATCTGGCCGGCTTCCGCGGTGCGCTGACCCGGCAGGTGAACAGCTACGCCACCGACAGCGGCATCCTGAAGAAGGAGAAGGTGGCACTGACCGGCGACGACGCCCGCGAAGGGCTGACCTGCGTCCTGTCGGTGAAGGTGCCCGATCCGAAATTCTCCAGCCAGACCAAGGACAAGCTGGTCTCCTCCGAGGTCCGGCCGGTGGTCGAGGCGGTGGTCGGCGAGATGCTGGCGACCTGGTTCGAGGAGCACCCGAACGACGCCAAGCGGGTGATCCAGAAGGCGGTCGAGGCGGCCACGGCCCGCGAGGCGGCGCGCAAGGCGCGCGAGCTGACCCGGCGCAAGGGCGCGCTCGACTTCGCCTCCCTGCCCGGCAAGCTGGCCGACTGCCAGAACCGCGACCCGGCGGAATCCGAGCTGTTCCTGGTCGAGGGCGACAGCGCCGGCGGCTCGGCCAAGCAGGGCCGCGACCGCAAGTTCCAGGCCATCCTGCCGCTGCGCGGCAAGATCCTGAACGTCGAGCGGGCGCGGATCGACAAGATGCTGAGCTCGGCCGAGATCGGCACGCTGATCACGGCGCTGGGCACCAGCATCCGCGACGAGTTCAACGCCGACAAGGCGCGCTACCACCGCATCATCATCATGACCGACGCCGATGTGGACGGCAGCCATATCCGCACCTTGCTGCTGACCTTCTTCTACCGGCAGATGCCGGAGCTGATCGAGCGCGGCTACCTCTACATCGCCCAGCCGCCGCTGTACCGCGCCGCCAGGGGCAAGGAAGCGATCTATCTGAAGAACGACGACGCGCTCGAAGCCTATCTGATCGACAGCGGCATGCGTGACCTGGTCTTCACCCCGTTCGACGGCGCCCAGGTCGCCGGCAACGACCTGCGCAACCGGATCGAGCAGGCCCTGGAGGCCAAGCACCAGCTGACGCCGCTGATCCGCAAGGTCGGCAGCCGCATGGTGGTCGAGCAGGTGGCGATCGCCGGCGCGCTGGCGTCGCGCATCGTCAACGACCCGGCGGTGGCGGCGGAGACGGCAACCTACATTTCCCATCGGCTGGACGCGCTGGAGCCGGAGTTCGAGCGCGGCTGGCAGGGGTCGCAGCTGCCGCCGCAGGGCAACCAGCCGGGCGGGCTGGTGTTCCGACGCACCCTGCGCGGGGTGACCGAGGGCCGGATCATCGATTCCGACATCATCCGCTCGGTCGAGGCGCACAAGCTCGACCGCATGGCCGGAGAGCTGCAGGCGCTGTACAAGCGGCCGGGCGTGCTGACCTGGATGAACCCGAAGGGCGCCGCCCAGGAATGGCCGATCACCGGCCCGATCGACCTGATCGACCGGGTGCTGGAGCAGGGCCGCAAGGGCCTGGCGGTGCAGCGCTACAAAGGCCTGGGCGAGATGAACCCGGACCAGCTGTGGGAGACCACGCTGGACCCGAACGCCCGGGTGCTGCTGCGGGTCGAGGTCAAGCACGCCGACGACGCCGAGGAGGTGTTCTCGACCCTGATGGGCGACGTGGTCGAGCCGCGCCGCGACTTCATCCAGGAGAACGCGCTCAAGGTGACGAACCTGGACGTGTGACCCGGCGGCCTTCGGGATAGGGACTCCGCCTCCGTCGTCATGACGGTCAGAATTTTGGGCGGTCGGTAGAACCGCCCCGCAGGAAGCGCCGCCCGAACCCTGACGCCTCGGCCCTGACGACGAGGCTCTGCGCATTCGCGCGCGGACGCGCGCAGCCCCCTCCCGCAGGGGGAGGGGGAGTGTGGAAGGCTGCGCTCATGGATGCGGAACGGTGGTGACGACGGCGAGTGCGCGAGCGGCTTACCCCGTGTCCGGCGGCTTGGGCTTGCGGCGGCCGCGGGCAGCGGCGGGACGGGGCTCGGGCGAGTCCTCGCCGTCCTCGTCCGGCAGGAAGTCGAGATCCTCCATCGCCGCGTCGGCCATCTCCAGCCAGCGCTCCGCCTGCACCGGGTAGCCCCAGCGCCGGCACAGCGCCGCCACCACGACCTCCGCCCGGCTGGCCTCGATCAGCTCCGCCACCTCCGGCCGCTCAAACTGCTCCGCCATCTCGGCGTTGCGGCGATCGGCTTCGTCGCCGTCCTTGGACACCGCATAGGCCGCCGACGTCATCGCCAGCTTCACCCGCAGTGCGTGCCAGTCCTCCTGCGCCGCCTCCCGCTGCGCCGCTGCCTTGCGCTTCTCCTTGGCCTGCTGGGACAGCTTGGCCTTGAGCAGCAGGGTCAGCCGCACCGAGCGCGAGATGGTGGCGATCCGCTGGCAATAATCCACGCCGGGCTGCGGCGCCTGCAGGGCCTCACGCTGCGTCGCCCGGGCGATCGACATCTGGATCTCGACCAGCTCCGCCAGCACGCACAGATCCCCCTCCTCCGCGGGGGAGGATGCCTGGCCCTGATCGGTCTGCGCGTTGTTCATAGAACATATCATGAACGGGATCGCGAGTTTATACAACTGCACAATGTGTTTACTGAAGCGACCATTGCAGGCTGGTTCCGCGACCGCGGCCGACTCTCGCGGCGGGTTGCCGCAAGCCGGGGGCTTCTGGACCGTATCGACGAGCGTCTGGTGCAAGCACTCAGATAAGCGACCAGCGGAGCATCCGTTCAGTTTCGAGCTCAGCCCCCCTGTGCCGGCCCGTGCCTCGCCCGATCAAGATCGCAGGACACCCCCAAGGGCTGCCAATAGCCGACATTCGTCGACCGGCTTGCCGACGTTGGTTGCTCCGGCCAAGATCTCGCCGCCGACGGCTTCAGGCTGCCGATAGGCGCTCGACACGACGAAGGGCACGTCGAGGATGGCCACGGATGGCAGCTCCGCCTGCAGCAGCCGCAATGCCTCCGCGACGGTGGCAGCGGGTCCGAGAATGAGCCAGCCATGCCGGCGGAGAATCATTTCGAGGTCCATGGCGATGAGGAACTCGTCCTCGACAATAAGTATCGTTTTCGCCACGGGAACGGCCCAAAGGATCACGGTATCGGGAGCAGGATCTCCACTGTCAAACCGGACGGCTGGTAGTCGAGTTCCACCCGCCCGCCAAGTTCGCGCGATGCGGCGAATTCGATGAGACGCGTGCCGAAGCCGGTCGTGGCCGGTGGCGTCACCGGAGGTCCGTCATGCTCCTGCCAATGAACGCGGAGGCGCGGCGCGCTGTCCCGCTCGATGCGCCAGCCGATCTGCACGCGGCCCTCGGGCGCCGACAGCGCGCCGTATTTCAGGGCGTTGGTTGCGAGCTCATGCAGGATCAGGCTGATGGGCACGATCTGCGAACGCGCGAGCCCCACCGCCGGTCCGGGTTCGATGACCACCTTCCCCTTGCCGGCAAAGGGTTGGATCGTCTGCTCGACCAGGCTGCGCAGCCCGGTCTCTCCCTCACCTCCGAACGCGAGGTCCTGGGCCGCCGCCAGGGATCTGAACCTGCCGAGGAAATCGTCGCGGTACTGCTCTGCGGAACGGCCTTCGGTCATGGTCTGCTGCGCCAGCGCCTGGATCATCGCGAGCAGATTCTTGATCCGATGCCTCAGCTCGCCGACGAGCAGCTCCGATTCGGCTTCGCGCTGCCGGCTCTTCGACGCATCGACGATCGACACCAGCATGCTCCGGCTCGACCGGTCGGGCTGGAACAGCCGGTGCGCGGAGACCAGCATCGTTCGCCGGCCGATGCTCGGGAAGTCGTGATCGACCTCGAATTCGACGACCGCCGTGCTCCTGGCCGCGACCTCTTCGAGCAGACGGCGCAAATCAGGAATATCCCACTGCCCGTTGCCCAACTCATAGACCGGCCGGCCGACCGTCTCTTCCTCGCTGACCTGAAACGTGTCGTAGAAGCTTCGGCTGACGGCCTCGACGCGCAGACTGTTGTCAAGAACGAGCAGGGGCTCAGGAATGGTATCGACGATACTCTGAGCCTGGATATGCGCATTGCGCATCAGACGGTAGAGATCGACCAGATTCATATGCGCCGGTCCCTCTCGCATCCGGCAATTCAGAGCAGCGATCGCCCCACCGCATCGGAGTAGCGAGCGGGACACGAACGTTGCTCCTCGTTCGAGCAGCAATATGGATGGCGCTTCACCGCCAGGCAACATGGCAGAGGCGTCCGCTTCCGGGTCGCCAGGCCCGGATGCGGGCAACCGCCCCGACTCTATGTTCCCTTTTTGTTCTTGACACGACGGCCCGTCACGCCGCATGATTCAGGCACAGTCAGACAGTTGTGCCCGCCCGGCCCAGCCGCGGCGGGCTTATTTATGCGAGGCCGGGAATGCGGAAGAAGGTGACGAGGAGCGAGCCGGGTTGGACCGGCTTCGCCGGACGGCTGCGCCGCGATGCCAGGGCGGCGAACTGCGCCCGCCGGCGTCTCGGCGACGCCGGGATGCGGGGCCGGGAGATGCCGCCGTGGGTCCTGATCCACTGCTTCGCGGCGGTGGCCGGGCGGCGTCATCGGGGAGGGTCGAAGCTAGTGCACCGGCTGACCGATACGGCCGAAGCCCGGCTGGCCCCGGACGCCGCCGCCGGCCTCGCCTGTCGCGCCGGTCGCGCCGTGGCCGACCTGCTGCGGCTGGACCAAGCGTATCACGACTTCCGCTGCCGCCCGGAGGACGGCGAGGCCGCGATCATCCTGCCGCCGTCCGCTCTCGCGCCCGTGTTCGACCCGCTGCTGAAGCCGTCGCGCTACAAGGGCGCCTATGGCGGCCGCGGCTCCGGCAAGTCGCACGCCTTCGCCGAGCTGCTGGTGCGGCGCTGCGTCGAGGCGGCGCCGGTGCGGGCGGTGTGCATCCGCGAGGTGCAGCGCTCGCTCGACCAGTCGGTCAAGCGGCTGATCGAGGACAAGATCCAGGCGCTGGGCCTGGGCCGCCATTTCCGGGTGCAGGCCGACCGCATCCTCGGGCCCGGCGGCGGCCGCATCATCTTCCAGGGCATGCAGAACCACACGGCGGAGAGCATCAAGTCGCTCGAGGGCTACGACATCGCCTGGGTCGAGGAGGCACAAGCCTTGTCGATCCGCAGCCTGGACCTGCTGCGCCCGACCATCCGCAAGCCGGGGTCGGAGCTGTGGTTCACCTGGAACCCGACCCAGGCGAGCGACCCGGTCGACGCGCTGTTCCGCGCCGGCCCGCCGCCGCCCGATGCCGCGCTGGTGCGGGTGAACTGGTCCGACAACCCGCATTTCCCGGCGGTGCTGCAGGCCGAGATGGAGTGGGACCGCGCGCGCGACCCGGACAAGCACCAGCATGTCTGGCTGGGCGGCTATCAGACCTTCAGCGAGGCGCGGGTGTTCAGGAACTGGAAGGTGGAGGGATTCGAGACGCCGGCCGATGCGCGCTTCCTGTTCGGCGCCGACTGGGGCTTCGCCCGCGACCCGACCGTGCTGGTGCGCTGCTTCGTCGTGGGCCGGACCTTGTTCGTCGACCACGAGGCGTACCGGGTGGGCTGCGAGATCGACCGGACGCCGGACCTGTTCGACGCCATCCCGGGATCGCGGCGGGGACCGATCATCGCCGACAGCTCCCGGCCGGAGACGATCAGCTACATGCAGCGCAACGGCTTCGGCAGCATCACCGGGTCGACCAAGGGGGCGGGATCGGTGAAGGAGGGGGTCGAGTTCCTGAAGGCGCACGACATCCGGGTGCATCCGCGCTGCCGCCACCTGAGCGACGAGCTGGCGCTGTACAGCTATCGCACCCATCCGAAGACCGGCGTGATCCTGGCCGAGCTGGAGGACCGCGAGAACCACGCGGTCGACGCCCTGCGCTATGCCGTCGAGGGGCTGCGGCGGGGCGGGTATGACAGCTCGATGAAGTGGGTGTGACGGGCATCACCGCCGGGCGCAGCGACGACGGGATCGTGCGGGTGGGAGACCTGGGCTTGCCAGCTACCCTGTCTCACCCAAGGGGTCCACTCCACTGAAAGTGCAGCGTCACCGAAATTCTATTTTATTGCCATCCTCGGGCTTGACCCGAGGATCCAGGGGATTTCAAAGCAGTTCTCGGTGCCCCCTGGATTGCCGGGTTGATCCTCGGGTCAAGCCCGAGGACGGCAATGACAATAAAAATTTAGCGCCGCGCTTAGTTCTGAAACCCGAAAAGCTCAACCGGACCGCCGCGGGTGCATACGGGGCAGATCTCAGATCGAGCCGGCCGGCGGGACGGTCGGGAAGTCCTGCTCGGGATCGAACACGTTATTGAAGAAGTTCGTCAGGGAGTACATGGCCACCAGCGCGACGATCTCCATGATGTTCGCATCCGTGTGGCCGGCAGCGCGGACGGTTTGCAGGTCGGCGTCGCTCACCTTGCCGCGAGTGGCGATGACCTTGCGCGCAAACTGGACGGCAGCGTCCCGCTTCGGGTCGCTGGCATGGCCATTCCGAGCCAGGATGATGTCGGCGGCCGGCAGCTTGGCCATGTGCTCGGCCGTAAAGCTGTGGACCGTCAGGCAGTAGTCGCAGCCATTCACCTCTGAAACCGCGAGGCCGATGCTGTCACGCGTCTTCACGTCGAGCGCCTTGCTCAGGGAGCCGAGCAGAGCGGCCCATGCGTTGAACGCGATCGGGCTCTGCGCGAAGGTCGCCATCATGGTCGGGGTGAACCCGATGCTTTGGGTGAACGTATCGAGAGTCGGCTTCGAAGCGGCCGGCACCTGTTCCGGCTTTAGAGCCGCGGCTCTTGCCATCTATAGTCTCCGCGAGTTGCTGATGATACGGGAAGTCATACGAGATCCAGCACTTCGGCCACCGGACGGCGCGGCTTCTGCGGCCAGTTGCCCGGACGCTCCGCCCCGACGGACAGCAGCATGACCGGCACTTCGTCCTCGGCCAGCCCGAACTCGCGGTGCACGGCTTCGGCATCGAAGCCGATCATCGGCGTCGAACCCAGGCCCAGCGAGCGAGCCGCATAGATCATCGCCGTCGCGCCGATGGCGCCGGAGCGCACGGCCTCGTCACGCTGGCGCTGCGGGTATTCGAGATACAGGCCACGTGCGGGGATTTCCCAATCCGGCACCATCGTCGCCGGCATGATGCCCGCTTCCACCAGCGGTGCCAGGCGCGCCGGTATCACGCTGGAATCGGCCAGCTGGCCGCAGATGATGAAGGTTACCGCCGCTTCGGTGATGGGGGGCTGATTCCAGGCGATCGGCTTCAACCGAGCCTTGGCTTCGGGCGTGCGCACGGCGATGAAGCGCCAGTTCTGCAGATGGAAGGATGTCGGCGCGGTGGTGCCGATCCGCACCAGCTCGCGGATCTGGTCGTCGCTCAGGGCGGCGGAGGGGTCGTAGTACTTGGTGGCGCTGCGGCTCAAAATGCAGTCGATGACGGCGTTGGTCATGGTGTTTCCGTTGGTCATGGTGATGGCTTCGGAACGCTGCCCAGGTCGTCCCGGGCGCGTCCAACAGGGCGCAGCCGGCCGTTCCGGGCAGCGCCCGGCCGGCCTCATGCAGCGATAGGCGCGTGTCGTTCAGGGACGGATGCGAATGATCGTCTTGCCCGGGCGTCGCCCGGTCGGGTTGAAGGCGGCGACGGCATCGTCGAGGGTCGCGACGGTGCCGATATGCGGCCGCAGGCGTCCGTCCCGCACCCGCCGGACGATTTCGCCCAGTTGGGCACGATCGGACTCGACGAAGTCGATCGCCAAGCCGTCGGCGGGCCGCGCCTCGGCCGGCCCGACGACGGACACCAGTGTTCCCCCCGCCCGGATCAGGCCGGCGGACCGCTTTCCGATGTCGCCGCCGATGACGTCGAACACCAGATCGATGGCGCCGACGTCTTCGAGGACGTCGTTGTCGAGGTCGACAAACTCCTGCGCGCCGAAACCGAGCGCCGCCTGGCGGTCGGCCGCGCGTCCGGTGCCGATGACGTGGGCGCCGGCCTCTTTTGCGAGCTGGGTCACCATCGACCCGACGGCGCCGGCCGCGCCGTGCACGAGGACGCTCTGCCCCGCCTGAAGGCGGCCGTGCTGGAACAGCCCCTGCCATGCGGTCAGGCCCGAGATCGGCAGGCTGGCGCCCACCGTGAAGTCGACGTCGCCCGGCAGCGCAGCGAGGTTGCGTGCCTCGATCGCCGTATACTCCGCCAGCGTGCCGTCGCGATACCAGTCGGCGAGGCCGAACACCCGCTGTCCCACCGACAGACCCGTCGTGCCGTAGCCGAGAGCGGTGACCACCCCGGCCAGCTCGTGCCCGGGGATCGACGGTGTCCGGTCACGGTCGAGGCGATCGGTCCAGGTCGAGGGCCACGCCAGCTCCGTCGGGACGAATCCCGACGCATGAACCTCAACGACGACGTCGTTGATCGCAGCCTGCGGCTCGGGCCGCTCGGCCAGCGTCATCCCGGCGGTTCCCGCCGCCTGGTCCGTCACAATGATCGCCTTCATCGTCCACCTGCCTGCGGTCGCTCGTCATCGTCCGAAGCCACGCTGCCACCGGTGCCGGCGCGATGGAACCCGCGCCGGGCGTCCCTGGACGAGCGGACACGCATTCCGGACTGTATGCGAGCGCGCCCGGCTCAGGCGCCCTTGTCGGCCTCGTCGGTCTTCGCGCTCTGCCGGTACTCGCTGGGATCGACATCGTAGGCCTTGCGGAAGGCCCGCACGAAGCTCGAGCGGCTCTGGTAGCCGGCGTCGTAGGCCACGACCTCGACCGGGGCCGACGTCGTCCTGAGATCGAGCGCCGCCTGCCGCATCCTGAGATCCCGGACGACGGCCATCGGCGAACGGCCGAAGATCTCCGAGAACCGCGCCATGAAGGCCGACCGGCTCAGACCCGCGCTCTGCGCCAGGCTCCGGACCGTATGGGCGGCCCCCGGACGCGCCGCCATGTCGGCGAAGGCGCGCGTGATCTGCCGGTCCGCCAGAATCGAGAACCGATCGGTCCAGCTGCGGGAGGACTTCATCGACCGCCGCACCAGGGCGACGATGACCTGCTTCAGCAGGGACGCCGTCATGGCGCCCATGCCGATTTCCTGCGCGCAAAGCTCCTCGATCGCTTCGCGAAGCTTCAGGTCGATCTTGTCCGTCGGCTCGAATTTCTCGACCACGGGCTCCCGCAATTCGCGGAACAAGCCGACGGATGGTCCGAAGGATGCGTTGAAGAAGCCGCAGATCTGGATGACCTCGGGTGGCTCGGCCGGCATGCCGATGCGCAACACGCCGTCATGCTGCTTCCAGCAATCGCGGGAGATGAGCCGCTTCGGGCCGCCGGCCCCGTCGACTTCGATCGCGAACGGGGTATTCGGAGGCTTGATGATGAGCAGATGGGGCTCGAGCGGCATCGAAGGCCCGCTGCCGATCGAGATCCGTCCCCTGCCGCTGACCGTGTAATGGATCGCCGGCGCGTCGATCGTCCCCATCTCGGCGCGATAACCTGATGGAATCAGCATCTCGGTGAGCGCGACGACATCGATCTCGAGCGCCTGCATCAGGGTGTCGAGGTCGGCGGTGGAGAGCTTCGGGGCGGAGACGGCGGTCCTCGGATCCGTCCGCTCTCCCTGCCCGCTTCCGGCCCGCGATCTGCTCGTGTTGCGCATGGCAACTTGCTTATAGGATCAGCCCGTGGATCCGCCAGCCCTCAGAAGGGCCGGGCGACCCGGCGCAAGGGGATGTGACATGGCGGAGCCTGACCGGATCGACACCCTGATCGCAGCGGTGCCCCCCGCCCTGGCGCTCCGCGCCGGGCTGGAACTCGGCATCTTCACCCGGCTCGGCGGCGGCCCGATGACGGCCGGCAGCCTCGGGGCCGCGCTCGACGTCGAGCCCGACCGCCTGTCGCGGCTGCTCTACGCGCTCGCCAGCATCGGCCTCCTCGACGTCGAGGATGGTCGATTCCGCAACGGAGCGGAGGCATCGGCCTTCCTCGACGCGTCCAAGCCGACCTATCGCGGCGGCGATCATGCGTTGCTGCGCGAGATCTGGGGCGCCGACCTGCTGACCGCGGAGTCGCTGCGACAGAACCGGCCGGCGGCGCTGCACGACTTTTCCGAAGCCGGGCCTGAGGCCGCGGCGGCCTTCAGCCGCATGCTGGCGCCGGGCGGGCTGATGTTCGGCCGAAATCTGGCGCAGGAAATGGATCTCTCGAAGGTCGGGTCGGCGATCGACATCGGCGGGGGCGCCGGGACCATTCTGGTCGGGCTGCGCGAGCGGTGGCCGCGGATCGCGGCGACGCTGATGGAACTGCCGACGGTCGCGGCGGTCGCGCCGGACATCCTGGCGGAATACGGCGCCGGCGACGTGGTCGTCGAAGCGGGGGACATCACCGTCGCGCCATCGAGCGGCCGGCACGACCTGGCGATCCTGAAGGCCGTCGTCCAGGTCCTGCCGCCGGACCAGGCGCGCTGTTCGATCCTGAACGCGGCGCGCTGCCTCACGCCCGGAGGCGAGATCGCCATTGCCGGGTCGGGTGTCGTCGATGACGACCGCCTCGGCCCGCCGGAGGGCGTGTTTCTCAACCTCACCTTCCTGAACCTCTATCGCCACGGCGAATCCTACACCGAGGGCCAGTATCGCGCGTGGATGACCGAGGCCGGATTCCGGGATATCTCCCGGTCGCGCCTGGCGGATGGCTGCACCTTGTTCCGGGCGCGCCTCCCGGGCTGATCGCGGCGGGAGATCAGACGCGGCGCGGCAGGCGCCGGACGCCGGGACGGTCGGAGTGACAAGTGTGGCGGGATCCGACGCGGCCTCTCGCTGCCGCCGCTCAGACTGCGCGGACTTCGGCAAGCCGCCGGATCGCGTAATCGTCGTCCCAGCAGACGGCGGCTTGCCATGCGGCCGATGCCTGCGCGGCGATGTCATGCGCGGCGCCGTCGAGGCCGGCGGCGTTGTGGGGCAGCACCAGGTCGAGGTCGGGGACGTCGACATGCGACTCGTCCCAGTCGATCAGCGCGACCCGATCCGCGGTGATGCGGATGTTGCCGGGGTTGGGGTCGCCGTGGACGACGCAGGTCCGGCGCCCGACGAGCCGCGCCCACGCCGCCCGGCATCGGGCGACGCCCTCCGGCGGCATCGCGGCAAGGTCGATCTTCGTTCCGGCCGCGGCGTGCAGAAGGTCGGTCGACCCCCGCCAGCCCGGGCGCTGCGGCCAGCCTTGCGTCAACCGATGCAGCCGGCGGAGCGTGTCGGCCACGCGACGCCAGTCGGCCGCCGTCTCGGGCGGCCCGCCCTCGACATAGGTCATCACCACCAGACCGTCCGCGAACAGCCGGCCGTCCGTCGTCGGGATCGGCATCGGCACGGCCAGGCCTGCACGGCCGAGGTGCTGGAGGAGCCCGGTCTCCCAGGCGAGATCGGCGTCGCTCCTGGCGCCGAGACGACCGACCGCGAGGCGCCCATGGACGCGCACGCTCCACACCTCGTTGGCGACGCCGCCGGCGAGCGGTTCGATGCGGGCCGCATCGTCACCCCACTGCCCGAGTGCGTCCCATCTCGCTGGCGACATCTTCGACCGACCTGATTGCAGACTTCGGCGACAGTACAGGAATTTCTCAGCTCCGCGACGGCGTCGGTGCCGTCCTGCTCTGCCGCCATCATAATGGCTTCGCTCCGGGGGCGGCCGTAACCCCGCGGCCGGATTCGGCGAACCGGGTGTCGAGGCCCCGACGGGCCCGAATGGGAGATCCGGATCGTGACCAAGCGCTTCCCTTCCCTGCCGGCCCTGGCCGGCGCCCTGTCGCTGCTGGCGGTCGCCGCCGGGCTGGCGGTGACCCAATCCGCCGCCGAGGAGGCGCGGCTGGTGCCGCCGCCCGCGGTCGACGAGAGCGCCGGCGCGGCGACCGAGACCGCGGTGCTGGCCGGCGGCTGCTTCTGGGGCGTGCAGGGCGTGTTCCAGCACGTCAAGGGCGTCACCAGCGCCGTCTCCGGCTATGCCGGCGGCGACGCGCAGACGGCGCAGTACGAGACGGTCAGCGGCGGCGGCACCGGCCATGCGGAATCGGTGAAGATCACCTACGACCCGCGCCAGATCAGCTATGGCCGCATCCTGCAGATCTACTTCTCGGTGGCGCATGACCCGACCCAGTTGAACCGCCAGGGGCCGGACAGCGGCACCCAGTACCGCTCGGCGATCTTCCCGGCGGATGCGGAGCAGGCGCGGCTGGCGAAGGCCTATGTCGAGCAGCTGGACCGGGCCGGGGTGTTCGATGCGGAGATCGTCACCAGGATCGAGCCGGGCCACGCCTTCTACCCGGCCGAGGGCTACCACCAGGACTACCTGACGCTGCACCCGACCAGCCCCTATATCGTGATCAACGACCTGCCGAAGGTCGAGGCGCTGCAGCGCCTGTTCCCGGAATTGTATCGGGCCGACCCGGTGCTGGTCTCGGCGCAGACGAACTGAGAGGCGACAAATCGCCCCTGGCCAGGACGGAAATCTCGTCCGAGCATTGCCATAATCAGGAATGCACCGGCTGAAGGCCCGTGAGAGGACCGGCCGGCGGGCAAGGGACGGATCTCCATGGGGCTGCTGCGCGCCGGCGGCATCGCGCTGGGAGTCGGGCTGCTGCTGGTCGTGGCCGGCGCGGCGGGGCTGTCCGCCTATGCCTGGCGGCCGGCGATCAACCCGGTCGACCCGCCGGCGGCGGCCAGCTTCGACCCGGCGCTGGTCGAGACGGGCGCCGAGCTGGCCGCGATCGGCAATTGCGCCACCTGCCACACCGCGCCGGGCGGCAAGCCCTTCGCCGGCGGCCTGGCGCTGCCGACGCCCTTCGGCACGATCTACAGCACCAACATCACCCCCGACCCGGAGACCGGCATCGGCCGCTGGCCGGAGGCGGCGTTCCAGCGGGCGATGCGCGAGGGCGTCGACCGTGCCGGCCGGCACCTGTACCCGGCCTTTCCCTATGACCACTTCACCCTGGTGTCCGACGCGGACAACCAGGCGCTGTACGCCTTCCTGATGACACGCCAGCCGGTGCAGGCCCGGGCGCCGGCCAACGACCTGCCCTGGCCCCTGAACCAGCGCTTCGTGCTGGCCGGCTGGAAGCTGCTGTTCCTGCAGCCCGGCCCGCTCAAGCCCGACCCGGCGCATGACGCCGAGTGGAACCGCGGCGCCTATCTGGCCGAGGGGCTGGCCCATTGCGGCGCCTGCCACACGCCGCGCAACCTGTTCGGCGCCGAGGAGAAAGACCGCCGCTTCGCCGGCGGCGACGCCGAGGGCTGGCACGCCGTGCCGATCGGCAGCTTGTCGCCGGCGCCGGTGCCGTGGACCGCGGAGTCGCTGTTCCAGTACCTCCGCGACGGCTGGCACGGGCAGCACGGCACGGCGCAGGGGCCGATGGGCCCGGTGGCCGACAGCCTGGCGGCAGTGCCGGAAGACGATGTGCGGGCGATCGCCACCTATGTCGCCTCGGTGATGGGGCTGCCGGATGCGGAGGCCCGCAGGCGCGGCGACGCCCTGGCGGCGGCCACCGCCGACCCGGCCGGTCCCGGCACCCGGCCGCAATCGGCCGGCAGCCAGACCATCGCCGCCGCCGTTCCGGCCCAGGATCCCGGCGCCGCGATCTATGCCGGCACCTGCGCCGCCTGCCATGAGAGCGGCCGGCCCTCGCCCTTCGGCGGCCTCGACCTGCGGCTCAGCTCCGCCATCGCCGGCGACAGCCCGGCCAATCTGATCCGCATCATCCGCCATGGAGTCCCGGCGGCGAGCGGCGCCCGCGGCCCGATCATGCCGGCCTTCGCCGCCGCCCTGTCGGACCGGCAGCTCGAGACGCTGCTGGCCTATCTGCGCGGCCGCTTCAGCGACCGGCCGGGCTGGACCGGGCTGAGCGACGCCGTCCGCGCCGCCAGGGACGGCGAGGTCGCCGCCGCCGCGGCCGCCAACCGCTAGGGAGAGGTCATGATCGAGCTCAAGGTCAACGGCCGCCGGCAGAGCATCGCCGCCGATCCCGACACGCCGCTGCTGTACGTGCTGCGCGGCGAGCTGGAGCTCAACGCCGCCAAATACGGCTGCGGCCTGGGCCAGTGCGGCTCCTGCGCCGTGCTGGTCGACGGCGAGGTGGTGTTCTCCTGCGTCGTCCCGGTGCTGCTGGCGGAGAACAAGGAGGTGACGACGCTGGAGGGGCTGGGCACCGAGGACGAGCCCGGGCCGCTGCAGCGCGCCTTCATCGCCGAGCAGGCGGCGCAGTGCGGCTACTGCATCCCCGGAATGATGATCCGGGCCCACGCGCTGCTGCGGAAGACCCTGACCCCTTCGGATGCCGAGATCCGCCGGGCGCTGCAGCCGCATCTCTGCCGCTGCGGCACCCATATGCGCATCCTGCGGGCGATCCGCCGCGCCGCGCAGGAGATGCGGAGTGCGTCGGCCGAACCGCAGGGCCCGGCACCGCGGGAGTCGGTGCTGTGAGCGCCGGCCTGTCCCGCCGGAGCATGCTGCAGGGCGCCGGCGGCCTGGTGGTCAGCTTCGCCCTCGCCCCCGCCGCCCGGGCGCAGCAGGCGGCGCCGCAGCCTGCCCTGCCCGGCAGCCTGGAGGACGCGCCCTTCCTCGATTCCTGGATCCGGATCGACCCCAAGGGCGCGGTCACCGTCTTCACCGGCAAGGCCGAGCTGGGCCAGGGCATCGCCACCGCCCTGCAGCAGATCGCGGCGGAGGAGCTGGGCCTGTCCTTCGAGACGCCGACCATCGTCACCGCCGACACCGGCCGCACCCCGAACGAAGGCTACACCGCCGGCAGCCATTCGATGCAGGACAGCGGCACCGCCATCCGCAACGCCGCGGCCCAGATGCGCGAGATCCTGCTGGCCGAGGCGGCGCGGCAGATGGGCATCCCGGCCGACCAGCTGCAGCTGGAGGCCGGCAATGTGGTGGCGCCGGACGGCAACCGCCGCTCCTACGGCGCCCTGGCCGCCGGCCTGTCGCTGCATGTCCAGGCGCAGCCGGAGTCGAGGCTGACCGACCCCGCCGCCTTCCGGGTGATGGGCAAGCCGCTGCCGCGGATCGACATCCCGGCCAAGGTGACCGGCGGCGAGGCCTATGTGCAGGATCTGCGCCTGCCCGGGATGCTGCATGGCCGGATCGTGCGGCCGCCGAGCTATGGCGCCCGGCTGGCGGCGCTGGACCTGGGCGCGGCCGAGGCCTTGCCCGGCGTGGTCAAGGTGGTGCGCGACGGCAATTTCCTGGCGGTGGTGGCCGAGCAGGAGTTCCAGGCGGTCAAGGCGATGCGGCTGCTGGCCGCCGCGGCGCAATGGCAGGAGGATTCGACGCTGCCGGACCAGGCGCGGCTGCCGGAGGCGCTGCTGGCGCTGCCGGCCAAGGACTTCCCGATCCTCGAGCGCTACGGCGCCACGCCATCCACCCCCGGCCGGACGCTGGAGGCCAGTTATTCCCGGCCCTATCTGCTGCACGGATCGATCGGCCCGTCCTGCGCCGTGGCGCAGCAGGAGGCCGACGGGCTGCTGACGGTGTGGACCCACACCCAGGGCGTCTATCCCGACCGCAAGGCGATCGCCGAGATGCTGGGCCGGCCGATCGAGCAGGTGCGCTGCATCCATGTTCCGGGCTCCGGCTGCTACGGCCATAACGGCGCCGACGACGCCGCGGCCGATGCCGCGCTGCTGGCCGCCGCCCTGCCCGGCCGCGCGGTGCGGGTGCAGTGGATGCGCGAGCAGGAGCACGCCTGGGAGCCCTTCGGCCCGGCGATGGTGGCCCAGGCCCGCGCGACGCTGGACCAGGCCGGCCGCATCGCCGACTGGGATTACGGGGTGTGGAGCAACACCCATTCGATGCGCCCCGGCCCGGCCGGCAGCCTGCTGGCCGCGCGGCACCTGGCCAAGCCCTTCCCGGTGCCGGCGCCCCGGCCGCTGCCGCAGCCGGAGGGCGGCGGCGACCGCAACGCCATCCCGCTCTACACCCTGCCCAGCGCCCGGGTGGTGCACCACTTCCTGCCGGACATGCCGCTGCGCATCTCCGCCCTGCGCTCGCTCGGGGCGCAGATGAACGTGTTCGCGATCGAGAGCTTCATGGACGAGCTGGCGCTGGCCGCCGGCGCCGACCCGGTCGAGTTCCGGCTGAAGCATCTGGACGACCCGCGCGCCCGCGACGTGATCGCCGCTGCGGCCGAGGCCTTCGGCTGGGCCCAGGGGGCCCAGGGAAAGCCGGCCGCCCCCGGGCACGGCCGCGGCTTCGCCTTCGCCCGCTACAAGAACCTGGCCGCCTATTGCGCCGTGGCGGTGGAGGTCGCGGTCGAGCGCGAGACCGGCCAAGTTCGCGTGCCGCGCATCGTCGCCGCGGTCGATACCGGCCAGGTGGTCAACCCCGACGGGGTGCGCAACCAGATCGAGGGCGCAGTGCTGCAGTCGATGAGCTGGACCCTGTATGAGAGCGTCGGCTTCGACCAGGCGCGGATCACCTCGGTCGACTGGTCGACCTATCCGATCCTGCGCTTCGACGCGGTGCCGGACAGCGTCGAGGTCCGCATCGTCGACCGGCCGGGCGCGCCGTTCCTGGGCTGCGGCGAAACCGGCCAGGGCCCCGCCAGCGCAGCCCTGGCCAACGGCATCGCCGATGCCGCCGGCCAAAGGCTGCGCGACCTGCCGCTGACCGCCGCCCGGATCAAGGCCGCCATCGGGGTGTGAGGATTTCATGCCACACCCGCTCCGTTTGCCGGCGCAAGCTGGGAACGGTCGCCCAGTCCACATCGTTTCCAAGACTGGTGGGACACAGGTACGGAGTTCGTAATGCTGAAGCCAGCCATGATCATCCTCGCCGCGGCACTGTCACTCGCAGCCTGCGGCCGCGACCCCGGCACGCGGGCGCTGTCGGGCGGCGCGCTCGGCGCAGGACTTGGCGCCGGCACGGCCGCGATCACCGGCGGCAATGTCGGGACCGGCGCGATCATCGGCGGTGTCGGCGGCGCGGCCGTCGGCGGCCTGACGAGCTGCCGCACCGTCGGTCGCTGCTGATCCGGGATCGTTACCGTTCGGGCCTGCGGAGACGGCTTCTCCGCAGGCCCGAACCTGATTCTGTGAACGGCGGCGCTCGATCGTGGGATGAGGTCAGGACGAGTTGCTCCCCCCGCTCAAGGCCGGGGTCGCAATGATGGTTTAGGGAGTGCTGAAACTGACTCGCTTGCGAGACCTTTCGGACACCGACTTATTTCTTCACCGTCATTCCCGCGAAAGCGGGAATCCCTATCCGGTGAAAGCTTGAAGAGATCCCCGCTTTCGCGGGGATGACGGATTGGGGGTTTCGAAACGGTCTCGCTTGCGGGGGAAGCGCTCGAAGACGTTCGATTGAGGTCCCGTCCGAGCGTACGGGCTCGACCTCAATTCGAGGAGCCGCCCGTCAGGGCGTGGTGGCTCCTCCCGTGAGGGTGTCTCCGGATCAACGGCGCCGCGCTACCACCGGACCTTCGCCGTCAATCCGGCAAGCCGGTCGGCCGGCACCGCCGCGTCGAAGGCCGCCATGCGGAGAGCCTCGGACTCATACGCCTCATCCGGCGCGTCGCCGGCCAGGATGACGGTGTAGCTCGTCACCAGGGTACCGTTCTCGTCGAACACGTCGACGACGTGCTCCGGCACGGCGACCTCCTGGCGGCCGTCAGCGCGGCAACGGACCGGTCCAGTATGGGCTGATGCCGTAATAGTCGTGAATGTCCTGCTCATATTCGCGGTTCCAGCGCGGCGGGGTGTCGGCGGCGTAGACCGGCGCCCCTTCCAGCTGCTCGCGCGACAGGTTCACGACATAGCCGCCCTGGCTGGTGTCGTAGTCCAGCGTCGACCAGGGCAGCGGGTGATATTTCTCGCCGATGCCGAGGAAGCCGCCGAACGACATCACGGCATAGGCGACGTGCCCGGACCGCTTGTCGAGCATCACGTCGTGGATCTCGCCGAGATGGTCGCCCGCGGTGTTGTAGACCTCGGTCCCGGCCACCTTGTCGCCGGAAATCAGCGCGGTCGTCTCTTCACGATGTTCCATGGCCCGTCTCCTCGCGTTTCGATACACGTATAACGGGAGGAGACGGCCTGTCGGTTCCTATCAGGATTGTGCGATTTTCGGGGGCGCGGGATCATCTTCGCAAGCCCGCCCGAGGCTCACTCCGGCTGGAAGTCCAGCGCCACGCCGTTGATGCAATAGCGCAGCCCGGTGGGCGGCGGGCCGTCCTCGAAGACATGGCCGAGATGGCTGCCGCAGGTGGCGCAATGCACCTCGACGCGGGTCATGCCGAAGCTGCGGTCGACCGTGGTCTCGACCGAGTCCGGCACCGGGTCGTTGAAGCTGGGCCAGCCGGTGCCGCTCTCGAACTTCAGATTCGATGCGAACAGCCTGCTGCCGCAGCCGGCGCAGCAGAAAGCGCCCGGCCGGTGCTCGTGCAGCAGGGCACAGCTTCCCGGCCGCTCGGTGCCGTGGTGCCGCATCACCTGGTATTGCTCGGGCGTCAGGATCTGGCGCCACTCGGCATCGCTGCGGGTCACGGGATAGGGTTCGGGCATGCTCGATCTCCTGAGCCGGTCCGGGGAGGCGCCGGCGTTCCGACCCTGATATAGGGTGGCATCGCGAGTCGACACAGGGAGGATGGCATGGGCGGGCAGGATTTCGCCGGGCGGCGGGTGCTGGTGACCGGCGCCGGCAAGGGCATCGGCCGGGCCACGGCGGTGGCTCTGCACCGGCGCGGCGCCGAGGTGATCGCCGCCACCCGCAGCCCGGATGACCTGGCGAGCCTGGCGCAGGAGACCGGCTGCCGCACCATCGCCGTCGACCTGGGCGATGCCGAGGCGACGCGGCGGGCGGCGGCCGAGGCGCTGCCGGTCGACGCGCTGGTCAACTGCGCCGGCACCACCACGCTGGAATCCTTCCTCGACACCTCGGTCGAGAACTTCGACCAGATCATGGCGGTGAACGCCCGGGCGCCGATGATCGTGGCCCAGGTGGTGGCGCGCGATCTGATCCGCCGCGGCCAGAAGGGCGCCATCGTCAACGTGTCGAGCGTGTCCTCCGCCATCGGCCTGCCGGACCACACCGCCTATTGCGCCTCGAAGGGCGCGCTGGACGAGATCACCCGGGTGATGGCGGTGGAGCTGGGGCCGCACGGCATCCGCACCAACAGCGTCAACCCGGTGGTGACGCTGACGCCGATGGCGGTGAAGGCGTGGAGCGACCCGGCCAAGTCCGGCCCGATGCTGGGCCGCATCCCGCTCGGCCGCTTCGCCCAGCCGGAGGAGGTCGCCGAGGTGATCCTGTACCTGCTCGGCGACGGCTCGGCGATGATGAACGGCGCCATCGTGCCGGTCGATGGCGGCTTCCTGGCAACCTGACGGGTCACGGCGCCTCGCGGCACACCGCCTCGACATTGTGGCCGTCGGGGTCGAGCAGGAAGGCGCCGTAATAGTCGGGATGGTAGTGCGGCCGCAGCCTCGGCGCGCCGTTGTCGCGGCCGCCGGCGGCCAGCCCGGCCGCATGGAAGCGGTCGACCGTCGCCCGGTCCGGCGCCGCGAAGGCGACATGGGTGCCGGTGACGGCGCCATCATGCAGGCCGATCCAGAAGAAGGCCCTGCGGCCCACGCCGTAGCCGGCGAAGCTCTCGCCATCGGCGTAGAGCCGGGCGATGCCGAGCGCCGCCAGCAGCGCGTCGTAGAAGGCCCGCGACCGATCGAGATCGCCGACCCTGATGGTAACATGGTCCAGCATGCGCCCCTCCCTATCCCTGTATCCTACAGCCCCCACAGCCCCGGCTCGAAGCGCCTTGGGGCGACGCCGATGCCGTCTGCCGGAACGGCCACGGCCGCCGCCGCGCCTTCGATCGGCGGCAGGTCGTGCAGGTGCCAGTCCGCCTCGCCGACCGGACCTGGCGGCAGCTTCGGGCGGCTGGTCCGCTCGGCCGGGTCGGTGCTGACGGTGAAGCCGGTGAAGTCGAAGGAGAAGCCGCGGCCGATGCCCTTGGCCAGCGCCTCCTTGCGGGTCCAGACGGCATAGAACGCCGCGGTCAGCGCCGGGCCGGACAGGCCGGCCAGGGCCGCCCGCTCCGCCGTTGAATAGGCGATGCCGGCGACCTCCATCGGCGGCGGGTGCGACACGGTCTCGACATCGACCCCGACCTCGATGCCGCGGGCCAGCGCCACCACGGCCCAAGGACCGCTATGCGAGAGGTTGAAGCGCAGGTCGCCCTCCGCCAGCTCGGGCTTGCCCCAGGCATTCTGGCGGAAGCGCAGCCGGTCCGCGGGGAGGTCGAGCGTGCGGCCGAGCAGCAGCCGCAGCGCCGCATGGGCGCAGACGTAGCGGGCCCGCAGCAGGTCGGTGCGGAACGCGTCGGCGCGCCGCCGCTCCTCCGCCGACAGCACGGCCAGGCCGGCCGCCGGATCGCGCTCGGTGCGCAGGCGCCAGACATGGACCTGGCCCGGCGGCAGGTCGGGGAAGCCCGACGGCATGGCCCAGATGTCGGACATCGCCCCTCTTGCCCCTATATTCCGTCAGAATAGCGCTGATACCGCCGGGCGGCTCTCCCCCTCACCCTCCCGTCGCTTCGCGCCGGGCCCCTCTCTCTCACCGAGGAGAGGGGAGTCTGAGCCATGCCCTCATCACCTCTCCTTGGGGAGAGGTCGAAATCGGACAGCGATTTCGGGTGAGGGGGTGGCGCCGGCCCCGCCGTTCCGGAGACGGCCGCCCTACTCCCCGTAAGGCAGCCAGATGTTCTTCACCTGGGTGGCGCGGCGCAGGTAATCCCGCCCCTGGCCTTCGGTGTCGGACAGCCAGTCGCGGCGGCGGCCCTGGTTGGTCCAGGTGGCCTTGAGGTTGCCGGCGCTGGCCTTCTCCACCGCCGCCCCGCCTTCGGCCGGGCCGACATACCAGAGGGCGGCGACGTCGTCGTGCTCAGCCAAAGTCCTGGCCAGGACATCGCGCTCGCCGGTGACGATGTTGACCACGCCGTCCGGCACGTCGGAGGTGTCGAGCACCTGGTACAAATCGGTCGCCGCCAGCGGGTGGCGCGGCGACGGCACCACCACCACCCGGTTGCCCATGGCGATCGCCGGCACCACCAGCGAGACGAGGCCGAGCAGCGGCGCCTCGTCCGGGCACAGCAGGCCCATCACGCCCCAGGGCTCGTTCATCGCCAGCGTCACCTGGCGGGCGCGGGCGTCATGCACCTGGCCGTCATATTTGTCGGCGAAGCCGGCATAGAAGAAGATCCGCCGCACCGCGGCCTCGACCTCCGCCGCCGCGGCCCTGGCGGTGGCGCCGGTCATCGCGGCGATCCGGCGGGCGAACTCGTCGGAGCGGGCCGCCAGGTTCTCGGCCAGGAAGTACAGCACCTGGGCCCGGTTGTGCCCGGCCAGGCCGCCCCAGCCGGTGGCCTTGTGCGCGGCCTCGACCGCGTTGCGGATGTCCTTGCGGTTGCCAAGGCCGACCTGGCCCAGCGCCCGGCCCTTCGGGTCGAGCACGCTATAGCTGTAGCCGCCATCCGGCCGCGCCTGCTTGCCGCCGACATAGAGCTTGGCGGTACGGTCGATCGAGGGCAGGTCGTGGTCACCGCCCAGCGGCACCGCCGCCAGCAGGGCCGCGGCGACGGGCTTCAGCGCCGGCGCATCCTTCTCCCAGCCCGGCACCAGATATTCGTACAGGCCCTCGCGCCCGCCCTCGCGGCCGAAGCCGCTCTCGCGATAGCCGCCGAAGCCGACCGCGGCGTCGAACATGTTGGCGCAGTTGATCCAGACCACGCCGGCCTTCAGCCGCGCCGCGACATGCAGCGCCTGGTTCACCGTCTCCGACCACACCGAGGACGCCAAGCCGTAGCGCGACGCGTTGGCCAGGGCCACCGCCTCATCCGGGGTGCGGAAGGTCGAGGCGGTCAGCACCGGGCCGAAGATCTCGTCCTGCGCGATGGTCGAAGCAGGCTCGGCCTCCGTGAACAATGTCGGCGGGAAGTACAGGCCGCCCTTGGGCAGCGTCGCCGCTTCCTGCCAGCAGGTCGCGCCCTCGGTCTTCCCGAGCTCGACATAGTGCTTGATCCGGTCGAGCTGCACCTGGGCGACGATCGGGCCCATGTCGGTCGACTTGTCGAGCGGGTCGCCGACCCGGAGCGTCGCCATGCGGCGCTTCAACTTGTCGTAGAGGCGATCGGCCACGCTCTCCTGCACCAGCAGGCGCGAGCCGGCGCAGCAGACCTGGCCCTGGTTGAACCAGATCGAATCCACCACGCCCTCGACCGCGGCGTCGAGGTCGGCATCGTCGAAGACGATGAAGGGCGACTTGCCCCCCAGTTCCAGCGACAGCTTCTTGCCGCTGCCGGCGGTCGCCTCGCGGATCCGGCGGCCGACCTCGGTCGACCCGGTGAAGGCGATCTTGTCGACATCGGCATGCTCGACGATCAGCGCGCCGGTCGAGCCATCGCCGGTGACGATGTTCAGGACGCCCGGCGGCAGCCCGGCCTCCTGCGCGATCTCGGCGAAGAGCAGCGCGGTCAGCGGCGTGAACTCGGCCGGCTTCAGCACCACCGTGTTCCCGGCCGCCAGCGCCGGCGCCACCTTCCAGGCCAGCATCAGCAGCGGGAAGTTCCACGGGATGATCTGGCCGCAGATTCCGACCGGGCGATAGCCGGGGAATTCGGTCTCGACCAGCGAGGCCCAGCCGGCGTGATGGTAGAAGTGGCGCGCGACCAGCGGGATGTCGATGTCCCGGCTCTCGCGGATCGGCTTGCCGTTGTCCATGGTCTCGATCACCGAGAGCAGCCGCTCGCGGCGCTGGACATGGCGGGCCAGGGCGTAGAGGTGGCGGGCGCGCTCGGCCCCCGGCAGCGCGGCCCAGCCCTTCTGCGCCCGGCGCGCGGCCTTGACCGCGGCGTCGACGTCCCTGGCGGTGCCCTGCGCCACCTGCGCCAGCGCTTGGCCCGTGGCCGGGTTCAGCACCTCGAAGCGGCCGCCCTCGGCCGGGGCGACGAACTTGCCGTCGATGAAATGGCCGAAGCCCTTCTCGTGCCGCGCCAGCCAGTCGCGGGCGATGCCGCTGTCCTCGGGCGCCGGGCCGTACTCCATGGTGTCGAGAATCTCCGCGATCCGGGGCATGGGTCGGGCTCCTCAGGCGGAAGCGTGGCGGAAGCCGGCCGAGTACCGGCCGGTGACGAAATGCTCGATCTGGCGCTCGACATCGGCGAGCAGCGAGGAGGCGCCGATGCGGAACAGCTCCGGCTCCAGCCAGGGCCGGCCCAGCTCCTCCTTCATCAGGATCAGCCAGGCGATCGCGTCCTTGGCGGTGCGCAGCCCGCCGGCCGGCTTGAAGCCGACGCGCTCGCCGGTGCGGTCCAGGTAGTCGCGGATGGCGCGGACCATGACCAGGCTGACCGGCAGGGTGGCGTTGACGTCCTCCTTGCCGGTCGAGGTCTTGATGAAGTCGGCGCCGGCCATCATGCAGACCAGGCTGGCGGCCTCGACATTGCGCAAGGTCCTGAGGTCGCCGGTGGCCAGGATGGTCTTCAGATGCGCCTCGCCGCAGGCCTCGCGCATCGCCCGCACCTCGTCATAGAGCGCCGACCACTCCCGGTTCAGCACCTGGGCGCGGTGGATGACGATGTCGATCTCGGCCGCCCCTTCCTCCACCGCGTAGCGGATCTCGGCCAGGCGCTGCGGCAGCGGCGTCAGCCCGGCCGGGAAGCCGGTGGCGACCGAGGCGACCGGGATGCCGCTGCCGGCCAGCGCCTTCACCGCGGCGCCGACCATGGCCGGGTAGACGCAGACCGCGCCGACGGTCGGTGGCCGGTCGGACAGGCCCAGCGCCTCGACCAGGTCGTCGCGCAGCGGGTGGCGGGCCTTGGCGCAGAGGCGCTGCACCCGGCCCGGCGTGTCGTCGCCGGCCAGGGTGGTCAGGTCCATGCAGGTCAGCGCCTTCACCAGCCAGGCGGCCTGGTATTCCTTCTTCACCGTGCGCCGCGTGGTCATGGTGGCGGCCCGGCGCTCGGCGGCGCTGAGATTGACCCGCGCCGCCTCGACCCAGTCCAGCTCCAGCGCCATGCCCGGGTTGCGATGGGTGTTCCGGACGGCCGTGTCGGCGTCGGCGCGTTGATCAGGCATGGGTGCCTCCGCTGAGAAGCTGCGCGGCGGTGGCCGCGTCGGTGACCAGGACATTGACGAAGCCGGCGACGAGGCAGGCGCGGGCGATGCCCGCCTTCTGCGCCCCGGCGGCGACGCCGATCGAATGGGATTTCTCCCGCAGCGCCTCGGGCCTGAGGCCGATGGTGCGGGCATCGAGCTCGGGCGACACGATCCGGCCCTCGGCGTCGAGGAAACGGCCCAGCACGTCGCCGACCGCGCCGGCGCGCTGCAGCGCCGCGATCTCGCCGGCATCGAGATAGCCGGAGTCGACATGGACCGAGCGGCTGGCCATCGGCCCCATGCCGAAGCAGGCGACCGGGGCGGCGCGGGCGACATCGAGGATGCCGGCGATCACCGGATCCGCCTCCAGCACCGCGCGGGTGGCCGGGTTGCCGACGATGGCCGGCACCGGCAGCAAGGTGGCCGAGCCGGGGCCGGCCTCGGCGAAGCCCTCGGCCACAGCGTTGGTGCGGAAGGCGGTGCCGCGGATGGCGGTGGCGCCGTTCAGCAGCACCACCTGGACGCCCTCGTTCCAGCGCGGCGGCAGGCGCCTGGCCACCGCCGTCATGGTGCGGCCCCAGGACACGCCGACCAGGTCCGGCCGGGGCGCCAGCGCGGCGAGGTATTGCGCGGCGGCCTGGGCCACGGCGTCGATGGCGATGGCCTCGTCGGCCGCGCCCTCGCCATTCGCCGGGCCGGGCACCACGATCGCCTCGCGCAGGCCCCAGCGTTCCTGCAGCCTGGCCTCGAGGTCCGGCCGGCGCTGGCCCCGTGCCACGATCTCGATGCGGACGATGCCGGTCTCGCGCGCCTCCTGCAGCAGCCGGCCGACCTGCCAGCGGGTCAGGCCCAGCTCCTGCGCGATCTCGCTCTGGTTGCGGTCGAGGTCGTAATAGAGCTTGGCCGCCTGGACCATGAACTGCTCGCGCTGGGCGTCGGAGGTGACGCGATGCCCGAGATCGGCCTGGAGGGTCACGGCGGCGCGTCCGTCAACATTTGAGCAATCTATGCTCTAATGAGCGGACGCTACCTCCGTCACCTTGCCCTGTCAAGCAGCGGCGGACGGCGCTACCCTCCGCGCAAACTCATCGCCCGGAGGAAACGCCCGTGACCGACACCAGCCGCATCCTGACCGGCAAATGCTATTGTGGCGCCGTCCATTACGAAGTGGCCGACGCGTTCCGCTACGCCCTGAACTGCCACTGCTCGAACTGCCGGCGGACGACCGGGTCGGCGTTCAAGCCCATCGCCGGGATCGAGCGCGGCAAGCTGACCGTGACCCAAGGCCGGGATGCGCTGATGATCTATGGCGAGCCGGACCACAACAACACGCATTGCCGGGCCTGCGGGTCGCTGCTGTTCTCGGTGGTCCGCGACGGCGCCTATGTCCATGTCGCCATGGGCACGCTGGTCGACGACCCGACCATCCGGCCGACCGAGCACATCTTCGTCGGCTCGAAGGCGCCCTGGTACACCATCGCCGATGACCTGCCGCAGTATGAGGAATTCCCGGGCTAGCCGGCCGCCCGGCGCACCAGCGCAGCCAGCACCTCGGCCAGCGGCGTGGTGCCGCGCCGGACTTCGCCGCCCTCGACCTCGATCCGCCCGGCATTGTGGGCGTCGTAGAGATCGGTGATCAGTCGGACATAGCCCTCGCTCAGCCCGCCCGCCGCCAGCGCCTGCTCCCATTGGCCGCGCGGCAAGGCCACCGCCTGGACCGACCGGCCGAGCGGGCCGGCCAAAGCGGCGGCGGCGTCCAGCGCGGTGTAGCGCTGCGGCCCCTCGGCATGGAGGATGCGCGGCGGCACCGCCGCCGCGGCCAGCAGGTCCGCCGCGATCAGCCCGACATCGGGGGCCGAGACGGTCGGGAAGCGCTTGTCGAGCGGATGGTGCAGGCTGGCCAGAAAGCCGGTGGCCATGGCGGGGCGCAGCGACCGCGCCCAGTTTTGCATATGCTCGGCCGAGCGCAGGAAGGTCACGCCGGGCAGGCCTCCGAGTCGCTGCTCCAGGTGATGGAACAGCTCGGTGATGCCGGTGCCGGCCGCATGCTGGGCGCCGTAGTCGGAGATGGCGACCGTCCGCGGCGGCCGCGCCGCTTCCAGCGCCCAGGACAGGCTCTCGATCAGGCCCCGGGCCTCGGCCGCGGCGTCGCCGCGCGATGGGGCCAGCGGCACGATCGCCAGCACGCCCGCGGCACCCTGCAGCGCCGCGGTCAGCGCGCCAGTGTCGGCGATGTCGGCGGCGGCGATCTCGCAGCCGGCCTCAGCCAGCGCGCTCGCCTTGCCGGGGTCGCGGACCACCGCCCGCACCGCCCTGCCCCGCCGCCGTAGCTCCCGCGCCGCGGCCCCGCCGATCCGGCCTGTGGCGCCGATGATGACGAACATGATGCTTCTCCCGCTATGTCCCGGATGGGGTCGGGCGGGACTTTGCCGCGGCGGCGCCGGTCCGGTCGCGCCGGAACGGACGGCGCAGCGCCGGAACGGACGGCGGCCATGCGCCATCGGCGGTCACCTGGCTGGAACGGCGGCGCTCGATCCGGCGCAAGCGGTGCGCCGGCCGCCGTCAGGCTGACTGCGGCCGCTTCCTCGTTGCGGCTGCAGTCCCCTCACCACGGATCCTAGGCGGTTGCGTCGGTCTTATCCTGACCCGCAGGGCCTTGCCGTCCGGCTGGTCGATGTCGAACGCCCCGGTCTGTCGGACCAGATCGCTGAGCTTGCGATAGCCATAGGTGCGCGGATCGAAGTCGGAGGCGATGTTCGCGAGGCGCTGCCCCACCGCGGCCAATCCAACCCAGCCGTCCTCCGCCTCCAGCTGCGCGACGGCCTTCGTCAGGACGGGAATGGGCCTTGGCCGGGGGCCAGAGAGCCTTGGCGGAGGGCCCCTCTTCGGGAGCCGATACCTCGGCCTCAGACAACAGGTTCTCGGTGTAAATGAATCTGCGGCACGCCTGCCGGAAGCTCTCGGGCGTCTTCTGCTCCCCGAACCCATAGACATCGGCGCCCTGCTCGCGGAGACGCGACGCCAGGCGCGTGAAGTCGCTGTCCGAGGAGACGAGACAGAAACCGTCGAACCGGCCGCTGTGCAACAGGTCCATCGCATCGATCACCAGAGTGATATCGGACGCGTTCTTGCCGGTCGTGTAGGCGAATTGCTGATACGGGTCGATCGCGTATTTCTGCAGGATATCCGCCCACGACTTCAGGCGTTGGCTCGAGAAATCGCCGTAGATCCGCCGGACACTGGCCTCGCCGAATTTGGCGACTTCTTCGAAAAGTCCGGCCGCGATGCGCGGCGACGTGTTGTCGGCATCGATGAGAATGGCAAATCGGGGCAAGCGGTTTTCATCTGCCATGGCGGGCACCTCGATCGGCAAAGCTCCCACGCTTGAGGTCCCGGGAGCCACTCATCGTCGCAGCATAGCAAGGCCAGGGGCGGGATGTAGCCGATCCTGCGCCGGTCTTGCCATGACGGCCTTCAGCCCCGCTCGCGCCGCAGGGCGCCCGGGGTGGTGCCGAGCACCCGGCGCATCGCCCGGGCCATGTGGCTCTGATGCGCGAAGCCGGCGTCGAGCGCGACCTGCGCCATCGGCAGGCTTCCGTCCAGCAGCAGCGAACGCGCCCGCTCGACCCGGCGGCGGATCACGAACTGGTGCGGCGCCAGCCCGGTCGAGGCCTTGAACAGCGGCTTGAAATGCGACGGGCTGAGGCCGGCCGCCGCCGCCAGCTCGGCCAGGGCCAGACGCTGGTCCAGCCGTGCTTCGATCAGCTCCAGCACCCGCGCGAGCTGCCGCCGCGACAGCGCCTGGCCGGCAGCGGCCGCCGGCACCGGCGCCGCGTAGCGCCGCAGCAGATGGGCCGCCAGGGCCAGGCCGATGCTGTCGGCGTAAAGTGGGTCCGACTCGGCCCCGGCCTCCAGCTCCGCTTTCAGGGCCCAGCCGAGATGCGCGATCCGCGGGTCGCGCAGCTGCAGCCGCGGCGCGATCTCCAGCCGGCCGGAGGCCAGGCCAAGCCCTTCCGCCGCGTTGCGCATCAGCGCCGGGGCCAGGCGCAGCAGCAGGAACCGGGCCGGCCCTTCATCCTCCCAGATCCCGGCGGCGCCGGCCGGCAGCAGGTCGATGTCGCCCTCGCGCTGCAGCCGGTCCTGCACCAGCCCCTCGGCCCGGCAATGGGCCATGACCGGCGGACCGACATGCAGGCTGAGCCGCAGGTCGGGCGACGGCGCGGCCTCCACCGCATGGCCGGTGGCGGCGAACAGGCCGGCGGCGAAGCCCGCCCATTGCCCGGCCTTCTCCGGCACGATCGCCCCGGACCGGATCACGGGTTCATGTGTATCCATTCCGCCACACTCCTGGGACGACCTGCGGCGTCCGCGCCGCAGTCTACGACCCGGCGCTTGAGCCGGCGAGGCCTCGTCGCTATATGGGCGGCGACCAGGCCGGGCCCCTCTGGCAGCTCCTCCGGGATCTGCGATGTCGGACTGGAACTCCCCAAGGGAGTGGCCCGCCTGCCGATCACCGACATGCATATCCGAACGGCATGCAGGCTGCTCCTCACGACGAAGAGGACGGTTTTCGCATGGAACATCTGCTGACGGGCGAGGCGCTGACCGCCCTGCTCCAGGTCATCATGATCGACCTGGTGCTGGCGGGCGACAACGCCATCGTCATCGGCCTGGCCGCGGCCGGGCTGCCCAAGGAACAACGCGGCAAGGCGATCCTGATCGGCATCGCCGCCGCCACGCTGCTGCGCATCGGCTTCGCCCTGATCACGACGCAGCTGCTGGCCATCGTCGGCCTGCTGCTGGCCGGCGGCGTGCTGCTGCTGTGGGTGTGCTGGAAGATGTGGCGCGAGCTGCGCCACACCGCCAAGGAGGACCACGCCGCCGAGGAGGCGCTGGCCGGCCACGACGCCAACGGCAACGGCGCCCCGCGCAAGACCTTCGCCCAGGCCGCCTGGCAGATCGTGATCGCCGACGTGTCGATGTCGCTGGACAATGTGCTGGCCGTGGCCGGCGCGGCGCGCGAGCACCCGGTGATCCTGGTGTTCGGCCTGGCGCTGTCGATCGCGCTGATGGGCTTCGCCGCCTCCTTCATCGCCAAGCTGCTGAACCGCCACCGCTGGATCGCCTATGTCGGCCTGGCCGTCATCCTCTATGTGTCGATCGACATGATCTGGCGCGGCGCGATGGAGGTGTGGCCGCATCTGCAGGGCGCGATGTAAGGGCGGCGATCCGAAATACCAATCGTACCTTCTGACTCTCCCCCTCCCGCGAGGGGAGGGGGAGAGTTGATTTTCTACTCCGCCAGCAGGTCCCGCACCGCCAGGGCGATGACCTCCGTCGCCTTGTACAGGTCGTCGAGCTTCAGCCGCTCGTCGGCGCGGTGGGCGTTGGCGTCCTCGATGGTGCGGGGGCCGGCGCCGTAGAGGGCGATCGGCACCCCCGCCGCGGCATAATGCCGGGCGTCGGTGTAGAGCGGCACGCCCTTGACCGGGATCTCCTCCCCCAGCACCGGGCCGGCACGGCGGCGGATCGCCTCGGCCAGGCGGTCGGTGCCCGGCAGCGGCGACAGCGGCTCGGCCAGGAGGATGCGGCGGACCGTGACCGTCGCCTTCGGGAAGGACTTCGCCGCGTCGTCGATCACCTCGCGCAGCTCCGCCTCCACCGCCGCGCCGTTCTCTTCCGGGATCAGCCGGCGGTCGAGCCGGAACGCCACCCGGTCGGGCACGACATTGGTGTTGATGCCGCCCTCGATCAGCCCGATGGTCAGCTGCGGCGAGCCGATGCCGGTCACCTTCGACACCGTGGTCGGATACAGGCGCCGGTGCTCGTACAGCCGCACCAGGATCGGCGTCGCCGCCTCCAGCGCGTCGATGCCGGTGGAGGGCAGCGCGGCATGGGCGGACCGGCCGCGCACCTCGACCTCGAGATGCAGGCAGCCATTGTGGGCGGTCACCACCGCATAGCTGAAGGCGGCGGCGATGGCGAAGTCCGGCTTCGACAGCCCCTGCTCCAGGATCAGCTTCGGCCCGATCTCGCCGCCGGATTCCTCGTCATAAGTGATGTGCAGCTCGACCGTGCCGCGGGTCAGCCGGCCGGCTTCCTCCAGCGCCTTCAGGGCGAAGGCGTAGCTGGCGATGTCGGATTTCGAGACGGCGGCGCCGCGGCCATACATCCAGCCGTCGACCACCTCGGCGCCATAGGGGTCGTGGGTCCAGCCCTCGCCCGGCGCCACCACGTCGCCATGCGCGTTCAGCGCGATCACCGGACCGTCGCCGAAGCGGCGGCGGACGATCAGGTTGCTGGCGCTGATCATGCCATGCGCCTTCGCCAGCTCGGCCGGAACCGGATGGACCTCGACCTCGAATCCGAGCTCGCGCAGCAGCTCGGTGGTCCGCCTAGCATGCGGGTCGCAGTCGCCGGGCGGGTTGTCGGACGGGACCTTGACCAGCTCCGCCAGGAACCGGGCCTGCTGCTCGCGCGCGCCGTGGAGATAGTCGTGAATGGCGGTGTCGATGCTGTCGGTCATCGCGAGGTCTTTCGTATCAGGCATGGTCGTACTGGCGGAGGAGGTCGAGCAGGACGCGGACGGCGAGGTCCGCATCCTCGACGGTGATGGATTCAGCCGGGTTGTGGCTGATGCCGCCGCGGCAGCGCAGAAACAGCATGCCGACCGGGGTCAGCGATGCCATCGCCATGGCGTCGTGGCCGGCGCCGCTGGGCAGGCGCCGGGCCGGCAGGCCGTGGCGGCGGACCGCCGTCTCCAGCTTGTCCATCAGCGCCGGGTCGCAGCGCACGGCGCCGCCGTCATGGTAGCGGTCCAGCGTCAGCTCGACGCCGCGGCCGCGGGCGATGCCCTCCAGCGCCGCAGTCATCTCGGCCATCGCGGCCAGGCGGTCGGCATCGTCCGGCGCGCGGATGTCGATGGTGAAGCGCACCGCGCCGGGGATGACGTTGACGGCGCCGGGCTGGACGTCGAGCTGCCCGACCGTCGCCACCACCTCGCGCCCTGCCTGGGCGCAGCGCTCGACCGCCAGCACCATCGAGGCGGCGGCGGCCAGCGCGTCGCGGCGCAGGTCCATCGGCACGGTGCCGGCATGGCCGGCCATGCCGCGGACCGTGGCGTTGTAGCGGGCGGCGCCGTTGATCGCGGTGACGATGCCGAGCGGCAGGTCCTCGGCCTCCAGCACCGGCCCCTGCTCGATATGCAGCTCGACATAGCCGAGGATATCCTCGCGCCGCCGGGCCTCGGCCTTGAGCCCGTCCGGGTCGCCGCCGAAGTCGCGCAGCAGGTCGCCCAGGCGCAGGCCGTTGTCGTCCTTCGCGTCGGCCACCGCCGGGCCGACGGTGCCGGCGACGGTCTGGCTGCCGGTCAGGTTGACCGGGAAGCGCACGCCCTCCTCGTCGCCGAAGGCCAGCACCTCGACGGCGAAGGGCAGCCGCTCGCCACGCCGGTGCAGCTCGCCGACCACGGCGATGGCGGCCAGCACCCCGAGATTGCCGTCATACTTGCCGGCGTCGCGGACGGTGTCGATGTGGGAGCCGAGCAGCAGAGCGGGTCCGCCCGGCCGGTCGCCTTCATAGCGGCCGACGATATTGCCGGCGGCGTCGGTCCGCGCCGCCATGCCGGCCTCGCGCATCCAGGCCAGCACCTGGTCGGCCGCCTGGCGATGCGCCGGCGACAGGAAGGTGCGGGTCAGCCGGTCCGGGTCCTCGCTGAAGCGGGCCAGGGCGTCCAGGCGCTCCATCAAGGCCGGACCATAGGCGAGGGTGTTCTGCGTCGGCGCTGTCCCGAGGCTCACGGCAGCAGGTCCTTCAGTCGCAGGAGGGCAATGGTTTCCACCTCGGCCAGGGCCGCGGCGAATTCGGTGTCGCGCGGGTTGCCGACGCGGCGCTCGAAGGCGGCCAGGATCTCGGCCCGGCTGCGGCCCTTCACCGCCATGATGAAGGGGAAACCGAAGCGCTCGACATAGGCGGCGTTGAGCTCCTGGAACCGGGCGAACTCCTCGGGCGTGCAGCGGTCGAGCCCGGCGCTGGCCTGCTCGGCGCTGGAGCTGGCGGTGAGCTCGCCCGCCACCGCCAGCCGCCCGGCCAGGTCGGGATGGGCGCAGAGCACGCCGAGCTGGCGGTCATGGTCGGCGGCGCGGAACACGGCGGAAAGGGCGGCGTGGAGCCCTTGAGCTGTGTCCTGATCATGGCCGAGCCCGGTTTCCCAGGCCGCCTCGGCGATCCAGGGCGAATGCTCGAACACCCCGCCGAAGCGGACGACGAACAGGTCGCGGTCCATGGTGCTGGGGCGAGGAACGCTCATGCCGCGGCCTCCCGGTACGGATGCTTCTCCCGCCAATGCCGCGCGATCTCCACCCGGCGGCAGAACCAGACGCCGTCATGCTGCTTCGCATAATCGAGGAACCGCTCCAGCGCCATGATCCGGCCGGGGCGGCCGACGATGCGGCAATGCAGCCCGACCGACATCATCCGCGGCGTCTCCGCCCCCTCCTGGTACAGCGCGTCGAAGCTGTCCTTGAGATAGGCGTAGAACTGGTCGCCGGAGTTGAAGCCCTGGACCGCGGCGAAGCGCATGTCGTTGGCGTCCAGCGTATAGGGCACGATCAGCTGCGGCTTGCCCGCGACATCTTCCCAATAGGGCAGGTCGTCGTCATAGGCGTCGGCGTCGTAGAGGAAGCCGCCATGCTCGGCCACCAGCCGCCGGGTGTTCGGGCTGGTGCGGCCGGTGTACCAGCCGAGCGGCTTGTGGCCCGACACCTGCTCCAGGATCTCCACCGCCTTGCGGATGTGCTCGCGCTCGGTGTCCTCGCCGACATACTGGTAGTTGATCCAGCGATAGCCGTGGCTGGCGATCTCGTGCCCGGCCTCGACCATGGCGCGGATCACCTGCGGGTGCCGCTCCGCCGCCATGGCGACGGCGTAGATGGTCAGCGGGATCTGCTTGCGCTCGAACAGCCTGAGGATCCGCCAGACCCCGACCCGGGCGCCATAGTCGTAGAGGGATTCCATCGAGATGTGGCGCACGCCCGGCAGCGGCTGGGCATTGACGATCTCGGACAGGAAGTTCTCGGAGGCTGCGTCACCATGCAGGATGGAGTTCTCGCCGCCCTCCTCGTAGTTGAGGACGAATTGCAGCGCCAGCCGGGCGCCGCCCGGCCAGGCGGCCTGGGGCGGGGTCGGGCCGTAGCCGACCAGGTTTCTCGGGTAGACGGACACCGGACCTCCCTCGCACGCGTGATCCCGGACATAGGATACCGCCACCGCCGGCATCCACTTTTGCGTTTGCATTGAAAGTCTTTCCGCCGAACACCCGTTGAGCAGGACGGGTCTCGGCGTGAAACATTGTGCAAACAACAAGCGCGCCACAGCTGAAACGGGGCGATAATGCCCGGTGGCGCGCCGGACCGCCAGGGACCGGCGGCAACACGGAGAGGCAGGATGACCACAGACACGGCATCCCACCGGGGGCGACTGACCACCCATGTGCTCGACACGGCGCATGGCCGGCCGGGCATGGGCATCGCCGTGGCCCTGTATCGCCTCGATGGCGACGACCGCACCCTGGTCACCGAGACCCGCACCAATGCCGATGGCCGCTGCGACGCGCCGCTGATGGCCGGCGACGCCTTCCGCCCCGGCCGCTATGAGCTGGTCTTCGACACCGGCGCCTATTTCCGCACCGCCGGGGTGGTTCTGACCGATCCGCCCTTCCTGGACCAGGTGCCGATCCGCGTCGGTATCGCCCATGCCGACCAGCACTACCATGTGCCGCTGCTGATCTCGCCCTGGTCCTACTCCACCTATCGCGGCAGCTGAACCATGCGAGACACCATCCGTTTCCTCCTGGGCGACGAGCTGCGCGAGATCCGCACGGTCGATCCGACCCTGACCGTGCTGGACTGGCTGCGGATCGAGGAACGCAAAACCGGCACCAAGGAAGGCTGCGCCGAGGGCGATTGCGGCGCCTGCACCGTGGTGGTCGGCCGGCGCGACGGCGACCGGGTTCGCTATGAGCCGGTCAATGCCTGCATCCGCTTCCTGGCGACGCTGGACGGCTGCCAGCTGCTGACGGTCGAGCATCTGAAGGCGGCGGATGGCGCGCTGCACCCGGTGCAGCAGGCGATGGTCGACTGCCACAGCTCGCAATGCGGCTTCTGCACCCCCGGCTTCGTGATGGCGCTGTTCGCGCTGTACCGCAACGACCCGGTGCCGGGCGAGGGCCGGATCGACGACGCCCTGGCCGGCAACCTGTGCCGCTGCACCGGCTATGCCCCGATCGTCGCCGCCGGGGAGCGCATGTACCAGCTGGGCGCGCCGAAGGCCGACCGCTTCGCCGCGCGCGAGGCGGACGTCTTCGAGTGGCTCGCCGGGCTGGAGGATGAGGAGACGGTCGTGGTCCGCGACGGCGCCCGCCGCTTCTACGCCCCGGCCACCAAGGCGGCCTTCGCCGCGCTGCTGCTGCAGCATCCGGACGCCACCATCGTCTCCGGCGCCACCGATGTCGGGCTGTGGGTCACCAAGCAGCAGCGGGTGCTGCCGGCGGTGATCTACACCGGCCGGGTGCGCGACCTGCGCGGCATCCGCGAGACCAGGGACGGGCTGGAGATCGGCGCCGCCACCACCTATGCCGAGGCGATCGGGCCGCTGGGCCGGGCCTATCCCGACCTGGGCGAGCTGATCCGCCGCATCGGGGCCGAGCAGGTGCGCGCGGTCGGCACCATTGGCGGCAACATCGCCAACGGCTCGCCGATCGGCGACATGCCGCCGGCCCTGATCGCCGCCGGCGCCACGCTGGTGCTGCGCCGGGGCGACAAGCGCCGGTCGCTGCCGCTGGAAGACTTCTTCATCGCCTATGGCAAGCAGGACCGCCAGCCGGGCGAATTCGTCGAGAGCGTCGTCTTGCCGAAGCTGCGGCCCGGCGACCGCTACCGCGCCTACAAGATCAGCAAGCGCTTCGACCAGGACATCTCCGCCGTCTGCGCCGCCTTCCGGCTGCGGGTCGAGGGCGGCCGCGTCGCCGACATCTGCATCGCCTATGGCGGCATGGCCGGCACGCCGAAGCGGGCGGCGAAGACCGAGGCGGCGCTGCTGGGCCAGCCCTGGACCGAGGAGGTCGTGCGCGCCGCCCTGCCGCGGATGCAGGACGACTTCACCCCGCTGACCGACTGGCGCGCCAGCGCCGGCTACCGCGCCAAGGTCGCCGCCAACCTGCTGCTGAAGCTGCATGCCGAAACCGCCGATCCCGCCGCCGAAACGCGGCTGGTCGGCGAGCGGAGCCTGGCCCATGCCTGACACCACCTTGTCCAAAGCCAAGGCCCAGCCGGCGGCCGACCGCATCGACGGCGCGGTGCACGACCCGCGCCGGCACGACAGCGCCCACAAGCATGTCAGCGGCGAGGCCGTCTATATCGACGACATCCCGGAGCCGGCGGGCCTGCTGCATGTGTGCCTGGGGCTGAGCGAGCGCGCCCACGCCCGGATCCGGTCGATCGACCTGGCCAAGGTGTGCGCGGCGCCCGGCGTGGTCCGCGTCTTCACCGCCGCCGACGTGCCCGGCGAGAACGACATCGGCTGCAACCATCTGGGCGACGAGCCGCTGTTCGCCACCGACCTGGTGCAGCATGTCGGCCAGCCGGTCTTCGCCGTGGCCGCCGAGACCCGCGACCAGGCCCGCCGCGCCGCCCGCCTGGCCGCGATCGACTATGAGGAGCTGACGCCGGTCCTGGACTACGACGCGGCGAAGGCCGCCGGCACGCTGGTGACCAAGCCGATGACGCTGAAGCGCGGCGATGCCGCGGCGGCGATCGCGGCCGCGCCGCGGCGGCTCAAGGGCCGGATGCGGATCGGCGGGCAGGAGCATTTCTACCTGGAGAGCCAGGTGGCGCTGGCTCTGCCGGGCGAGGATGGCGACGTCACCGTCCATTCCTCGACCCAGCATCCGAGCGAGGTGCAGCACATCGTGGCATCCGTGCTGGACGTGCCGGACAGCGCCGTGACGGTCGAGATCCGGCGCATGGGCGGCGGCTTCGGCGGCAAGGAGACCCAGGCCAACCTGTTCGCCGCCACGGCCGCGCTGGTGGCCAAGGCGACCGGCCGCGCCGCCAAGCTGCGGCCGGACCGCGACGACGACATGGTGATCACCGGCAAGCGCCATGATTTCGAGGTCGACTATGCGGTCGGCTTCGACGAGGACGGCCGGATCGAGGGCGTCGAGATGCTGCTGGCCGCCCGCTGCGGCTGGTCGGCCGACCTGTCGGGCCCGGTCACCGACCGCGCTTTGTTCCACGCCGACAACGCCTATTTCTACCCGGCGGTGCAGCTGGCCTCGCTGCCCTTGAAGACCAACACCCAGTCGAACACCGCCTTCCGCGGCTTCGGCGGACCGCAGGGCCTGGTGGCCGGGGAGCGGCTGATCGAGGAGATCGCCTTCGCCACCGGCAAGGATCCGCTGGAGATCCGCAAGCTGAACTTCTACGGCACCGACGACCGCAACGTGACGCCCTACCACCAGACGGTCGAGGACAACATCGCGCCGGAGCTGGTGGCGGAGCTGGAGCGCGACAGCGACTACCAGGCCCGGCGTGCCGAGATCCGCGCCTGGAACAGGACCAGCCGCTGGCTCAAGCGCGGCCTGGCGCTGACGCCGGTGAAGTTCGGCATCTCCTTCACCTTCACCGCCTACAACCAGGCCGGCGCGCTGGTGCATGTCTACAAGGACGGGTCGATCCACCTGAACCATGGCGGCACCGAGATGGGCCAGGGCCTGTACGTCAAGGTCGCCCAGGTCGTGGCCGAGGAGTTCCAGGTCGATATCCGTCGCGTCCACATCACCGCCACCACCACCGGCAAGGTGCCGAACACCTCGGCCACCGCCGCCTCCTCCGGCGCCGACCTGAACGGCATGGCGGCCCAGGCCGGAGCGCGGATGATCAAGGACCGGCTGATCGCCTTCGCCGCCGAGCGCTGGCAGGTCAAGCCGGACCAGGTGGTGTTCCGCCGCAACGTGGTGCAGATCGGCGACCAGGAGGTACCGTTCCCCGAGCTGGTGCGCGCCGCCTATTTCGGCCGGGTGCAGCTGTCCGCCGCCGGCTTCTACAAGACGCCGAAGATCCATTGGGACCGCGCCGCCGGCCGCGGCCGCCCCTTCTACTACTTCGCCTATGGCGCCGCGGTCAGCGAGGTCACGGTCGACACCCTGACCGGCGAGTATCGTCTCGACCGCGTCGACATCCTGCACGACTGCGGCCAATCGCTGAACCCGGCGATCGACAAAGGCCAGGTCGAAGGCGGCTTCGTCCAGGGCGCCGGCTGGCTGACCATGGAGGAGCTGTGGTGGGACGCCAAGGGCCGCCTCAGGACCCATGCGCCGTCCACCTACAAGATCCCGGTGGCCAGCGACCGGCCGAAGATCTTCAACGTGAAGCTCGCCGACACGCGGAACCATGAGGAGACGATCTACCGCTCCAAGGCGGTGGGGGAGCCGCCGCTGATGCTCGGCGTCTCGGTGCTGCACGCGATCTCGGACGCTGTGGCCAGCGTGGCTGATTACAAGCTGTGTCCCCGCCTCGACCCGCCGGCGACGCCGGAGAAGGTGCTGGACGCGGTGGAGCGGGTCAGGGCGGCGGGAGGGGTGGGATGATGACGCTCGTTCATCAGCCGATGTCTTTTGAGTCCCCCCTTCCGCGCGCGCCATCAGCTTCACACACCTCCGAGCGCTATCAAATTGCCTCTCCCGCTTGCGGGAGAGGTCGGGCTCGCGCAGCGAGACCGGGTGAGGGCGGCTCGGCCGCGACACCAGGATCAGCGTTTCAGGATGGGGTGGATCAGGCACTCGCTCCTGGCAGAGCTGTGCTTTCGGGGAGGCCGCTATCCCCTCACCCGGACATCCTTTGGATGTCCGACCTCTCCCGCAAGCGGGAGAGGCAATCTGTTCGCATACCTGCGGTTGATGTCACTGATCGGAAGATGTGTAAATCCCATAGGTCCGCAAGGGGAGGGGGAGGATTCAAAGCAGCGGCAGTTTCGGGGAGGGGAACGAAATGACCCCCCTCGCCCCCACCCTGCGGCTGTGGCTCGGCGATGGCGAGCCGACGGCGCTGGTGACGCTGACTGAGGCCCGCGGTTCGACCCCGCGCGAGGCCGGGGTGCACATGCTGGTCACCGCCGGCGCCGCCCGCGGCACCATCGGCGGCGGCCGGATGGAGTGGGACGCGATCGCCGCCGCCCGGGCCCTGATCGCCACCAAGGAGCGGTCGCAGCGGGTCGAGATCCCGCTCGGTCCCGCCATCGGCCAGTGCTGCGGCGGCTATGTCGTGATCGACCTGGAGCTGGCCGACGGCGCCACCCTGGCCCGGATCGAGGCCGAAGAAGCCGAAGAGGCGGAGACTCGCCCGAGCGTCCTGGTCTTCGGCGCCGGCCATGTCGGCAAGGCGCTGGCCCGCGCCCTGGCGCCGCTGCCGGTGAAGATCCAGTGGGTCGACGGCCGCGCCGACGAGTTCCCGGCCGAGATCCCGGAGAGCATCACCCGCCGGCTGACCCCGACCCCGACAGACGTCATCGCCGAGGCCCCGCCCGGCGCCGCCTATCTGGTGATGACCCACAGCCACGCCATGGATTTCGAGGTCACCGAGGCGGCCCTGCGGCGCGGCGACGCCGCCTATGTCGGGCTGATCGGATCGGCCACCAAGCGCGAGCGCTTCGAGCGCTGGTTCCGGGCCCGGGGCAACGACCCGCGGCGCACCGGAGAGCTGACCTGCCCGATCGGGGCGGGCCTCGGGCGGGACAAGCGTCCGCCCGTCATCGCCGCCATGGTCGCGGCGGAATTGCTCATCGCCTTCGCCAAGGCTAAGGACGTGCCCGCCACCGCCGACAAACCGGCGGCGGGGGCGGCTCCAGAACAGGAGGCTTCATGGACCGCAACTCGGGGGCCGGCCCCGCGCGCATCGAACTGCGCGGCATCACCAAAAGGTTCGCGAGCCTCGTCGCGAACGACGGCGTAAGCTTTTCCGTCCAGCCCGGCGAGATCCACGCGCTGCTCGGCGAGAACGGCGCCGGCAAGTCGACGCTGGTGAAATCGATCTACGGGCTCTTGCAGCCCGATGCCGGCGAGATCCTGTGGAACGGGCAGCCGGCCCGCCCCGCCAGCCCGCATGAGGCCCGCCGCCTCGGCATCGGCATGGTGTTCCAGCACTTCTCGCTGTTCGAGGCGCTGACCGTGGCCGAGAACATCGCCCTCGGCCTGGAGAGCCCGCCCGACCGGCGCGTGCTGGCCAAGCGCATCCGCGAGGTGTCCGAGGCCTATGGCCTGCCGCTGGACCCGCATCGCGAGATCCACACCCTGTCGGTCGGCGAGCGCCAGCGGGTCGAGATCGTGCGCTGCCTGCTGCAGGACCCGAAGCTGCTGATCATGGACGAGCCGACCTCGGTCCTGACCCCGCAGGAGGTGGAGCGGCTGTTCGAGACGCTGCGCCGCCTGGCGTCGGAAGGCTGCTCGATCCTCTACATCAGCCACAAGCTGCACGAGATCAAGGCGCTGTGCAGCCGGGCCACGATCATGCGCGGCGGCAAGGTGGTGGGGTCGTGCGACCCGGCGGCCGAGACCGCGCGCAGCATGGCGCAGATGATGATCGGGGCCGAGCTGCGCACCCTGTCCCGGCGCGGCGCCCGCGGCGAATCCGAGGCGAAGCTGGTGGTGGACCGGCTGAGCCTGCCCGCCGACGGCCCCTTCGGCACGGCACTGAAACAGATCGGCTTCACCGTCGGCGCCGGCGAGATCCTGGGCATCGCCGGCATCGCCGGCAACGGCCAGAACGAGCTGCTGCAGGCCTTGTCCGGCGAGCGCAGGGTGCGGCCTGCCGGCGCGATCCGAATCGGCGGCAGGCCGGTCGGGGCGATGAGCGCGGAGCAGCGCCGCCTGCTGGGGCTGTGCAGCGTGCCGGAGGAGCGCAACGGCCATGCCGCGGTGCCGGAGATGAGCCTGGCGGCCAACACCCTGCTGAGCGCCCGCAACCGGATGAAGCTGGCGCCCGGCGGGCTGATCCGCGCCGGCCTGGCCCGCCGCTATGCCGAGCGCGTGATCCATGAGTTCGGCGTCAAGGCGCGCGGCGCCGAGGCGGCGGCCGGCAGCCTGTCCGGCGGCAACCTGCAGAAATACGTGGTCGGGCGCGAGGTGCTGCAGACGCCCGAGGTCTTCATCGTGTCGCAGCCGACCTGGGGCGTCGACGCCGGCGCCGCCACCGCGATCCACCAGGCGCTGATGACCCTGGCCCAGAACGGCGCCGCGGTGGTGGTGATCTCGCAGGACCTCGACGAGCTGCTGCAGGTCACCGATCGCCTCGCGGTGATCAATCTCGGCCAGCTGTCCGAGGCGCGGCCGACTGCCGAGATCTCGGTCGCCGAGATCGGCCTGCTGATGGGCGGGCTGCACGGGACCGAGCCGGCCACGGCCGAGGAGAAGGAGCACGCCGTCCATGTCGCTTAGGATCGAACCCCGGCGGGAACCGTCCCGCGCCATGGTCTGGCTGACGCCGCTGATCGCCATCGCCCTGACCGTCGCCAGCGGCTATCTGCTGTTCCTGGCGCTCGGCCTGGATCCGGCCGAGACGCTGTACCAGTTCCTGATCGTGCCGGTGGAAAGCTTCTACGGCTGGACCGAGCTGGGGGTGAAGGCGGCGCCGCTGATCCTGATCGCCACCGGCCTGGCCATCGGCTTCCGCGCCAATGTCTGGAATATCGGGGCGGAGGGCCAGCTGATCATCGGCGCCGTCGCCGCCGGCGCCGTCGCCCTCGCCTTCTGGGGCGAGGATGGCTGGTGGATCCTGCCGGCGATGTGCGTCGCCGGCGCCCTGGGCGGCATGGCCTATGCCGCGATCCCGGCTTTCCTGAAGACCCGCTTCGACGTCAGCGAGATCCTGACCAGCCTGATGCTGACCTATGTCGCCGTCCAGGTGCTGGGCCTCCTGGTCTACGGGCCATGGAAGGACCCCGACGGCTACAACTTCCCGCAGACCCGGATGTTCACCGATGCCGCGGTGCTGCCGATCCTGGTCGAAGGCACCCGGCTGCATCTCGGCGTGCTGGTGGCGGGGCTGGTCGCGGTCGGCGCCTGGTTCCTGATGGGCCGCACCGTGTTCGGCTTCCAGATCCAGGTGGTCGGCCAGGCCCCGGCCGCCGCCCGCTTCGCCGGCTTCAGCCGCAAGCGCGTGACCTGGTTCAGCCTGCTGCTGTCCGGCGCCCTGGCCGGGCTGGCCGGGACCTTCGAGGCGGCGGGCCCGATCGGCCAGCTGATCCCGCAGCTGACCCCGGGCTACGGCTTCACCGCCATCATCGTCGCCTTCCTCGGCCGGCTGCACCCGATCGGCATCGTCGCCGCCGGGCTGGTCATGGCCCTGTCCTATATCGGCGGTGAGAACGCCCAGGTCTCGGCCGGGCTGCCGACCGCGGCGACCGGCGTATTCCAGGGCATGCTGCTGTTCTACCTGCTGGCCGCCGACATGCTGGTCCGCTACCGCCTGCGCTGGACCTCGGCCCAGGCCAAACCTGTGACGGTGTCGTGATGGAGATGTTCGTCCTGATCGCGGCGACGGTGATCACCGCGGCCACCCCCCTCCTCCTCGCCGCGCTGGGCGAGCTGGTGGTCGAGCGCTCCGGCGTCCTCAACCTCGGCGTCGAGGGCATGATGCTGATCGGCGCGGTCACCGGCTTCGCCGTGACCTTCACCACCGGCCAGCCGGCGCTGGGCATCCTGGCCGCCGCCCTGGCCGGCACGGCGATGTCGCTGATCTTCGCCGTGCTGACCCTGACCCTGATGGCGAACCAGGTCGCCACCGGCCTGGCCCTGACCATCTTCGGCGTGGGCTTGAGCGCCCTGCTCGGCTCCGGCTTCGTCGGCCACCCGATCGCGCCGCTGCCGAAGCTGTCGCTGCCGGTGCTGACCGACCTGCCGGTCGTCGGGCCACTGCTGTTCGGCCAGGACGCGCTGGTCTACCTGTCGGTCGCCATGACCTTCGGCGTCGCCTGGTTCCTGAAGCGCAGCCGCGCCGGGCTGGTGCTGCGCGCGGTCGGCGAATCCGCGGAATCGGCGCATTCGATCGGCCATCCGGTGCTGCTGGTGCGCTATCTCGCCTGCCTGTTCGGCGGCGCCATGGCCGGGCTGGCCGGGGCCTTCCTGTCGCTGTCCTACACGCCGCTGTGGATCGAGGGCATGACCGCCGGCCGCGGCTGGATCGCGCTGGCGCTGGTGGTGTTCGGGTCCTGGCGGCCATGGCGGGTGCTGCTGGGCGCCTATCTGTTCGGCGGCGTCACCATCCTGCAGCTGCACGCCCAGGGCATCGGCGGCATCGACGTCCCGCCGCAGGTCTTCACCATGCTGCCCTACCTCGCCACCATCGCGGTGCTGGTGATCATCGCCGCCGGGCCGTGGCGCGGCCGGCTGCAGGCGCCGGCGGCGCTGGGCAAGCCGTTCCGCCCGTCCATCTAGGCTGAAACAGGAGCGCGATCCCAATCGCGCTTCCAATCCCGGATCGCTATCATCCGGTGAATCACAACAAGGAGGTCTTCAATGTCGATGCGCTTCTCCCGCCGGTCGGTGCTGGCGGGCTCTGCGGCCACCCTGGCGACGACGATCCTGCCCGGCCGGGTCTGGGCGGCGGAGCCGCTGAAGGTCGGCTTCATCTATATCGGCCCGATCGGCGACTATGGCTGGACCCACGGCCACGACATCGCCCGCCGCGAGATCGACGCGCATTTCGGCGACAAGGTGAAGACCAGCTATGTCGAGAGCGTGCCGGAGGGCCCGGACGCCGAGCGCGTGCTGCGCCAGCTGGCCCAGGCCGGCAACGAGCTGATCTTTACGACGTCGTTCGGCTACATGAACCCGACGATCCGGGCCGCCAAGTCGCTGCCGAAGGTGAAGTTCGAGCACGCCACCGGCTACCAGACCGCGCCCAACGTCAGCACCTACAACGCCCGGTTCCATGAGGGGCGCGCGGTGTGCGGCACCATCGCCGGCCACATGACCAAGTCGGGCATCACCGGCTATATCGGCTCGGTGCCGATCCCCGAGGTGGTGATGGGCATCAACGCCTACACGCTGGCGGCGCAGAAGATCCGGCCGGACATGAAGGTGAAGGTGATCTGGGTCAACAGCTGGTACGACCCGGGCAAGGAGAGCGACGGCGCCAAGGCCCTGATCGACGGCGGCGCCGACATCCTATGCCAGCACACCGACAGCCCGGCGGCGATCCAGGTGGCGGAGGCGCGTGGCATCCACGGCTTCGGCCAGGCGTCGGACATGCGCAACTTCGCGCCCAAGGCGCAGCTGACCTCGATCGTCGACAATTGGGGCCCGTATTATGTCGAGCGGGTGCAGGCCGTGCTCGACGGCACCTGGAAGACCTCGAGCATCTGGTGGGGCTTCAAGCACGGCATGGTCACGCTGGCGCCGTACAATGAGGCGATCCCGGCCGATGTCGTGGCCGCGGCGGAGAAGACCAAGGCCGACATCATCGCCGGCACGCTCGACCCCTTCGCCGGCCCGATCAAGAACCAGAAGGGCGAGCTGGTCGTGCCCGAGGGCAAGGCCCTGAGCGACGACGAGATCGCCAAGATGGATTGGTATGTCGAGGGCGTGGAGGCTTAAGCCGCACTCCGTAGGTTGGGTTCGCGACGAGCGAACCCAACACGGCCTGTGGCCGATGCGCACCCCCCTTGAGTCCCCCCTCCCCTCGCGTCGGGCTTACGAACAGATTGCCTCTCCCGCTTGCGGGAGAGGTCGGACATCCGAAGGATGTCCGGGTGAGGGGATCGCGGTCTCGCCGCAAGCACAGCTTTGCCGCGAGCGAGCATGTGATCTGGCCGGTCCTGAAACGCCGCTCCTGGTGTCGAGGCCGAACCGCCCTCACCCGGTCTCGCTGCGCGAGCCCGACCTCTCCCGCAAGCGGGAGAGGCAATCCGATGACGCCGGGCAGATGTGTAGACGCCCTCCCGCGAGGGGAGGGGGGACTCCATTGTGCAGTGGCCCGAACGGCGGAGCCAGGATTGGGGAGTCGTCATGACCGCCCCGCTCTATCTCGACCACCTCGCCTCCACCCCGCTGGATCCGGAGGTGCTCGACGCCATGCGGGCCTGGCTCGATCCGGCGGCGGTGGGCAATCCGCATGCGGCGCGGCACCGGCCGGGCTGGCGGGCGGCGGAGGCGATCGAGGCGGCGCGGGCCGAGGTGGCGGCGCTGGTCGGGGCCCGGCCGGGCGAGATCCTGTTCACCGGCGGCGCCACCGAGGCCAACAACCTGGCCCTGCTGGGCGGTACGCCCGAGGGCTGGCCCGTGATCGCCTCGGCGACCGAACACCCCAGCGTTCTGGCCTGCCTGCCGGAGCTCGCCGCGCGAGGCCATCGTACCGCCACCCTGCCGGTCGGGCCGGACGGCACCGCCGATCTCGCCGCGCTGGAGACGCTGCTGGCCGGGCGCCCGGCCCTGGTCTCGCTGATGGCGGCCAACAACGAGATCGGCACGATCCAGCCGCTGGCCGAGGCGGCGCGGATCTGCGTCACGGCCGGGGCCCTGCTGCACACGGACGCCGTGCAGATCCTGTCGACCGGCGCGGTCGATGTCCGCGCCCTCGACCTCGCCTTCCTCAGCCTGTCCGGCCACAAGCTGTACGGCCCGATGGGCATCGGCGCGCTGTTCGTGCGCGAGGGCGCGGCGCTGCGCCCCCTCCTCCTTGGCGGCGGCCAGCAGCAGGGGCGCCGCGCCGGGACCCTGCCGACCGCGCTCTGCGTCGGGCTCGGCGCCGCCTGCAGCATCGCCCGGCAGCGTCGCTCGGCCGATGCGCAGCGCCTGGCCGCGCTGCGCGAGCGGCTGTTCCAAGCGCTGCAGCAAGCCCTGCCCGGCCTGCGCCGCAACGGCTCCGCCGATCACGGCCTGCCCGGCTGCCTCAATGTCAGCGTGCCGGGGCTGGACGCGGCCGACCTGCTGCTCGACCTGCCGGAGCTGGCGCTGTCCACCGGCTCGGCCTGCTCCACCGGCAGCCCGGAGCCGTCGCATGTGCTGCGCGCCATCGGCCTGGCGCCGGAGGAGGCCCATGGCAGCCTGCGCTTCGGCCTCGGCCGCGGCACCACCGAAGCCGATATCGACCGTGCGGCGACGCGGCTGGTCGCGGCGATCAGGGCACGAGGTCGGGGCTGAGCAGCGCCCGCGTGTGCTCCACCAGATAATCGGAGAACACCCGCACCTTGGCCGGCAGGAAGCTGCGATGCGGGTACAGCACCGCCAGCACCACCGGCTCCGGCGGATGATCGGGCAGCACGATCTGCAGCGTACCGCTGCGCAGATGCGCCGCCACCTCCCACACCGGCTTCATGACGATGCCGCGGCCGTCGACGGCCCATTGCGTCAGCACGTCGCCGTCATCGGCATCGAAGCTGCCGCGCACCGGCACCTTGGATGGGCCGTCCCTGCCCTCCAGCGTCCACTGGTACTGCCGCGACCCCGGGAAGCGCAGCAGCAGGCAGTTGTGGCCCACCAGCTCCTCCGGCGCCTTCGGGTTGCCATGGGCCTCGAGATAGGACGGCGCCGCGCAGAGCACCCGCCGGCAATCGGCGATCTTGCGCAGCACGAAGCTGGAATCCTTCATCTCCGCCATGCGGATCGCCAAATCCACCGCCTCGCCCAGCAGGTCGAGCAGGTGGTCGGACAGGCGCAGCCGGACCTCGACCCGCGGGTACAGCTCGTGGAACTGCGGCACCAGCGGCGCCAGGATGCGGCGGCCGAAGCCGAGCGGCGCCGTCACCCGCAGGCTGCCCGAGGGCACGCCGCTGGTGGTGGCGACGCTGGTCTCGGCCCGCTCCATCGCGTCCAGCACCACCAGGCAGTGGCGGTAGAAGGTCTGGCCGTGCTCGGTGGTCTGCACCTGGCGGGTGGTGCGGTTCAGCAGGCGGACGCCGAGATGCTGCTCCAGCTGCTGGATGCGGTGGCTGACCACGGCCGGCGACATGCGCACCTGCCGGCCGGCGGCCGACAGGCTGCCGAGCTCGACCACGCGCACGAAGACCCGCATGTTCTCCAGCAGCGCCAATCCATGCTCCCTGTTCCTGGAGGCGATTCTGGCGCATCCACCGGGCAGGATTATAGCCTTTCTTTTGAAAGTGCTGCGTAGCCGCATCGCTTCCCCCGCCGCGGCGATGGCCATTAGGCTGGCGGGAACGGATAATCAGCCAAGGCGGCGGAGGCGAGGGCATGGAGCCGATCATCTGGGAATGGATCAACCTCGTGGCCCGCTGGGTGCACGTGATCACCGCGATCGCCTGGATCGGCTCGTCCTTCTATTTCGTCGCGCTGGACCTCAGCCTGAAGAAGCGCGAGGACCTGCCGAAGGGCGCCGGCGGCGAAGCCTGGCAGATCCATGGCGGCGGCTTCTACAACATGGTCAAGTACCTGGTGGCGCCGGACCGGCTGCCGAAGGAGCTGACCTGGTTCAAATGGGAGGCCTACTCCACCTGGATCAGCGGCTTCTTCCTGCTCTGCGTGCTGTACTACCGCGGCGCCGACCTGTTCCTGATCGACCCGCAGGTGTCACCGTTCTCGCCGAAAGAGGCGATCGCGATCAGCGTGATCAGCCTGGCCCTCGGCTGGCTGGCCTACGATCTGTTGTGCAAGTCGCCTCTGGGCGACAGCGACGTCAAGCTGGCCGCCGCGGGCTTCCTTGTGCTGGTCGCGGCGGCCTACGGCTTCGCCCAGGTGTTCAGCGGCCGCGGCGCCATGCTGCAGATGGGCGCGCTGATCGGCACGATGATGGTGGCCAACGTCTTCTTCCTGATCATCCCGAACCAGCGCAAGGTGGTCGACGCCCTGATCGCCGGGCAGACGCCCGACCCGAAGCTGGGCCGGCAGGCCAAGCAGCGGTCGCTGCACAACAACTACCTGACCCTGCCGGTGCTGTTCCTGATGCTCAGCAACCACTACCCGCTGGCCTTCGGGTCGCACTGGGCCTGGGTGATGACAGCGCTGGTGCTGGTGATGGGCGGGGTGATCCGCCACTTCTTCAATTCGCGCCACGCCGGCAAGGTCACCCCGTGGTGGACCTGGGCCGCGGCCGCGGCCTGCATGGCGGCGATCATCTGGCTGTCGTCCCTGCCGCCGCCGCGCGAGCACGAGGTCGCGACCGCGACCAAGCCCTGGATCTCGACGCAGCCCGAGGCTTCGGTCCAGGCGGCCGCGGCGGACCCGAAGCCGGTGTCCTTCGCCCAGGTGACGGACGTCGTCGTGTCCCGCTGCAGCATGTGCCACTCGACCATGCCGGGCTGGGAGGGCATCAACGAGGCGCCGCGCGGCGTGCTGCTGGACTCGCCGGAGGAGATCCGCCGCCACGCCAGCCTGATCCGCCTGCAGGCGGTGCTGACCCACGCCATGCCGCCGGCCAATGTCAGCCAGATCACCCCGGAGGAGCGCGACCTCCTCGGGCGCTGGACGGCCGATCCCGACCAGGCCGTGCAGTAACAGGAGCTTCGATATGACCACCACCGCCCTGCCCCCCACTGCACTACGAGGGCGCCTGCTGAGCTTCCTCGCCGCCCCGAAGGGCGCCGGCGATGCCGCCAGCTATCGCTATATCCCCGACGGCGTGGTGGTGGTCGAGGCCGGCCGGATCGCTCGGGTCGGCCCAGCGGCCGAGGTGCTGCCGGCGCTGCCGGCCGGCACCGCGGTCGACCATTACCCGGACGAGCTGATCCTGCCCGGCTTCATCGACGCGCATCTGCATTTCCCACAGACCCAGGTGATCGCCTCCTACGGCGCGCAGCTGCTGGACTGGCTGCAGAAATACACCTTCGTCGCCGAGCAGCGTTACGCCGACCAGGCTTATGCCGAGCGTCAGGCCAAGTGGTTCCTGGGGGAGCTGCTGGCCAACGGCACCACCACCGCCGCGGTCTATGGCTCGGTCCATCCCGGGTCGGCCGAGGCCTTCTTCGCCGAATCCGAGCGGCTGGGCACTGCCATGATCGCCGGCAAGGTGATGATGGACCGCAACGCGCCGTCCGGCCTGCTGGACACAGCCCAATCCTCCTATGACGACAGCCGCGCCCTGCTGGAACGCTGGCACGGCAAAGGGCGCCAGCGCTATGCCGTCACCCCGCGCTTCGCCATCACCTCGACCGAGGCGCAGCTGGAGGCGGCGGGCGCGCTGGCGCGGGAATTCCCGGACGCCTATGTCCAGACCCACATCGCCGAGAACCTGAAGGAGGTCGCGGCGGTGCGCGAACTGTTCCCGGACAGCCGCGACTATCTCGACGTCTATGACACATACGGCCTGCTCGGGCCGAAGACCCTGTTCGGCCACTGCATCCATCTCGAGGAGCGCGAGCGCCGGCGCATGGCCGAGACCGGCTCGGTCGCGGTGTTCTGCCCGACCTCGAACCTGTTCATCGGCAGCGGCCTGTTCCCCCTACGCGTTTTACAGGGGCGCGAGCTGGCGCGGCGCGACCCGCCGGTGCGGATCGCGGCGGCGACGGATGTCGGCGGCGGCACCAGCTATTCGATGCTGCGCACGCTCGGCGAGGGCTACAAGGTGCAGCAGCTGCAGGGCACCAACCTGTCGGCGCTGGAGGCCTTCCACCTGGTCACCGCCGGCAATGCCGAGGCGCTGGGCCTGCAGCACGAGATCGGCACCATCGCCCCCGGCCGCTGCGCCGACCTGGTGGTGCTGGATGCCCGCGCCACCGCCGCCATGGCGCACCGGATGGAGGCGGTCGAGGCCGATCTCGAGGAAGAACTGTTCATCCTCATGACTTTGGGGGATGATCGGTCGGTGAAGGCGACCTACATCCAGGGGCGCCGCATGCACGAACGGGAGGGAACGCGCAGCCGGTCACCGGCCTGAGCGTCCAGTCAGGAGCGCCATGGCTGAGATCGATCGCGACGCCGACCCCAGCATCGACGAGCCGAAGACCGGGCAGGTCCGGTCCCTGCTTCGTGCCCTGCGGCTGCTCGACACCGTGGCCGGCCGGGCCGAGGGCATGAGCCTGACCGAGCTGGCCCGGGCCACCGACCTGTCCGCCCCCACGGTCCACCGCCTGCTGACCACGCTGGAGGAGGCGCATTACGTGCGCTTCGACCCGGCGACGCGGCGCTGGATGGTCGGGCTGCAGGCCTTCCTGTCCGGCCTCGCCTATGCCGACGGCATGGGGCTGCGCCGCCTGGCCGACCCACCGATGCGCACCCTGTTCGGCCTGTGCCACGAGACGGTGAACCTGGCGGTGGAAGAGCGCGGAACCATCCTCTACCTGCACCAGCTCGGCGACCCGGGGGCCAGCCTGCCGGGGTCGACGCCCTTGCCGGTGCATGGCTCGGGCGTCGGCAAGGCCCTCTTGTCGGCCAAGACCGACCCGGTGCTGTCGCGCACCCTGCCCGCGCTCGCCCTGACCCGGCTGACCGAGAAGACGGTGCCGGACCTGCCCAGCCTGCGCGACCAGATCAGCCGCGCCCGCCGTTCCGGCTACGCCATCGACGACGAGGAGCACCTGTCCGGCGTGCGCTGCGTCGCCGCGCCGATCCTCGACCGCGGCGGCCGCCCGGTGGCCGCGCTGTCGATCTCCGCCCCGCGCGAGCGCATGGGCGACGACCGCATCGGCCAGATCGGCATGCTGGTGCGCCAGGCGGCCGAGAAGGTGACCCTGCAGCTCGGCGGCCGGCCACACTGAGAGTCTCTGCGGCGTCTTTGACTCAGCGGTGATAGTGGAAGCGGCAGCTGGCGATCTCGAGCACCTGGGTATCGCCCGATCCGGCCAGGCGATAGACGAGACGATGTTCGCGGGTGATGCGCCTCGACCACCAGCCCTTGAAATCGCCGCCCAGCGGTTCGGGCTTGCCGATGCCGGTGAAGGGGGAGCGCGACGCGTCTTTGACGAGCTCGTTCACCCGTCCCAGGACCGCCTTGTCGTTCTGCTGCCAGAACAGGTAGTCGGCCCACGCGGTCTCGGAGAAGACGAGCTTCATTCCTCGATCAGGGTCCGCTCAATTCCCTTGCCCGCATCCAGCTCGGCGATCGAACGGCGCAGGTGATCGGCATTGGCGGGCGTGCTGAGGAGATGAAGCGTCTCCCGCATCCCCTCGAACTCGGAGAGCGGCAGAATGACCACCGGCTCGTGGTTCTGGCGGGTCACGACCAGCTCCGTCCGGTCGGCCTCGATCTGATCCAGGTGCTTGGCCATGTTGGCCCGCAGCTCGGTGAGGGTGACGTGGGTCATGAGCATCTCCAATAATCTGTACATATATATGTACAGAGACGGTCTCCGCAATCCCTCCATATACGGGGACGCGGCTTCCACCAGGTGAAAAAGACCGTTCCTAACTGCCGATTTCCACGCCCTGGAATGTTTCGGGCCGCCGCTGGCCCCGCCCCGCTCCGCCCGCCACCATCCTCCCGAGAACCTTCGAACGGGAGGGCATGATGCCCAAGATGACGGCGATGGAAGCGGCGGTGCATGTGTTGCGCAGCGAGGGCGTGGAGGTGGCGTTCGGCGTGCCGGGTGCTGCGATCCTGCCCTTCTACGAGGCGCTGAAGGACAGCGGCATCCGCCATGTGCTGGTGCGGCACGAGGAGGGCGGCACCCATGCCGCCGAGGGCTATACCCGCGCCCGGGCCGGGGCGATCGGCGTCTGCATCGGCACCTCCGGCCCGGCCGGCACCAACATGATCACCGGCCTGTACTCCGCCATCGCGGATTCGATCCCGATCCTGTGCATCACCGGGCAGGCGCCGCGCGCCAAGCTGCACAAGGAGGATTTCCAGGCGGTCGATATCGCCGCCATCGCCCGGCCGGTGACCAAATGGGCGATCACGGTGATGGAGGGCGCGCAAGTGCCCTGGGTGTTCCGCCGCGCCTTCCAGATCATGCGCTCCGACCGGCCCGGCCCGGTGCATATCGACCTGCCGATCGACGTGCAGAAGGAGATCATCGACTACGATCCCGAGACCGACGCGCCGCTGCCGGTGTCGCGGCCCGCGCCGAACCCCAGCGCCATCGCCCGCGCCATCGACATGCTGCTGGCGGCGGAGAAGCCGCTGATCGTCGCCGGCGGCGGCATCATCAATGCCGAGGCGTCCGACCTCTTGGTCGAATTCGCCGAGCTGGTGAACGTGCCGGTGGTGCCGACGCTGATGGGCTGGGGCACCATCCCCGACGACCATCCGCTGAACGCCGGCATGGTCGGGCTGCAGACCCAGCACCGCTACGGCAACGCCACCTTCCTGCAGAGCGACGTGGTGCTGGGCATCGGCAACCGCTGGGCCAACCGCCACACCGGATCGACCGATGTCTATACGAAGGGCCGCAAGTTCATCCATGTCGACATCGAGCCGACCCAGATCGGCCGGGTGTTCTGCCCCGACCTGGGCATCGTCGCCGACGCGAAGCTGGCGCTGGAGGCGCTGATCGCCGAGGCCCGCGGCCGCCGCCTGCCGAGGCGCGAGAGCTGGGTGGCCGGGGTGCAGGAGCGCAAACGCACCATGCTGCGCCGGACCGATTTCGACAACACCCCGATCAAGCCGCAGCGGGCGTTCCAGGAGATCAACGCCGCCTTCGGCCGCGACACCCGCTTCGTCACCGCGATCGGCCTGTACCAGATCGCGTCGGGCCAGTTCCAGAAGGTGTACAAGCCGCGCAACTACATCATCTGCGGCCAGGCCGGGCCGCTGGGCTGGGAGGTGTCGGCCTGCACCGGCGCCAAGCTGGCCGACCCGTCGGCCGAGGTGGTCGGCATCGTCGGCGACTATTCGCTGCAGTTCCTGATCGAGGAGCTGGCGGTGGCCGCGCAATACCGCATCCCCTTCGTGCTGGTGGTGCTGAACAACGCCTATCTCGGCCTGATCCGCCAGGCGGAGCGCGGCTACAACATGGATTACGAGGTCCAGCTCTCGTTCCAGAACATCAATGCGCCGGAGATCGGCGATTACGGCGTCGACCACGTCAAGGCGGCGGAGGCCTTCGGCTGCATCGCCCGCCGGGTGTTCGACCCGGAGGAGATCGGCGAGGCCCTGCAATGGGCGCGCACCCGCGCCACCCAGGCCAGCCTGCCGGTCATGGTCGAGATCATCACCGAGCGGGTGACCAACATCGCCATGGGGCCGGAGATCGACAAGGTCACCGAGTTCGAGGAGATCATCGACCTCGCCCCCGCCCCGGCCCGCGAGCCGGAGACGGTGTAGCGACAGCGCCGAGCCCATCGCAGCCAAAACGGCCGGGCCGGAGCGCCCCCCTCACCCGGAACCGCTCACGCGGTTCCGACCTCTCCCCTGGGGCGAGGTGAAAATTCCCTCTCCTCGGGGAGAGGGAGGGGCCCGGCCCGCTTGGGCCGGGAGGGTGAGGGGGCGGCCGGGAACGGTCGATCCATCAACGGGAATGTGTGAGACCGCCATGCCGCGCTTCGCCGCCAACCTGACCATGCTGTTCAACGAGCATTCCTTCCTCGACCGCTTCGACCGTGCCGCCGAGGCCGGCTTCACCGGGGTCGAGTACCTGTTCCCCTACCCCTACCCGAAGGAGGAGTTGGCCGAGCGGCTGCAGCGCCACGGCCTGACCCAGGTGCTGCACAACCTGCCGGCCGGCGACTGGGCCAAGGGCGAGCGCGGCATCGCCTGCCTGCCCGACCGCAAGGGCGAGTTCCAGGACGGGGTCGGCCAGGCCATCGACTACGCCACCGCGCTGGGCTGCCGGCAGGTCAACTGCCTGGCCGGCAAGCGGCCGGCGGGGGTGGCCGAGACAGTGCTGGGCGATACGCTGGTCGACAACCTCCGCTTCGCCGCCAAGGCGCTGGGCGAGGCCGGCATCGACCTGCTGGTCGAGCCGATCAACACCCGCGACATCCCTGCCTTCTTCCTCAACGGATCACAGCAGACACTCGACGTGCTCGACGCGGTCGAGGCGCCGAACACCCGGCTGCAATACGACATCTACCACATGCAGATCATGGAGGGGGACCTGGGGCCGACCTTGCAGGCGCTGATGTCCCGCATCGGCCACATCCAGGTCGCCGACAATCCCGGCCGGCACGAGCCGGGCACCGGCGAGATCCATTACCCCTTCCTGTTCCGCCTGCTCGACGCGCTCGGCTATGCCGGCTGGGTCGGCGCCGAATACGTGCCGCAGGCGGGCACCGAGGCCGGCCTCGGCTGGTTCGCGCCGTATCGGGCCCGGACGGCCGTGCCGGCCTGAGCCATTCCCCCTCACCCTCCCGCCGCCAACGCGGCGGGCCCCTCTCTCTCCCCAAGGAGAGGGGAATGAGAGCCTCGGCCCCTACACCTCTCCTTGGGGAGAGGTCGAAATCGCAAGGCGATTTCGGGTGAGGGGGCGGCTCCGGCTCTCGTTTCCTCACAGGAGTTCGTCATGAACGTCGCCTTCATCGGCCTCGGCATCATGGGCCGCCCCATGGCCGGCCACCTGATCGCCGCCGGGCACAGCCTCTTCCTCTACGACATCACCGGCGTGCCGGAGGGGCTGGCCGGCACCGCCGTCTCCTCCGCCGCCGAGGCCGCCCGCCGCGCCGACATCGTCATCACCATGGTGCCCGACACGCCGCATGTGGAGGCGGCGCTGTTCGGCCCCGGCGGCGTCGCCGAGGGGCTGTCGCCCGGCAAGGTCGTGGTCGATATGAGCTCGATCTCGCCGATCGCCACCAAGGGCTTCGCCGAGAAGATCAATGTGCTGGGCTGCGACTATCTCGACGCCCCGGTCTCGGGCGGCGAGGTCGGGGCCAAGGCCGCCAGCCTGACCATCATGATCGGCGGACCGCAGGCCGCCTTCGACCGGGTGCGCCCGCTGTTCGAGGCGATGGGCAAGAACGTCACCCTGGTCGGCGGCAATGGCGACGGCCAAACCACCAAGGTCGCCAACCAGATCATCGTCGCCCTGACCATCGAGGCGGTGGCCGAGGCGCTGCTGTTCGCGGCCAAGGCCGGGGCCGACCCGGCCCGGGTGCGGCAGGCGCTGATGGGCGGCTTCGCGGCCTCGCGCATCCTCGAGGTGCATGGCGAGCGCATGATCCAGCGCAACTTCGCGCCCGGCTTCCGCATCGCCCTGCACCAGAAGGACCTGGCCCTGGCGCTGGACGGTGCCAAGGCGCTGAGCGTGCCCTTGCCGAACACCGCGGCGACGCAGCAGCTGCTGCACGCCGCCATCGCCCAGGGCGGCGCCGCCTGGGACCACTCCGCCATCCTCAAGGTGTTGGAGCGCCAGGCCGATTTCGAGATCGCCGCCCCCGCGGCCGCGCGGCAGGACGCGGCGTGATGCCATCACCAGGTTGAAGCACTTTCAAATCGCACAACCTCTCCCGTCCCCCTCATCCGGTGCTACGCTCCGAAGAAATGGGACGGGAGGCTTATCATGCGGCTGTGGATCAAGGACCCGCTGGCGATCCTGGCGGACGGCGCCGAGCGCGGCGTGGTGGTCGAGGACGGGCGGATCGCCGAGCTGGTGCCGGCGGGGCGGGAACCCGCGGCGCCGGTGGACGGCGTGTTCGACGCCGGCAGCCATGTCGTGCTGCCCGGGCTGATCAACACCCACCATCATTTCTACCAGACCCTGACCCGTGCCGTGCCGGCGGCGCTGGACCGCGAGCTGTTCCCCTGGCTGCAGGCGCTGTACCCAGTCTGGGCCCGGCTGGAGCCGGAGTCGCTGCGCAGCGCCGTCACCGTGGCGATGGCGGAGCTGCTGCTGTCCGGCTGCACCACCACCTCGGACCACCATTATGTCTTCCCCGACGGGTTGGAGCACGCCATCGACATCGAGGTCGAGGTGGCGCGGTCGCTCGGCATCCGCGCCACCCTGACCCGCGGCTCGATGAACCTGTCGGTGCGCGACGGCGGGCTGCCGCCGGACAGCGTGGTCCAGGACGAGGATGCAATCCTGGCCGACAGCGAGCGGCTGGTCGCGGCGCATCATCAGGCCGGAGACGGCGCCATGGTGCAGATCGCGCTGGCCCCCTGCTCGCCCTTCTCGGTCACCGGGTCGCTGATGCGGCGCACGGCGGAGCTGGCCGATCGGCTCGACGTCCGGCTGCACACCCATCTCGCCGAGACCGAGGACGAGAACCGGTTCTGCGTCGAGAAGTTCGGCGGCCGGCCGCTCGACTATCTGGAGGAGTGCGGCTGGCTGGGCCCGCGCACCTGGCTGGCGCATGGCGTCCATTTCAACCCGGCGGAAATCGACCGCATGGCCCGGGCCGGCACGGCGGTGACGCATTGCCCCTGCTCGAACCAGACCCTGGCCTCCGGCCATTGCCCGGTGCACGGCATGGAGCAGGCGGGGATGAGCGTCGGCCTCGGCGTCGACGGCTCCGCCTCCAATGACGGCTCGAACCTGATGCAGGAGGTGCGGGCCGCCTTCCTGCTGCAGCGGCTCAACTACGGCGTCACCGCGATCAGCCACCGCGACGCGCTGCGCTGGGCCACCGCCGGCTCCGCCGCCTGCCTCGGCCGGCCGGATCTCGGCGTGATCGCGCCGGGCAAGCAGGCCGACCTGGCGCTGTTCGCGCTGGACGAGCTGCGCTTTGCCGGCCATGGCGATCCGTTGGCGGCGCTGGTGCTGTGCGGCGCGCACCGGGCCGATTTCGTCATGGTCGGCGGCAGCTGGCGGGTGGAGCACGGCGCGATTCCCGGCCTCGACCTGCCCCGGCTGATCCGCAGCCACCAAGCGCTGGCCCTGCGGATGCAGAACGCCCTCTGAGTTTGAGCCTCTTGCCGAATGGCCGTTCGATTCACTAAAATTCCCATTCGATAGAGTCGAACGGCCGATCGGGAGGTTGGCATGGACGACGGCATGGAGAGCCGGGTGCGGGCGCGGCTGCCGCAGGATGCGCGGCGCGAGCAGCTGATCGACGCGGCGATCACCGCGATCGCCGAGCACGGTTTGTCGAACGTCACGCTGAGCAAGGTGGCCAGCCTGGCCGGGCTGACCGCCGGCATGGTCAATTTCCACTTCAAGTCGAAGCAGGACCTGCTGCAGGCGACGCTGGCGCGCATGGCCGAGGCCTATCGCGGCCTGTGCGAGAGCGCGGTGGCGGCCGCCGGCCGGGCGCCGGAGGAGGCGCTGATGGCGCTGGTCCGCGCCAGCTTCGACCCGCAGGTGGCGAGCCTGGAGCGGCTGGCGGTCTGGTACGCCTTCTGGGGCGAGAGCCGGGCCCGCGACGACTATATGGCGCTGGTCGCCTCCTCCGACCGCGCTTTCTACGAGGCGGTGCACGCGCTGATGGCCGAGCTGGCCGAGCGCGCCGGCGCCCGGATCGAGCTGCGCGCCGCGGCGCTGGGCCTGTGCGGGCTGGTCGACGCGCTGTCGCAGGAGGCGCTGGTGCAGCGCGAGGCCTTCGACTGGGACGACGCGGTCGACACCTGCCGCCGCTATCTCGCCAACCTGTTCCCGACGGAATTCGCCGCCCCGGCCCGGCTGCGCCTGGTGGCAGAGACCGAGCCCGACGCGCCCGCCTTGCCGCTGACCCTCCCCGGCTGGACCTATGCCGATCCCGGCATCCACGCGGCCGAGATCGAACGCATCCACCGCCCGGCCTGGCACCTGGTGGCGCATGTCTCGGAGCTGCGCGAGCCCGGCGACTACGTCACCTTCGAGGCGCTGGGCGAGCGCGCCTTCGTCATCCGCGGCGAGGATGGCGGGGTGCGCGCCTTCCACAATGTCTGCCGGCACCGCGCCCATGCCGTGCTGCAGGGCCGCGACGGCCATTGCAGCGGGCTGATCCGCTGCCCCTACCACGCCTGGTGCTACGCCTGGGACGGGCGGCTGCGCGCCGTGGCGGCGGCCAAGACGTTTCCGGAGATCGACACCGCCGGCCTCGGCCTGCTGCCGCTGGACTGCGAGGTCTTCGCCGGCTTCGTCTTCCTGCGCTTCGAAGGCGGCGGCCCGTCGGTGGCCGAGCGCTACGCCCCCCATGCGGCGGAGCTGGCGGCGCACCGGATCGAGGAGATGGTGCCGATCACCGATTACTGGATCGGCGAGATCGATGCCGACTGGAAGAATGTCTGGGACAACTACCTCGAGGACTACCACTTCCCGACCGGCCATCCCGGGCTGTTCGGGCTGATGTCCAGCGCCTATGACCGCGAGCCGGACGACGCCACCCGCACCATCCGGCTGAGCCACGCGCTGCGCCGGGATCCCGACGGCGGCTGGTCGACCCGGGCCTATGCCCGGCTGCTGCCGGACGTGCCGCATCTGCCGGAGGCGCTGAAGCGGCGCTGGACCTATCTGTTCCTGTATCCGGGGGTGTCGCTGGAGCTGTATCCGGACCTGCTGGACTATTTCCACATCCTGCCCGCCGGACCCGGCCGGTCGATCCTGCGCTGGCGCGCCTATGCCCGGCCGGACGACCGCCGCGCCATGCAGCTGACCCGGCGGCTGAATCTGCGGGTGAACAACCGGGTGCATGACGAGGATGCGGCGCTGATCCGCTCGGTGCAGCAGGGCCTGTCCGGCTCGGCCTATGGCAGCGGCGTGCTGGGCGAGAAGGAGATCAATCTCCGCGCCTTCCAGGGCTGGATCCGCCGCGACGTGCCGGAGGCCGGGCAGCTGCGATAGTCTTGACAGGCCCAGGCCGGCGGCCGTATTGAACCATTCGGTTGTTTAACCGATTGGTTCAGCACGTGTCGACGGACCCTCTCAGCCTCACCTTGGCGGCGCTCGCCGACCCCACCCGCCGGGCCATCCTGGCGCGGCTGGCCCGGGGCGAGGCTTCGGTCACCGAGCTCGGCGCGCCTTTCGCCATGAGCCTCACCGCCGTGTCCAAGCATCTGAAGGTGCTGGAGCGCGCCGGACTGGTGGCGCGCAGCCGCACGGCGCAATGGCGGCCCTGCCGGCTGCAGGCCGGGCCGCTGAAGGAGATCGCCGACTGGGTCGAGGGATACCGCCCGTTCTGGGATGCCGGCTTCGACCGGCTGGACGCCTATCTGCGCCAACTGCAAGGCAAGGACACCGACGATGACCGCACCCAGTGACAGCGCCACCCTGGAAGCAGGGCCGGAACTGCTCATCACCCGCCTCTTCGACGCTCCGCCCAGCCTGGTGTTCAAGGCCTGGACCCAGCCCGAGCACCTGGTGCGCTGGTTGGGGCCCACGGGTTTCTCGGCCTCAGCGGTGCGGATCGACCTGCGGCCGGGCGGCACCTGGAGCGCCGTGATCACCTCGGCCGACGGCAAGAGCCATGGCATGACAGGGATCTATCGGGAGATCGCGCCGCCGGAACGGCTGGTCTTCAGCTTCGCCTGGGACGAGGAGGAGGCGCAGAAGATGCTGATCTCCCTCACCTTCCGCGAGCGCGGCGGCAAGACAGAGATGACCTTCCGCCAGACCGGCTTCCGGTCGGTGGAGAGCCGCGACAGCCACCGCGGCGGCTGGAACGAGTGCTTCGACAAGCTGCCGGGCTTTCTGGCGCAGGCCTGAACCAACGGGAGAGGAAGCGGATGAAACGCACCTATCACGGCAGCTGCCATTGCGGCGCCGTGCGCTTCGAATGCGAGGCCGACCTGGCGGCCGGCACCAGCCGCTGCAACTGCTCGATCTGCAGCAAGGGGCGGTTCTGGAAGGTGATCGTGAAAGCGCCCGACTTCCGCCTGCTGCAGGGCGAGGATTCGCTGTCGGATTACCAGTTCGACGGCGCCGCCGGCGGCACCATCCATCACCTGTTCTGCCGCCGCTGCGGCGTCAAGCCCTTCGGCCGCGGCCATATGGAGGCGCTGGGCGGCACCTTCTATGGCGTCAACATCGCCTGCCTGGACGATGTGACGACCGAGGAGCTGTCAGCGCTGCCGGTCCAGTTCGAGGACGGCCGCACCGGCCATTGGGAGAGGGCGCCGGCGGAGACGCGATATCTGTGACGACGCGCGCCTCCGCCGCAGTATGCCCTTAGTAGGCCGGCGTCACCACGGTGGTGCGCGGCGGCGGCGTCACCACGGTCGCCGACGGTGCCGGCTGGGTCACCACGGTGGTGTCCGGCTTGTCCGGGGTGTTGTTCACGGTGCAGGCGGCCAGCAGCGGCAGCCCGAGCAGCGCGACGGCAAGAATGGTGGAGCGCATGTCCTATTCTCCAGTTTTTGTGGGAGCGGCTTGAATCGACACCGCGCTCAGTCAGCAACAGGGCGATGCGGTGTCGTGTTCCCCTGCGGGGACTGGGGTCAGAGGCTCGCGCCGGCACGGCGGCCCAGGGAAGCGGATACCCGATCGCGCATCCTGGCGGCCGGAGCCGCAGGGCGTCGTGCCGGCACGACCCCGACAAGCCGGCGTCAGTAGGCCGGCGTCACCACCGTCGTGCGCGGCGGCGTGACATAGGTGGTGGTCGGGGCGGGCACCACCACCGGGGCCGGCTGGGTGACCACGGCAGCCGGCGCGGGCTGGACCACGGTGGTCCGGGCCGGCGGGGCGGTGTTCACCGTGCAGGCGGCCGCCAGCAGCGACAGGCCTGCCAGAGCGAAAGCCGTGGAAATGGAACGCATCTCACGTCCTCCAGTGCAGTGAAGCGACCCGGATCCAGGCCGCAACCCACACGCAACGGGACGACGCGAACATGGGTTCCTTCGCCTGTATTTACGCAAAAATCGATGGTGATCTTTATGCCGATCCGGCCCCGGCGCGGCGGCTGTCGCCGGCTTTGCGGGCGTCGCGGCGGTTCAGGATCACGGCGCTGGCGATGACGAAGCTGGCCACCACCAGGATGATGATCGTCGCCAGGGCGTTGATGTCCGGCGTCAGCCCCAGCCGGACCTTGGAGAAGATCAGCATCGGCAGGGTGTTGGCGCCGGGGCCGGAGGTGAAGGTGGCGATCACCAGATCGTCCAGCGACAGGGTGAAGGCCAGGAGCCAGCCCGACACCATCGCCGGCGCCAGCAGCGGCAGGGTGATGTCGACCATCACCTGCCAGGGCCGGCTGCCGAGATCGGCCGCCGCCTCTTCGATTGACGCATCCATGTCGGCCAGGCGCGACTGCACCACCACGGCGACATAGGCCATGCAGAAGGTGACATGGGCGATGGTGATGGTCATGGCGCCGCGGCCGGACGGCCAGCCGAAGCTGTCCTCCAGCGCCACGAACAGCAGCAGCAGGGACAGGCCGGTGATCACCTCGGGCATCACCAGCGGCGCCGTGACCATTCCGGCCAGCAGCAGCCGGCCGCGGAACCGGCCGAACCGCGCCAGGGCGATGCCGGCCATGGTGCCGAGCGCGGTGGCGATGGTGGCCGAGATCGCGGCGATCTGCAGGCTCAGCAGCGCCGCGTCCATCACCTGCCGGTTGCCCCACAGCGCCACGTACCACTTCGTCGAGAAGCCACCCCAGACCGTCGCCAGCCGCGACGCGTTGAAGGAGAACACGATCATCGAGGCGATCGGCCCGTAGAAGAACACGAAGCCGGCCACCAGCCACAGGGTGAGGAAGCGGGACCGGCCCCTCATGCCTCCCCTCCCCGCGCCTGGCGGTTCTGGAACCACAGGATCGGCAGCACCAAGACCAGCAGCAGCACCACCGCCACGGCCGAGGCCACCGGCCAGTCGCGGTTCGAGTAGAATTCGCTGAACAGCACCTGGCCGATCATCGGGCTGGACGGGTTGCCCAGCAGCGCCGGGATCACGTATTCGCCGGTCGCCGGGATGAACACCAGCAGCGACCCGGCGATGATGCCGGGCAGCGACAGCGGCAGGGTGACGTCGACGAACACCCGCCAGGGCCGCGAGCCCAGGTCCATCGCCGCCTCGACCAGGCTCTGGTCCAGCTTCTCCAGCGTCACGTAGAGCGGCAGGATCATGAAGGGCAGGTAGGAGTAGACGATGCCGAGATAGACCGCGAAGTCGGTGTTCATCATCTCGATCGGCTGGTCGAGGATGCCGCTCCAGACCAGGAAGCCGTTGAGGATGCCCTGCTTGTTGAGCAGCCCCATCCAGGCATAGATGCGCAGCAGGAACGAGGTCCAGAACGGCAGGATCACGAACAGCAGCAGGATGTTGCGCGCGCCGGGCGAGGACCGGGCGATGCCGTAGGCGATCGGATAGCCGCAGACCAGGCACAGGGCGGTCGAGATCAGCGCGATCTTGACCGAGTTCAGGTAGCCGGCGAGGTAGAGCCAGTCCTGGGTCAGGAACACGTAGTTGCGCAGCGAGGCGGTGATCACCGGCCACGCCCCCTCGCCCCATTCCAGCAACGCCGAATAGGGCGGGCGGCCGACGATGCTCTGGGCCAGGCTGATCTTCAGCACGATCAGGAACGGCACCAGGAAGAACAGCACCAGCCAGAAAGTGGGCACGCCGATGATCAGGCCGCGCCAGGCGTCGCCGACCCGGTGCACGGCCCGCAGCCAGAGCGGCGCGGCCGGCTGCTTCGCCGCCCCGGGATCCGGGATCGCGGTCATTCGGTCAGCAGCAGCGCCGCGGCGGGGGACCAGGACAGCCAGACCCGGTCGTCCCAGTCGACCGGCCGGTCCTCCTCCCGCCCGCGGCGCTCGTTCTGCCGGCTGACCGAGACCAGCCGGCCGTTGCCGAGCTGCACCCGGAACAGCGAGCGGTCGCCGAAATAGCCGAGGTCGTAGACCATGCCCTGCAGCGTGTTGGCGGCGCCCTGCGGCGGCTCGCGCCCGATCGCGATCTTCTCCGGCCGCACCGCGACCGACACCTTCGTGCCCGGCGCCACCGTTCCGGCATGGGCGACGACCAGCGGCCCGGCCTGCTCGGTCGACACCGTCACCCGCCCGTCGGCCGCGCTGTCCACCGTGCCGTCGAACAGGTTGATCGAGCCGATGAAATCCGCCGAGAAGCGGCAGTTCGGATATTCGTAGATGTCGGTCGGCGTGCCCGTCTGCACGATCCGGCCGCGATTCATCACCGCGATCCGGGTCGACAGCGCCATCGCCTCCTCCTGGTCGTGGGTGACGACAATGAAGGTGACGCCGACCTGGTATTGGATATTCATCAGCTCGAACTGGGTCTGCTCGCGCAGCTTCTTGTCCAGCGCCGCCAGCGGCTCGTCGAGCAGCAGCAGCTTCGGCTTCTTCGCCAGCGCCCGGGCCAGCGCGACGCGCTGGCGCTGGCCGCCGGACAGCTGGTGCGGCTTGCGCGGGCCGAAGCCCTGCAGCTGCACCAGCTCCAAGAGCTCGGTCACACGGTCGCGCCGCTCGGCTGGGGTCATCGCCTCGTGCTTCAGCCCGTAGCCGATGTTCTTCTCCACGCTCATATGCGGGAACAGGGCGTAGGACTGGAACATCATGTTGACCGGCCGCTCATAGGGCGGCGTCCGGGTGACGTCCTGGCCGTCGATCAGGATGCGGCCGGCGCTCGGCGTCTCGAAGCCGGCGAGCATGCGCAGGAGCGTGGTCTTGCCGCAGCCGGAGCCGCCGAGCAGGCAGAACAGCTCCTTGCGGTGGATCTCGAGGTCGACGGCGTCGACCGCAGTGAAGTCGGCGAACCGCTTGGTCAGCCCTTCGATCCGGAGGATCGGTTGGGCCTGCGGGTCGAGCCAGGGCCGGTCCTTGGTGTCCGGATAGCGCTCGGCGGTGGCCATCTAGGGGCAGCGTGGGTTCTGGCGGCCCGAACCCCCTCCCCCTGGCCCCCTCCCGCAAGGGGAGGGGGGACTAAGTTTTTGATAAATTGAGAAATATCTCTCAGCCAAAACAATCGAGTCCCCCCTCCCCCCGCGGGAGGGGGTTAGGGGGAGGGGGTTGTCGACGACCCGCACCGCCGTCCCCTACTGCCCGGCCTTGATCTGGCTCCAGGCCCGGGTGCGCAGCCGCAGCGCGTCCTGCGGCAGGTCGGCCGGGACGTAGAGCTTCGCCCGCGTCGCCGCGTCCGGGTAGATCGCCGGGTTTTCCAGGATCTCCTTGTTCACGAACTCCGCGGCCGCCTTGTTGGCATTGGCGTAGTTGGTGAAGTTGGTGGCGGCGGCGATCACCTTCGGCCGCAGCATGTAGTTGATGAAGATCAGCGCGTTCTCGGGATGCGGCGCGTCGGACGGGATCAGCCAGCCGTCGAACCAGGCCGGGCCGCCGCTGTCCGGCACCGAATAGGCCAGGTCGATCTTCACCCCGGCCTCCTCCGCCCGGCTGGCGGCGGTGGCGTAGTCGCCGGACCAGGAGAAGGCCAGGCACAGCTCCTGGTTCGGCAACTGGTTCAGGTAGTTGGCGGAATCCACCGCCTTGACGTATTGCCGGATCGGCTTGAACAGCGCCGCCGCGGCCTCGTAATCCTCGGCCTTCTGCGAGTTCGGGTCGCGGTGCAGATAGGACAGCGCCAGCGGGATCATGTCGGTCGGCGATTCCAGGATCGAGATGCCGCAATCCGCCCATTTCGCCGCCAGCTCGGGCTTGAACAGCATGTCGAGCGAGGTGACCGGCGCATCGGCCATCCGCTGCTTGATCATGTCGACATTGTAGGCGAAGCCGACCGTGCCCCACATATAGGGCACCAGATACTCGTTGCCCGGGTCGTGGCCGGCGACGACCTTCAGGATCTCGGGGTCGAGATTGCCGTAATCGCTCAGCTTCGACTTGTCGATCTTCTGGAACACCCCGGCCTTGACCAAAGGCGGGATCAGGTGGGAGCTGTGCAGCACCACGTCGTAGCCGGAATGGCCGGCCATCATCTTGGCGTCGACGGTCTCGGACGCGTCATAGGTGTCGTAGACCACCTTGATGCCGGTCTCGGCCTCGAAATCCTGGATCGTGGTCTCGCCGATATAGTCGACCCAGTTGTAGACGTTGACGACCTTCTCCTCCTCGGCCTGCGCCGCGCCGGAGAGGAGGGCGGCCGCGGCCAGCAGCCCGATGGCCAAGGGGGAACGCGTCATCGCCTGGCTCCCTATGTCGCCTCACCTGCCGGCCGATTGTCCTGTTCGCCGCGGCCGTCGGCTTTCTCTATTCAGAGCCCGCTTCGCCGGGATTCTCCAGCGGATTCTTCACCTGAATTCCTATAGCCCGATCGTCCCCTTCAGCCCGCGCTTCAGCAGCCCGCTGGCGATGATCAGGCGCTGGATCTCGCTGGTGCCCTCCCAGATCCGGTCGACGCGGAGCTCGCGATTGAAGCGCTCGGCCACGTTCTCGCGCATATAGCCGCGGCCGCCGAAGATCTGCACCGCCCGGTCGGCGACGCGGCCGGCCATCTCCGAGGCCAGCAGCTTGGCCACGGAGCAGCGGGCGTGCAGCGCCTTGACGTCCAGGCCGCGGTCATGCGCGTCGGCCGCCTCATAGGTCACCAGCCGCGCGGCGTGCAACTCGGCGACGCTGTCGGCCAGCATCGCCTGG
>NZ_VCCH02000010.1 GCF_005938675.2 Mycobacterium sp. KBS0706
GACGGGTGCAGAGATCACGGAAGCCTCCTGTCTGCAGGGGATGGACCCCTGATTCAGACAGGACCCGCGATCACCGCCCAGGCCGGCTCAACTCTCCGCCCGCGCAGCAAACCCATGCCGCGGAGCGGCTTAGTCCGCTGGCGCAGCGCAGCCGGTCGGAAGGGACCCTCTATCGGCTCGCAGCATATTGCCTCCGATAACGATGTGGTCGACGCTGGCATTTGAACCTACTGCCCCAACCGGGGCGAGATTCGACAACATCATGAGATCCCGAGAGTTGCACGGGCTTGACGCGCTGATGCGAGCGGTCGGCCCGTCGTCCTGGCGACGGCGGCGATAGCTGCAACACGGTCGGCATTGTCGCGTGCGATCTGGCCGTCCGCGTTCCATAGGGAGTTCTCGAATCCCACGCGGACGTGGCCGCCGAGTGCAAGCGCTGCAGCCAAAGCGGAGGTTTCGCCGCGGCCGAAAGCGCAGACCGACCACACGGCGCTGGCACTCAGCCCATGGCGCTCGAGGCCGTGGAGGAAGACATCGAGGTCCTCCGGCCGGCTCTCCTGGTCCGGTGCATAACGGCCGAGGACAAACAGGAGCTGCGGCCGCGCGATGTCCCCGAGGTCTCCCCGATGATGCCGCTCGGCGAATCTATCGAGATCGGCCCCGTCGTAGAGGATGTGCTGGACGGAGATGCCTTCGCCGGCGGCCCAGGAGAAGAAGGCGGATGCTGCCGTTTCCCCGGCGCCGAGAATCTCACGCAGCGCCACGGAGACGGCGGCCGGGTGCAGCCTGCGCACCAGATCTATCTGCTCCGAAGGCGAATAGCGGCCGACCGCTTCCGTGGTGACCTGGACCAGCATCTGGCCGTCCGTGCGGTCCCGGATCGCCGCGATCGCCTCCGCATAGCGGCCCGCGTCGAGCACATGCGCGCCGGCCTCGTCGCGCACATGGACGTGCATGGCGGCGGCGCCGGCGGCGAGGCAGGCCGCGGCGGTGTCCGCCAGCTCCGCGGCCGTCATCGGCAGCGCCGGATGATCCGCCTTGGTGCGGCGCGCACCGTTCGGCGCGACCATGATGAGCAGAGGGTCTGGGGGCATGCGTCACCTCGATCTTGGTCTCCGGAGTACGCCCAGCCTATGGTTCCTGCAAAGGGAGACCCGGACATCATGACCGAAGCGGAAGAGAAACCATCGCCATTCGCCACCGCGGCCGAACTGTCTGCGGCGCTTCGGCAGGGCGGCACGACATCGGCCGCCATCATCCGGCGCGCGCTCGACCGGGCGGCCGCGCATGAGCCGGCCCTGCACGCCTTCGTGGAGATCTTCGGCGAGGCCGCGCTCGCCGCCGCCGGCGCCGCCGATGACCGCAGGGCCAGGGGCGCCCCACTCGGTCCCCTCGACGGCATTCCCTTCGCGGTGAAGGACCTCTTCCACATCGAGGGCCATCTCACATCGGCCGGATCGAAGGCCCTCGCCGCGACTCCCGCCGCGACAACCGCCAATGCCGTGCGGCGCCTGTGCGCGGCGGGGATGATCCCGCTCGGCAAGGCGCATACCGTCGAATTCGCCTTCGGCGGCTGGGGTACGAACCCGGTGCTGGGGACGCCGCTGAACCCGCGCGACCGCGCCGTCCCGCGCGCCCCCGGCGGCTCCTCCAGCGGTTCGGGGGTGGCGGTGGCGGCGGGTTTGGTGCCTGCCGCGCTCGGCACCGACACGGGCGGGTCGGTGCGCAACCCCGCCACCATGTGCGGCGTCGTCGGGCTGAAGACCTCCGTCGGCTTGATCGGGCGGGGCGGACTGCTGCCGCTCGCCACCTCCTTCGACAGCATCGGCCCGCTCACCCGGTCGGTCGAGGATGCGGCGCTGCTGCTGTCCGCCCTGCAGGGCCGGGACCCGGACGACCCCGCCACCTTCGGCGTGACGGGGCCGGACCCACTGCGCCATCTCGGCGACGGCGTCACCGGCCTCCATCTGCGCGTCCCGTCGGAGCGGGACCTCGGCACGGTCGAAGCCGATGTGCTCCGGCTGTTCCGGGCGGCGGTCGAGCAGCTCGCGACCCTCGGCGTCGAGGTCGAGGAGCGGGCGATGCCGCGCCGGCCTGAGGAATATATGGCCACGACCGGCGACATGATGGCGGCGGAGTCCTGGCACCATCTGCGCGAGCATGTCGAGTCCGAGACCAGCATTGTCCATCCGGCGGTCAGGGCGCGGATTCTTCGCGGCCGGACGATCGACGGCGCGCGCTATCAGGAGCTTCTCGTAGCGCGGCGGGCGGCGCAGATCGAGCTCCACCGCTATCTCGACGGCGCCGACGCGCTGCTGACGCCGACGGCGCCGATCTTCGCACCGCCGCTGGAGGGGATCGACGAGACCAAGACCCCGCTCGGCACCTTCACGCGCATGGTGAACCTGATGGACATGGCCGCGCTGAGCGTGCCGATCGGTCTCGCCGGCGGCCTGCCCGCATCCCTGCAGATCGTGGTGCGCCGCTTCGACGACGCCGTCGCGCTTCGGATCGGCCGCGCGCTCGAGGTCGCGCGCGGCGGCCTGTTCGAGCCTCCGGCAGGGTTCGAGACACCGTAGGATACCGGATCGACCGGCCTCATTTGCCGCTGGCGTAGAGCCAGCGGGCGACCAGCGCATCGGTGTCGCTGCCGAAATCCTCGCGTGCGCCCTCGGAGAAGACCGCTCCGGTCTTCACCACATAGACGTAGTCGGTGATGGCGAGCGCGGCGCGGATGTCCTGGTCGACCAGGAGCACGGCCTTGCCCAGGCCGCGGGCGAGGTCGCGCACGATCTCGTAGATGGTCTCGCTGGTCTGCGGATCCACGCCCGCGGTCGGCTCGTCGATCAGATAGACGGACGGGTCGGCCATCAGGCTGCGGGCGATCTCGACCTGCCGCTGCTGGCCACCCGAAAGCTGCCCCGCCGGCTGGTGGCGCTTCTCGCGGACCACCGGGAAGCGCTCATAGGCCCGCTCCAGCCGCTCGGCCAAAACGGCCTTCTTCGGCCGGGCGTGCCACAGGCCGAGCTTCAGGTTGGATTCGACGGTGAGGTACGGAAACAGGCTCGGCCGCTGGGGAAGATAGGCCAAGCCGAGGCCGAGCATGCGGAAGGGCGGGCTGGTGGTGATCTCGCCGCCATTCATCAGCACGCGGCCGGCGCGCGGCCTCAGGAAGCCGAACAAGGCTTTGAGCAGGGTGGATTTGCCTGTCCCGTTCGGCCCGACGACACAGGAGATGCGTCCGGCCCAGGCTTTGGCGGAGATGTCGCGCAGGATGTCGATGTCCCGCGTGTAGCCGGCGACGAGGCTCTCGCAGGCCAGCAGCGCCTGCGTATCGTGCCAGCGCGGGGTGGGAGCGTCTGCCATCGGGCCGCTCATCGGTGGGCCCGAGTGCCGGTATAGGCCCGGACGACATCGGGGTTCCGCAGCACTTCGGCGACGCCGCCATCGGCGATCTTGTGGCCGCGCGCCATGACCATGACGCGGGTCACGACCGACTGGATGGCCTCCAGATTGTGGTCGACCACGACGATGGTGTGGCCGTCGCGGTTGAGGCTTTTGATGTGTTCAATGATCTGCTCCAGCAGGCGCGGGTGGACGCCGGCGAAGGGCTCGTCGAGCAGCAGCAGCCGCGGCTTCAGCATCAGCGCGCGGCCGAGCTCCAGCAGCTTCTGCTGGCCGCCCGACAGCGCCCGTGCGTACTGGTCCGCCAGGTGGCCGAGCTTCAGGAACCGGAGCACGCCGCGCGCCCGCTCCTCCGCCGCTGCCCGCCGCTCGCCGGGGTCGGACAGCGCCGGCACGATCAGGTTCTCCATGACCGTCATGCGGCGGAACAGCCGTGGCACCTGGAAGGTCCGCGCGACGCCGCGCTGGGCGAAGCGATGCGCCGGCGCGCCTGCCATGTCGTGGTCCCCGACCCGGATGGCGCCGCCATTCGGCTTGAGCGCGCCCGTCACCATGTTGATGGTCGTCGTCTTGCCGGACCCGTTCGGCCCGATCAGCCCGACGATCTCGCCCCGCCCGAGCCCGAAGGACAGGTCCTCGACGGCATGCACGCCGCCGAAATGCTTGGAGAGACCGCCGACGGAGAAGAAGGGCGCGCCATGCTCAGCCATCGCCGGGCTCCCCCATCGCCGATGCCATCGGGCGCGGCTGCGGCCGGCGGCGTCCCAACTGCTCCAATGCCGGAAACAGCCCGTTCTGCGCGAAGCGCTGCACCAGGATCAGCGCCAGCCCCATCAGCACGAAACGCCACTCGCCATAGGAGCGCAGCGATTCCGAGAGCAGGAAGACCACGGCGGCGCCGATCACCGCCCCCGTCAGGCTCTCGATGCCGCCGATCACGGCCATGGCGATGACCAACCCCATCTCCGGCAGGATGGCGATGTTCGGGGTCAGGATGCCGATGAAATGGCCGTAGTAGATGCCGGCCACGGCGGCGATGACGGTGGTGACGACGAAGACCAGGATCTTGTATCGCGTCGTGTCGACGCCGCTGGCGCGGGCGGCGCCTTCATCCTCGCGGATCGCGCGCAGGAACAGCCCGACGCGCGTGGCGAGGAGGCCGTTCATGGCGCCGACAGCCAAGACGACCAGGCCGAGCCCGAGATAGTAGTACGGCGTGTCCGATCGGCCCGGAAACAGGCCGGGGACCGGCAGGCCCAGCATGCCGCGGGTGATCTCCTCCTCGGCGACCAGCACGAGCCGGAAGATCTCGGCGATCGCCAGGGTGAACAGGGCGAGATAGGGCCCGGACAGCCGCAGCACGAGGGCGCCGATCAGGGCGCCGACCACCGCGGCCAGCAGGATCGCGGTCAGGATGGCGAGCGGAAGCGGAAATCCCAGCTGCCCGGCGCAGAGGGCCGAGGCATAGCCGCCGAGCGCGGCGAAGGCGACATGGGCGAAGGAGAACTGCCCGGCATATCCCGCCAGCAGGGCCCAACTCGCGGCCAGTAGCGCGTAGTACCAGGCGATGGCGCCGACATGGATCCAGTAGGGGCCGGCCAGCAGCGGCAGCAGCAAGGCGATCGCGAGAAGGAGGGCCTGGCTTCCCTGCGTCACGGAGGGGCGGAGCATCGGTCGCCTCCTATTCCAGCCGCAGATGTGACCGCCCGAACAGCCCGGTCGGCCGGACGAGCAGGGTGATCACGAGAAGCAGCGCGCCGAAGGCTTGGGTGTAGGCCAGCGCCCGGTTCGGGTCGGGCAGGTAGCCGACGCCGAGCCCCTGGACGAGGCCGAGGAGGATGCCGCCGGCGATGCTGCCGCCGACGGAGCCCATGCCGCCGAGCACGATGATGATGAAGGCCTGGACCGCCGGCAGGTCGCCCATCGACGGCGATAGTGCGAAGATCGGGGCGATCAGCGCGCCGGCGCCGCCGGCCAGCGCCGAGCCGAGGCCGAAGGCGACGGTGTACATGCGGCGCGGGTCGATGCCGATCACGGCGGCGGAGTCCCGGCTCTGGCTGACGGCGTCGAGCGCCTGGCCCAGGGCCGTGCGCTTGAGGAAGACGGCGAGGCCGACGAGCAGGATGACGGCGACGATGGCCGCGATGAGCCGTTCATAAGGAAGGATCAGCGGCCCGAGGATCAGCACGCCGGCCATGAAGGAGGGCGGCGACTTAGCGAACGGCCCGAAGACCACCAAGCCGAGATTGGTCAGCAGGATGGTCAGCCCGAAGGTGACGATGATGGCGTATTCGTCCTTGCGCTCCACCTTGTCGGTGTACATCGGCGCGATGACCAGCCGCTCGAAGACGACGCCGAAGAGGAACAGGGCGATCATGGCCCCGGCCACCCCGGCCAGCGGCGGCAGGCCCAACGCCGAGATTAGATAGTACGACGCGTAGCCGCCCAGCATGTAAAGCGAGCCGTGGCCGAAATTGACGACCTTCAGCACGGAGAAGACCAGCGTCAGCCCCGACGCCACGAGGGCGAAGATGAGGCCGATGACCAAGCCGTTGATGGCGAGGAGAAGGAAATAGCTCATGGTTCGGTCGCAGCCGCAGGTCGATGGGACGGATCCGGCGAAATGAGGGCCGGCAGCCCCAGGCCGCCGGCCGCTCCGATCACTTGCCGGGGAGGATCTTGTCCGTGGTGGCCCATTGCTTCGGATAGACGATGGCCGCGTCTTCCGGCGACTGGTTCTCCTCGGTGTACTGGATGATGGTGAAGGGGACGTCCTTGAACTGGTGGAAAGCCCAGTCCGGCGTCTTGTCCGTCGGGAAGCTGTAGGTTGCGTTCACGCCCTCGTACTTGATCTCTTCCAGCGCCTTGACGATGGCGGCGCGGTCGGCGGAGCCGGCCTTTTTGATCGCCTCGATGACCACGCCGAGCGTGTCGTAGGCCTCCAGGGCGACGCCGGTGGGCGCCCGGTCGTAGCGCTCGGTGAACGCCTTGACGAACTCCTTCGCCTTGTCGTTCCACTGCGACTTCGGCTGCGCGACATTGACGATCAGCAGGTTCTTGGCGCAGGGGCCGACAACCTCCCACACCTCCTTCTGCAGCAGGCCGGACGACCCGATCAGGGCCGTCTCGGCGGTCGGGGCGAGGCCAAGCTGGCACGCCTGCTTGACCAGCTGGTACTGCGCCTGGCCGGCGATCACCATCTGAATGGCGTCGGGCCGCGGGCTCTGGCTCATCAGGCGCAGCAGCGCCGGGGTGAAGTCCTGCTGGTTCAGGTCGACCGTGGCCATCGTGTAAGGGACGTTCTTGGCCTTCAGCTCATCGGCGATGACCTGGGCTCCGCCCTGCCCGAAATCGGTGTTCTCGGCGACGATGGCGATGTTCTTGTAGCCCTGCTCGACCGTCCAGTCGGCCGCCTTGACATAGACCAGCGAGTTGGCGGGCGCGAGGCGGAACACCTCCGGATACTGCTTGGCGGTGATGGCGTCGGCCCAGACATCCGTGCCGACCCAGGGCACGCCGTATTTGTGCGCCTCTTCGATCTCGGCGAGGGCGACCGAGGAGTGGAACTCGCCGATGATCGCCGAGACGTTGTCCTTGGTGATCAGGCGCACGGCGGCGGCACTGCCCTCCGCCGGCTGGCCCTTGGTGTCCTCGTAGGTGACCGCGATCTGCCGGCCAAGCACGCCGCCGGCCTTGTTGATCTGGTCGACCTCGAGCTGGACGGCCCATTGCATTTCCTGGCCGCCGGAATAGTTGCCGGGTGGGGACAGCGGACCGACCCAGCCGATGGCGATCGGGTCTTCGGCCATCGCGGGCCATGCGGTGAAGGCCAGCGCCGCCAGCGTCAGCGCGGTGCTGAGATGAAGATGCGGATGAAGGTTCATCGAGCTCTCCCTGCTTTTTTGGCCGCCCATTGGATGAAACATTACACTCATTTTTCTGATTTTGAAATGTTCATTGCAGCTATGGGCCGGCGGGCGTAAATTCCGGTCCATGTCCGAACCGGCCTTCCGTTCGCGCCTCCTGGAAGCCTATCAGGCGATGCCGCGCCAACTGCGCGCTGCCGCGCAATGGGTGCTCGACAATCCGCGCGACGTGGCGTTGCTGACGATGCGTGAGCAGGCACGCCGGGCCGGCGTGACGCCCGCCTCGATGACGCGGCTGGCGCAGCGCATGGGGCTCGACGGCTATGATGATCTGCGCGCTCTTCACGCCGAGAGCCTGCGGCGGGGGGAGACGGAATTCTCCGACAAGGCGGGCGCCCTCGTCGAACGCCGCCGGCAGGGCGGCGACGGCGCCCTGGCCTTCGACCTGATGGAAACGCTGGAGCGTCACCTCGCGGCACTCTGCCGGCCGGCAGCGCTCGAGGATGTAACTAAGGCTGCCACGGTGCTCGCCGCGGCCGGACGCATCCACGCGCTCGGCTACCGCTCCAGCTACACGGTGGCCTGCCATTTCGCCTATGTGTACGGGCTTGCCGGCGGCGCGGTCCGCCTGCTCGACGGCCCGGGCGGGACCGGGCCGGACGCACTGCGGGAGGCGAAGCAAGGCGATGCCCTGCTCGCCGTCAGCGTGAAGCCCTACACCCGCGCGGCGGTCGAGCTCGCGGATTACGCACTGGCGCGCGGGCTCGACATCGTCGCGATCACGGACAGCGTGGTGTCGCCGCTGGTGACCCGGGCGCGAGCTGCCGTCATCGTTCCGACCGAAAGCCCATCCTTCTTCCACACGATGGCGCCGGCCTTCGCGGTTGCCGAGGCCCTGGCGGCCATCCTGGCGGCCACGGCCGGCGACGAGGCCCTTGCCGCCGTGCGGGCGATGGAACGCCAATTCAAGGCCCTTTCCACCCACATCTAGGCTCGGCCGATGCCATGACCCGCATTCTGCACCGATCCATCAAGGGCAAGCTTCCCGTCGCCGTCGGCGGCAAGGGCATCGAACTCCTCGACAGCGAGGGCCGCCGCTATATCGACGCGTCCGGCGGCGCTGCCGTCTCCTGCCTCGGCCATGGGCATCCGGACGTGATCGCCGCGCTGCACGCACAGCTCGACAAGCTCGCCTACGCCCATACGGGCTTCTTCACGACCGAGGTGGCCGAGCAACTGGCCGATCGGCTGGTCGCCGACGCCCCCGCGGGCATCGGCCATGTCTATCTCGTCAGCGGCGGCTCGGAGGCCGTCGAGGCCGCGCTGAAGATGGCGCGGCAATACTTCGTCGAGAAAGGCGAGCCGCAGCGCCGCCATGTCATCGCGCGCCGGCAGAGCTATCACGGCAACACGCTCGGCGCGCTTGCCGCCGGCGGCAACGAATGGCGGCGCAGCCAGTTCAGGCCGCTGCTGATCGAAACGCACCACATCGATCCATGCTTCGCCTATCGCTTCCAGCAGCCCGGGGAAATGGATGCCGACTATGCGGCGAGGGCCGCGCAGGCGCTGGAAGACAAGATCCTGGAGCTCGGCGGAGATGAGGTCATCGCCTTCGTCGCGGAGACGGTGGTGGGGGCCACGGCCGGTGCCGTGCCGCCGGTCGCGGACTATCTGAAGCGCATCCGTGCCATCTGCGACCGCTACGGCGTGCTTCTCATCCTCGACGAGGTGATGTGCGGCATGGGCCGCACGGGCACGCTACATGCCTGCGAGCAGGACGGCGTCTCCCCGGACCTGATGGTGATCGCCAAGGGGCTTGGCGGCGGGTACCAGCCCATCGGGGCGGTACTTCTGTCAGACCGGATCTTCGATGCCTTCGCGAACGGCTCGGGCTTCTTCCAGCACGGCCACACCTATATGGGCCATCCGATGGCGGCCGCGGCCGGCCTGGCCGTGCAGGAGGTCATCCGCCGCGACAACCTGCTGGCGAATGTCACGCAGATGGGCGGGCATCTGGCCCGGCGCCTGAGCGAGCGCTTCGGCAACCACCACCATGTCGGCGACGTCCGCGGCCGCGGCCTGTTCCAGGCGATCGAGCTCGTCGCCGATCGCGGCACCAGGGAGCCGTTCGATCCCGGGCTGAAGCTCCATGCGCGGATCAAGCAGGCGGCGATGGCGAGTGGCCTGATGGTCTATCCAATGGGCGGGACGATCGACGGCCGGCGCGGCGACCACGTGCTCATCGCGCCGCCCTTTGTCTCGGCCGCCGATGACATCGACGAGATCGTGGAACGGCTCGGCAATGCCGTGGATACGGCCATTTCCAGGATGCCTGCGAGATGAGCGATCACCGGCGGCAATGTCCGGAATGGAGGCGCGCCAACTCGGCGGGCATAGTGGGAAATGGCCGCGGAATGGCGATCCGAGTGATGTCCGGTGTCGGGGCGCCGACCCTAGGGCAGCTTTTGTTTAGGGCTTCGGATGCCGGCCCTGGCGCAGTGGGTTGGGCCGGGAGCGGGGCCGGCGTCCGAAGGCCTTCAGAGGAGGAAGCCGCGGTCAGCGCGAGGGGTGGCGGCCGGCTGAGACGAGGTTATGGGGATTTCGTGTTTCGCCTGGTGCCGAGGGGGCGGCGATCGGTCGATGACGGCGTGCGCCGGCGCCGACGGGAGGTGTCCGGAGCGGTCGCGGCGCGAACTGAGCCCGACGTGGCGGCGAGAGAGCGACGGATTGGGTGGCGTTCGGCGGTGAGAGGCGCAGCCGGGCTGGAGCCGTGGCCGAAGGACGACGGCGTGGCAGGCTCGGGCGTGTCGGCACAGTGGCCTTCATGATGCGCATGCGTCCGCCGCAGCAGGGGCAGGCCGGCAGGGCCGTGGCGTCGGGCTCTGGCTCGGGGTCGCGGTCGTCGTCGTCCGGCGCGGCGGGCTGGTTGCCGGGCTGTTCGGCGATCAGGGCCCGAAGCCAGTTGAGATCGATCGCATGGGGCCCTTGGTCAGCAGGCCGAACTGGCGGCGATGGCCGACGAGTTGGGATTTGGGGCAGTCTGGGTGCGCGATGTGCCGCTGAACGGCTCCTGGTATCCGGAGCATTTCGGCCATCCGGATCCCTTCGTCATGCTGGGCGCGATTGTGATGGCGACCTCGCGCATAGCGATCGGCACAGCCGCGACCGTGCTGACGCTGCGTCATCCGCTTCACATCGCGAAGGCCGCCACCTCTCTCGATCGACTTGCCCAAGGTCGCTTCTTGCTGGGATTGGGATCCGGGGATCGGCCGGAGGAGTTTGCGGCGTTCGGCGCAGATACCAAGGATCACAAAGCGCTCTTCCGCGAGCATTGGACCGAACTGGCCGCGGCGTTGGAACGGCCGCCGCGAATCCTCCGCCAATCCCCGGACCCCGCCGTCAGCTTCGAGCTTCGGCCAACGGCCTTGACCGAGATACCGATGCTCGCGATCGGATCGGGCGGACAGACATTGGAATGGATCGCCCGCAACGCCTCAGGGTGGGCGACCTATCAAAGACCGCCGGACGTTCAGCGCGATCGTCATGCGATGTGGCGGCGAGCGGTCGACCGTACGTCGCCAGACCAGTTCCGCAGTTTCAGCGTGGCCGTCCGCATCGAGCTTCTAGACGATCCTTCGGCCCCAGCCGAACCTGTCTATCTGGGCTATCGCACAGGGACGCATTCGCTGGTGCAAGTCCTCCGAGAGATGCGCGAGGCTGGGGTGCACCATGTCCTTCTCAATCTGCAACCCACGGGCGCACAGGCTCAACAGAGGCTTGAATGCATTGCACGCGAGGTTCTGCCGGCGTTCCGCTGATGCGAGCGGTCTCGACTCGGCGGTCGTGCGGCCCCGCAATTCATCTGCGCCACGATCGCGAGCTTGCACAAGCAGCGATGTATCGTGCTCCGACCTGGGTTCGCGTCGGCCGGCAGACTGGGGCTGCAGGGGCTGATCGACGACGGGGTTTCAGCTCCTGCAGGCGGCCTATCCTGGAAGTCCATAGGCCGAGGCAGATCCCATACCGGATGCAGAGTGAGATCCGAGTAGGCGGCTCAGAGATCGAACAGGCGCCGGATCCGAGCGGCCAGGCCGGGAGCCGACGTAATGGCGGGGGATCCATCGCCCTGCTCGAGGCGGTACCGGTCCCTGGCGGTCCGACGGGCCAGCAGGGAGCCGAGATCCTCGGTGATCGCGGGGCGGTCCCGCAACAGCGGCGCCAGGCCCTCCTGCGTGATCTCGTAGACGACGACGAGCGTCAGGGCCTGGATGGTCCCGGGCTCGCCTTCGCCGGTCAGCAGGCCGCGTTCGCCGAAGAAGTCGCCGGGTGCGAGCCGTCGCAGCTCCGTCCCGTTGCCATGCTCCAGCCGGGTCACGGTGGCGACGCCGTTGCGGACGATCATCAGTGACGTGAGCACCGTTCCCTGTTCGACCATGGTCTCGCCGCTGCGGAAGGTGCGGCGGGTCATGGTCGAGGCCAGGGCTTCCTTCTCGTCCTCGGTCAGAGAATCGAACAGGGTGATGGCGTCGAGAAGGCGCAGCGGCGTGCTGCGGTGATGGATGGGTACATCCTCTGCCCCCGCTGCGACCGACACGGCGCCGAGGGCGTTGGGCGGCAGAGACAGGACCAGGCCGGCCGCCTTTGCTTGGCGGTAGATCAGGTCGAAAATCTCACTCTTCGCCTGCGCTGTCGCCGCGATCTCCGCCACTCGGAAGGACAGATCGAGCGCGACAGCGTTGGCGTCCAGCGAGGTCACCACTGCCGTTGGTTCGGGGATGGAGAGGATCGAGTTGCTGCTCAGCAGCACCGAGCGCATCACCTCGACCATCGCGGCCGGCGCTGTTGTCGGCTGGAACCGGACCGTCAGCGTCACGCCGTGGCTTCGTTCGGGACTGCTCAGATTGGACAGCCGCGCCTTCGCCAGGTCGGCGTTCGGGACGATAACAAGATCGTTCGTGCCGCTGAGGAGATGCGTCGCGCGCCAGTTAGTCTCCACCACCCGGCCCTCGATCCCGTTGCCGAGCACGAGCCAGTCGCCGATGGAGTAAGGTCGGCCGAGGTTGAGTGCTATGCCCGAGAACACGTCGCTCAGGGTGCTCTGCAGCGCCAGGCCGAGGATGATCGCGAAGACGCCCGATGTGGCGATTAGCGTCCCGACCGGTGCATCGAAAACATAGGCGACGACCGAGAGAAACGTGCTGACATAGACGACACCGCCGACGAGATCCTGCAACAGCCGTCCTTCGCGGGGCTGATGTTCGAGGATCAGGAAGACGCGGACGATACCGATGATGGACCAGGCCGCATTGATCCACCAGACCACCTTGGCCAAGCCGACGAAGAAGCGCTGCAGGTTGGATGCGGTCGCTGGATCAGGCTGATAGGGCACGATGCCGTGGTATAGCAGCAGGGCGGTGAGCGCCGCGAAGAAGGCGAGCTGGCCAATCAGCCGACGGGTCGGGTGGTGACGCAGCACGACGCGCGTAACCACGGCGCCGATGACGGCGAGCACACCGGTCTGGACGAGCGTGTCGCCGGCCATGCCAAGGATGTCGTCGGCGCTTAGCATCGGACTGGCCAGGGAAGCGGGGCGGTTGCGCCGCGGATGTCGGGGGAGAGAGTGGAGCCTTCACGAGCTATCGTGAGCGCCACGCATCGATGCCGGGAAGACACTGCCTGTCCTTGCATGTGGAGGCCGCGGGCGGTCAGCCGCGCCAGCTCTCAAGGAAATCGAGGAGCAGTTGGTTGACCACATCCGGCCGCTCTTCCGGGGGCAGGTGGCCGCACCGGGAAACGGGGTAGGTGACCAGGTCGTCGGCGAACTCCGCCCAGACCTCGGCCATGTCGAACAGCTTGCCGACGGCGTGGAAATCGGCCCCCCACAACGACATCACCGGGCAGGAGATCTTCACCTCGGCATCGGCCTGATCCTGGGCGATGTCTTCGGCATTGGCCCGGTAGTCGGCCATCGCCCCTCGAACCGCGCCGGGCGCCCGGTAGGCTCGGACATAGGTGTCGAACGCCTCGCCGGAGATCGCCGACGGGTCATAGGTCCAGTCGGAGAAGAAATGCCTCAGCCAGATGTGCTCGCGCCCGGCGATCAGCGCCTCGGGCAGGTCGGGCACCAAGTGGAACAGGAAGAACCAATAGGCCTTGGCGATGCCAGCATTGATGTCGCGTGCCACGATGCGGGTGGGCACGTTGTCGATCACGACCAGACGCTCCAGCAGGTCGGGATAGTCCTTGGCGAAGCGGGTCGCCACACGCGCGCCGCGGTCGTGGCCGACGAGCGCGACCTTCGGCAGGTCCAGGACGCGCATCAGCTCGCGGATGTCCCTGGCCATGTTGCGCTTGTCGTAGCCTGTGGCCGGCTTGTCCGTTTCGCCGTAGCCGCGCAGATCGGGCGCGATGACGCGATAGCGCTCGGCCAGAACCGGGATCTGGAACCGCCAAGCGAAATTGGTCTCGGGAAATCCGTGCAGCAGGATCACCGGCGGGCCGTCGCCGGCCTTGATGACGAACTGGCGGATGCCGTTGGCCTGGACGGTGTAGCTTTTCTGGGTCATCGGCTGGTGCTCCGTAAAGGATGGTCGCTGTCCGCCCGAGGGCGGACAGCGTCGAGAGTGGAGGCGCCGGGTCGCCCAGGCGTCCGGCCTAGCCGCGGATAAACGCCAACAGGTCGGCGTTCACCTGGTCCTTGTGGGTGGTGCAGGTCGCATGCGGTGCTCCGGGATAGACCTTGAGCTGCGCGCCGGGGACGATGCTGGCGGCTAGCTTCGCGGTGGGGCCGATCGGCACCGTCTGGTCGTCGTCGCCGTGGATGATCAGCGTGGGGACATCGATCTCGGCCATCTCCTGCCGGAAATCCGTCTCGGAAAACGCCGTGACGCAGTCGACCGTCGCCTTGATCGAGGCCTGCAACGCGATCTGCAGCGTCTGGGTCAGGATGCCCTTCGACACTGTGCTCCCCGGCCGGTTGGTGCCGTAGAAGATGGTGTTGAAGTCGTCGAGGAATTGCGGCCGATCATGAGCAATGCCGGTGCGGATGCCTTCGAACACTTCCGCCGGGATGCCGTCGGTATGGTCGCCGGTCTTGATGAACAGGGGCGTGACCGCGCTGATCAGCACCAGCTTCGCCACCCGGTCGCTTCCGTGGCGGGTGAGGTAGCGCACGACGTCGCCGCCGCCCATGGAGAAGCCGACCAGGACGACGTCCTTCAGGTCCAGATGCTCGATCAGCTGGGCGATGTCGCCGGCGAAGGTATCGTAGTCGTAGCCCTCCCAGGGCTGGCTAGACCGGCCGAAGCCCCGGCGGTCGAACGCCACGGCCCGATAACCGTGCCGTGCCAGATGCAGCATCTGGTATTCCCACATATCGGCGCTGAGCGGCCAGCCATGGCTGAACAGGACCGGCTGACCCCGCCCCCAGTCCTTGTAGTAGAGTTCGGTGCCGTCGCGTGTCACTAGGATGCTCATGCTTGATCTCTCTCTGTCTTGAGTTCACGGGCGGCCGTCGGCCGCCGGCGATCGAGGAACGGTCGCGGTCGACCGTCATGAAACTCTGGCCGACGGGCTCGCGGCTCGGGCGGGGACGGCGGCGATCTGCGGGCCCTTCGGAACGAGCACTGCCAGGAGCCAGCAGAACAGGGCGACGATAGCGGCCGCCCGGAAGGCGTCGATGAAGGCGAGGACATAGGCCTGCTGGGAGACAGCGCTCGCGAGCAGTTTGATGTCGGCGGCCGCGGCTGCCGAACCGCTCGCGAGTTCACCCGCGAGCGCATGGCCGTAGGCAGCGATCCGGCTGGCTGTGTCCCCCGACTGGCCCTGGACATGAAGGCCCAGCAGATTGGAATGGAGCTGCTCGCGCTGCCTGAGGAAGGTCTGCATGAAGGCGATGCCAGCCTCGCCGCCGAGCAGCCGGCTCGTCTGCATGAAGGCGCCGATGGTGACGGCCTGTTCCGGCTTGATGGTCCTCGCAACCAGCGTCACCAGGCTCGTCAGTGCGAGGGATTGGCCGACCGCCTGCATGACTTGGGAGGGTAGGAAGTCCGCCGTCGCCCAGACACCTGTCAGCCCCGTCGCCATTACGCATGCCGCGGCGACCAGGGCCGCCCCGGCGCCCAACGTCCATTTCGGATCGATCCGCTGCAGCAGGAGGGCCAGCGGCAGCACCAGGATGATCTGCGGCGCGGCGATCCAGATCAGCACCGCGCCGATCTCAAGGGCGCGGTAGTTCTGCAGTGTCTGCAGATAGGTGGGAATCACATAGGCCGTGGACAGGATGATGAAGCGTAGCCCGGCCAGCAGCATGAACAGGACGAGAAGCCCGGGCGCGGCGAGAACCCTTAGATTCAGAGCTGGGTAGGGTGTCTTCAGCTCCCGGGCGACGAAGGCGGCGAAGGCAAGGCCTCCGACGGCCAGGAGGCCCACGATGGTTCCGCTGCGGGTCCAATCCAGCCGGTTGCCCTGGTCGAGCGCGACGTAGCAGGCGCCGAGGCCCAGCCAGGCATAGGCCAAGCCCGTACCGTCGATCCGCTTCAGCTCTGGAGCATTGGGCGGGTCCGCCGGCATGCCGAGCCAGACGCACAGGAACATCAGTGGAAGCCCGAGACAGTACTGCCAGGAGAGCCAGTGCCAGGACAGGGTGTCGAGATAGAACCCCTCCAGCGACGCCGCGATGTTCTGCGAGAACTCGAGATTCATCCCATAGATGGCGATGCCGTAGATCAGCATCGGCTTGGGCAGGTGCCGCAGGATGAAGATCAGGGTCAGGGGAATGAACGTCCCCGAGCCGAGGCCGGCGAGGAACTGGGCGGCGAGGTAGCCGTCCAGATCGGGAGAGAACGGCCCGAGCAGGCTGGCGACGAAGAAGACGAGAATGCCTGACAACAGGATCCGGCGTCCGCCGGCGATGGAGGCGAGATACGGGCAGGAGATGCCCGAGATCAACTGTCCCAACCCCAGCGCCGTCGTGATCCAGGCGCCCTCGTCGAACCCGGCCCCCAGGCTGCCGCGAAGATCGGCGAGGCCGAAGGTGGTGACGCGCGTGCCGAGCGTCGCCATCATCGAGCCCAGCATGACACCGATGAGGCCGACATAGTGCCTCCAGGGCACGGACGGGGATGCAGGGTGAGTGCCGGCTGGTGCCGCTGTCATCGGCCCCGTCCCTTATCGGCGGAGGCGGCGTTTCCGTCCGGAGAACCGCCCGTGTCGATCGTGGCGATCACGGACATGCCGGGGCGGATCAGCGCCCCGAGGGCAGGGTTCTGGTCGAGCGCGATCTTCACCGGCATCCGCTGGACGACCTTGGTGAAGTTGCCGGTCGCGTTGTCGGGCGGGAGGAGGGCGAAGACGCTGCCCGTCCCAGGGGACCAGCTCTCCACCCGGCCGCTCAGGACGACGTCCGGGAAGGCGTCGACGGTGATGTTCGCGCGGTCGCCGACCCGGACATTGGTCATCTGCGTTTCCTTGAGGTTCGCGATGACCCAGACTTTCGCCAGAGGCATCAGCGTGATGAGCTGCGTTCCGGGCGAGACGAACTGACCCGGGCGGACCTGGCGGGCGCCCGTCATCCCTTCGGCGGGGGCCAGGATGCGCGTATAGCCGAGATTGTCCTGCGCCAGCTTCAGCCGGGCTTCGGTCGCCGCCACCTGGGCGGCGTCCTCCTGCTCCTCCGCGTCGAGCGCCGTCAGCAGGGCCTGCTGCTGGACGAGTTGCGACTGAGACAGCGACAGGGTGCCCGCCGCCTTCGCCGCATCGGCATCGGCCTGCTCCACATGCTGCTCGGTCCCGACGATGCCCGTGTGCAGGAGATCGCGTTGGCGCTTCGCTTCGGCCGCGGCGCGCGCCAGCTCGGCCCGGGCAACGTCGATCGCGGCCTTCGCCTGGTCGATCAGCGCGGCCTGGACCGCCCGCTTGTCGGCGATGCCTGCGAGGCTGGCGCGGGCCGCGGCCAGATCCGCCTCCGCCAGATCGCGCTGTGCCTGGTAGTCCGCCGGGTCGATCTCGGCGATCAACTGCCCCGATGCCACGACCTGGTAGTCGTCGACGGCCACCGACCGGACATAGCCGGAGATCTGTGTTGCGAGAGGTGTGGTGTCGCCCGCGATGAAGGCGTCGTCGGTCCGCTGGAAACGGGAGGTCCCTGTCCAGCGATCCCAGTTCGACGCCGCCGTCCATCCGGACGTAACGATGGCGACGAGGATCGCGGCGTGGAACACCGGGTGCGTCAGGGCGTGCTTGAGCCCGCGGCCCTCCGCGCCTGGCGTGGCGGCCTCAGGACTGGAGGGCGCGACCTCCGTGGGCAGCGTCGTCATCGGCGCGTAGCCTCCGTCAGGGGCCGATGGCCGCCTTGATGCGGGCCGGCGACAGCGGCAGGTCGCGCAGCCTGCGGCCGGTCGCATCGCGAATCGCATTGGCAAGGGCGGCCCCCATAGGCCCCTGTGCCGCCTCGGCCACGCCGAGGAACGGAGCCCCCGGCTGGTCGAGGATCGCGACGTCGATCCGTTCCGGCACGCTGGCGAAACGCAGGATCGGATACGCCGACCAGTCGACGGAGGTGATCCGCGTGCGATCGAACGCGACCCGCTCGTACAGGGTCCAGCTTGCGGACTGCACGATGCCGCCCTCGATCTGGTTGCGCACGCCGTCGGGATTGATGACCTCACCGGTGTCGACGGCCGCAGTCACCCGCCGGATGCGGACATCGCCCGTCTCCGGCTCGATTGCGATTTCGACGGCGATCGCGCAGTAGGCCTCGAGGTTCTTGTACTGAGCGAAGGCGAAGCCGTATCCGCTGCCGGCGGCTGGCTTCGGGCGGCCGCTCCAATCGAACCTCGCCGCGGCCTCTTGGATCACGGCGCGGGCCCGGTCGTTGTCCAGCCATCTGAGCCGAAAGGCGATGGGATCCTGCCCCGCGGCGCGGGCGAGGTCGTCCATCGTACTCTCGATCGAGACGACGTTCAGGTAGCCGCCGAGCGAGCGCATGGACGAGCCGCGCAGCGGCATCTCCGGCAGGAAGTGATGCACCACCTTGGCGTTGGGGATGTGATAGAGGGGAATAGCGTTGCGATCGCCGCCGCCCTCCGGCTGCGCCAACTCGACCGGCGGCGCCACCGCCGCCGGATCCGTCATGTCCCGGGCCGCGAGCAGCGTCCCGGGCGGGCCCGGCCGCATCATGTGCGACTGGCTCCAGACCTCGTGGTGCCAGTCGACGATGTCGCCGGCCTGGTCGACCGCGGCGCGGACCGACGTGACCATACCGGGGCCGAAAGGCTCCCAGGAATGCTCCTGCTCCCGCATCCATTGCAGGCGGACGGGCCGGCCCGGAACCGCCACCGCGATCATCGCGGCATCGGCCGCCACGTCGTCCGCGCCATTATGCCCGTAGCAGCCTGCGCCCTCAGCGTGGATGCAGCGCACCTTCTCGGCAGGGAGATCCAGCATGCCGGCGATGGCCTGGCGCAGGGGGAAGACGCCCTGGGTGTGGGTCCAGACCGTGACCGAGCCGTCGCGCGCTTCCGCGACGGCGCAGGAGGGGCCGATCGAGCCATGCGCGAGATAGGGCCGGGTGAAGGTTCCTTCCGCGACCGTGCCGCGTGCGCCGGCCTCCCCCTGATCCAGGATGACGGTGTCCTTGGAGGGGAGAGCCATCAGCGCCGCAGTGAGGTTCGCTTCATCGGGCAGGGAGGGGCTCTCTGCCCAGACCGCAGCGGCGGCGAGGCGGCGCATCGCCTGGATCGCGGCCCACTCCTTCTCGGCCACGACGGCCAGGAAGCTGCCGTTCCGGACCACCCGGACGACGCCCGGCATGGACTCGACCGGGCCGGTTTCGACGCGTTCGAGCTCTGCCCCGTAGCTGGGGGGCCGGATCACGCGGGCATGCAGCACGCCGGCGGGGCGCATGTCCTGGACATAGGCCTCACCGCCCGAGACCTTCGCTGGGATGTCGATCCGGGGAATGGGGCGGTTCATGACGGTGAAGTCGGCCGTGGGTGTCAGCCGCGAGACGGGCTGCGCCTCGATATCCAGCAACTGGTCGCGGACCAGGTCGCCATAGCCGATTTTGACCCCGTTTGGGCCGAGCACCGCTCCGCCGGCCGCGTGCAGCTGGGCCTCGGAGAGACCGAGCCGCCGGGCCGCCTCGCCGATCAGGATATCGCGGACCTGCGCGGCCGCGTTGCGGATCGCGGTGCCAGAATCCTGCATGGAGTGACTGGCCGCGGTGTAGCCCTCATCCGCGGTGAGGTCCGTATCGGCGGTAATCAGGGTCAGCGAGCCAAACGGGACCTTGAGCTCCTCGGCTGCGACCTGGAGCAGCGCCGTCTTCAGGCCTTGCCCGAGTTCGGCCTTGCCGGTCAGGATCGTCGCGGCCCCCAAAGCGTCGATACGGATCCAGGCGTCGAGGCGCGGCGTGTCGTCCAGGCTTCCGGGCAACCCGCGCTTCGATGGCCCACCACCCTTGCCGGTTTCCGTCTGTGCCCGCGCAGGCACCAAGCTGAAGCTGAGCAGAAGCGAGCCGGCTCCGGCCAAGACGCGGCGGCGCGAGATGACCATGCTCATGACCGGCCCTCCGAGGTCTTGGCGGGCCGCTCCCGGCCCATCGCGTCGGCCGCCCGGCGGATGGCCCGCAGGATGCGCATATGCGTGCCGCAGCGGCACAAATGCGGTTCCAGCTCGGCGCGGATCGCAGCGTCCGAGACATCGCTGTCGCGCTCCAGCAGCGCCTGCGCCCGCATCATCATCCCGGGGATGCAGTAGCCGCATTGGGCTGCCTGCTCGTCGATAAAGGCCTGCTGCAGCACGCCGGGATGCTCGCGCGTCCCCAACCCCTCCAGGGTCGTCACCGTGCGATCGGCGACGAGCTCGACAGGGGTGATGCAGGAGAAGACGGCCTGCCCGTCCACCATCACCGTGCAGGCGCCGCATTGGCCCAGGCCGCAGCCATATTTCGCCGCGTTGAGGCCGAGCTCGTCGCGAAGCACATAGAGAAGCGGCGTGTCCGGCGTCGACCGGATGGTGCGCGGTGCACCGTTGATCGTCAGCGTCAGCATCACGTCCTCACTGCTTGGCTTGAAGGGTCGCCTGGGCGGCGCGGGCCCGGCCGATCGCGGCATCCAGATCCGGCCACTCGCGCCGTTGCGCGATTTGGCTACGCAGGTAGCGGGCCAGCGCGGACACCTGCTGGTCGGTCATGACGGCGCTGAAGCCCGGCATGATCGGCGCGCTCGCACCGTTGGCCGCCGGAATGCCGGCCAGGATCAGGTTCACGAGATTGTCGGGGCTCTCGCCGGCCACGGCGGTGGAGAGGGACAGCGGCACGGCGCCGAGCGGTAGCGGCCTGCCGGAGTCGTGGCACGAGGCGCAGGTCGCAGCATAGAGCTGCGCCCCGGGCTGGGCGTCCCCGGACGGCGTCGCCGCCTGGATGCCCGCGGATTGCGGCGCCCACGGTGTAGCCATGGCCGCGTCCTGCGGGGCGGTGCTGCCGTCGGCCTTCGGCTGCCCCAGGGAGGCGAGATAGACCGCCATCGCGGCGACGTCCTCGCGCGGCACGTCTGCGAGGTTCTTGACCACTGGCGCCATCGGACCGCGGGCGACACCGTGCTGCGGATGAAAGCCTTCGGCGAGATACTGCTCAAGCGCCGCCGCGGTCCACGGCACCGGCGCCTGCGAGGCCGGCCCAAGCGCATAGGCATGCCAGCCCTCCGCCTCTCCGCCCTGGAAGGCACGGGAGGTCTCCTCCGCGCCCATCAGGTTGCGCGGCGTATGGCAAGCGCCGCAGTGGCCGAGCCCTTCGATCAGATAGCGCCCGCGGTTCCAGGCGGCATCCTTGGTCGGATCCGGCTCCAACTGCTGCTCGCGGAAGAACAGAAGCTTCCAGCCGGCGAGGACGAGCCGGATGCTGATCGGGAAGGGAAGGTCGTTGGCCGGCGCCTTCGCCGCGACCGGCTCCCGTGACATGAAGAAGGCGTAGAGCGCCTTGATGTCCTCGTCCGAGGTCCGGGTGAAGTGATCGTAGGGGAAGGCGGGGTAAAGATGGAGCCCCTCGCGATCGACGCCTTCCCGCATGGCGCGCCGGAACGCCTCTTCGGACCAGCTGCCGATCCCGGTCTCGCGGTCCGGCGTGATGTTGGTGGAATAGATCGTTCCAAACGGAGTCGGCATTGCGAGGCCGCCGGCGAAGACCCGTCCGCCCGGGGCCGTGTGGCAGGTCTTGCAGTCGCCGATGAGGGCGAGCTCGCCGCCCTTCTCGACGAGCGCGGGATCGAAGCTCGACGCGGCGGGCGTCAGGATCGGCGCTATCTCGGGCCGCCAAGCATAGACCAGAGCCGCGACTCCGAAGGCCGCGACAACCGTGCCGGCAAAGAGAGCATGTTTCAGTCGCATCGGCCTGATCCTTCGCGGCTGCTGTCGTGGTTTCGAACGGGGCGGGAAGGGCCTGCTGCCTACGTCAGGCCGTGTGGTGATGACGCCGGCTACGCAGCAGGCTGAAGATCTGCATCGCGCTGGCCGAAGCGCCGAGGGCGAGGCCGAAACCGACGACGCCCGGCCAACCGCCCGTTTCCCAGGCGAAGGTCGCGCCGGCGGATCCGATGGCGCCGCCGATGAACATCGATCCCATCAGGACTGTATTCAGCCGAGCACGGGCTTCTGGGCGCAGCGCGAAGACGATGTGCTGGTTGGACACCAGGGCGGACTGCATCGCGAAATCCAGGAGGATCACGCCGACGACGAGCCCGGCCAGGGAGATCCACGCGCCGAAGACGATCCACGAGACCAGGGTGAGCGCCGCGCCGAGCACGACGACCGGCGCCGGGCCTCGCGCGTCGGCGACACGCCCGGCGAGAGGGGCGGCGAAGATGCCGACAGCACCGACGATGCCGAACAACCCTGCGACGTCGGCTCCCAAGCCGAAGGGTGGCCCCTGCAGTCGAAAGGCGAGGATCGTCCAGAAGGCGGTGAAGGCTGCGAAGATCAGGGCTTGTGTCGCCGCGGCCAACCGCAGCACCGGGAATTCGCGCCAGAGATGGATGATCGAATGCAGCAGGCGGCCATAACCGAGGCGCGAATCCGGTGGGCTGTGCGGCAGCACGACCATCATCAGCCCACCCGCCAACAGCGCCATGGGCACGCCCAGCCAGAACATCTCGCGCCACCCGCCATAGGTCGCTACGAAGCCGGCCAGCGTCCGGCTCAGCAGGATCCCGGTCAGGATGCCGGCCAGGATGAAGCCGACCGTCGCACCGCGGCGCTCAGGGGCGGCGAGATGCGCGGCGAGGGGGACGATCTGCTGCGCTACCGTCGACGAAACCCCGAGGACGAGGGAAGCCAGCAGGATCAACAGCGCGTTCGGGGCAATGGCCGCCATGGCGAGCGCCAGGGCCAGCACTCCGAATTGCGTGACGATCAGCCGCCTGCGCTCGAGGATGTCCCCGAGCGGGACCAGCAGAAACAGTCCCACGGCATAGCCGAGCTGCGTGGCTGTCGGGATCAGCGGTGACAGCCGTCCCGGAAGCTCGGCCTCGATCAGACCCAGCATCGGTTGGTTGTAGTAGATGTTCGCAACTGCGACGCCCGCGGCGGCGGCCATGACATAGATGATCGATCGGCCGGCCACAGCCGAATCCCGGCTTATCTCTTGCGTCTGCTTCATTGTCCGCGCCTTGGAAGATGGAGGGCATCCCGGTCGTCGATCGCGAAGATCGACTGCTGGTCGGATTGCCTCCGCTTCCTCTGAAGTTACTGTGCCGACGGCGCGGCATCTTTAGCGCTTGCAGGTAGAGGCATCACACCTCCGTATGATTGCTCGCCACACCCGGAACGGTGTTCTGAAGGGGAGCGGCCACATAGAAGAAACAATGCATGAAACCGCTTCGGATCAGGATTGTGGGCGGCTCGCTTGCCGGCCTCTTCGCCGGCGTCCTGCTTCAACGCGACGGGCACGATGTGCGGATCTACGAACGCTCGACCGGCGGTCTTTCCGGTCGTGGAGCTGGGCTCGTTGCCCAGCGTGAGGTCTTCCAGATTCTCCGGTTGATCGGCTTCGAGCGGATTGCCCGTATCGGCGTGGTGGCGAAAGAACGGATTGTTCTGGACCGGGCGGGGCAGGTCGTGCAGACCGTCGCGACGCCGCAGACCCAGATCTCCTGGGATGTCCTCTACGACAGCGTGGCCTCCCGCTTCACGAGCGACCACTACCTGCCCGGTCGGCAGGCCGTGGACGTCGTGGACAGCGATGCCGGAGCGGTCATCAGCTTCTCGGACGGATCGACCGATCAGGCGGATCTGGTGATCGGGGCGGACGGTATCGGCTCCGTTGTGCGTCGGTCGGTGAATCCGGAGAGTCCAGACAACCACTTCGCCGGATATGTTGCCTGGCGGGGCCTCGTTCCCGAGAGCCAACTTCCAGAAGCGGCCTCTCTGCTGCTGGACCGGTTCACCTTCTACTTGGCACCGGGGGCCCAGGTACTCGGCTATCTTGTGCCCGGTCCCACGGGCGAAATGTCAAAGGGCGACCGGCGCTACAACTGGGTCTGGTACCGTCGTGTCCGTCCGGATGCTCTTGCCGGGCTGTTCACCGATCGTGCCGGGCGCACCCATGCCTTTTCGTTGCCGCGCGGCGGGCTATCGGACGAAGGGCTTCACGACCTACGTCGGGACGCGTTCGAGAGCCTGCCTCGGCAGCTCGCGCTTGCCGTATCCGTCGAGGACACGCCATCCATCCAGGGGATCTTCGACTATCAGGCGCCGCAGGTGGTGGGACGCTCGGTCGCGTTGATCGGCGATGCCGCCTTCGTGGTGCGGCCGCATACGGCCATGGGTGTGTCCAAGGCCGCTGGCGACGTCATGGCGCTGCAAAGGCATCTGGCGACGCGGGCCGATCTCCGGTCGGCACTCGCCGGGTTCGAGCTCGAGCGGCGGGCGGTCGGTGAGCAGATTGCCGCATACGGCCGCCGGCTCGGCGCCACCGCCCTCTGACGGCCCAACGGGCATCCGGGCCCGGCCGAGGCCATGCCGGCCCCGGGTCATACGAAACTTAAGTATGAGCGCGCCACGCCAGCGTCTGAATGCGCTGCACCCGTGGTGTCGCTACGTTTTCGGTCAGGCCTGCTGATCGTCCTTCGTGAAAGCGATCCGTAGGTTGCGAGGGGCGCTCGTCATCGGCCGCCGCTCTCGAAACCAGTAAGGGCTGCGTGGTGGCAATCGACTCCTGCCTTGGCTGGGCAGAGTCCGGCGGCCGCCCTTTTCCGCCAATCAAGCGAGAGGCGGGCGCGGCGACGACGTGGTCGACCTCCCGAGGATCAACCTGCTGTCCGCTGAGGCGCCCTCCAAGCGATGCCGCCTCCAGCCCCGCAGGGAGCGTCCTCGGCGCTCCGAACCGATGAGACTGCACCATGGACGTCACGCCCCTTCTGCTTTCACGGCTCCAATTCGCCTTCACGGTCTCCTATCACATCATCTTCCCCGCCTTTACCATCGGGCTCGCCGCCTGGCTGACCTTCCTGGAAGCCTGCGGGCTCGTCACCGGCGAGCGCATTTACCGGCGCCTGTCGGAGTTCTGGTTGAAGATCTTCGCCATCGCCTTCGGCCTGGGCGTCGTCTCGGGGATCGTGATGGCCTTCCAGTTTGGCACCAACTGGAGCGAGCTGTCCCGCCGGACGGGACCAATCCAGGGGCCCCTGCTCGGCTACGAGAGTTTCACGGCCTTTGCGCTCGAGGCCGGCTTCTTCGGGGTGCTGATGTTCGGACGGGACCGCGTGCCGCGCTGGATCTACTTCCTGGCGTGTCTCATGGTCGCCGCCGGGACGACCCTCTCTTCGTTCTGGATCATGGTCAACAACAGTTGGATGCAGTCGCCGACGGGGTTTTCCGCCGGTCCTGACGGCATCTTCGTCCCGACCGACTGGTCCGCCATCATCTTCGACCGGGCCGTATGGGTGCGCTTTCCGCACATGATACTGGCGGCCTACGTCACCTCGGCTTTCTGCGTCGCCGCGACCGGTGCTTGGTACATGCTGCGGCGGCAAGCCGCGCATGAAGGCCGGGTGATGCTGACGATGGGGCTGCGCCTGGCTGCGATTCTCGTGCCCATTCAGATCGGCTTCGGCCACCTCGTCGGCGACTTCGTCCATGACGAGCAGCCGGCGAAGTTCGCCGCCATCGAGGGCCGCTGGCAGGACGAACAGCCGGCGCGGGAAATCCTGCTCGCTTGGCCGGATGAACAGGCGGAGGCGAACCGGTTCGAGCTGGCCGTGCCCTATCTGGGCAGCCTGATCGGCTCGATGAGCCTCTCCTCGAAGGAGATCGGCCTGAAGAGCTTCCCGGTCGACGAGCGTCCGCCCGTCCCAGTTCCCTTTTTCGCCTTCCGCATAATGGTGGGCTGCGGGCTGGCCATGCTGGCGCTGGCTTGGTGGGGTTCGTGGCTGAGCCGGAGCGAGCGGATCCTGCGGGCGCGGTTCTTCCTGTGGGCAACGTTCCTGTCGTTTCCGCTGGGCTTCGTCGCGACCCTGACCGGCTGGTTCACGGCCGAGATCGGCCGGCAGCCCTGGGCCGCGTACGGGCTGCTTCGGACCGCCGATGCCGTGACGCCCTTTCTGAGGCCGTCCCAGGTCGCGGTCAGCCTGGCCGTCTTCATCGCCGTCTACACGCTCATCTTCAGCTTCGGCGGAGTCTACATCTATCGGCAGCTGCGCGCCGGGCCGATCCCCGCGGCCGATCGATCACCCTTGACGACCAATCCGAGACGTCCGCTTTCGGCGGCCGGGGGAGACCCTGGCGTGGCCGAGGCGACCGACACGGGAGAACCGGCATGATTCAGTTCTGGGCGACCGTATTGGCGCTCGCCATCCTTCTCTACATCACCCTGGACGGCTTCGACCTCGGCGTCGGGATGCTGTTCCCGTTCGCGCCCGACGAGACCGGCCGACGGCACATGCTGGCGTCCATCTCCCCTGTCTGGGACGGCAACGAGACCTGGCTGGTGGTGGCGGCAGCGACCCTGTTCGCCGCCTTTCCGCTGGTCTATTCGATTCTGCTGTCCGCGTTCTACCTGCCGATCCTCGTGATGCTCGCCGGCCTGATCCTGCGGGGCGTCGCCTTTGAGTTCCGCTACAAGACGGAGCGGTTCCGATGGATCTGGGACGCCGGTTTCGTCGCCGGTTCCTACGCCGCCGCATTCATCCAGGGAACGGCGGTCGGTGCGATCGTCCAGGGCGTGCCGATCGAAAACGGCGTGTATGTGGGAGGACCCTTCGCCTGGGCTACACCCTTCGCCCTGTTGTGCGGGGCCGGGCTCTGCATCGGCTATGCGATGATCGGGGCCTGCTGGATCGCCGGCAAGGCGTATGACGATCTCCGAAGCTTCGCGTTCGGCGTCCTGCCGAAGCTGCTCGGCGCGTTGGTAGTGTTCCTCGTCGTTGTCTTCGTCCATTCGCTTCTGATCGATCTTCCCGTTCTGCAGCGCTGGATCGAGCGGCCGCTGCTGATCCTTTGCCCGGCAGCTGGACTCGGCGCATTCGTCGTGCTCGTGCGCTCGGTCCGGCGCGACGACGACCGCTGGCTGTTCCCGGCCGGTGCCGCCGTCTTCGCGGCGGCCTTCGCCACTCTCGCAGGGTCCTTCCTGCCTTACATCCTGCCGTTCTCACTCACGCTTCAGCAGGCGGCGGCGCCCCAGTCCTCTCTCGAATTCCTGTTCTGGGGGGCCGGGCTCTTTGTCCTGCCTTTGACCCTGGCCTACACGGTCGCCGTGTACGTCATCTTCAGGGGGCGGGTGCGGAGCGACCAGTCCTATCACTGACGCAAGAGGGGAGGGCGGATGTCTCCGCCCTTCGTCCGGTCCGGCTTCGCCGCGGATGTAGCTGGAAGATCCGGGTGAATCACGTTGGCGTGCGTCGCGCACATGTCGTGAGGATGGCCCTTTTATGGGCGATGGGCGGGATCCAGCGCCGCCTCCAGGCAGCGGGAGATGGTCTCGCCGTCATACGGTTTGGCGATGAACGCGCAGGCGCCGGCAGCCATCACGCGGTCACGGACTGCGTCGGTCGGAAACGCGGTCATGAGGATCATCGGGAAGACACGGCCAGACGCGATCAGCTTGGCCTGCAGTTGGTCGCCGGTCATTTGCGGCATCTGGATGTCGGCGATCATGCAGTCCGGATCGCCCCCCGCTTCGCCGAGGAACTCCACCGCCGACCCGTAGGTCCGCACGGAGTAGCCAAGCGACCGTATGAGGCTGGAGAGAGATCGCCGGATCTCGTCGTCGTCATCGACCACCGCGATCGTCGAGATCTTCGTCATGACCACATGTCCTTCGTGCGGTTCTGGTACGAAGGAAGAGCGTCCCATCCGCGGCTTGCGCGATCATGCCGGAGTCCGGTGCACGCCAACATCATATTGAGGTTTGCATTCGACGTCTCACGGATGCGGTAACCCCAGGGATTGGGCGTGGCGGACGAGATCGGCGAGCGAACGCAGCTGCAACTTCCGCATCATGTTGCTCCGATGGATCTTCACCGTGATCTCGCTGAGCCCCAAAACCCCCGCGACCTGCTTGTTCATTAGGCCGGCGACCACATGCGTCATGACTTCCCGCTCCCGCTGCGTCAGCGTCTCGTAGCGGACGCGCAGGTCGCGCAGGGCGGCGACCTGGCCGCGCCGCTGCTGGTCGCGCTCGATCGCCGCGGTGACGGCATCGACCAGATCCTGCTCGCGGAATGGCTTGGCCAGGAAGTCGACGGCGCCGGCCTTCATTGCGCGCACGCTCATGGGGATGTCGCCATGGCCTGTCATGAAGACGATCGGAAACCCGATCCCCTGGCTCGCAAGGTGAGCCTGGAAATCCAGCCCGTTGATGCCCGGAAACCGGACGTCGAGGACGATGCAGCCGGGAACATCGGGCAACTGGCTCTCCAGCAGTTCGGCCGGGGAGCCGAAAAGCCTCGTCTCCATCCCGATCGAACGAAACAGGCTGTCGAGCGCGCCGCGGATGGTCGGGTCGTCGTCGACGATGATGACGATGGTCGAAGCCGGGGCTGGGGCGGGAGCCATCTTTCTGACCGTCTGCCTGATCATCGCGAAATGCCGCATCATGTTCGCCCCCTTGGACGCCGCATGCAGGGCCATGCCGGCGCGACGAAGTCTGGCCAAGTTCCGCGGTCGATAAAATCATACATGCGTTTAGTCGGGGTATCGAAATCCGTTGTCTCCCGCGACGCCGCCGCCAACCACAAACCCACGTATGAGTGGAGTAAACGACCGACCGATATGAGGCCGCCGGCTGTCCCGTTACCGTTCGATCCGTCAGGCCGCTGCCGGCCGAGAGATCTGCCGGTTCGGACGATGCTCGTCCGGCACTGCAGGCTGGATCCGAAGGGGATCTCACATGGACGATCTTTCGCTTCAGTCTCGTCGAAAGGCCGCGCTTCGTACACCGAGCGATCTCGGTGAGGCTGCCGTCGTGGATATCGCCGCCGCACTGACCGGCGTGCTGGCGGACATGTTCGCGCTGTACCTCAAGACCAAGAACTTCCACTGGCACCTGTCCGGCCCACATTTCCGTGACTACCACCTGATGCTGGACGAGCAGGCCGATCAGATCTTCTCCACCACGGACGCGATCGCGGAGCGTGCCCGCAAGGTCGGCGGTACCACCCTCCGGTCGATCGGGCAAATCCACCGGATCCAGCGGCTGCTGGACAACGACGCCGACTACGTCACCGCGCCGGACATGCTGGCTGAGCTGGCCGACGACAATCGGCGCCTCACAGGGTTCCTGCGGGCCGCGCACGAGGTCTGCGAAGCCCACAATGATGTCGCCTCGACCAGCCTGATCGAAGTCTGGATCGACGAAGCCGAACGGCGCAGCTGGTTCCTCTACGAGGCCACCCGCTCACGCTGAAGTGCCGCGGACCAAGGTGATTCCGCAAACTCGCCTTGCGCTCAGGAAAGCGGTTGTCCTGAGCAAGACCGGCCGACACGGCTAGTCTGAAGCCGCGGCATAAGGGGTGACGATCCTTCGCGTCCATGCGTGGGACCCCGAGCCCCACACCGCCCCCGGACCGTACCGCTCTAGCGCCAAGGCCGCATGGCTTCGGCCAACGGTCCTCCTTTCGCCTTTCACCCAGCCAAACTTCCGACAGAGGAAAGCAGAATGTCCAATCTCGATATGCTTACCCCGCAGAACAGCGCCATCGCCCTGATCGATTTTCAGCCCGCGATGTATCAGGGGGTGCAGTCGCATGACCGGCTGGTGCCGTTCAACAACGTCCAGATCCTGGCCAAGACCGCGAAGCTGTTCAAGATCCCGACGGTGATCTCGACGGTGGCCGAGAAGACCTTCTCCGGCCCGTTCATGCCCGAGGTGACTGACTTGTTCCCCGGCCACGACATCATCGATCGGACCTCGATGAACTCCTGGCTCGACGCCAATTTCCGCAAGGCGATCCACGCCACGGGGCGGAAGAAGATCGTCATCGCCGGGTTGTGGACCGAGGCCTGCGTCATGTTCCCGACCCTCGACATGTTGAAGGAAGGCTTCGAGATCTACATCGCGGCCGACGCCTGCGGCGACGTCTCCCTCGAGGCGCACAACCGGTCGATGGAGCGGGTGATCCAGGCCGGCGCCGTGCCGATCACCTCGCTGCAATACATCTTCGAGCTGCAGCAGGACTGGGCCCGGGTGGAGACCTATGACGGGTGCATGGAGATCATCAAGGCCCATTCGCCCTACGGCATCCAGATCCGCTTCTCCAAATGGGCGCTCGGCGAGCACGCCAGCGAGGCTGGCGCGGCCGCCTAAGCCCCCGTCCTGCCCGCTCGCCGCAGAGGAATGGCCATGAAGCTCTATCTGGTGTCGCTCGCCGTCGGGATTCTCGTCGGCATCATCTACGCGGTGCTCAATGTGCGCTCGCCGGCGCCGCCGGTGGTCGCCCTGATCGGGCTTCTCGGCATGCTCGTCGGCGAGCAGCTCCCGCCGATCCTCAAGAGCCTGTGGAGCCAGGAGCCGACGGCCGTGTCCTGGCTCCACCAGGTGAAGCCGCACATGTTCGGGCACCTGCCGAAGGGCAGCCGTCCGCCTACCGACCAAGCCGAGGGATAGCCGGCCCGACCCGACGCCCCCCGCCTTCATCGCGGCCCGCCCCAGCCGGGCGGCCGCCCGCCTTCGCACAGGAGAGATCCTGATGACCGAGACCCGTGCACCCGACGTGATCCTGCATCGCGGCCTGATCACCACCCTCGACCGCGCCCAGCCGACCGCCAGCGCCGTGGCGATCACCGACGGGGCGTTCAGCGCCGTCGGCGCCGACCACGAGGTGATGCCGCTGGCCGGGCCGAAGACCCGCATTGTCGACCTGAAGGGCCGGCGGGTGCTGCCCGGCCTGATCGACAACCACCTGCACATCATCCGCGGCGGCCTCAACTTCAACATGGAGCTGCGCTGGGACGGCGTGCGCTCGCTGGCCGACGCCATGGCGATGCTGAAGCGGCAGGTCGCGGTCACCCCGCCGCCGCAATGGGTGCGCGTGGTCGGCGGCTTCACCGAGCACCAGTTCGCCGAGAAGCGGCTGCCGACGATCGAAGAACTGAACGCCGTCGCGCCCGACACGCCGGTGTTCCTGCTGCATCTGTATGATCGGGCGATCCTCAACGCCGCCGCGCTACGCGCCGTCGGCTACGGCAAGGACACGCCCGAACCGCCGGGCGGCGAGATCACGCGCGGCCCCGACGGCACCCCGACCGGGCTCTTGCTGGCCAAGCCCAACGCCGCGATCCTCTACGCCACCCTGGCCAAGGGGCCGAAGCTGCCCTTCGAGTACCAAGTGAACTCGACCCGGCACTTCATGCGCGAGCTGAATCGCCTCGGCGTCACCGGCGCCATCGATGCCGGCGGCGGCTTCCAGAACTATCCCGAGGACTATGCCGTCATCCAGAAGCTCGCCGACGACGGCCAGTTGACCATCCGCCTCGCCTACAACCTGTTCACCCAGAAGCCGAAGGCCGAGAAGGACGACTTCCTGAACTGGACGAGGACCTCGCGCTACCGGCAGGGCGACGACTATTTCCGGCACAACGGCGCCGGCGAGATGCTGGTCTTCTCCGCCGCCGATTTCGAGGATTTCCGCCAGCCGCGCCCGGACATGCCGCCGGAGATGGAGGGCGAACTGGAGGATGTCGTCCGCATCCTGGCGGAGAACCGCTGGCCGTGGCGGCTGCACGCCACCTATGACGAGACGATCAGCCGCGCGCTCGACGTGTTCGAGCGGGTGAACCAGGACATCCCGCTCGAGGGGCTGCACTGGTTCTTCGACCACGCCGAGACGATCTCGGACCGGTCGATCGACCGCATCGCCGCGCTCGGCGGCGGCATCGCCGTGCAGCACCGCATGGCCTATCAGGGCGAGTATTTCGTCGAGCGCTACGGCCTCGGCGCCGCCGCGGCCACGCCGCCGGTGGCGCGGATGCTGGAGAAGGGCGTCAAGGTTTCGGCCGGCACCGACGCGACCCGGGTCGCCTCCTACAACCCCTGGGTCTCGCTGTCCTGGCTGATCACCGGCCGCACCGTCGGTGGCCTCCGGATCACCCCGCAGCACAGCTGCCTCGACCGAGAGACGGCCCTGCGCATGTGGACCGAGAACGTCACCTGGTTCTCGAACGAGGAGGGCCGCAAGGGTCGCATCGCGGTCGGCCAGCTGGCGGACCTGATCGTCCCCGACAGGGACTTCTTCGCCTGCGCTGAGAGCGAGATCGCCGACACCGCTTCGGACCTCACCTTGGTCGGCGGCAAGGTGGTCTGGGCCACGGCCGACTTCGCCCCGCTGGACGAGGCAGCGCCGCCGCCCGCCATGCCCGACTGGTCGCCGGTGCGCCGCTTCGGCGGCTATGCGGCCTGGGGCGATACCGAGCAGGCCGGTTCCGCGGCCCTGCAGAGGACGGCGGCCGCTAGTTGCGGCTGTGCAAGCAGTTGCGGCATCCATGGCCATGATCACGCCTCGGCCTGGTCGGCCCGGTTGCCGGTCTCCGATCTGAAGAGCTTCTGGGGCGCCCTCGGCTGCGCCTGCTGGGCAGTGTGACGATGCCGACGTCCGCGACGATCGAGAACCGTGTCGCCGCATTAGTCCGCCCCGTATTCGGGGCGGATTGGGCTCGGTGGCTGGCGCTCCTCGGACTCTGTGCCGCCTACCTTCAGGGCGGGCTCAACAAGGCCACGGATTTCCCCGTCGCAATCGCCGAGATGGAGCATTTCGGCATCGCCCCGGCCGCTCCCGCCGCGGTCGCGGTGATCCTGCTGGAGCTTGGCGCCTCAGCCATGATCCTGACCGGGATCTGGCGCTGGCTCGGGGCGCTGGCCCTCGCCGGGTTCACGCTGATGGCCACCCTCCTGGCGCTGCGGTTCTGGGAGATGGCTCCGCCCGACCGCTTCGGCGCCGCCAACGCCTTCTTCGAGCATCTCGGCCTCGCCAGCGGCTTCCTTCTCGTCGCCTGGCACGACCTCCGGGACCGGAAACGTCCGAGCTGACCCTGTTGACTGGAGAGAGTTCTCCCATGCGCATCCCTCTTCTCGCGGCGGCCCTCGGCCTGAGCATCCTGGCCGCGTTCCCCGCACAGGCCAGGGAGACCGGCGCACCGGTCGCCGTGGGCCCGCAATACGACACCACCCATGTCTATGTGGCGCCCGCGGATGTCGACCGCTTCGCCTCCAGCTTCCTCGCCACCTTCGGCGGGCAAAGCACAAAACAGGTGGTTGCGACCGTGACGCCGACGCCGAGCAGCACGACCTCGCAGCTGCTGCAGACGCCGGCCGGCACCGTCTCCCTGTTCGGCTTCACGACCCCGATCCCCTATCCCTTCGGGGCCGAACGGACCGGCTATCTTGTCACCGACCTGGACGCGGCGCTGGCGGCCGCCCGCACTGCCGGAGCCATCGTGCTGGTCGACGCTTTCCCCGACCCGATCGGCCGCGACGCCGTCATCCAGTGGCCGGGCGGCATCAACATGCAGCTTTACTGGCACACGACGAAGCCGTCCTATGCGCCGTACCAGACCGTGCCGGAGAACCGGGTCTATGTTTCGCCCGACGGCATCGACGATTTCCTGCGCGGCTTTCTGGCCTTCTCGCATGGCGAGGTGGTGTCCGACGACAGGCAGGCGCCCGGTGTCGAGATTGGCCGGCCGGACGACACCTACCGGCGAATCCGGGTCGAATCGACCTTTGGCCGGCTGACCGCCCTCGTTACCGACGGCCATCTGCCCTATCCGTATGGCCTCGAGACCACCGGCTATGAGGTGGCGAACCTCCAGGACACGCTGGCCAAGGCAAGGGCGACCGGCGCCACGGTACTGGTCGCGCCATACACCGCCGACGGCCGCAGCGCGGCCATGGTCGAATTTCCCGGTGGCTACATCGCCGAGATCCATGGTCCGGCCTCGCATGGCTGAGCCGGTGAAAGCAGGGATGATCGGCTGGCCCCGCCGCGCCCTCGCGCCTGTTGGGGCCGGGCTGCTAGCAGCCATTGCGCTCCTGCCCGGCGCGGCCGCGCAGGACGCGCCGGGCACGGCGCCCGTGCGGCCGAAAATCCAGATGAACCGCTGGCAGGAGGACTGGTCGGTGCTGGCCGATCCCGCCCTGCGGACCCAGCCCTTCGACGGCCTGAAATACATCCCGCTCTGGGCCGGCAACCCGCAGACCTACCTGTCCTTCGGCGCGACGCTTCGGGAGCGGTTCGAGATCAACGACGCGCCCGGCTTCGGCACCGGCGGCACCAAGGGCGACGGCTATCTGCTGCAGCGGCTGCAGATCCATGCCGACCTGCACTTCAATGAGAACTGGCGCTTCTTCGTCCAGCTCGAGGATGATCGGGCCTTCGACAAACGGTCGATCTCGCCGGTCGACCAGAACCCGCTTGACCTGCGCCTCGCCTTCCTCGAATTCACCCACCCGGCGGGTGACGGCGTGGTCAAGGCCCGGATCGGCCGGCAGGACTTCGCCTTTGACCTGCAGCGCTTCGTCTCCTCGCGCGACGGCCCCAACGTCCGGCAGTCCTTCGACGCCTTCTGGATGGACTGGGAGAGCGGGCCGTGGCGCGTCCTCGGCTTCGTCAGCCAGCCGGTGCAGTATTTCGACGGCGAGCCGTTCGACGACCGCTCGAACGACGATTTCCTGTTCAGCACGGTCCGAGTCGAGCGCCAGGTGCTCGGGACGAATGAGCTGTCAGCCTATTATGCGAGCTACGATCGCCAGGACGCGCATTACCTCGACGCCGACGGCGACGAGCATCGCGACATCTTCGACGCCCGCTTCGCCGGCGCGGCCGATGGGCTGGACTGGGACCTGGAGGCGATGGGCCAGACCGGCTCCGTTGGCTCCAAGTCGATCGCCGCCTGGGCCGTCGGCACGCGAGCCGGCTACACCTTCGGCGATGCGCCGTGGCGGCCCAGGCTCGGGCTGCAGATAGACGCCGCCTCGGGCGACACCCGTCCCGGCGATGGCACGGTCGGCACCTTCAACCCGCTGTTCCCGAACGGCTACTACTTCTCCCTCGGGGGCTACACTGGCTACAGCAACCTGATCCATGTGAAGCCATCGGTCACAGTGAAGCCGGTCAACGGACTGTCGCTGACGGCCGCGATCGGCCTGCTGTGGCGTCAGACCACTGCCGATGCCGTCTACACCCAGCCGAACGTGCCGGTCGGCGGCACCGCCGGGCAGGGCGACGCCTGGACCGGCGCCTATGGGCAGCTTCGCGTCGACTATGCCTTCAACGCCAACCTGACCGGCGCGGTCGAGGCCGTGCATTATCAAGTCGGCGACGCCCTGCGGCAGGCCGGAGCGCATGACAGCGACTATCTCGGCATCGAGCTGAAATTCGGATGGTGACGCGATGAGACCGACCCTCCCGGTGATCCTCAGCTGCAATGCCGGCTATGTCGACACGGCCGGGTTCCTGGCCCTGCAGGGGCTGTTCACCGCGCATGTGACGGGCAACTTCGTCACCTTCGGCGCGGCGGTGACGCTCGGCACCACCGGCGCGGTGGCGAAGCTGCTGGCTCTGCCGGTGTTCTGTCTCGTCGTCATCGGCACGCGCTATCTGGCCTATGGGCTTGAGAAAACCGGGCTGCAGCCGCTGCGGGCGATGCTGGTCCTGAAGCTGGCGCTGCTCACCGTCGGTGCCGCTTTGGCGATCCGGCTCGGCCCTTTTCCCGACGGCGACGCCTGGCCGGCGATCGTCACCGGGATGGTGCTGGTCGCGGCGATGTCGATCCAGAACGCGGTCCACCGTATCCACCTGGCCAGCGCGCCGCCGACCACGCTGATGACCGGCACGACGACGCAGATCATGATCGACCTTGCGGATCTGGCGCACGGCGTCGCGCCGGAGGCGGCCGCTGCGGCCCGGTCCCGCCTGGCCCGCATGTCGGCCGCCGTCATCGCCTTTGCCCTCGGCTGCGGCGCGGCCGCCCTGGCCTTCGTCCTGGCCGGGGAATGGTGCTTTGCCATTCCGCCAGTCGTCGCACTGGCCTCGACCCTGCTGTCCGACGCCAGGCAGGGCTCATAGGCAACGGCAGGGTTAGGGATCGAGAGCCGGCAGTTGGAAGGAGAACGTGCTGCCCCGGCCGACTGCCGACACGGCATCCAGCGCCCCGTTGTGCGCCTGGACGATGGATCGGCAGATCGCCAGGCCCATGCCCATTCCCGTCGCCTTGGTGGTGAAGAGCGGGTCGAAGATCCGCTCCAGGATCTCGGGGGAGATGCCGTCGCCGCTATCCTCGATGTAGACGCGGATGCTTCCATCCGCTCGGGTGGATCGGACCGACAGTTGACGCCGGTCTTCCGGCAGGCCGGCCATGGCGTCGATGGCGTTGGAGACAAGGTTCAGCACGACCTGCTGGAGCTGCACGGCGTCCCCAAGCACAGCGATTCCGCCCGGCTGGAGATCGGTCGTGAGCCGCACCTGATGGACCTCGAATTCGGTCGTCGCCAGTTGCAACACATCGCGGATGAGTCCGTTCAGGGCGATCGGGCTCGGCGTCGTCGTTTGCCTTGCGAGCGACCGCAGCGCCTTGACGATCCCGCCGGCGCGCATGGCGCCGCTACGGATGCTCTCCAGTGCCGCCAGCGCCTCTGCGACATCGGGCTCGGGCCGTTTCAGCCATCGCGTGCCCGCCTCAGCATAGGAGGCGATGGTCGTCAACGGCTGGTTGACCTCATGCGTGATCGACGCCGCCAACTCGCCCATCACGGTCAGCTGCGCCGCTCGAGCAAGGTCGGCGCGAGCTTGCCGCAAGGCTGTCTCCGCTCGCGCGCGGCGGGTATTCTCTTCGCCCAGCTCTTTGTACAGCCGGGCGGCATCGAGTGAGGCCGCGGCCTGTGGCGCCAGAATATCGAGCATCTCCGTCCGGCACTCGGTGAAGACGCCCGGTGCCAGATTGTTCTCGAGATAGAGAATGCCGACAAGATTGCCGCTCTTGACCAGCGGCTGGCAGATCACGGAACGCATGCGTCGGTCGTTCGGCCAGTCCGACCAGTTCCGCGACGCCTCCGCGTCGGCAAGCACCAAGGGCCGCTTCGTCCGCATCACCGTGTTCAGGACGGGAACCGGGATAGTCTCCGCGGTGAGCGCGGACGAGTCCAGCACGACCTCGACGTCGCTCCGGATGACTCGCCCCCTCGCTGCGACGACGGGCTCGCCCTCGCGCATCAGGAGCAGGAGGCCAGTCCGAGCCCCGGTGTGGATGATCATCTCGGTCATCAGCGTCTCAACGACCCGATCCAGCACGATCTCCTGCGAGATGGTCTGGGCAGCCTTCATGACTGCGGCAAGAGTCAGCTCGACCTGCCTCGGATCCGGCGTCGTGCCGGTTCCTGCGGGCGACGCCTCGAACAGGTGCGGGTGGTCAGCTTCCAGCCGGCGGGCCTTCGCCTCGGCGCCCCAGCGGCGGTAGCAGGCATGCGAGGCGCGGATATGGCTCTCTGCCGAGCGAGGCAGCCCCTGCTGCAGGCAGAATGTGCCGGCCAGCTCATAGGCCAGTGCCTCCTCATGGACAAAGCCGGCCGCCTGCGCATCCAGGACTGAGCGCTCGTAGCAGCCGAGCGCGGCCATGAGATCGCCCCTTAACCGGGCGATCTCGGCTTCGATGAGAAGTAGCTTGCAGCGGAACGTCGTGGGGTTGAGGTCCGCCCATCGGGAAAACATCGCGTGATGGCGGGCCAGGCTCTCCACGGCTTCGGGATGCCTGCCGTCGGATGCAAGCCGGGCAGCCGCCAAAGCGGAGAACAGATGGCAGTAGGCGAGATCGATATGCGCCGGCACGGACCACGACACCGCCATAGCCTCTCGTAGGAGGCGTTCCGCATCCGCATCGTTGCCCAGGAGGAAAGCGGTAAGCCCCTCATAATACGAGGCGAAAAACAGGGTAGTATAGGAGCGGATCTGATCTCGATAGATTGGCCTCGTCTCGCTGGCCTGGTCATTCTGCAACGCATCGACGAATGAAAGCTGCGCGCTCAAGATGAGTTCGACGTCTGTGAAGCTGATTTTTTGTGTGATTGCGATGCCGTCCTCGACTGCTTCTCTGACCTGAGCCAACGGGGCTCCGAGAGCGATCAGGTCGGACGCGATGTGGTTCCGCGCGTAGCACGTCATGCCGATGTCGCCGGCCGCATGTCCAGCGGTGACGGCGTCCCGCGCCCTGGCGAGCGCATAATGCAGCGGTTGAGTCCAGGGACTGACCTGATCGAGAGCGATCAAGACTGCAGTCCGTTGAGCCTCGTAGCCATCGCGCTGCACCAGCGCTGCGGCGGCGCTGGCGTAGGCGAAACCATCTTCATAGGCGCCGTAAAGGCTGGCGCTGAAAACGCCGAACCAGGCCAGGCCGTATCCCGCTGCCGGAGACGTGCCGTGCTGCAGGGTCAGTTCGACGATCTTGGCCGTGTGAAGGAATTTGAGGCCGCCTTCGACAAAGAAGGAGGAGCTCAGCGAAGACAGAAGCGCCAAGGCGGACTGTATCGTGCGGTCCTTCAACTCGGGCAGACCGGCGAAACTCTCCAGCGGACAGTCGTTCAGGCCCTGCCGAACCATGGCGTAGGCGGCATCCAACTCGTCGGATGCGGGCCATCGGGCCAGCTCGATCCCCAGCAACCGCAGACCGTTTAAGGCCGCTTCGATGGCCGCTTCATAGTCCGATCTGACCGTGTGGATCGCGGCTTTGAGCCGATACGCATCGGCCCGATCGACGGGGCTCGCGGCGACGGCGAGCAGGGGACCGACCGCTCGCGACGCCTGTTCGATGGACCCGCCCGCGACGAGGCATTCGCAATTCAGGAACTCGACCTCGAACACGAGCGCGGGGTGCTCCGCCACGCAGGTGGGATCGAGCCACGATCGCGCGGTCTGCAGATACCCCGCCGCCCGCTCCACCGCCGCTGCATTCCTGGCCCGTCGGGCAGCGGCCAGAAGGACTCGCACGAAGGTCAGGCGCTCGGTCGCGGTGATCTCATCCCCGGCGGCGCGCTCGATCTGGCTGGCGAGTTCGAACACAACATCGGCATTCGTTTCGCCATAGAGGTCGACCATGAGCCGTGCGATCCGCGCGTGCTCCCGGGGGCGGTCGGCGGGAGTCGTCAGGGCATAGGCCGCCTCGAGAACGCGATCATGCGCGATCGCATAGCCGATTTCGCGCCGGGCGAGCAGTCCCGTATCGATCAGCGGCGCCGAAAGTTCTTCAAGGCCTCGCGGGCTTTCGCCGGACATTCGCGCGAGAAGCATCTCGTCGCATTGGCCGTCGACGCAGGCGAGCCCACCCAGCAGCTCGCGCTGGGCCGGAGCAAGCGCATCGAGTCGGCGCAGCATGAAATCGACCACGCTGTCCTCGTAGGTGATCCGGGCAGTGTCCCAGACCCAGCGCCGACGATGTGCATCGTAGGTGACGACGCGGTCCTTTATGAGCTGCTGTAGGAGTTGGATGCAGTGGAACGGATTGCCGCTCGTCTTGTGATGCACGGTCTCCGCAAGCGTGTCGATATCCGCTTCCGAGCCGTTCAGGATGCCGCCGAGCAGCCGAGCGACATCGGCAGCGGCAAGCGGGCCGACTGCAATATTCGTCTGGGGCAGGCCGGCCAAGCGGATCGTCGAGAGCACCTCGTCGAGCCGGCCTGGCTGTCTACTCTCCTCGTCCCGATAGGCACCGATCAGAACAAGGTTTTCTGGCGTGTCCCCCGCAAGGGCCGAGATGACCGCGAGAGTCTGGTCGTCTGCCCATTGCAGGTCGTCGAGGAACAGGACGAGAGGCCGGCCTCTCGTTGCGAACGCCGCCAATGTCTGCAGGATGACGCGTCGCATCCGAGTCTGCGCCAGCGTTGCCGGGGCTGCGGGCAAGGGCGCCGCCGGCCCGAGAACGATCTCGGTTTCCGGTACGAGGTCGATGAGCAGCGGCACATGGCCGGCGAGAGTATCGACGAGACGCTGTTTGATCAGCGTGACGGCCTCGTCGCTCTCGCTCAGCAATCGGGTCGCGAGGGACCGGATGATCTGAACGAGCGGGGCATAGGGCATCGCCTTCTGCATGAGATCGCTCTTGCCGGACGCAAAGCGTGTGCCGGACGGCCCAATGGCTTGGCTGAACCGTTCGACGAGCGCCGACTTTCCCGCCCCCGGCGCGCCGGACAGGAGCACGATCTCGGTCGAGCCCGATCCGGCCACCCGGGAATGCGCATCCAGCAGCAACCCCATTTCGGCGGCGCGCCCGAAAAAATGCCGGAGGGCTGTTCCCTTCGCCGAGACATCGGCCCGTCCCAGCTCGAACGGCTCGATCGCCTGGATGGCGGACCAGTCATCCCGGCAGCGCAGGAGGTCGGCATGTAGGGCTGTCGCGCTTTGGTAGCGATCCGCAGGATCTTTGGCGATCAGCTTCAGAATGATCTCGTCGACGACGTTCGGAACGGCGTCATGGAGCAGGCTCGGCCGAATCGCCTCGACCGCCACATGCGCATGGAGCCACTGCTGGGTCGACGCGGCTTTTAGCGGCGGCTCTCCGGTGGCCAGCTCATAGAGAACGACGCCCAGCGCGTAGAGATCGCTTCTATGATCGCAGTAGGGGTCAAGGCGGCGGGCCTGCTCGGGTGCCACATGGACGAAGGTGCCGGCCGGGAGGGCCGTCGCCGGGGCCTGGCCGGTTCCCCCGATGATCTGGGCCGCGCCGAAGCCGGCCAGACGAACGGTGCCGGCCGCATCCAGAAATAGGTTGGCGGGGCGGATATCGCAGTGAACGATGCCCAGCGCATGCAACTTTGCGAGGGCGGATGCGGCGTCGACCGCGATGTCGAGGAAATCCGATAGCGCGGCGCGATGCCCCGGCTGAATCACGGCGTCGAGGGCCAGGCCCATGGCCTCGGGAAACACCAGCGCGGTGCCCCGCTCTGCCGGAATGAGAGCGAGTGGCACTAGAGCCCAGTCGTGCCCGAGTTCGCATGCAACCGAGAAGTCTCGTTTCAGACGCTCTGCTGCCGCTGCGTCTCGCGCGAGCAGGGCGCGCCATGTGCGGCGCGATCCGGGATCGGAGGCAAGACAGCGATCGACGCCGTCGAGGGCCTCGACGACCTCGATATCGAGGGTTTTGAACCAGGACGTGTCAGGAACGAAATTCATGCCGGCATCGGCGCCATGGTTGCCGGCGGGCAAAGCGACCGCGGCCCCCCATTGTCGGGAGCCATGCCCCAGTTGTGCAGAGAGGCGGCTCCGTTGCCGACGTCATGCAAGGCTCATCCTCTGTACGGTTCCGGAACCTCTCGGTGCGCGCCGAGCGCACCCGGAGTGTAGTGAAGAGCGCCGATCCCGGGGTGAGATAATAGCTTGCGCTCCTGCAATCTCGACTTGCGCGATGGATCACTCGGCGTCGCGCTTGCGCAGGTTCAGGGGCTCGTTGCTGAGCACGACGTCCGGCCGCATCGGGGCATTCGCCCTGAAACCGCGCGAACAACGGGGTCAGCAGGTGGATCAGCAGGGGTCGTTGGTGGTGACGCGCAATTCGCCGGCCGGGGAGATTGTCTGGCCGGCGATCTTGCGGCTGAAGCCGGTGATCTTGATCAGCCAGAAATCGTCCCAGGAGATATTGCCGAACGGCTCGCCCATATCCTCGATCCTGCGTACCACGTAAACAGTGTTGCTGCCGAGCTGATCCTTTCCACTGCACAGGCCCCATGGGCGTGAACTCTGAGGTTTCGCTGTCGAACGCGCCGATGGCGAGCGCAAGCGGTGGCCATCGCTGGCCAGCATCCGCGCGCGGAGCCCCAGAATTCATCCTTCTCATCGCTCGTACTCCTCATGCATCCCAGGCTGGAGCGAGACCGGGAGGGCTGACGAGACGGCCATCGGCTCGGGATAGCTTGTCGATCGCGGTCATATCCTCATCGCTTAACGCGAAATCGAAGATGTCGATGTTCTCAGCGGCACGTTCGGGCTTAGCGGTCTTGGAAAGCGCCACAAAACCCTGTTGGATCAGCCACCGCAGCGTGACCTGCGCAGCGCTCTTACCGTGCTTGGCTGCGATTTTCTGAAGAACGGGATCGCGAGGTGCAGCGCCGTCGGCCATGCCGTAGTAGGCAGTGATGGCGACGCCCGCGGCCCTGGTAGCCTTCGCCATCGCGCGTTGATCCAGATAAGGATGAACCTCGACCTGATTGGTGACGATCGGCGCCTTGCTCAGTGCGATCGACGCCCTGAGCTGCGCAACATTCTGGTTGCTGACGCCGATGAAGCGTGTCTTGCCGGTAGCCTGGACGGCGTTCAGCATCTCGATCTGCTCGGCAATGGCGACTTTGTCGCCCGGCCAGTGCAGCAGCAGCAGATCGACGCGGTCGACCTTCAGTTTGTCGAGACTCTCGTCGACGGAGGCGGCGAACCTTGCCTGGCTGTAGTTGTCGACCCAGACCTTGGTGGTGAGGAACAGGTCTTCACGGCGGGCACCAGCCGCTTGCAGGGCCCGGCCGAGCGCAGCTTCGTTCTGATAGATCTGGGCAGTATCGAAGTGCCGGAAGCCGGCTTCGAGCGCGGCTGGAACCACTCGCTCCACTTCGGCGTCCGACATGCGGAACACGCCGAATCCAAGTGCGGGGATCTCCGCACCGTGAGCCTCGACTATCTGCATGATGGTCTCCTGAGATCGTCAGGCGGCAAGCGCCGCCGGTTTCCTGGTGAGCGCCGGCATGACATCCGACGCCAGTTCCTCGATGACCTCGGCGGGCGGTCGCGCCGACTGCCTGAGATTGATGGCAATGTGATCGACGCCGCCGGCAGCCAACGCCCGCAAGTGGGTGACCAGGGCCTTGCGGCCGACGCGGGCACCGAAGCGGATCGGCATGGCCGGGGCATCGGCGTTGCTGAGCAAATCGAGATGGAAAGCGCTGATGAAGGCACCGCGTCCTGCCGTCGCTTCCACCCAACGACCTGCCCGTCCCACCAGCATTTCGAGGCTTCCGGGATAGACGAAGCGACCGTCCATGTTCGCGGCAAGCCAACCATCCTCCTGCCGCGCCTGACCGGCGACGACCAGCGGGATGCTCGATTGTGCAGGTCGCGGCAGCAGGTCGAGCGACGGGACGCGTTCGCCATTCAGCGTCAAACCGCCTGGCTGCCATGCCGCGCGCAAATAGGCGACGGAGTCGCGGAAGGCTTGGCCGCGCGCCTCGAAATCGAGGCCGAGCAGCGGGTATTCGACGGGCCGGTCGCCCGAAGCGACACCGAGGATCAGACGGCCGCCGGACAGCGCGTCGACTGAGGCTGCAGCCTTGGCCGTCATCAGCGGATGCCGGATCGGCAGGACCACCGCGGCCGTGCCGAGCGCGATGTTGCGCGTCACGCCCGCAAGGAAGCCAAGCAGCGCGAAGACGTCATAGACCGAGCCGGCATCGCCCATGTTCACCTGATCGAAGACAGGCACGTCACGCGTCCAGATCGCCGAGAAGCCGAGATCATCGGCCTTGTGAATGAGGTCGGTCTGTGCGGTGAGATCGGGAACGCCGCGAGGGCGTCCGTCGGCCACTCGCCGGGCTTCGCCGGCAGCCGACCAATCGTTGTCCAGCGGCAGTTCAATGCCGAGGGTCATGCGATCCCGCTTGCGGATCAGGTTTAGTGCGGATTTTCCTTTCATAAGGAACGAGATACGTGGCTAGTCCGGCCTTGATAATCCGCTGGCGTTCCATAACTTCTGTGAAGCCATTTCATAGATCGAGCACGTTCTCGCCGACGAATGCCGGTGCCCTTGACGCTGGGCGCCATCGAGCGCGGATCCGGGTCGGTCAGCGAAACCCGATCCGTTCGCCCAAGCCAGTCTCCAAAGGCCAGCCTTGAATCAGCCGCAAGTCACCCGTCAAGCTTGTCCACGCGGGGCAGCTGGCGCTCCATTGAGTAGGGCGCATGTCATTCGCGGCCGCGATGCGCTTGGCAAACGGGCGGACGCCTAATCCGGTACAGGCTCCAATTTTCGAACCGCAGAATTACTTCCAAGAGCCGTTTCACTCGGATAGCCCATACACAGAGACGCGAGCGGATACACCTCGCAATTGATGCTCGCCTAGGTGCTCAACCTTCTGGCAGAGATGTTGCGCCACGGCTTCGGTCATGAGCAATTCGCGGCCGATGGTCTTCGTGAGCACTTCTACTCGACAAGCTTCGTTGACTGCGGGGCCGATCACCGTAAAGTCGAGCCGATCAGGTGCACCGATATTGCCTAAGAATACCTCGCCTTCGTGCAGGACAATCCCCGCCTGTAAAGTGGGGAAAGCTTTCGCGAAAGGCATGCTTGGATATTGCTCATTGAAGGTTGCCAGACGTTCGATAGCTTCCTTCGCCGCCATGACAGCTAGGCGTGACGCACGACCAATTCCTTCGGTCACCGGAAATACGGCGAGCATCCCGTCGCCAATAAATTTGAGGATCTCGCCACCATGGGCGGCGACGGCGCTGGCCATTGTCTCGAAATACACATTGAGCAGGACGAGCACGTCCGCTGGAGCTAGCGTATCCGACATGCTTGTGAAGTTTCTGAGATCAGATACCCAGATGACCGCCCGAATCGATTCGCCCGCGCCGCGCTTAATCGCGCCCTTGAGCACTTTTGCGGCTGCCCCAGAACCAAGATAGGCGCAAAGCGCGTTTTCGGAGACCTTCAACTCGCTATGCCGCTGCACGTGGAGCGCGAAAAGCTTGAAGAGTCTAGTCAGCGAAGCAATTTCCTCTTCGGCAAAACCGCCTAGCGCAGTGGTCGCAATGGTAATCACGTTGCGCTTATCTAGGCCGGCCAGCGGGATCGCCGCGTAGTCGGTCATTCCGGCGGACGCGAGTTCACGAATGATAGGAAATTCCGCCTGTGCCGAGGGCGTCTGGGGCAACCGCCGAATCGTCTCCCCGGTCTCCACAATCCGTTGCAACGGATTGAGCTTGTAGGCGTCCGAATCGATTGTCGCATCCCCGACGCGCACCTCGTCGCAGAATCCATCGTCGGAGTTCCATATCCAGGCGAAGCCAACCAGTTGAGGATGGAGTGTTCCAATGTGCAACGTGAGGCGATCGACCGAAGAGCCGGCAGCCTTAATGCGTGTGATCAGGTTGACCAGCAGGACGATCATCTCGCGTTCTGCCGAGGCGTCCTCGAGCAGCCAGTTCTCAATGTCCGCGAACGTATCAGATCGTTCTAACACTAACTCGATCGGGCCTGCCCGACGGACGAATAAGACTGATTGAGGATAAGATCGGGGAGCCGAATCAGGAGCTTTGTTTTTCATCGGATGTCCATTCGAGATTCAAACACCGCCCTCGCGCCCGAGGTGCTCAACGAGGAAGTCGACGAAGCGACGGCCCTTGATGGACAGATGCTTGGTTGGCGGAAAGAACGGGTATAGCGAAAGTCGCGGTGCCTAGAATCTATCCAGAAGCATCCGCAGCTTTTTCGTCTTTTATCGCTATCGGACATGAGGCCGGCAAGGGCCGGTCCCAGCCGGATCGTATTGAACGACATCGCTGCGCTGATACGCAGGACTTCCGCGGCGTCTTGTACCGGAGCTGTAAATCCGATGGGGAGACCTCCGACAGGAGGCCTCCCGTCGTGATCAGTTGGGCAATCACTCGCTGACATGACGGATTTCCCCGGTTGCCGCCCCGCCGGCTTCAGGCGCCGATGCCGCCAAGGCAGAGATACTTGATCTCCAGATAGTCCTCGATGCCGTATTTGGAGCCTTCGCGCCCGAGGCCGGACGCCTTCATGCCGCCGAAGGGGGCGACCGTGGTTGAGATCAGCCCTTCGTTGATGCCGACCATGCCGTATTCGAGCCCCTCGGCCACGCGGAGAATCCGGCCAACATCGCGCGCGTAGAAGTAGGAGGCCAGGCCGAACTCCGTGTCGTTGGCCATCTGGATGGCGTCCGCCTCGGTCTTGAACCGGAACAGCGGTGCGACCGGGCCGAACGTCTCCTCACGGAAGATCTTGGCCTCACGCGACACGTCGGCGAGGACGGTCGGCTCGAAGAAGCTGCCTCCGAGCGCGTGGCGTCTACCGCCGGTCACGATCGACGCGCCGAGCGCAACCGCGTCGGCGACATGCTCTTCGACCTTGCGGACCGCCGCCTCGTCGATCAGCGGCCCGATCGTCACGCCGTCCTCGAAGCCATGGCCGACCTTCAGCGTCTCGACCGCCGCCTTCAGCTTGGCGGCGAAGGCATCGTAGACGCCATCCTGTACCAGCAGGCGGTTGGCACACACACAGGTCTGGCCGGCATTGCGGTATTTGGAAACGAGCGCGCCCTCTACCGCCGCGTCGAGATTGGCGTCGTCGAAGACGATGAAGGGGGCGTTGCCGCCGAGTTCCATGCTGGTCTTCTTGATCGTCGGCGCGCATTGGGCCAGCAGCTTGGCGCCGACCTCGGTGCTGCCGGTAAAGGACAGCTTGCGCACGTCGGGGTTGGAGGTCATCTCGCCGCCGATCTCGCTGCCCGGCCCGGTGATGACGTTGCAGACGCCTGAGGGCAGGCCCGCCCGCTCTGCTAGCACGGCGATCGCGATCGCGGAGAAGGGAGTCTGGCTTGCCGGGCGGAGCACGCTGGCACAGCCCGCGGCCCAGCCAGGACCAGCCTTGCGGGTAACCATCGCGGCCGGGAAGTTCCACGGCGTGATCGCGGCAAAGACGCCGATCGGCTCCTTCTGCACGATGATCCGGCGACCGGGCAGGTGCTGAGGAATGGTGTCGCCGTAGACTCGTTTGCCCTCTTCAGCGAACCATTCGATGAAGCTGGCCGCGTAGGCGATCTCGCCCCGGCTCTCGGTGACCGGCTTGCCCTGCTCGGCGGTCATGATCCGGGCAAGGTCGTCCTGGTTCTCCATCATCAACTCGAAGAGGCGGCGCAGCTTCGCCGCGCGTTCACTCGCGGTCAGCGCACGCCAGGCTGGCTGGGCGCGCTTGGCCGCGGCGATGGCGCGGGCCGTCTCCACGGCGCCCAGCGACGGGACATGGCCCAGGATCGCGCCGGTGGCCGGGTTGGCGACGGCGATGCCGCGGCCGTTGCCGACCTCGATCCACTCGCCGTCGATATAGTTGGCCTCTCGGAACAGCGACTTGTCGCTGAGAGTGGCCAGGAATGTCTCATCAACCATGATGCTGTCCTTCAGAATTCGACGACCTGCCGGACGGCGCTGCCGTCGTGCAGGCGATCGAAGCCTTCGTTGATGTCCTCGAGCTTGAGCTTGCTGCTCAGCAGTCGGTTCACCGGCAGGCGCCCGTCGCGATAGAGGTCGATGAAGCGCGGAACATCGCGGACCGGCACGCAGGTGCCGATGTAGCTGCCCTTGAGGGTCCGTTCCTCGCCGACGAGCTGGACCACGTTCACCGGCAGCGCCGAGCCTGGCGGCGGCAGGCCGGCGGTCACGGTCATGCCGCCGCGCTTGGTCATCTTGAAGGCATTGTCGAGCGCCCGGGTCGATCCCGCCATCTCTAAGGCGTAGTCGGCGCCGCCGCCCGTCAGCTCCCGGACCTGGTCGACCGCATCTTCGTCGCGACCGTTGACCACGGCCGTCGCGCCGAGCTCCCGGGCGAGGTCGAGCTTCTCCGGGGACAGATCGACCGCGACGATCTTGCTCGCGCCGGCTGCGTGCGCACCGAGCACCGAGGCGAGGCCGACGCCGCCGAGGCCGATCACAACGGCGGTAGAGCCGGTGCGGAGTTGTGCGGCGTTGACCACGGCGCCGACGCCGGTCAGCACCGCGCACCCGAACAGCGCGGCCTCGACGAACGGCAGATCGCGGTCGATCTTGACGAGGGAGTTGCGCGACACGACGGCGTGATCGGCAAAAGCCGAGACGCCCAGGTGATGATGAACATGGCCGTGATGGTCGCTCAACCGGACCTCACCCGTGATCAGCGTTCCGGCTGCATTGGCGGCGGCGCCCGGCTCGCAGAGGGCGGGACGTCCTTCCGAACAGGGCACACAATGGCCGCAGCTCGGCATGAAGACCATGACGACATGGTCTCCGACCTCAAGATCCCGGACGCCGTCGCCCAGCGCCTCGATCACGCCGGCGGCTTCGTGCCCCAGCGCCATCGGCATCGGGCGCGGCCGGTCGCCGTTGATGACTGAAAGATCGGAATGGCACAGGCCCGCTGCGCCGATGCGGACCAGAACTTCGCCCGGGCCGGGAGGGGCCAGCTCGATCGTCTCGATCGAGATCGGCCTGCTTTGGGCGTAAGGGCCTGGCAGCCCCACCTGCCGCAAAACGGCGGCTTTGACCTGCATGCTGATGTCTCCGATTGGGGCTGCCGCTGCAGCCGACATCCCTGAGTGTGTGGTTCGCTCCTAGACCGGGAAATCCGGTCCCACTCCGAAGCTCTTTGGAAGCGAATTCACCAATGGATGGGCGCCGCCCATTTCAAGATGCGTCGTCGCCCGGTTCGCCCGAATGTCGATGAAGCACCTTATGACACGCTTGCAACGCATCATGGTTTCCTCCGGCCTGCGGAGGCGTGGCCATGCCGTCGTCACCTGCATCGGACGTTCTTCGGCCTCGGCGACCCTGGCCTACTGCCTGGCCCTGACGCTGAACCTGCATCAGCCCGAGTGGGCGCCGGTATCTGCGCTGATCACGGCGAAGGACAGCGTCGGCGAGGCGTTGGCTCTGGAAACGTTGGTTCCGACGCCGACACAGGCCCAAGCCACCATCTGCCGGAGCGCCGGATTGAGGCGGCGGCCCGGCGGGCGATTTGTTCCTTTGATTCTCAGATCTTGTGCTCCGGGTGTGCGTTTGGGGTGTCGCCCGTCGGACATATGTTCGCCGGGGCCAAGGCGCCGGTCGGCGATGCGCCGAACGATGGAGGACCGATCATGGCCGAAACACGCACCAAATTGGTCGAGGCTGCTCCCCACGCTGCATTCGACCTCGAAGCGATCGTCAAATCCTTTCCCGAGACCGCGAACACCCTGCTTGTCGACACGAGGCTGACAGATGAGGACGAGGCGAGCGCACGCGTGTTCCGCGTCTATCGTCCGACGCCTGCTCATTACCATGCCACCTGCGACGAATACCTGATCGTCCTGTCCGGTCGAGCCCGCTTCTTCATGGGAGAGCGCGAGCCCTTCGAGGTCGGACCCGGCCAAATGCTGTTCTTCAAGAAGGGCACCGTTCACGGCATGCCCGAAATCCTCGAGGAGCCGCTGTTCATGGTCTCGGTGGATACGCCGCGCCGCGACCCCAGCGACATCATCTTCGTCGATCCCAAGGACGGAACTCCCGACACCTTCGTTCAAGCCAAGGCGTGAGAGGCGGTCATGTCTGATCTGCAGCTGGAAACGGTCGCGACCTTCCCGCAGGAGCGGCCCGGCAACCCGACCGTGACGCGGGACGGTCGGGTGCTCGTCTCGATCTCGGCCATCATCGCTCCCGAATTCGCGGTGCGGGCGATCGGCAAGGATGGGCACCATCCGCCATATCCTGACGATACCTGGGCAGGCAAGCCGCGGCCCGATGGCCGGGGCATGGTCGGCGTGATCGGGATCCGAGCGGACTCCGATGACATCGTCTGGATCCTGGATATGGGCGACCGCGGGCACCAGCCGAAGCTGGTTGGCTGGAACGATCGAGATCATCGGCTTCATCGGGTGGTCGTGCTGCCGCAGAACGTCCTCCGACCGAGCTCCTTTGCCCAGGACTTCGTCGTCGACCGGCGCCGCCGTCGCATCTACATCGCCGACATGACCCTGAACGAGCAGGGCGCCAGCGACTATCCGGCGATCATCGTCGTCGACCTCGATACCGGGCTCTCCTGGCGGGTGCTGGAACGCCATCCCTCGTTACTGCCGGGGGATGAACCCCTGTCGGTCGATGGCAAGACTATCTCTCTCCGGACGGCGGACGGGCAGCTCATCCCTTACCGATACGGGCTCAATCCGATCGGGATCGATCCGCTGGGGCGCTGGGTCTATTTCGGCGCGATGTCGGGCAAGTCGGTGCATCGCATCGACGCCGGTCTGCTTGCCGCACAGGACAGCGACGCCCTCCTGGCGGAGCGGGTCGAATACTGGTGCCCCAAGCCCCATTGCGACGGTTTCGACGTCGATGCCCGCGGCAACGTCTATGTGACGGACGTCGAGAACAGCGCCATCGGGGTTGCGTCTCCCGCCGGCTATACCGTCCTCGTACGCGATCCCGATCTGCTGGGATGGCCGGACGGGGTCGAGCTCGATGCCAATGGGCGCTGGCTCTACATAACCGCCAACCAGCTGCATCGACTTCCGGTTCTCAACGGCGGCCTGGACGAAAGTCGCCCGCCGTTCCACGTCCTGCGCCTGCGCGTCGACGCGGACATGACCGGGGCCGGCGTGTGAATCGGCCGGGGCTTTTCTGACCGACGGCGGGTCCATGCTGGGCTGGGCGTCGATCGGCCCGGGCGCCAGGGTTCTCCCATCTCTCCGCGACGAGATATCGATGCGTGCCATTCTCCTCGATAGGCCGGGGCCTAGCTTCGCCCTCCGTATGGGAACGCTCTCGGTCCCCGAGCCAGCGGGCGGAGAGGTGCGGATCAAGGTGACCGCGGCCGGCCTCAATCCGGTGGACTATAAATTCGCCGAGACCGGACAGGAGGGCTGGGTCCTGCCGCATGTCCTCGGCCTGGACATCGCTGGGGCGATCGACGCCGTGGGCGACGGGGTCACAGGTTGGGCCCAAGGGCAGCGGGTGGCCTGCTTCGGCAATCCCTGGCGGCGGGGCGGCTTTGCCGAGTTCGCGATCGCGCCGGCGCAGGCCCTTGCCGCGATTCCGGACGGTCTGTCGTTCGAAAGCGCCGCGGCGCTCCCGACCGCGGGGCTGACCGCCTACCAGATCTTCCACAGGAAGGTCGCTCCGCGGCCGGGTCGGACCGCCCTCATCCACGGCGTGACGGGCGGGGTCGGGAGCTTCGCGGTCCAGCTGGCGAAGCTCGCCGGCTATAAGGTGATCGGCGTGGCCGCAGCGGCGCGGTCCAAGATCGCCCGTCAGCTTGGCGCGGACCATGTCGTCCAGCCCGACGACCTTCAGTCACTCCTGCGGCGGCTGAACGGGGAGCGCCTGGCCGATCTGGTGGTCGACACCATCGGCGCGAGCAACGCGACCGCCGCCCTCGATCTGCTGGCCTTCAACGGCGCGCTCGCATGCGTCGTGGACTTTCCCGACTTCGGGCGCATCAACTGGTTCGAGCGCGGCGTCTCGATCCACGAGGTGGCGCTCGCTGCGGCCTACCGCGCGGCCGATGAAGCGGAGATCTCGGATCTCGGCCTCATGCTTTCGGAGCTCATGGGGCTTGTCGATCGAGGGCGGGTGATGCCGTTGATCGCGGAAATCGTGACCTTCGAGCAGATCCCCGATGCCCTCCGCCGGCTGCGCCGGCGGTCGGTAACGCCCGGGAAGATCGTCGCGCGCCTCGCATGAGCGCGACAACGCCTAACCATGAACGAGGACCCGCACGATGATTGAGGTCAGTGTTTCCGTGGCGATAGCGGCGCCCGTGGAGCGCGTCTGGTCGCTCCTCGGAGGATTCGATCTTCTGCCCCGGTGGCTCGATGCGGTCCGCAGCAGCGAACTCGAAGACGGCGGGCGCATCCGGCGCCTCGAGACGGTCTCCGGCGACGTCATTGTCGAACGGCTGCTAGAGTTCAGCGAGGCCGAGCGACGCTACAGCTACGGCCATGTCGAGAGTCCGGACCCAGTCTCCGGCTATGTCGGAACGATGTCCGTGCGCGACGCAGACGGAGGCTCGGTCGCGACATGGTCGAGCCGCTTCCGGCCGCACGATCTGGGCGACGCCGCGATCGCCGGCCAGTATGAGCATTTCTATCGGACGGCACTCCATCATCTGAAGGCGCTCGTCGAGTCAGGGCGGGACCGACCCTAGCGGTCACGGGCGCTTCATGAACGCCTGCAAGCGCGGGACAATGAAGTCCAGGAACAGGCGGATGCGCTGCGGCGCACGCTGCCCGCCGACATAGAGCGCGTGCACCTCCTCGGTGTCGGACTCAGTCACGGCAAACTCCACGAGCCGGCCGGCGGCGATATCCCTGTCGATGTGGAAATCGGCGAGCCGCGCGATCCCCACTCCGGCGATGGCGAGCCGCCGCACCGTTTCGCCGTTGTTGGCCAGAGCGTTGCCACGGACGATACGCTCCGCGATCGGGCCGCCCTGCCTGCTCGGCCAGACCGGCGTTCCGCGCCGGAAATTGAAGCCGAGGCAGTTGTGCTGATCGAGGTCCTCGATCGTCGTCGGCGTGCCGTGCTTCTCAAGATAGGCTGGTGCTGCGACCATCTTCCGGCGGGCGACGCCGATCCGGCGCCCGGTGAGGCTCGAATCCGCCAATGCGCCGACGCGGAATGCGATGTCGGTGCGGTCGAGATAGAGGTCGACGATCTCGTCGGACAGGGACAGGTCGACGACGATGTTCGGATGCTTCTCCCAGAAGGCGGGCAACTGCGGCTCAATGCCGAGGGTACCGAACGCGACCGACGCGTTCACACGGACCGTTCCCCGGGCCGTCTGTGCGCCCTGGGTCAGTTCCCGCTCGATGTCGTCGAGCTCAGCCAGTAGGGCGCTGCTGCGCTCATGGTAGAGGCGCCCCTCTTCGGTCAGCGAGAATCTGCGTGTCGACCGCTCGATGAGCCGCGCACCAAGCCGCTGCTCGATCCGAAAGATGATCTTGCTGACCGTGGACGGCGTCATGAGGAGCTGCCGTGCGGCTTCCGAGAAACTGCCGGCTTCGACGACGCGAACGAACACCATCATCTCGCCGGCCCGGTTGTCCACGAAGTCCCTCCATCACGATTTGTGAATCCGTATCACAAATCATGTGCCAGCGGCCCGAATTCTCAATGCGACGCGGGTGGCCTATCTGCTGCGGGACACCATCGTCCGGTGCGGTCTGACGGTCGACGCTAGAGGGCATCGAGAGGCACCGCGTCGGGCGATGGCGTCCCCGATCTGATCCTGCCGCCGGGCCATCCCGATCCGACGAACGCGGCGAGCGGCAGGCCGGGCTGCCACGCCTTCGGAGGACACCTTCGCCATGAGCAAACTGTTCGAACCCTACAAGCTTGGGCCACTCACGCTGCGCAATCGCATCGCAATGGCGCCGATGACCCGCTCGCGCAGTCCGGATGGGATCGCCAGCGACCTCACCGCGCGCTACTACAGACAGCGCGCGGCGGCTGGCCTGATCGTGACGGAAGGCACGCCGATCTCCCGCACGGCCGAGGGCTTCCTCTTCATCCCCGGGATCTACACGGACAGCCAGGTTGCCGGCTGGCGCAAGGTGACGACCGCCGTCCACGACGAGGGCGGTGTGATCTTTGCGCAGCTCTGGCATGTCGGCCGCGTCAGTCATGCCTCGATCCAGCCCGATGGCATCGACCCGGTCAGCTCGACGGCACAGATCGCGCGCAACTCGCAGGCCTGGGGTTATATGGAGAACGGCAGGCCGGGGCCGGTCGACGTGTCGAAGCCCCGCGCACTCACGACGGCGGAGGTGGAGGGGGTCGTCGAGGACTTTGCCCAGGCGGCGGTCAATGCCATCGTGGCCGGCTTCGACGGCATCGAGGTACATGGCGCTAACGGCTACCTGGTCGAGCAATTCCTCAATCCGCTGGTAAACGACCGGACTGACAAATACGGCGCCGCCTCCGTCGAAAGCCGCTCGCGATTTCTGCTCGAAGTCGTGGACGCTATCGTCGCCAGGATCGGCGCCGATCGAACTGCAATCCGGCTATCGCCCTTTGGCGGGCTGTTCGACATGGGCGTCTATCCGGATATCGAAGAGACCTATCTCTACCTGGCTGACGAGCTGTCGAAGCGGAACCTGGCCTACATCCATCTGATGGACCAGCGGTCGCGAGGCAGTTCGCCGATCCCCGCCGACTTCCTTCAGAAGTTCCGAGCCCACTACAAGGGCACGCTGATCCTCGCCGGAGGCATGACCCGGGATCTGGCGGAGCGCTACATCGAAGAAGGGCTGATCGACGTCGCCGCGTTCGGTGAACCGTTTATCGCCAACCCCGATCTCGTCGAGCGTCTGCGTGACGGCTGGCCGCTCGCGCGGGCAGACCGGGCCCTCCACTATGGCGGCGGGGCCCATGGCTACACCGACCACCCGACCTATCAGGCCGCCGAAGTCGCCTGAACCCGATCGTCGCTGGCTCGGCCTTTCGCTGGACCAGCGTTGCAGGAGGACAGATCCATGAAGATTTTCGTGACCGGGGCGAGCGGCTACATCGGTGGCGCTGTTGCGACCCTTCTCGCTTCGCAGGGGCACCAGGTTCGCGGCCTCGTGCGCAGCCCGAACAAGGGGGCAGGCGTCAGGGCGAAGGGCATCGAGCCTGTGATAGGCACTCTCGACGACGCCGAGTTGCTGACCGCCGAAGCGCGGGCAGCCGATGCCGTGGTCAACGCTGCCGACAGTGACCATCAGGGAGCTGTCGAGGCGTTGCTGGCCGGCCTGGCTGGGACCGGCAGGCCGTTCATCCACACCAGCGGGACCAGCCTCGTCGGAGACGAGGCTATGGGCGAGCCTTCGGATGCGGTCTTTACAGAAGACACGCCGGTCGCGCCCGAACCCGACAAGGAGCATCGCGTCGCGCTCAACAGGCTGATCGTCGATGCCGCTCCCGGAGTGCGCACAATCGTGCTCTGCAACAGCCTGATCTACGGCCATACCTTCGGCCCGCCTGCCCAGAGCGTGCAGATTCCCCCACTTGCCGCCCAGGCGAAGGAGAGTGGCGTTCCTCGCTATATCGGCCGCGGCCTCAACGTCTGGTCGAACGTCCATATCGCCGACATCGCCGATCTCTATGCCCTTGCATTGGAGAAGGCGCCGGCTGGGAGCTTCTACTACGTCGAGAACGGCGAGGCGGCCTTCGGTGATCTCGTCCGCGCCATCGGCAAGGCACTCGGGCTTCCCACGTCGGCCCAGTCATGGCCGGCCGAGGATGCCGTTGGCAAATGGGGCCGCGAGCTCGCGGTCTTCGCTCTTGGTTCGAACAGTCGCGTCCGTTCGGCGAAGGCGCGCCGGGAGCTCGGCTGGCAGCCGAAGCAAGGCTCGGTGATCGAGTGGGTGGAACACGAGCTCGTCCGCTCCTGAAGTCCCGGATTGCGGCTGGGCCGTGGAGGCCCGGCGCCGACCGCAGTCCCTCGGCCACCACCTCAGCACGAGATGCGAGCGCCGTCCTGCCCTTCGCCCAGCATTTCGGGCGGATCCGTCCGACTCTGCCACGATAGTCGCTTGCGTTACTGCATCTCGACTTGCGTGGCAGCTCACTCGGCGCTACGGCCCGACACGGCCGACGTCGCGAACGCGGAGCTAAATACGATCGGCAGGTCGCCTTCGAAGAGCGGCCGTGACCGGCCGACCTCGCCGGCCAGATAGTCCAGAAATACGCGCACGCGGGCGGATTGGCGGAGGTCGGGATGGGTCAGCAACCAGAGATCCGCCGCAAAGTCAGGATTCGGCGGAGCCAGCCGAACCAGTGTCGGACGGACGTCGCCGATAAAGCACGGCAGATGTCCGATACCTATGCCGCTCTCGACCGCCTCGGCCAAGCCGAGGACCGTGTTGATCTTGTAGGTGATCCGTTCCGGCGCGACGTGCTGCTGAACGAACCGCACCGCTTTCAGCGTCGCCAAGTTGTCGCCGAGCGACACCCATGGCCGGTCGGTGAGATCGTCGAAGGCCGGCATCTCGGGCTGCGGGAAATCGGCCGCCCGTCCGTAAAGCGCCCAGGCAATCCGGGCGACCCGCCGGCCCACCAGCGTCTCTGGCGGGTTGTCCGTGGCTCGGATCGCGACGTCGGCATCCCGCTTGGAGAGATTCAACGGCTCGTTGCTGAGCACAACATCCAGCCGCACATCAGGGCACTCGCTCTGGAACCGCGCGAAGAGCGGAGTCAGAAGGTGGATCAGGAGGGAATCATTGGTGGTGACGCGCAACTCGCCGGTCGGCGAGATCGTCCGCCCGGCGACTTTGCGAGCGAAGCCGGTGATGTCGTCGTCCAGGCGGGTGGCCAACTCCGCCATCTCCTCGCCGACCGGGGTCAGGACATAGCCGGAGCGATGCCGCTCGAACAGCATCACGCCGAGAGCCTGCTCGACCTGGCCGAGGCGGCGAAAGACGGTCGAATGGGCGAGGCCCAACTGCACTGCGGCTCCAGGCAGGCCTCGAGAGTCCGCGATGGCCTTAATCAGCCGGAAATCGTCCCAGGAGATGTTGCCGAACGGCTCGCCCATATCCTCGATCCTGCGCGCTTCGTGGATAGCGGTTGAGTCAGGATGTTCCTTTCCTGTCTGCACAGCAAATTGCCTGGATGCAGTGATATCTTTGCATGAGTGCAAGCGGTTGGCTATCGGCCCGCGGCGCCAGAGGTATTATCTGAATGGCCACGGGCGGGCCATCGGGTCCGCGATCTGGAGGCACATCATGCGCAGCAGCGGCATTCATCACGTCACGGCGATCGCGGGACCGGCCCGGCGGAACCTCGACTTCTACACGCGGGTGCTCGGGCTCCGCCTGGTGAAGAAGACGGTCAATTTCGACGATCCCGGCACCTATCACTTCTACTACGGCGACGAGACCGGCCAGCCCGGGACGATCCTGACCTTCTTCCCCTGGGCCCATGTCGCGCCCGGACGCCTCGGCGTCGGCGAGACCCAGGAGACGGTGTTCCGGGTGCCGGAAGGGGCGATCGGCTACTGGGTGCAGCGCTTCGTCGAGAAGGGCGTGCCGCATCAGGCGATCGAGCAGCGCTTCGGCGAGACCGTGCTGGCCTTCAAGGACCCGGACGGCATGCGTCTCGCGCTGGTCGCGGTGCCGGGGATCGAGAGCGAGCCCGGCTGGGCCGGCGGCGAGGTTCCCGCGGAGCACGCGATCCGCGGCTTCCACAGCGTCAGCCTGCTGCTCGAGGACGCGGCCCCGACCGGCGCGGTGCTGACCGACGTCTTCGGCTTCACCGAGGTCGGGCGGGAAGGGACCGTGATCCGTTATCGGGCCGGCGACACGGCGATCGGCGGCATCGTCGATCTCCGCGCGGCCGGCGGGTTCCTGCCCAGCCGCCCCGGCGCCGGCTCGGTGCACCACATCGCCTTCCGCGCGGCCGACGATGCGGCCCAGGCCGAGATGGTGAAGCGGCTGGCCGAGACCCACCGGCTGCTCACCACCGAGCAGAAGGACCGCGCCTATTTCCGCTCGGTCTATTTCCGCGAGCCGGGGCACGTGCTGTTCGAGATCGCCACGGACATCCCCGGCTTCGCGGTCGACGAGCCGGCGGATACGCTCGGCCAGGCGCTGCAGCTGCCGCAGTTCCTCGAGCAGCATCGCGCCGAGATCGAGCGGGTGCTGCCGGACGTCGCCTGAAATTCCCCTGTGCCAGACGCCGCGGCTCCCGCGGCGTCCGGTCCCTCTTCCCGCCAGACATCGGAGCTTGCGCGATGACCCAGGCGCAGTCCTTCATTCATCGGTTCGAGCCCGGGCAGAGCCCGGATGCGCCGCCGCTCCTGCTGCTGCACGGCACGGGCGGCGACGAGGCCGACCTGCTGCCGCTGGGGCGCGCCGTCGCCCCGGGCTCGGCACTGCTGTCGCCCCGCGGCAAGGTGCTGGAAGGCGGGATGCCGCGCTTCTTCCGCCGGCTCCGCGAGGGTGTGTTCGACGAGGAGGATGTCCGGGCCCGGGCGCATGAGCTTGCGGATTTCGTCGCCGAAGCCCGTGCCGCCTATGGCCTGCCGGCCCCGGTGGCGCTGGGCTTCTCCAACGGGGCGAATATCGCTGCCGCCGTGCTGCAGCTGCGGCCGGAGGCGCTGGCCGGCGCCATCCTGCTCAGGGCGATGGTGCCGCTCGGCGATCCACCGCCCGCGGAGCTGCGGGGCAAGCCGGTGCTGCTGCTGTCGGGCCGGCTGGACCCGATCGTGCCGGCCGACAATGCGGCCCGCCTCGCCGGATTGCTGAGGGAGGCCGGCGCCGCTGTCCGGCACCGCGTCCTGCCATCCGGCCACGGCCTGTCGCAGGCCGATGTCGCGACCGCCAGCGCCTGGTTGCGGGAGTTCGCGGCGGCGTCGCCGTTCCCGCCCCATCACCTTGGGTGAGATTGCACGTCGACTCATTGGTCGATGCCGGACTGGTTCCTTCGTCCTATTGCCCAAACTCACCGGGCTTCTGCAAATATGGATGCCGCCGTCCCGAGGCAGCCAAGTCCACCGAGAGATCCCGCGCTCGCGATGACAATCGACGCCGGTTGTCGGCCCGTCGATGCATCCGCGGGCGATGGGAACGAGAAAGGAATCGGTCATGCGGGTTCAGAGAGTGGCGGTTCTGTCCTGTTCGTCATCACCAAACTATGGAACAGCGACCAGGACTACGATCACGCGCTGCAAGTGTTCGACGCCAGCCTTGCGATGCTCGGGGTGGATCACGCCGACCTGTGGCGGATAGGTACGCTTGACGGCAACTATGGGCGCACCGGCCCGAACCCACTGACGACCAACGTTTGAAGATACATCTCTCCCGCCTACATTTTTAGCTTGAGATTTCCCCCTAAATCGTCGGCCAGATCTAGTGCGCGTAGTCCACCGCTATCGGTGTATTTCCGATGGGGAATTAGATCTCCGCGGCTCACCATCGAACTCATTCTTCAGGCAGCGAAGCATATCCGTCGCGTCCGCACGAAGGTCAATTAGATCGCGGGTCGAAAGGCCTTTAACCTCGGCTACGGCGCGCAGGTATCTGCGGCGCTTGCGGAATTTGCTCTGCAAACTGATGATCAGGGGGGCGAAAATCATGGTTCGGATCCTCTGCATGCCGCCTCTGGGCGCGGGCAGTTCTCCTCCCCAAACACACGCAAATCTTATCACGGTTATGCTGCAATGCAACATAAATGCTGCGTTGCAGCATCCTGTACGTTCACACTTGGTGCCAGCGCCGAGAGTCGCTGTGAATCGGCGTCACCTGGTGTGGTCGCCTCGCAGTATCGTGCGAATTCAGGCGTTTGCCGCGCCGATTGGCGCCCAGACCCCACGCCAATCTATAGGTAGCCGAGCGATGCGTCTTCACACGGGGTGTCGAGCAGCATCTCTTGCCGGCCATCCGATCTCCGTCAGATGCTCAAAATATAGGCAATATCTGCTATGAACAAATCTTGGGCCATTTGCACTTGCGCCGCAGCGATGGCCATGCATATGTTGCAGTGCGGTATGCAGTTCTTGATTGCTGCCGTAACGCACTTCTTGGGCGTTTCCTCCCTAAACTCGGGCCGCATCCGGCAACGGTGCGGCTCGCTTTCTTTGGGAACAGCGGATCAGCAGTCCGACAGTGCGCCGCCTGGCCTGGCGTCAGGGCGAAGCCGAGCGGACGGCCCCCTTCCATCGGTGAGCGCGTGGAGCTTGCTGGTGCGTCCGCCACGGCTGACGCTGATCGCCTGCGCCCGGCTCCCTTTGCCACCGGCAGCCGAGCGATGCGTCTTCACATGAATGCCGTCGAGCAGCGCCTCCATCGCCGCGCCACCGGTTCCGGCCAGCGCGATGAGCATCTTCCGTCACACGCCCTTTGCTGCCTGGCGAACATGCCGGTTGTGCAGCGTCTTGGCTGGTCCGTAGACCGCCGGGCATCCTTCCATCGGCAGTCCGATTTCAACACATGTACGATCCCGCTGATCACGCGACGGTCGTCAACTCGCGGTATGCCCCGCGGCTTGTTCGGCGCAGCGGTCACAACCGCTCCCATTAACCATCGCTCAGCCAGAACTCCGACCTCATCAGATCTTCCTCCCAGTCGAGATCGTGAATCACATAACCCCCAACCTGAAGAGCCCCTTTACGGGGCCTGACCCTAGACCGCGATGGCGAGCTTGTATGGGTATCGGTGGTATCCTGTCCCCGCAACCAACTTTGTTATAACTCGATACACATCGAGGTCTGATCCAGAGCCCCGCCTAAAAAAGGTGGGGCTTTCTGCGTTCTGCGGAGCGGCTAGAGGGATTCTAGGCCTGCTTCGGGCACCGTGGCCAGCGCGCGCGTAGCGCACGTCGCGCCCTGTGCTGCCCCCTTGCCGCCGACGAGCGCCGGCGTCTCAGCTGTGCGACAATTGTTGTCGCGCTGACAGCCAACGCTGGGCCGCCCTCGAATGAGTCATCATTGCCGGCGGCGGGCTCTCGCGGTCATCGGCCTCTTGCGACGTTCTCGAGCGCCTTCACCGCTGCCCAAAGCACATCGCGGCGACGCAGCTTGACGGCCCGCAAAGCCTCCTCCTCAAATTGCTCGATCAGCTCCCAGCACAGCAATTCGGTGCGGCTCGGCGTCAGGACCTCCGTTTCAGCCTGAAACTGGCTGACGATGTGCTGGAGCTCTGCCTGCCAGGTCGCGAGAGATTGCGGTGACTGATTTGCCAGCTGTTCAACGAGCTGTCGATATCGCCCGTACAACTCGCGCGCCGGCACTGTGCTTCTCCCGTTCGCTGCCATTGCTCGTCGGCCCTGGGTGATCGTTCCGTGGGGCATGCTCATGCTCTGCGCATTCAAAGTCCAGCTTGAAATAGTAAGATCATGGGTGTAACCATGATGTATGCATGTCTGTCAGTAATAATTGATGGCTGAAACATGATCACCTCGGCTCAGCTGCGGGCGGCCCGGGCCCTGCTCGGCATGGACCAGCGCACACTGGCCGACTTGTCCGGGCTTTCACTGCCGACCATCCAGCGCATGGAAGGAAGCGGAGGACAAATTCGCGGCAACGTCGACTCGCTGGTGAAGCTCGTGGGCGCCCTCGATACCGCGGGGATTGAGCTGATCGGCGAGGGCATGGTGAGCCCTGCTGGTGGCCGTGGGGTCCGGTTGCGGGGAAGCGGAGAACGCTAGATGGCCATCGGCGCAGCTGTGTCGTGCGTGGCGATCCTGCTCGGCTTCGCCGTCTGTGCCGTCGCCGGAGCACGCAGTCGATTCGCCACACCTGTCATCTACGCCGGCTGCCTTGCGACGTCCGTCGCCTTGGCCGTGCTTAGCGTCACGCACCTGCTATCTGGCGCTGCGGTGTCCGACACCTTGATCCTGCCGCTCGGCCTGCCCTGGACCGGAGCGCGGTTCAGGATCGATAACCTGTCCGCGCTGTTCCTGACCATCGTCGGTTTCGGCGCCGCGGCGGCCAGCCTGTACGGCCTTGGCTATGGCCGCCACGAAGAGGCGCCGCACCGCGTGCTGCCCTTTTTCCCGGCCTTCCTGGCCGGCATGACCCTGGTGATCCTCGCCGACGACGCCTTCAGCTTCCTCCTGAGCTGGGAGTTCATGTCGCTGACGTCCTGGGCGCTGGTGACGGCGCACCACCACGACGGCGAGAACCTTCGCGCCGGCTACGTCTACCTGCTGATGGCGAGCTTTGGCACCCTGGCGCTGCTTATGGCCTTCGGCCTGCTCGCCGGGGCCGAGGGCGGCTATGCCTTCGAGGCGATCCGCGCCGCCGGCCGTCCGGGGTGGGTGGCGGCGGCGGCCCTGATCCTGGTGCTGGTGGGGGCCGGATCGAAGGCCGGGCTGGCGCCGCTGCATGTCTGGCTGCCGCTGGCCCATCCGGCGGCACCGAGCCACGTCTCCGCGCTGATGAGCGGCGTCATGACCAAGGTCGCGGTCTACGCCTTCATCCGCATCGTGTTCGATCTGCTCGGCCCGCCCGATTGGTGGTGGGGGGAAGTGGTGCTCGCCATCGGAGGGCTGACCGCCGTGCTGGGCGTCCTGTCGGCGCTGATGCAGACCGATCTGAAGCGGATTCTGGCCTACAGCACGATCGAGAACATCGGCTTCGTCTTCGTCGGCCTCGGCCTAGCTCTGGCGTTCCGGGCCAACGGCATGGAGGCGGCGGCCGCCCTGGCCCTCACCGCCGCCCTGCTGCACGGCGTCAACCACGCGGTGTTCAAGTCGCTGCTGTTCTTCGGCGCCGGCGCTGTGCTGACGGCGACCGGCGCGCGCGACCTCGAGCGCCTCGGCGGGCTGATCCACCGGATGCCGGTGACGGCGCCGGTGATGCTGGTCGGCTGCGCCGCCATCTCGGCGCTGCCGCCGTTCAACGGCTTCGTCTCCGAATGGCTGACGCTGCAGGCCATCCTGCTCAGCCCGGAGCTGCCGCAATGGGGACTGAAGCTGATGGTCCCCGCGGTCGGCAGCCTGCTGGCGCTGGCCGCGGCGCTGGCCGCCGCCTGCTTCGTCCGGGTCTTCGGCATCGCCTTCCTCGGCCGGCCCCGTTCCGAGGAGGCCGCCAGGGCGCGGGAGGTCGACCGCTGGTCGCTCGGCGCCATGGCCGGCCTGGCCGGCCTCTGCCTCCTCCTCGGCGTCCTGCCCGGCCTGGCGATCGACGCGCTGGCGCCGGCGGTGCGCGGCCTGGTCGGGGCGGAGATGCCGCGGCAGACCGCGGTCGCCTGGCTGTCGATCGTCCCGGTCGGCGAAAGCCGCAACTCCTACAACGGCCTTCTCGTCTTCCTCTTCATCGCGGTCTCGGCCTCGCTCGCCGCCTTCGCTATCCACCGGCTGGCCTCCCGCGCCCTGCGCCGGGCGCCGGCCTGGGATTGCGGCTTCCCCGATCCCAGCCCGGCGACGCAATACAGCGCCGGCAGCTTCGCCCAGCCGATCCGTCGGGTCTTCGGCTCCGTCGTCTTCCGGGCGCGAGACCACGTCGAGATGCCCCCGCCCGGCGACCTGCGGCCAGCCCGGCTGCGGGTGGAGGTGCATGACGTGATCTGGGATCTGCTCTATGCGCCGGTCGCCGGCGCCGTCGCGCTTCTCGCCGACCGGTTCAACCGCCTGCAGTTCCTGACCATCCGCCGCTATCTCAGCCTGGTCTTCCTCATGCTCGTGGCGCTGCTGCTGGTGCTGTCGATATGGGCGTGATCCTCGACCTCGCGGTGCAGGGCCTGCAGATGATGCTGGTGCTGCTGGCGGCGCCGCTCCTGACCGGCTTCGTGCGCAAGGTTAAGGCACGGCTGCTGCGTCGCCGCGGGCCGCCGCTGCTGCAGCCCTATCGCGACCTGATCCGGCTCTTGCGCAAGGAGGTGGTGCTGGCCGAGCACGCCTCCTGGCTGTTCCGGGTGGCGCCCTACCTGATCGTCGCCGCCACCTGGGTCGCGGCGGCGCTGGTGCCGACCTTCGCCCGCGGGCTGGCGTTCAGCTGGTCGGCCGACCTGATCGCGATCATCGCGCTGCTCGGCAGCGCCCGCTTCTTCCTGGCCCTGGCCGGCATGGACATCGGCACCAGCTTCGGCGGCATCGGGTCCAGCCGCGAAGCCATGATCGCCACCCTGGCCGAGCCGGCCCTGACCATGATCGTCTTCACCCTGGCCCTGGTCGCCGGCTCCACCCAGCTGTCGACGGTCGCCGGCATGATGCTGTCGCCGGAGGTGGGGCTGAGGGTATCGCTCGGGCTCGCGCTCGTCGCCCTGATCGCGGTCGCGATCGCCGAGAATGCGCGGATCCCGGTCGACAACCCGGCCACCCATCTCGAGCTGACCATGGTGCACGAGGCCATGGTGCTGGAATATTCCGGCCGGCACCTGGCGGTGATCGAGCTTGCCGCGTCGCTGAAGCTGCTGCTCTACATCTCTCTGATCGCCTGCGTCTTCGCCCCCTGGGGCATGGCGCCGTCCGGCGCCGGCCCGGCCGCCTATGCCGTGGGCATCGCCGCCTATGCCGGCAAGCTGGCGGTGGGCGGCTTCGCCCTGGCCGTGTTCGAGACGGCGGTCGCCAAGATGCGCGTCTTCCGGGTGCCGAACTTCCTCGGCGCGGCGCTGATGCTCGGTCTGCTCGGCACGCTGCTCCTGTTCGTCTCGCGGAGCCTCTAGATGAACGGCCTGACCTTCGACGTCGCGCATCTTCTCGCCGGCGGCCTGGTTCTGGTCAGCTTCATGCTGCTGTACCAGGACCGGCTCTACGCCCTGCTGAACGTCTTCGCCATCCATGCCCTGGTGCTCTCGCTCTCGGTCGCGTGGCAGGCCTATATCCAGGACGCACCGCATCTCTATGTCACCGCCGTGATCGCGCTCCTGTTCAAGGCGATGATCATCCCGGTGGCACTGCACCGGATCGTCGCCCGGCTCGGCATCCATCGCGAGATCGAGCCGGTCGTCGGCATCGGCCTGACCATGCTCGCGGGGATCGGGCTCGTGGCCCTCTCGATGGTGATCATGCTCCGGGTCACGGCCAACGCGGATCCGCTGGCCCGACAGGACCTGGCCTTCGCGCTCTCGGTGCTGCTGCTCGGCCTGCTGATGATGGTCACCCGGCGCAACGCCGTCAGCCAGGTGGTCGGCTTCATGTCGCTGGAGGACGGCCTGGTCCTCGCCGCCGCCGGCGCCAAGGGCATGCCGCTGGTCGTGGAGATCAGCGTTGCTTTCTCGATCCTGATCGCCTTCATCGTCATCGGCGTCTTCCTGTTCCGCATCCGCGAGCGCTTCGACACGGTGGACGTGCAGGCGCTCGACCGCTTCCGGGGAGAGCGCCGATGACGACACTCCCGGCCAACCCCGTGCTTCTTGTCCTGCTGATCCCGATCGGGGCGGCGGCGCTCCTGGCCCTCCTGCCGGGCTACCGGCTGTCCGCCCGGCTGAACGTCCTGGCCAGCTTCCTGACCCTGCTGTCGGCCCTGCTGCTGTTCCTCGGCAAGCCGCAGCCCGGCGCCTATCTCCTGGTCGATGACCTCAACATCGTGTTCGTCGTGCTGAACACCTTCGTCGGCTTCACCACCAGCCTGTTCAGCGCCAGCTACATCGCGCATGAACTGGAGACGGGGCGGCTGACGCCCGGCCATCTGCGCTTCTACCACGCCATGTACCAGGCGATGATGTTCGGGATGAACCTGGCCCTGGTCGCCAACAACATCGGCTTGATGTGGGTGGCGGTCGAGCTGGCGACCCTGACCACCGTGCTGATGGTCGGCCTGTACCGCACGCCGGAGGCGATCGAGGCGGCCTGGAAGTACTTCATCCTCGGCAGCGTCGGCATCGCCATGGCGCTGTTCGGCACCATCCTGGTCTACATGGCGGCGCAGCCGGTCGTCGGCGAAGGCCTGGAGGCCATGGTCTGGACGGTGCTGATCGACCGCGTCGCCGCCTTCGACCCGGCGCTGCTGAACCTCGCCTTCATCTTCCTGATGCTCGGCTACGGCACCAAGGTCGGCCTCGCGCCGCTGCATGCCTGGCTGCCCGACGCCCATGCCGAAGGCCCGACGCCGATCTCCGCCGTGCTGTCGGGGCTTCTGCTCAACGTCGCCCTCTACGCCGTGCTGCGCTTCAAGATGCTGCTGGCCGCCCATCCGGCGGCGATCGCGCCGGGGCCGCTGATGGCGGTGATGGGCCTGGCCTCGCTGCTGTTCGCCGGCCTGATGCTGTACCGGCGGCGCGACATCAAGCGGCTGTTCGCCTACAGCTCGATCGAGCATATGGGCATCATCACCTTCGCCTTCGGCATGGGCGGCCCGCTGGCGAACTTCGCCGGCCTGCTGCACATGACGATGCACAGCCTGACCAAGTCGGCGATCTTCTTCGCCGTCGGCCATATCGCCCAGGTCAAGGGCACGCAGAAGATCGCGGAGATCCGCGGCCTGACGGAAAGCCACCCGGTGCTCGGCTGGGGGCTGGTGACCGGCGTCGTCGCCATCGCCGGCCTGCCGCCGCTCGGCGTCTTCATGAGCGAATTCCTGGTGGTCAGCTCGACCTTCGCCCGCGAGCCGCTGCTGGCGGTGCCGCTGGTCCTCGGCCTGCTCATCGCCTTCGGGGCGCTGCTGCTGCGCGTCCAGGGCCTCGCCTTCGGCGAACCGACCGGATCCTCCGCGCCGATCCAGGCCTCGACCGTGCCGATGCTCGGCCATCTCGGGCTGGTGCTGGCCGCGGGCCTCTACCTGCCGCCGCCGCTGACCGCCTGGTTCCAGCACGTCGCCGGCCTGCTGGGCTGAGGGAGACAAGAAGCATGCCTGCGCTGGCCGACATCATTCTTGCGGGGGACAGAACCGAGACAGATCCGTCGTGGATGCGAGCCGTCGTCGATACGGAGCTGTGGGAGGCCGTCACAGAGTGTCTGGCGGAGGGGGCATGGACGCTGCTCGGGCTATGGGGCGAGCAGGGCCTCGTCCATATGGCGGTGCTCGATGAACCGGCTTCCGACCTCGCCGTCATCAGCCTGAAATGCCCGGACGGCCGCTTCCCATCAGTCGGCCGGCGTCACCCGCCGGCGATCCGGCTGGAGCGAGCGGTCTGGGACCTGTTCGGGCTGGAGCCGGTCGGCATGCCGGACGCCCGGCCGTGGCTCGACCATGGCCGCTGGGGTCTGCACCAGCCGCTCGGTGGCCGGCGACCGGCCCTCGGTGTCGAACCCTATCCCTTCCTGCCGGTCGAGGGCGAGAGCCTGCATCAGGTCCCGGTCGGCCCGGTGCACGCCGGCATCATCGAACCTGGGCATTTCCGGTTCACGGCGAATGGCGAAACCGTGGTCCGGCTCGAAGCCCGCCTCGGCTATGTCCATCGCGGCCTCGAAGGGTTGATGGCCGGCGCCGAGATAGACCACGCCGCCCGGCTGGCAGGCCGGGCCTCCGGAGACAGCACCGTCGCCTACGCCAGCGTCTTCGCCCGGGCGGTCGAAGCGGCTCTCGACGTGAGGATCCCGTTCCGCGCCGCCTGGCTGCGCGCCCTGATGCTCGAGCTGGAACGTCTCGCCAACCATCTCGGCGACATCGGCGCCATCTGCAACGACGCTGCGTTTGCCTTGATGCATGCGCATTGCGGCGTGTTGCGCGAACGCGTGCTGCGCGCCGCCGGCAAGGCCTTCGGACACCGCCTGATGATGGATCGGGTCGTGCCGGGCGGCGTCGGTTTTGACCCCGACAGCGACGGGCTCGAGGCGCTGGCCGCGCTCGTCGACGAAATCCGGCTGCACTTCCCACCGCTGGTCGAGCTCTACGACAACACCGCCTCGCTGCAGGATCGCACCGTCGCAACCGGCATCGTCGCACCCGCCCTGGCGCGGCGCTTCGGGGCCGGCGGCGTCGTCGGGCGGGCGTCGGGCCGCCGCTTCGACGCGAGGCAGGCTTTTGGCGATGCGCCTTACCGGATGCTCTCCTTCGATGTTCCCGTACTGAATGAGGGGGACGTCGACGCCCGTGTCAGGCTCCGGATCCGCGAGGTCGAGCAGAGCCTGTCGCTGATCACCCAGATCCTGGAACGGTTGCCCGCAGGCCCGGTCCGATCCGAGATCCCGCGCCGGGCCGGAGAGGGCCTCGCATTGGTCGAAGGCTTCCGCGGCGACGTGTTCGCATGGGTCCGGGTCGATCGCGCCGGGTTGGTCCTGCGCGGCCATCTGCGCGATCCATCCTGGTTCCAATGGCCGCTGCTGGAGGCCGCGATCGAAGGCAACATCGTCGCCGACTTCCCGCTCTGCAACAAATCCTTCAACTGCTCCTATGCGGGGCACGACCTTTGAGGACGCCATGCGCCGGCACCTCTTTCAGGGCCTCATTCGGCCCCCACTCACCGATCCCCCGCCATCCTTGGATGATCCGGAGCTCGCGGCTCTGGCCGCGCACCTCGACGTGGCGGCCCGGCGGCGTCTCGGGCGCAGTCTGTCACTTCGCGAGGTCGATGCCGGCTCCTGCAACGGCTGCGAGCTGGAAATCAACGCCCTGAATAACGCCGTCTACGATCTTGAGCGGCTCGGCCTCCGCTTCGTGGCATCGCCGCGGCATGCGGACGTGCTCTTGGTAACCGGCCCGGTCACGCACAACATGCGCGAGGCGCTCGAGCGCACGCATGCGGCCACGCCGGCGCCGAAATGGGTGGTCGCGGTCGGCGACTGCGCGGCAGGCTGCGGCCTCTTCGCGGAGTCATACGCGACAGTCGGCAGTGTGGCCGCCGTGCTGCCGGTCGATCTCCACATCCGGGGCTGCCCACCGGATCCGACGGCCCTGCTCAAGGGGTTGCTCGCGCTGATGGAGGGCGGCGGTTCCCCGGGACCGACGCCGTGAGACCGCTGGGCACCATGGCTCTGGCCGAGGGTTTCCATTACGTCGCGGCGCCGCGCTGGAAAGACGATGCGCTGTGGATGTCCGACACCGTCGGCGGCAAGGTCTACCGGCTCGATCTGGCGGGGCGGGCGCAAGTGGTGGCGGACGTGCCACAGCGACCGGCTGGCTTGGCGTTCTTGCCGGACCGGAGCCTGCTGATCGCCTCGGTCCGCGACCGTCGCATTCTTCGACTTCAGGACGGTAGGCTCGAACAGCACGCCGGGCTTGGACCGCTCAGCGGTGAGCCGGGCGACATGGTCGTGGATGAGGCGGGCCGGGTGTACGTGGCGACGTTCAGCTTCGCCTCCCGATCCGAGGCCGGGTTCGACGAGGCGGCGATTGTTATGGTGCGCCCGGACGGGTCGACGGAGATCGTTGCCCGCGGCTTCGAGTTCCCGAATGGCTGTGCCATCCTCTCGAGAGAGCAGCGTCTCATCGTCGCCGAGACGTTCGGTCAGCGCCTGACCTCCTTCGCTGTAGCCGCCGATGGACGTCTTAATGACCGCCGGACCTTCGCCGAGATCGGAACGGTCGCTCCTGACGGCATCTGCCTAGATCAGGATGGCGCCGCCTGGGTGGCCGCCTCCGGCCGCGGCGAATTCCTCCGTGTGGTCGAAGGCCGGCGGATCACCCATCGGGTCGAGACGCCGGGCCGCCAGGCCGTCGCCTGCACCCTCGGCGGCCCGGGCGGGCGGATCTTGTTCTGCCTGACAGTGGCCGAGCAGTTCGAAGACGTTCCGGGATGCCCGGCGACCGCGAGGGTCGACATCGCCAAGGTCGCCATTCCCGCGCAGGGGACATGGGATGCCTGAAACCTTTGCCGATCCTGCGGCCGCTCAATCGGGCCGCTCCCGAAGCTCCAGGACTGAGATGGATATCAGCAAGATCCCCGCCGGCCGGAACCCGCCCTATGACGTCAACGTCATCATCGAAAACTCGGTGGGCGGCTCGCCGGTGAAGTACGAATTCGACGAGAGCGCGGGCGTCATGGTCGTCGACCGCATCATCCACACGGTGATGACCTATCCGGGCAACTACGGCTTCATCCCTCACACCCTTTCGGGCGACGGCGATCCGGTCGACGTCATCGTCATCGGACGCCATCCGATCATCCCCGGCGCGGTGCTGCGGGTCCGCCCGATCGGTGTGCTGCTGATGGAAGATGAGAAGGGCGAGGACGAGAAAATCCTGGCCGCCCCCGTCAGCAAGCTGAAGCCCGACTACGACGACGTGCACAGCCACGAGGATCTGCCGGGCGACCTGTGGCAGCAGATCGCCCACTTCTTTGCCCATTACAAGGACCTGGAGGACGGAAAATGGGTACGGATCGCCGGGTGGGAGGGGCCCAGCAAGGCCGCCCAGATGATCCTGGCCGGCATCGAGCGAGCTACGGCACGGGACCCCGCCGCACCATGACCCCCAGCGCGCGGCGTCGCCGTCCGCCGAGTCTCCCGGTCACCACGCCAGAGCACGGCCACCTTTGGCGTTCTATCCATTCTCTTTCACCTCTGGAATGGCCGGGCGGTCAGGCAACGCCCACGCCGTAGTGGAGCGCGATGCTCGCAGCCGAGCAGGCTGTGAGGGTCCACATCACGCCGAGCTTGAGCCGGAACAGGCAGAGGCCTGCGACCGCCGCGAGCCCCAGCGCCCACAGATCGAGGCTGCCCGGCACCGGCGCAGCGAAGGACAGCCCCAGCCCCTGCACCTGGACGGTCTCGCGGAACAGGACATGCAGCGCGAACCAGACCGCCAGGTTGGCCACCACGCCGACGATGGCCGCCGTGACCGCCGACAGGGCGCCGGACAGCTTGCGGTTCTCCTGCAGCCGCTCGATGAGCGGCGCGCCCAGGAAGACGAACATGAAGCACGGCAGGAAGGTCACCCAGACGGTCAGCGCCGAGGCGATCACCCCGCCGGGAACGCCCGACAGGCTGCCGGGCGCGCGATAGCCGGCCAGGAAGCCGACGAACTGCAGCACCAGGATCAGCGGCCCGGGCGTCGTCTCGGCGAGGCCGAGGCCGCTCAGCATCTCCGGCGCGCTCAGCCAGTGATAGCTCTGGACCGCCTGCTGCGCGACATAGGCCAGCACCGCATAGGCACCGCCGAAGGTCACGACCGCCATCTTCGAGAAGAACAGCGCGACATCGGCATAGGCCCCGCCGACCGGCAGCAGGGCCAGCACCGGCAGCAGCCAGAGTACAGCGGAGGCGAGGCCCGCAATCCGCGCGCCGCGGGCAAGGCGCCCGGCACGGCCCGGATCGGCGCCAAGCACGGCGTCGAGGAGCGCCGGCGGCCCGTCCTTGGCCTTTCCATGCGCCCCGCCGGCGAAGTGGCCGGGGACGAGGGTCCCGATCAGCGCGGCGACCAGCACGACGATCGGAAACGGCACGTTAAACAGGAACAGCGCGGCGAAGGAGACGCCGGCGAGCGTCCATGCCACGCGGCCTCTCAGGGCCCGACGCCCGATCCGGAGAACGGCCTCAATGACGAGCAGCAGAACGGCGCTCTTCAGCCCAAAGAACAGCGCGGCGATGACAGGGACCGTGCCGAACACGGCGTAGATCACCGACAGCGCCAGCATCACCCCGGCCCGGAAGGCCCCTCCACCCTGTTCGCAGGCCGTGTTCTCCCGTTTGACGAGAAGGCGGGACTCGTTTGGGCGAGACTCATGGCCGAAGGCACGGCGGCGGGGCGCCCACGCAGCGCGCTGGACACCATCATCGCCGCGGTTGCCGAGGCGAATGGCTGTGTCGTCGTGACGGACAACGACGGGGACTTCGTCGGGGTCGAGGTTCTGAACCCGTTGCGAAGCACGGGGTAACCGCAGGCCGGCTCGATTTCCTCGGGTGCCATCGTGGTGTCAAGCTGAAGCAACAGTTCGCGGCATCCATAAGCAGACCGCCTGCGCCAGACTCCTGACGGCCGCTCCGGCGGGCTGCTTACCCACAGCTCCTGCACCACCTGGTGGGACACGACCTCGAGAGCGGCCATCGAACACCCGCCATCGACCCGATCCGGAGCCGCGCTGCATCAGCGCGTCCTCACCGCGGCCGCCCAATCCAGCACGGTGTCTCGATCCAGGGCGGTAGGCTGCCGCTCCTGCGGGCTGCCGGCCAGATGGCGGGCGAGGGCATGTCGGAGGGCTGACGCGACCGGCCGCCGGTCGAGATCGCCCGCAAGGTCGATGCCGCTGATGACGAGTCGGCCGCGCCCGATCCGGCATTCCGCCAGAAGCGCGAGGTCTCGGTTCGAATTCCAGTCGTCGACGACGCGGACGATCGGCGACAGGCCAAGCCCGCCCAGATCGAGCGCCGCGCGGCCATGAACCAGCTCCCACCAATGCCAATCGGACGTGCGGCCGCTCGGGAACGCGCTGAAGATCGGATGGTCCCGATCGATCAGGAGGCCGAGTGTGTGCGGCGGCTGGCGCCGGGTCCACAGCGTGTTCCAGAACACGGTCGTGAAGCCGAGGATGCTGTCCTGCCGGATCGCCTTCGGATCGGGCGACCAGACGATGGTCTCGCCAGCCTCGATCCGGCGGAGGATCGCCTCATCCAGATCCGACACGATGTCGAGCGGGGCCGCATGCCCAGCCGTCTCGAAGACCCAATAGCCCCAGCGGTTGCGGTATCCGGTTCCGGCGAGCTCGAGCAGGAGCTCGTAACGGCCCTGGGCGAGAGCGTCGGTCTCGATCCTGAGATCGCCGAGCCGGTGAAGGTCCCCGGTTGCGAGCCTTGGGGCCTGGATCTCGCCCTGGGCGACGGCCTTGCCATGGTCGTCGGCGAGGGACCAGCGCAGCACGCCACCCTCGATGTCCGCCGGCCCGAACTGTGCCATCTCGACAGCCGCCAGGATCGGCTCGCCGCGAGTCACGACGAAGCGCCCGCTCCTGACCAGGGGCACGACGGGGGCGCAGAACTCGCGGAACGCTGCGGGCGAGACATAGGGCTTCTCGTCCCAGAAGGCGTCGACGACGCCGACCAGCGCCGTGCCCTGGCCCGGGAAATCCTGCAGGCCGAGCAATTGGATGCCGGCGAAATCCTTGGTCCGCAGCGCGCTCTCGATATCTTCCTTGTACAGCTTCGTCTGCAGGCTGCCGCTCGCCATCATGAAATCCCTGGCGAGGCCCAGCATGTCCTTCCCGGCAAGGCCGTCGCGGACCCGGATGAAGTTCCGCGCCTCGACCACGCCTCGATACTTCTCGATCTCATCGAGGTCCGGGAAGACGCACCATTGCCCCATCTCATGCGTCACCAGCGGCATGTCGACCGCATCGCGATAGGCGCTCCAGTCGGTATTCGTCTCCAGCGCATGCGCGTTGAGCCGCCCGGCGAGGCCCTCGCCCCAGCGCTGCGATCGCGGCTCCGGCTTCGAAACGAAATCGGCCTCCGCGATCGTCGGCCAGCCGGAGCAGCCCGTGTAGAGCCGGCGCGGATCGGCTTCGCTCCAATGCGCGACCCAGCGCGACAGGAAGGCATGCAGCCCCGGGCCGTGCGGCTCGTTGCCGACCGCCATCATCACGAAGGAGGGGTGGTTGCCATAGGCGCGGATGATCCGCTCGGATTCCTCATGAATGAAGCGATCGAGATTGGGGTCGGAGCCGAGCACGGCCCAGACCGGTGTCTCGACATGGAGCAGCACGCCCATCTCGTCGGCCGCGACGAAGGCCGCTTCGGGTGGGCAGTAGGAATGGAAGCGCACGTGGTTGAGGCCATAGGCCTGCACGGTCGAATAGACCTTGCGCCAGCCGTCGACATCGCAGGGCGGATAGCCGGTGAGCGGGAAGATGCAGCAATCGAGCGTGCCGCGCAGGAAGACGGCGCGGCCGTTCAGGCGCAGGCGCCGGCCGTCGCGGGTGAAGGCGCGGATGCCGAAGCTGGCCTCGCGCCGGTCGACCGGGGCGCCGTTCCGTGACCATTCGACATCGAGCCGGTGCACGGTCGGCGAGAACTCGTCCCAAAGGCCCGCTGCGTCCGGCAGATCGACGGACATCGAGATCGGCGTGAAGCCGCTGCGGATCGTGACCGGCTGCTCGACGACCAGCGGCTCGGCGATGCCGGCGAGATGGAACCGCAGGGTCAGCCGGTCCTCGGCCTCCCCGCTCCAGAAGGTCGGGTGGTGGATGTCGGTGTCGAACGCGTCGAGCTCGATGTCGATCCGCGCCTGGCGCGTCGGGGCATGAATGGCGACGCGGCCGATCGCGCCGGCCGAGGCCTCGATCCGCAGCGAGCCGACGACGCCGTTCCAGTTGGTCTGGGTGTGGTCGGTGTTGGAATGGGCGACATCATCGACGCCCGTATGCCTGATCGCCTCGCCGACGGCCTCGATCCGCGCATTGTCGATCATCAGGACGAGGCGATGCGGGCCGGCCGCGAGCCTGCCGAGCAGGAAGCGGTGCTCGGTCGAAAGGCTGCGGTCGCGGCCGATCTTCACGCCGTCGAGCCAGGCCGTCACCTCGCCATGCGGCCGCTCCAGCACGAGCTGGTGATACAGCCCTTCCGTCGCGACCTCGAAGGACCGGCCATACCAGGCGCGGCCGACATAGGGGTGGCGGCGCGAGAGATGCGCCATGGTGGCTTCCGGATTGGCCGGCGCCTTCCGGGCCTCGTCGACGCTGCCGGGGAGGGCGATCGTGTCGCCGAGATCGCGGTCGAACCACGCCTCCTTCAGGCCGCGATGATCGGGATCGAGCGCGAAGGACCAGGTCCCGGCGAGGGATGTTTCGAACAGCATCGTCACTCCGGATGATCAAGAAACAGGAGCCGGGCCGACCTCACATTTTTGCCTTGATCTCGGCCTCGGCCTGCGCGAGGGCCGCGTCGATCGGCTTGCCGCTGGTCACCACGGCATTCACCGCGGTCTCCACCGCCTGGGAGGCGATGGCATCGAGCGGGTTGGTGGTCTGCGGCACCATCTCGGCCTGCACCTTGGCGAAGATCTCGTTGGCGTTCTGGCCGTCATAGTAGGGGTCCTGGAAATTGATCCAGGGTGCCGTCCCAGCCTGCATATAGGCGGGGTAGAGATCGCCCTTCTCATATTGCAGCTTCAGGCTGGTGTCGTTCATGGCGATCCATTTGACCAGCGCCCAGGCCGCGTCCTTGTTCTTGCTCGTCTCCAGCACGCCCAGGAAGTCGCCGCCCCAGTTGAAGGCCGAGACACCGTTCTCCGCGGCCGGCGCCGGCACGACGCCCCATTTGCCGGCATCTCCCGGCGCATAGGCACTCTTCAGCAGCCCGCCGAACCAGTTGCCGACGACAATGGTCGCGATCTGGCCGCGGGCGAAGGCGCCCTGCCATTCCGGCGTCCACATGGCGAAGGGCGAGATCAGGCCGGCATCGCGGGCTTTCGCAACCAGCTCGAAGGCCTGCCTGAAGACCGGGCCGCCGACCTGCAATCCGCCGTCCTTGTCGAAATAGGAGACGCCGTGCTGCGCGATATAGGCGCGGACCAGCTCGTTGCCCGTCCCCACCATCCAGCGCTCGTTCGGCTTCGCGATCTTCTTGCCGGCCTCGATGAAGGCATCCCAGTCCTTGAGCGTCGCCGCGAGCGCCTGCGGATCGCCGGGGAGGCCGGCCGCCGCGAAGAGATCGCGCCGGTAGAAGACCCCGCCCGGACCCGTGTGCTTCGGCAGCGCGAAGATGCGGCCGGTCGCCGGATCCTCGATCTTGGACCAGGCGAAGGGCGCGAATTCGGCCTTGAGCGCACCGGCGTTGAAGGGCGGCTTCGAGAGATCGGCGAATTGCTGCTTGTCGCTCAGCTGCGCGACATTGTTGATCTCGACCATCGCGATGTCCGGCCCGGTGCCGGCGAGAAGGGCCGAGAGCAACTTGTTCAGATAGGCGTTGTTGCCGGACGGGAAGCCCTGGATCCGGACCTTGATGTTCGGATAGGCCTTGTTGAACTCCGGCAGCAGCGACGTCAGCGTCCGGTCGTTGTGCGGCCAGGTCCACAGGCTGACGGCGCCCGAGATTTCCGTGTTCGGCGCATCCTGTGCCGACGCGGCCTGAAGGCTCGCGGCGAGGGCGAGCGCCGCCGCCATGATGGTCCAGCGTCTTGTCATTTCGGATCCTCCCTTCGATCGGTCATGACTTCACGGCGCCCCCGGTCAGGCCGCTGATGAACTGGCGGCTCAGGAAGGCGAAGAGCATGAAGACCGGCACGAGGCCGATCATGGTGGCCAGCATCACCGCCGGCAGATCGGCGAAATAGATCGAGTTCAGCGAGGTCAGCGCCAGCGGCACCGTGAACTTCGTCTGGTCGGTCAGGATGACGAGCGGCAGCTGGAAGTCGTTCCAGGTGCTGATCAGCGTCCAGACGCCGAGTGCCGCGAGGCCGGGCCGGATGATCGGCAGCACGATCCGGAAGAACACCGGGAAGGCGCCGGCGCCATCGACCTCCGCCGCCTCGTACAGCTCATGCGGCACCGTGCCGGAGATGTAGGTGTACATCCAGATCACGCCGAAGCCCGAGGCCAGTGCCGGCACGATCAGCGGCCAGAAGCTGTCGAGCCAGCCGAACCAGTTCATCTCGAGGAAGAACGGGATCAGCGCCAGCGACGGCGGGAAGAACAGCGTCGCGAAGGCGAGGAGCAGCAGCAGCTGATGGCCCTTCGCCCGGCGATAGCGCGCGAAGCCGTAGCCGGCGAGCGCGCTGACCAGGACCAGGCCGGCCGTCTTCGGCACGGCGACGATCAGGCTGTTCACCAGCGGCGCCAGCGGCTCGTAGACCGCCTGGATGCGGGCGAAGTTGTCGAAGACGGCATCGCCGAAAAACACCGGCGGCGGGAACTGGAAGACCTCCTCCAGCCGCCGCGTCGCCATCACGGCGGTCCAGTACAGCGGCAGGACGAAGACGAGGGAGAAGATCCCGAGCCCGATGGTGACCAGGATATTGGCGCGCCGCTCGTGCCGGGCGAGGAAGCCCGCCATCACGCGGTCCCCGCCGACATCCGCCCGAGCAGGCGATGATAGAGGATCGTCAGGAGCGTGATCGCGGTGAAGATGTACCAGGACACCGCCGAGCCGAGGCCGAAGTCGAAATTGGTGAAGGCGGTCGCATAGAGATACATGCCGAGCGTCGTCGTGGCGTTGTCGGTGCCGCCGGTGCCCGCGGTGAGCACGAAGGGCTCGTCGAAGATCTGCAGCCCGCCGAGCGTCGCGTTCGTGATCGAGAAGGCGAGCGTCGGCAGCATCAACGGCACGGTCACATGCAGGAAGATCTGCACCCGGCTGGCGCCGTCGATCCGGGCCGCCTCGTGGAGGTCGCGCGAGATCGACTGCAGGCCGGACAGGAAGATGATGAAATGCCAGCCGGTCCAGCGCCAGACGACCAGCAGGACGACGAGCGGCTTGATCCACGCTTCCGAGCCGAGCCAGTCGAAGTAGAAGGGCTCGCCCGCGATCGCGCCGATCACCGTGTTCACGATGCCGCCATTCGACGAGAACATGACCCGGAGAATGACGGCCGAGACCGCCGGCGCGACCAGGAGCGGAAACAGGAAGACGATCCGGAAATACTGCCGGCCGACCACAACGTACTCGTTGACCAGGACGGCAAGCGCGAAGGCCAGCGCCACGGTGGCCGCCGCCGAGGCGATCCAGACGACGAAGGTGTTCCAGATCGCCTTGCGGAACACCGGGTCGTCGAGGGCGCGCAGGTAGTTGTCGAGGCCGACGAATTCCGGCCGGCCGAAGCCGTCCCAGCGATTGAAGCCGAGATAGAGCGAGAACAGGACCGGGAAGAGGCTGAAGACGGCGAAAATGACGAAGAACGGCGCCACGGTCGCATAGAAGGCGCGATCCCGCTTGGACCAGCCGCCGGACAACGGAAGCGCTGAGGCGCTGCCAGGCCGCATCCTCCCTGTCCTCCTTTTATCGGATCGTTGCCTATTAAACATCCGATATTTGATCGGCGGTCAACCCCTGGATCGATCTCTCAGCGCAGGCTATGATGGGCGATGGACCATTAATCCGGGCTTTCACCACCGGTTTGACGCTTGCGCATAGAATTTTCATGCCGATAATAAATCAGACAAGAGCGAAGGAGCCTTCGTGAAGATCACCGCCATCCGGACGCGCATCGTCAATGCCGAGATGCGGAACTGGGTTTTCGTGAAGGTGGAGACCGACCAGCCGGGTCTCCATGGCTGGGGCGAGGCGACGCTCGAATGGAAGACCCGGGCGGTGGTCGGCGCGATCGAGGATCTGGCGCCGCTGATCGTCGGCCGCGATCCGCGCGACATCGAGCAGGCGGTGCGCGCCATGAAGAAGCAGTCCTTCTGGCGGCTCGGCGCGGTGGCGATGAGCGCGATCTCGGGGATCGAAATCGCGCTGTGGGACATCCTGGGCAAGGAGCTCGGCGTGCCGGTCTGGCGCCTCCTCGGCGGCAAGGTGCGCGACAAGGTCGGCGTCTACACCCATCTCGGCCTCGGCGATATGCGCGCCGTCTATGAGACGCTGGAGGTCGATCCGCTGGTCGAGCGCGCCTGCGCCGTGGTCGAGGGCGGCTATCGGGCCTTCAAGGCGGTCTTCATCCCCTACACGCATTTCCATGCGCCGCTGCCGGAGATCGACAAGGTGGCGCGCCTGATGGATGCGCTGCGGTCCGCCGTCGGGCCGGAGGTCGAGATCATGGTCGACTTCCACGGCCGCCCGGCCTCGGTCGGCGCGGCGCTCGCCTATGTCGACGCGCTCACGCCGGGCCGGCCGATGTTCGTCGAGGAACCCTTGCCGCCCGGCGACACGACCGGCCTCGCGGCCATAGCCGCCCGGACCTCGGTGCCGATCGCGACCGGCGAGCGCCTGGTCGAGCGCACCGAATTCACCGACCTGGTCACCAGCCGGGCGGTGAGCGTGATCCAGCCGGACATCTGCCATTGCGGCGGCCTGCTCGAAGGCAAGAAGATCGCGGCGATCGCCGAGACGTTCGGGATCGGCGTCGCGCCGCACAATCCGCTGGGGCCGATCGCCGGCGTCGCGGCGCTGCATTTCGCCGTGTCGACGCCGAACCATGTGATCCAGGAGGAGATGGTCGGCGCCGTGCCCTGGTATTTCGATGTCGTGCAGGGCCCGATCCGGATGATCGACGGGTTCTGGCAGGTGCCGGACGGGCCCGGCCTGGGGATCGAGGTCGATGAAGCCGAATGCGCACGCCATCCCTTCGCGCAGGAGGTGATCCACACGCAGCACGCCGTCCTCGGCGACGGCACGATCGTGGATTGGTGAGATGGCGCAACGCCTCGAGGACAGGGTGGCGATCGGCGCCGGAGCGGGAGGGCGGACGCTCTCGAAGCCCCGCATCCACGGCCAGGTGGTGCGCGCGATCGCGATCCGCATCCTGTCGGGCGAGTTCAAGCCCGGTTCGCTGCTGCCCTCCGAAACCGAGCTCTGCGAATCCCTGAAGATCAGCCGGAGCGCGCTCCGCGAGGCGATCCGCGTCCTCTCCGCCAAAGGGCTCGTCCGCACGCGTCCCCGGGTGGGCACGCTGGTGCGCGAGATCGAGGATTGGAGCCTGCTCGACCCGGACATGCTGGAATGGTCGATGGCTTGCCCGCCCAGCCCGGAATTCGTCCGCAGCCTGCTCGAGGCCCGCCGCGTGATCGAGCCCGCCGCGGCCCGCTTCGCCGCGCTCCGCGCCTCGGCCAGGGATGTCGCGGAGCTGGAAGCCGCCTATGAACGCATGGAACGGACGCCCGAGGACCTCGTCGCCTTCAACGAAGCCGATGTCGATTTCCATCGCGGCCTCCTCCGGGCCAGCCACAATCTGATCTTCCAGCAGATGTGGACGACGATCAGCGCCGCCCTCGCCTATTCCTTCCGCATCTCGACGGGGCAGGCACGCTCCCCGGCCGACTCGCTGCCGTTTCATCGCGAGGTGGTTGAACGCATCCGCCTGCGCGATCCCGAAGGCGCTCATTCCTCGATGTCCCGCCTCCTCGACATCGCCGCCCTCGACCTCGCCCTCTTCATGGACGGTTGAGAGAGGCTGGCAATCGGACCCCGGCTCCGGGCCGGCGGTCAGCCGAGCGAGATCACGGCCGTCTCGTCGCCGAGCTCCCGGGCGGCCGCATCCGCCACGTGCTGGTGGTGGGTGAACACCACCATCTGCACCCGGTCGGCAATCGCCGCCAATGCCTTCAGGCCGTGCGCCGTCCGCGCCTCGTCGAAGCTGGCGAAGATGTCGTCGACAACGAACGGCGCCGGCTCCGCCCGGTCGGCATAGGCATCGAGATAGGCCAGGCGCAGCGCGAGGTACAGCTGGTCTCGGGTGCCCTCGCTCATGCCCTCGATCGGAATTGTCCGGCCGTCCGGACGGTGTCCGACCAGGCGCGGCGTGTCGCCGTCGTCGAACTCCTGGACCACGCCGTCATAGGCGCCGCCGGTCAGCATCGCGAACAGGCCCCCGGCCCGGGCCAGCAGCGGATCCTCCTGGCTGGCCCGATGGCGCTCGACCGCCGCCCCGATCATCAGCGCTCCGATCTTGCGCACCGCCCATTCGCGAGCCGTCTCGACCAGCTCGGCTTCCGCATTCCGCCGCTGCTGTGCCGCGACTTCGGCGCCGACACCCTGTTCCAGCTCGGCGCGGCGGCGCAGGGCCCGGTCCTGCTCGGCGAAGGTCTCCTGGGCGGCATGGTCCAGGCCCTCATCCTCCTGGGCGAGACCCTGCAGGCGGGCCTCGGCGGTATCGGCGTCGAACGCGGCCAGGGCGGTCCGCAGCGACGCCTCGTCCAACCCATCCGATTGCAGCACCAGCTGCGTCCGCTGATCGGCGATCGCAGCCGCCAGGCCGTCCCGTTCTGTCCACCGGGCAAGCACGAGGCCGAGATCGAGACCCGGCGGCAGCTCGGCGGCGAGCTCGTCCCGGGTCCGCTCCGCCTCGGCCAGGGCGCGCCGGGCGTCGACGCCGGCGCGATCCGTCCGCGCCAGGTGCTCGATCGCAGCGGCGCGTCGGCTGGCCGCGTCCCGCGCCGCCGCGACCCGCTCGTGCAGGATGGTCACCGCGGCATCCGCCGGCAGGGCGGCGAGATCGGGCGCCAGGCGGGAGATCAGGTCGCCGGCGCGCGCTTCGAAGGTTGCGATGTCGCGATGCAGGCCGGCGACGCGCCGGGCGCGATTGTCGCGTTCCCGCAGGGCTGCGGGCACTTCGCGCCAGACGGCCAGGGCCGCCTCCGCCCCATCGATCGATGTCGACAGCGCCTGGCCGATGCCCGGCGTCGCCTCGGCCCAGAGGGCGGTCCAGGCCTCGAGGCCGGCGGCGGTCTCGACCTCGGCGGCGCGAAGCGCTTCGACGCGGCGCCGGCCGTCATCGATGCGCGCCGCCAGGCCACGGGCCTTGTCCCAGCCATTCGCCAGCTCCGCGAGGTGCTGGCGGAGGCGGTTCGCGACCAGCCCCGGCTCCAGCGGGTCGAGCGCGGGCAGGCCGGATTCCGCAGCAATCGCCTGCAGGGTGGGGACCACGTCGCGCACCATCCGGTCGATGGCCGCCACCCGGTCGCGCTGGGCTTCGACGGCGTCGCGGCGCTGCAGCAAGGCCTCCACCGCGGTCAGCCAGCCGGTCATCTCGGCCGGCGTGCCGGGCGTGACCGCAAGGCCCGTCCACAGGCCCTGCCAGTCCGCCGCCGCCTCGCGCCGGCGCGTCTCCAGGACCGCCAGGCGATCCTGCGCCGCCGCGGCCTGCTGCCGGGCCAGGACCAGGTTCCGGGTCTCGACCGCGTGCTCGCCGACACGCGCCGCATCGGCCTGCGCCTCATCCGCCAGCTGGTCGGCCTCGGCCGCCAGGCGTTCGAACCGGGCGACGGTGCTCGCCAGCGCGCCGCCATGCGGAGCACCGGATTCTCCGAACAGGGTGCCTCGCAATTGCTCCCACTCCCGGTCACGGTCCAGGCGAAGGGCCGCGATGCGCTCAACCGACGGCACCGGCCGGCTGGTTGAAAGGGCCTCGAGCTTCGTTTCGATGGAGGTGGCGGTGGCCGCCGCCGCGGCGATCTGATCCCGTTCGCGCCGCTCCTGCGCGGCCAGCTCGTCCTGGAGGCTGCGATGCCGTCCGATGGCCTCCGCCCCGGGACGGGGCGCGGAGGCGGCGGCATCGAGATCCGTCACCGGCGGCAGCAGCCGGGCCGCGGCCTCGGCCAGGCTCCGGCGCTCGGTCCGGATCTCCCGGTCGAGCTCGGCCCGGCGGTCGAGCTGCTGCAGGACGGGCTCGATCGCGCCGAGCCGCTGCTGCAACGGCCGCGGATCGCTGAGGCCGCCCTGCTCGGCCTGCTGGCGCTCGAGCTCGACGAGGGTCGCCGTCTCGCGCTCGATCGCGGCGTGCTGCCCGCGCCGGGTCTCCGCCAAGGCTCGGCCGTCGGCGATCAGGCGCTGCAGCTGCGCCTGTGCCGCGTCGGTGGGCTGGACTGTCTCGACCGCCCCGGGCTCCTGGCCGAGCCGGCCGGCCAGGGCGGCCAGGGTCTGCTCCAGATCGTCGAGCTCCGCCTGGATGCGGGGCAGGTCGCGCCGGCTTGCGGCATGGCCGCCGCTCTCGCCGAAGATCTGCACGACCTGGTCGGCGGCACCGGTCAGCGCCTGATCCACGACGATGCCGTCGAGGTCCTGTTGCGCCGTGGCCTGGTCCGCCTGCGCCCGCCGCAGCCTGTCCTCGGCCTGGGTGACGGCGTCGAGGCTGTCGCGCAGCGCGTCGGCGGCGCCGCGAGACAGAAGCGGCAGGTCGGCGAAGGCGTCGAGCCGGAGGAGATGCTCGTCGAGCAGCCGCATCAGCGGGCCGACCCGTTTCAGCCGCAGCAGCTGCGATCGCGCCGCGGCGATGTCGGCCCGCTGCGCCTTGATCTCGGCGAGGCGGGCGGCGAGGCCGCCGATCGACTCGTTGAGCGCCTTCCAGTCGCCGGCCCTCAGCTCGCGCTCGCGGATCGCCTTGCGCGCGTCCTCGAAGCGATCGAGCGCCTGGTAGAAGCGTCGGTCTTTCGACGCGCGGGGGGCGAAGATGCCGTTCGCCTCGTCCTCCAGGCTGCGCCGCAGGTCGCTCAAGCCCCGCAGGCCGGAGGCCGCGGCGAACAGGCTGGCGCCGGCCTCGCCGTCGCTGCGGAGCATGTCCTCGGCGCCACGGCGCAAGGTCTCGGCGTTCAGCCCGAAGGCGCGGCAGAACACGTCGCGCGTCAGGCTGCCGAGATAGGGCAGCAGGGCGTCGTCGGCGATCGGGCTGTCGTCGGGCCCGAGCAGGGTGTTCTTGTTGCCCTTGCGCCGGCGGAAGGCGAGCCGGCCGCCATCCCGGGCGATGATCTCGGCGCCGATCCGCAGCTCCTTGCCCTCGTGCAGGAAGTCGTAGCGGGTCGTCCGCTCGATGCCGAACAGCAGGTCGGTGATGGCGGCCAGGGCGCAGCTCTTGCCCGCCTCGTTCGGCCCGTGCACGACGTGCAGCCTCGCCTCCGGCCGGAAGCTTAGCGTCCGGCCGGTGAAGGGGCCGTAGCGGTCGAGGTCCAGTCGCAGCAGGCGCATCGGTCAGCGCAGGGCTGTCGCGCGGGCGACCAGCATCGCCCGGGCCTCGTCCAGCAACGCGCCCAGATCCGCGGCGAGCGGCGGCCCGTCGCTCGCGAGTCCGCCCGGCAGCTTGCCGGTGACGGTGGCGACCAGCTCGGCCGCCCGCGCCTGGAACTGCGGATCCTGCTCCAGGCCGTCGAGCAGGGCGGAGAGGTCGAGCGAGGCCAGGGCGTCGTCGGCCGCGGGGTGGGGATCCGCCGTCCCGATCCGCAGGCGTTCGAGCCAGATGTCCTCATGGATCCGGTTGGCGGCGGCCTGGACCTCGTCGGCCATCCGCCCCGGATCGGCGGTCAGCTGGCGGTGCAGTGGCGTGCTGCCGGTCAGCCGGACGCGCAGGGCCAGCAGCCGCCCCTTGGCCGCCGCGGCCTCCGGCGCGATGGCGTCCTCGATGCGTCGCAGGGCGCCGGCCTCATCCTCGATGCCGGTCAGGTCGATGGCGGCGACCGCCCAGCGGGCCCGGTCGAGGGCAAGGCGCGTGGTCCCGACGACATGGCCGTCGGCGACATCGACCAGGATCGCGCCCTTCGGGCCGCATTCCCGGATGCTGCGCCCCTGCAGGTTGCCCGGATAGACGATCCAGGGATCCCGCGACAGCTCCTCATATTCATGGACATGGCCCAGCGCCCAGTACTGGTAGCCGCGCGACGCCAGGTCCGCGACGGTGCAGGGGGCATAGTCCGCATGGCCCGGCCGGCCGTCGCAGGAGGTGTGCAGCACGCCGATATTGACCCAGCCGGGCAGCGGTGCGGGGTAGCCCAGCGCGTAGTTCTCGGGAACGGCGCGGTCGGGGAAGCCGCGGCCGTGCAGGGCGACCTTCAGGCTCTCGATCCTGAACGTCCCGGGGCGGCCGGTCGGGAACTCCGAGACGCAGTCGGGGAGCGAGATGGTCTTGGTCACGACGCTCTCGGCGTCGTGGTTGCCTTTCAGCAGGAACAGCGGAATGCCGGCCCGGTCGAGCCGCGCCACCTCGCGGTTGAAGAACAGGCCGATCGACGTATCGCGCCACTCGCCGTCATAGACGTCGCCAGCGACGACGACGAAGGCGACCTTCGCCTCGATCGCCCGGGTGACCAGGTCGGAGAACGCCTCGCGGCTGGCCGAGGCGAAGCGCCGGGCCACCTCCGGATCCTTGAGGCCGAGGCCCGTCAGCGGACTGCCGAGATGCAGGTCGGCTGCATGCAGGAACGTGAATCGCATTGGTCCACCCTACGGGCCCGCCCGGCCGCCTTCAACGGCATCGCGCCGGCCGCGCCATCATGCCCAGCCGGCCTCCGCCATCATCGCCACCGGGCCGTTCTCCCGGGCCGTCCACAGGGCCAGCCCGTCGCCGTCTTCCGTGGCGTGCAGGATCATCGGGTCGCCGTCGAACAGCGGCGACAGGCTGCGGAAGGCGAACCGCGCCGGCGGCGTGCCGCGGATCCCGGCCGCGAAATGGAGCAGCAGCGTTGCCTGCAGCGGCCCGTGCACGATCAGGCCGGGATAGCCTTCGACTTCGGTGACGTAGCGGCGGTCGTAATGGATGCGGTGGCCGTTGAAGGTCAGGGCGGAGTAGCGGAACAGCAGGGGCGCGGAGGCATCGATGCGGCGCTGGTGGCGGCCGGATTCGGCCGCGGCGGGGGCCTTCGCCGCGCCGCCGTCGAGACCGCGATAGACGATGTCCTGCCGTTCCTGCAGCAGCGGCCGGCCCTTCCCCTCGATGGTGTGGTCGACGGTGACGAAGCACAGCGGCCCGGTGCGGCCCTCCTTGGCCACGACATCGGCGATGCGGGAGACGCGCCGCACGGCATCGCCGACCCGCAGGTCGCCGTGGAAGGTCACGCTGCCGCCGGCCCACATCCGCCGCGGCAGCGGCACCGGCGGCAGGAAGCCGCCGCGCTGCGGATGGCCGTCCGGGCCGAGCGCCGCCGTCGGCGCGGCCGGCTGGGCCAGGCAGAAGTGGAGCAGGCGCGGCGCGGCCTCTCCGGCCTGCTGCGGACCGCCGGGGAGATCGAGCGTCGCCTTGAACTTGCGGACGAGATCGGCGGTGACGATGTCCTCCGCCACTTCCTCGCGTCCGATCCAGGAGCGCAGGTGATCGATGTCGAGGGTGGCCATCAGAACGACCTCGGCAGGCCGAGCACATGCTCGGCGACATAGCTCAGGATCAGGTTGGTCGAGATCGGCGCCACCTGGTACAGCCGGGTCTCGCGGAACTTGCGCTCGACGTCGTATTCGCAGGCGAAGCCGAAGCCGCCATGGAACTGGATGCAGGCATTCGCCGCCTCCCAGGACGCCTTGGCCGCCAGATACTTCGCCATGTTTGCCTGGGCGCCGCAGGGCTGCTGGGCGTCGTAGAGGCGGCAGGCCTCGAAGCGCATCAGATTGGCCGCCTCGACCTCGATGAAGCTTTCGGCGATCGGGAACTGCACCCCCTGGTTCTGGCCGATCGGCCGGCCGAACACCACGCGCTCCTTGGCATAGGCGGTGACCTTGTCGATGAACCAGTAGCCGTCGCCGATGCATTCGGCGGCGATCAGCGTGCGTTCGGCGTTCAGTCCGGTGAGAATGTATTTGAAGCCCTGGCCCTCCTCGCCGATCAGGGTCTCCGCCGGGATCTCCAGCTTGTCGAAGAACAGCTCGTTGGTCTCGTGGTTGACCATGTTGGGGATGGGGCGGACGGCCATGCCCTTGCCGACCGCCTCGCGCAGATCGACCAGGAAGATCGACAGCCCCTCGGACTTCGTCTTCACCTGATCCAGCGGCGTGGTGCGGGCCAGCAGGATCATCAGGTCCGAATGCTGGATGCGCGAGATCCACACCTTCTGGCCGTTGACGACGTAGCGGTCGCCCTGCCGCACCGCCGTGGTCATGATCTTCGTCGTGTCGGTGCCGGTGGTGGGCTCGGTCACGCCCATCGACTGCAGCCGCAGCTCGCCGCTGGCGATCCTCGGCAGGTAGAGCCGCTTCTGCTCTTCCGACCCGTGCCGGACCAGCGTGCCCATATTGTACATCTGGCCGTGGCAGGCGCCGGAATTGCCGCCCGCCCGGTTGATCTCCTCCATGATGATCGACGCCTCGGTCAGGCCGAGGCCGGAGCCGCCATATTCTTCGGGGATCAGTGCCGCCAGCCAGCCGGCCCTGGTCAGAGCGTCGACGAAGGCCTCGGGATAGCCCCGCGCCTGGTCGACCTCGCGGTGGTATTCGGGTGGGAACTCCGAACAGAGCGCCCTCACGGCGTCGCGGATGTCCTGGTGGTCGCCGCCGGTGGTCGTGTGCATTCCTGGGATCCTCGGCCTGCGGGGTCCGGCTTGGTCGACGGATGATGCCGCATCGGGTCGCGAAGCAGGAAGCGATCTGCTCGGTCGGTGGAGCGAAGGACCGGCTCTCCCGGGCCGGGCTAGGCGACCGGGGCGATCCGCCGCGCCTCCCAGCGCAGCCGGGCCCAGCGATAGGCGTCGAGCATCGCCAGCGACTGCACGAACAGGCCGCCGGCGACGCGCCCGACCGGCGAGGCCGCCGGCGGTGCCAGATGCAGGCTGATCCAGCCGAACACCAGCACGAAGAAGGCGAAAGTCAGCGCCCGCTGCGGCATCCGCAGCAGCAGATGGCCGACGCCCGGCAGCACGGCGGCGACCGCGAGCACCAGCCAGGGATGCGGCAGCGCCTCGGCGGCAGCCGGGTCGCGGTATTCGCCTGGCCGCCTCATGCCCGCAGCGCCGCCCGTACCGGCGCCTCCGGCCGTAGCGCCTCGTCCAGCGCGTGCAGCCGGTCCAGCCAGCCCTCGAGCCGGCGCGGGTCGAGGCGGTCGGCGGCGAAGCGGGCCTGGCGGAACAGCAGATAGCCGCCGCGGTCGCCCTCATCCGCCTGCCACACCAGGCGCAGGAAGGCCGGGGTGACCAGCACCTCCTTGAGGCGGGGATCGCGCAGCAGGTCCCCGATCGCCTCCAGGGCCGGGCCGTCCGGCAGCGCCTCCGGATCGTCGCATTTGACGATGGCGCCGTCGGGCCAGCCCGGCGGCGGGTCGATCCGGTGCGGCAGACCGGCGGAGGGCGAATAGAACTCGACCCCGAGCGGCCGCATCAGCACGTCGAGCGTGCCACGGGCGCCGGTCGGCCCGTCCAGCCGCATCGCCAGCCACAGCGACGGCAGCTTGCGCGGCGTCAGTGCCTCGACGAAGGGCAGCAGGGTCACCGTCCGGCCGCGATGCCGGCCCCGCAGCGTCGGATAGGCGGTGCCGCCGCGGGTCAGGGTGCCGCCTTCGAACAGCGGCCGGCAGCCGTCGAGGAAGCCGTCGCGCCGCCTTCGGGCCGCGATCTGGTCGCGCCGCCAGACCAGCCCGAGCGCCAGCAGCCCGAGGACGACGACGGCAAGGGGGATGACGCCCATCGGCCGTCAATAGCCCTTCGGCCGCGGCCAGGGCATGGTGAACTGGTCGCCGCGGCGGACAAATTTGTAGCGGTGGAAGGCGAACCAGGCCGAGGCGACGATGTAGAACACCAGCATCGCCGCCAGCTGCGTGCCGTAGCCGAGGAAGATCGCGACATAGGTCATGGCGCACAGCGCCAGCAGCAGCAGGGCCGGCAGCGGGTGGAACGGGTGGATGTAGCCGCGGTTGATGCTGCCCAGCGGCCACTTCTTCCGGAACAGGATCATGTTGACCGGCATGAAGGTGTAGCCGAGCAGCCCGGACAGGATCGAGAAGGTGACGACCTGGTCGAGCGGCACGACATAGGCGAAGGCGACCGCGATCGGCACCAGGAACAGGATCGAGCGATAGGGCGTGCGGTAGCGCGGATGGACCGCGCCGAACCAGGACGGCAGGTAGCGGTCGCGCCCCATCGAGAACCAGGCGCGCGAAGCGTCGTTGATGCAGCCATTGGCCGAGGCGACGGCGGCGAACAGGGTGCCGACGAACAGCATCACCTCGAGCCAGGCGTTGCCGGTGACCAGCGCCGCATCGTACAGCGGCGTGATCGCCCGGCCGAGATACTCCCAGGGCAGCAGGCCGGTGCAGACATACCAGGTCAGGGTCGCGGCGATCAGCAGCGTGATCATGCCGCTCATCGTGCCGTAGGGCAGGGACCGGGCGGGCGATCGCACCTCCTCGGCCGCCTGGCAGGTGCCTTCGATGCCAAGATAGAACCAGATGCCGAAATGCATCGCCGCCAGCACCCCGAGCCAGCCATAGGGCAGGTCGGTCAGCAGGGCCTTGTGCTGCAGCATGCCGCCGGGGGCCCAGGGGGCGGAGGCGAAGAAGAACACCAGGATCGACAGGAAGGCCTCGGCGGTGATGACGAAGTTCACCGTCAGGGTCATGAACACGCCGCGATAGTTCAGCCAGGCCAGGACGGCGACGGTCAGCAGCACGAAGGGCTCGCGCTGCAAAGCGTGGCCGGTCTGGGCGGCGACGCTGGCCAGCAGGTCGCCGACCACCAGCGCGTCGCCCGCCTCCAGCATGGTGTAGGCCATCACCAGATACAGCCCGACATTGAACGCCATCAGCGGGCCGATGATGTGCTTGGCCTGGGCGTATTGCCCGCCGGCCGCCGCGACGGTCGAGGTGACCTCGGAATCGATCATGGCGACGCAGGTGTACAGGATGCCGATCACCCAGCAGGCGATCAGCGCCCCGACCGCGCCGCCCTTGCCGACGGCGAAGTTCCAGCCCATGAACTCGCCGACCAGCACGATGCCGACGCCCAGCGCCCAGACATGGCCGGGGCCGAGCACGCGCAGCAGGCTGATCGTGCGGGTGTCGGCGGCGATCTCCGGCACGCTGGTCATCGGCATCCCCCTCGGCTGCGGCGGCTCATTCCAGCTCGCCTTCGCGGGACGACGTCAGAAGCTCCTCATCATAGTCGCGGTCGACCCGCAGCATGTCGGCCAGCATCCACAGCAGGATCGCGGCCGACACCGCCCAGGCGGCGTATTCCGCCAGAATCCACAGGCTCATCGCCGGGCCTCCCCCTCATCCTCGCCGAAGCGCTCGGCGATCACTTGACGGTATTCGCGGCCGGAGATGCGGATGACGAAGACGAAATAGGCGACCAGCAGGAACGCAGTCAGGCCGAAGGTCGTCGGGTCGATCGAATAGTCGAAGCGGGTCAGGATCGCCGGCGCCGCGGTCTCCGGCGTCATGCCCAGCTTTTCCCAGGCCTGCTGCATCTCCGGAGTCTGGCCCAGGCTCTGCCAGGTCGGGTCCGCCAGCTCCCGGGTCACGGTGCCGGCGCCGGTCATGCCCAGGAAGGCGGGGGCCCAGAGCGCGCCGAACACCAGCGCCAGGATGACGACGACGTCGATGACCTGGCCGGCCCGGCTCTGCTCAGGCGGTTGGTACGGTCGGCGGGACATGGGCTTCGCTCCCGGAAAAGCGGTCGGGATCCTGTCCGCGGGCCGCGTCGAGATGGCGGAGGTCGAGGCCGTAGATCGCCTCCTTGTCCTCGGCATAGTGCTTGACCAGCGCCCAGATCGAGGCGGTGTTGAGGACCAGCACCGCACCGCCGGCCACGGCCAGCAGCAGCCGGACCGGGCCGTCGACCAGCGGCCACATGGCGATGAAGACGAACAGCATGGCGGCCCAAAGCAGGACCACGAAGCCGGTGGCGCCGCGCCGGTCGGCACGGAACAGCCCTTCGATCCGAGGATCTGGACTCGGCATGGGACCTCCCTGTGGCGGACCTCCCCCGGTCCGGCGGTTCGGTTTCCGCCTCTTTATTGGCAGGAAAAATTATTCCCTGTCATGAAATGAAGCGCCGGTGGGGGAGCTTTGTCAAGAGGGTCGGGATTCGAGATCCTGCGGCTCCCGGATCATCGGATAGTAGACGGGCGAGTTCCCGACCTGGACCTCGTCCACGACCTTCCACCCCAGGGTCTGGTACAGTCGCACTGCCCCCTTTGTCGTTGCCTCCAGGTACGAGACCTTTCCTGCACGATCGGGGTATTGCAGGGCATACCGGAACAGCGCGGCTCCCAGCCCCTGCCGCTGGAAGTACGGATCGACTGCGATGACGGATGTATAGAAGTGCGGCTCTTTCGGGTGGTATTGATAGAACCGGTCGAACAATCGGCGGACGTCGTCTCGATTTGCCGGCAATGTGGTCTTGGTGAGGAAATCGACCAGTTGGCCGTGGTCGCCGTGCTCATCCGGTGTCTGCCACAGCGTCGTGCCCTTGACGCCGTCCGGGAAGTAGGCGCCGCTGCCGTGCTTGTAGGGCTCGCCGCAATACTCCCTGACGAAGCCTTCGAAGTGTTCGAGATAGCGTTCCGGCTCGGGATAGATGAACCGCAGGAGCGGGCAGCTGGCAAAGCCGACCTTGAGCGCGGCGTTGCATTGGGCTTCGACAGATGTGGAGACAGTCTTGATGACTGGAGTAGCGGTGAGCGTGTCCATGGTTGGCTCCGTCAATATTTAAACCAATCGCGACGTCGGCCGCTTCGTCGCGTGCGCGTCAGATCACACAGTCGCGGTGACTGGTACGGATCCTGGAAATCGAGCAGAAGAGGCCAAAGCACGGCGACCGCCCAAGAAACGGTCGATAGACGCGATGCTCGCTTGCCGTCTGCGGGAGACATTCACGACGTCGAGCGCCGTGAGAAGGTTTGAAGCGTCGAGCGCTTCAAGACAGCGCAACCTAAGCGCCAGGTAAGACCCTCTGTCAACAGTTTCCGCGTTGAGTCGGATCGTGTGAGTAAAAATTTGCTAAAAAAATCGAATCGTTTTGAATTTGTTGAAACAAGTTCGGGGAAAATATTGAGAGATTTTGGAATTCCGTCGCCATCTTTCTTGTGGAAATCGATTGTCAGACGAAGAGAGAAGATATAAGACTCCATGCCTATAGCGTTCTTATTCAAATCTCCAGGGGAGGCGGACGAAGCAGCCGAGTGGTCTGGGCCTCATCCGGCCACGGTCCTGAGACTTGCCCAAGGCGCTATTGTCGAGCGAGGAACCGGCTGAAGAGGGTCTGCGCCAAGCTGCGGGCGTGACGTGGCGTCTCCCGGGAGTGGAATTCCGGCTGCTGCACATCCGTCGATGGCCGCTGATCGAAACACTGCCGCTCATCCGCAGCAACGGTATCGGTGGCGTCCGCCAAGGCGCTCCATCTCATGATCTCAAGGAAGATTTTCTTAATCTGGCCTGAAAGACGTTTCGGATGTGAACCGGAACGGAATGCGGCAGGAGGACACAATGGTTCCATCGCGACGGCTTGGGCAGCATCTGGTCGTGCCCGCTGTCGGTCTCGGCTGCGTCGGGATGAGTCATCCTTGCGGCAGTCCTGATGAGAGAAAGTCGGCTTCCACCATCGATCGGGCCTTCGAGCTCGGTTGCGCCTTCTTCGATACGGCCGAAGCCTATGGTCCGTTCCTGGGCGAGGAGTTTCTGGGCCGGTGCCTCAAGGGGCGACGCGACCGGGCGGTGATCGCGACCAAGTTCGGGTTCGTCTTCAACGGCGAAAAGCGCTCGGGCGTCGACAGCCGGCCAGCGCAGATCCGGCGCGCGGTCGAGGGCTCGCTCAAGCGCCTGCAGACGGATCGGATCGATCTGCTGTACCAGCATCGGCCTGATCCCGATGTCCCGGTGGAGGATGTCGCCGGGACGGTCGGCCAACTGATCGCCGAGGGGAAGGTCCTGCATTTCGGCTTGAACAGCACGGATGCAGACATGATCCGCCGTGCCCATGCCGTCCAGCCCTTGACTGCGGTGCAGGCCGACCATTCGCTGTGGCAGCGCAGCGTCGAGGACCGGATCCTGCCGCTGCTCGGGCGCCTCGGCATCGGGTTCGTCCCGACCTCTCCGCTCGGCCACGGCGTTCTGACCGGCACGGCGAGGCGCGCGAGCAGAGGCGAGAGGGCCGATCCGAGTGGTGATTCCGCGGCAAACGGACTCCTCCAGAACACGCGGCTCGTCGGTGCGGTCCGGGAAATCGCCCAGGCGAGGCACATTGCTCCCTCGCAGATTGCCTTGGCCTGGCTGCTGGCCATGGGTCCGGGCATCGTCCCGGTCGCCGGCACGCGGTGGCGTCGATTCCTGGACAGCAATGCCGCCGCGGCCTCGATCACTCTGACGGCCTGGGACATGGCGCTGCTGAGCGATCCCGCGCCATCCTCCGGAGCCCTGCGGCCGGATCCCGGCATCCATGAACTTGCACTCGCAGCAATATAGACTTCCGCGAGCATTCCAGCGAAGTGCGGCCAGCCTCTCCGCTTCAGCAACCCTCTCTCACATCTGCACATCTCCGGATGGTCGAGACCATGGAGGTTCCTCATGAATAGTCCGGTCGTCAGAAACGTAGCGTCCTCGGATCGAGCCAGGGTCAGTGCCCTGATGACGCTGGCTTTTGCCAGGGACCCGCTTCTTCGCTGGATTTACGAGGAGGGAGATCGCTACCTCCGGTATTTCGACGGCTTCCTCGATGCCTATTGCGGCGACGCATTCGCCAGTCGCAGCGGCGCGTGCTATGCCGACGTCGGAAGTGGTGCGGTGCTGTGGGTATCTCCCACGCAGGCCCGGAACGACGACCATCTCAGTTCTTTCCTGCAGAGAACGGCCACCGAATCACGGCGCGACGAAGTCCTCCGGCTATTCGACCGGTTTGGCGAATGCCATCCCCACACCCCCCATTACTACATCACATTGCTGGGCAGGGACCCCTGCACGCGGAACAGGGGCGTCGGCTCGGAGCTGATGGACTCCATTTTCGAGCGGTGCGATCGCGAGCGGGCGTTCGCCTATGGCGAGGCCACCACGCCCGCGCATGTCAAATTCTATCGTCGGCTTGGATGCGAGCTTGTCGATGTCGTTCAGGTCGGAACCTCGCCGAGATTCTTCCCGATGATCCGTGCTCCTCGCTGAATAGGCACGCGCCGATTCCAGCGCAGCGACAGGCAGGTGAGGCCGGCGTCGAGCTTGCCGATCTCCGACACCGCCAGCGGCACGATGCGATAGCCGAGACGGTCGAGCAGCTCCGCCGTCCGTGGAAATCCGGCGCCGATCAGCACGACGCCGTTGATCCGCAGGACGTTGGCAGCCGCCTCCTCCTCTGGCGGCACCCGGACCACGCGCATCCCGGGAAAGAACCCGGCCAGGCGATCGGGCGCAAGAATAGTCTCGCCGTCGAGGAGCGAGCACAGGGTCTTGAAATGCAGTGCGCCGGGCGGTGGGGCCACGATTTCGGCTTTGCGCCCCAGCCCGGTCAGAAGCCTGGCCAGCTCTGCGGCGCCACGGTCATCGGTGCGGCCGGACAGGCCGATCATCACCGCGCGCGGCGTCACCAGCACGTCGCCGCCTTCGGCGAAGCCGTCCTCCATCGCCAGCACCCGGTCGAACCGGCGCTGCAGCTCGGGCTCGAGCTCGGCCGCCTCGCCCCGTCGTGACGGCGCGCCGGGCCGCAGCAGGATCGCGGCCTCGGGGAAGGTCAGCGCCGGATCCTCCATGAACACGGAATCCGGGAAGCCGGCCAGCGGCGGCAGCACGTCGACAGCCACGCCGGCCGCTTCCAGGGCGCGGATATAGGCCGCATGCTCGGCCCGAAATCGGCCGATGTCCGGCGCTCCGCGGTCGACCGCCCGGAGCCCGCTGGCGGCGGAGTCGGCAGGTGCGCGCGCCAATGCACGATCGAACCGGAACACATCTCCCATGGTTTTCTCCAATCTTCAGCTGAAGACTTTGCGGCGTCGAAGACTGCCCACGGCAAGACGAGCCATTTGCGAGCTACGGCGGAGCGCCGCTGCCGGCCCCGAAATGCCTTTGATGGTGATTTTGACCGGTCGTTCGCAGCGTCTGGCGCCGCGAGACGATTCAAGGCGTCCAGCGCCTCGAGAAGCGATAGCGTAAGGGGCAACTGCCGTCGCTTGTCAACACCTCTGGCCGCTTTCAGAGCGGTCCAACTGAGATGATGCCGTCCAAGATCGCTTCGTTTCGCTGTTTGGACAATATAATGGGTATTTTTATGAAATACTTCGTTAATGAAATGCCCGGAATCGTATTCTTATACATATATAATATTTTTATATAATTGCGGTCATTTCAGTTTTCATTTGAGTCTCCGATCTGAATCGGCATATGGTGGTAATGCAGCCTGTTCTTGACGTATCGGCCGTCAGGCCGGTGGGCGTGCAGCATCTGCGGACGTATTGCGCTCCAGAAGCCGATCTCCGCCTCTGATGATCATCAGTGGGGAAGGAGATGGCCATGCAAGATGGCGTGATGTCCGCAATCGAACTCAGTCTGACCCAGCCGCTCGGAGACCGAACGTTTCCCACATGGCATTTCGCCATGCTGAACGATGCGATGCGCAACGGCATCATGGAGGCTGCGATCAAGAGCGCGGGGATTGCCGGGCGGACAGTGTTCGAGATCGGAACGGGGGCCGGCCTGACGGCGATCATGCTCGCCCGGTGCGGCGCGGATCGCGTCATGACCTGCGAGATGAACCCCCAACTGTTCGAGATCGCGACCGAGATCGTCCGCTCCAGCCCCTATGAGCAGCAGATCACCCTCATCAACAAGCCGTCATGCGACGCGATCAATGACGGTGACATTCCCTTCGGCCCGGATTTCATTTTTACCGAAACGATCGATTGTGGCGTTGTGGATGAAGGCTTCTACAATATTTCTCACGACATCCAGCGAATTTCATCACCCGAAACGCAAATCCTGCCGCAGAATATTCAGCAGTTCGGCTTTCTGGTCGACAGCGAGCAGATTTTCGGCCTCAACGCGGTGGGGCTCGTGAACGGCATCGATGTCCGACCGCTCAACCGCTACAGCACCAGATACTACTTTCCGGTGCGGGCCCCTCTATACCAATACAAGACACTTTCTGCGACGACCCACCTGCGACAGTATATCTACAGACACACGATGCCGGTGCAGAGTCACAGCAACTTCTATGTGCATTCCGAAGGCTGGTGCCACGGCATGCTGTCCTACTTCTGCGCGCATTTCGGCCACCATGTCATCAGCAACGACGTGGCCGCTTCGAGCCATTGGCACCAGGCCTTTCATCCGCTCAGGCACCCGGTCAAGCTGATCGCCGGCGAGACCTATCGGGCGGCGTTCTCTCCGTTCGGGCATCTGATGCTGGACCACGCACCGTCTTGACCGAACGGGATAGCCCGCCGCCTCCGCCAACCCGCTGGAACGGCGGGATCAGAACAGGCTGGTCTCCTTGAGATAGGCCGTGGCGACCGCCTCGATCGTCTTCTTCTGCACGTCGACCTCGCCGTTCAGGCGCTGCATCGTCGCGTCGTCCAGCCGGGTGGCCAGGGTTTCGAGCAAGGGCTTGAGGTCGGGGTGGGCGGCGAGCACGTCCTGCCGCACCACCGGCACCAGCGCATAGTTCGGGAAGAAGCCCTTGTCGTCCTTCAGCAAAGTCAGGTCCATCGCGGCGATGCGGCCGTCGGTCGCCGCCACCACCGAGACGTCGACATCGCCATTGGCCAGGGCCGGGAACACCAGGCCGATCTCCATCGGCCGGACATTGGCGCGGCCGGCCTTGAAGTCGTAGGCCTTCTGCAGGCCCAGGAGGCCGTCCTCGCGCTTGGGGAACTCGGCCGTCGTCGCCATCACCGGGTCCTTGCCGTCCTTGTAGGCGGCGGCCAGGTCGGACAGCGTCGCCATGCCGTCGGTCTTCGGATTGCCCTTGCGGACGGCCAGGGCATAGGTGTTGTTCGCCTTGGACGGGGCCAGCCAGACCAGCCCCTTGGCGCCGTCCAACTCCTTGACCTTGGCGTAGGTCTCGTCCGGCGTGAGCTTGTCGGTGACCTTGTTGAAGGTGACCAGCGAAGTGCCGGTGTATTCCCAGTACAGGTCGACCTCGCCGCTTTCCAGGGCGGCGCGGACGATGTTGGTGCCCATGCCGTCCTTCTTCTCGACGGTGTAGCCCTTGCTCTCCAGCAGCTGCTTGGTCATCTCGGCCAGCAGGAACTGCTCGGTGAAGTCCTTGCCGCCGACGGTCAGCTCGGCCGCGCCGGCGGCGCCGCCGAAGGCCAGCAGCGCGATCGCCGACAGGATCGCGCGCTTCAACGTCGTCTTGATCATCGTCTTGCTCCCTGCTTGTTGTGTCTTCACCGCAGCGGATTGATCCCGCGCGGCACGAGATGGATCTGCAGCCGGCCGACGACGAAGTCGGTCAGCACGGCCAGCAGTGCCGTCGGGATCGCGCCGGCCAGCATCATCGGCAGGTCGTTCAGGGCGATGCCGGTGAAGATCAGCTCGCCCAGTCCGCCGGCGCCGATCAGGAAGGCCAGCGGCGCGGTGCCGACGCAGATCGAAAGGGCGGTGCGGATGCCGCCGAAGATGACGAACAGCGCGTTCGGCAGCTCGACCCGCCAGAACACCTGGGCGGGGGTCATGCCCATGCCGCGCGCCGCCTCGATCAGCGGCGTCGGTACGTTGCGCAGCCCGGCATAGGTGTTGCGGACGATCGGCAGCAGCGTCGCCGCCCACAGGCCGAACACCGATGGCACCGTGCCGATGCCGAGGACGGTCATGCACAAGGCCAGCACCGCCAGCGTCGGAATCGTGGTGCCGAGGTTGAACACCTGCAGAACCAGCTCGGCCGAGCGGCGAAAGGCGGGGCGGGACAGCACAGCACCTGCCGGCACACCGGCCAGGATGGCGAGGCCGCCGGCCCAGGCCACCAGCTCGACATGCTGGATGCCGAGGAAGACGATGTCCTCCTGATAGGACAGGATCTCGGCCGGCATGTCGCTCGCCAGTCCCCACAGCACCGCCGCCGCGGCCAGCAGCAGCCACAGCAGCACCGCGATGCCCGGGACGGGGAGGGGGCGCCCGCCCGTCAGCGGCGCCGCCCGTCCGGTCCAGGCCTTGCCGACATCGCTCATGCTGCCGCCCCCCGGGCGGACAGGCCGCGGATGATGCCGGCATAGGTCAGGGCGCCCTGGATCCGCCCCTCGGCGTCGACGCAGGGCAACAGCGGCATGTCATGCGCGAACATCAGCGCCACGGCGCTGCGCAAATCGGCGGTCAGCGGGATGGTGGCGCGGATCGGCTCGGCGCAGTCGCCGCATGTGCCGCCGCGCACCGCCCCGGCCCGGCTGCCGGAGACCATGGCAGCCGGCTGGCCGTCCGAATCCAGCAGCAGCACGGCCGGGCAGCCGCTGGCCTGCATCAGCTCGCGCGCCCGGCCGACCGGGTCGTCGGGCCGGACCGTGCCGGGCCGGCCCAGCGGCACGTCGGCGATGCGCACCAGGCGCAGCCGCTTCAGCGTGCGGTCGGTGCCGAGGAAGGTCTCGATGAACGGGGTGGCGGGGCTGGCCAGCAGCTGGTCGGGGGTCGCGAACTGCTCCAGCCGCCCGGCGCGGAAGATGGCGACCCGGTCGGCCATCTTCACCGCCTCGTCCAAATCGTGCGAGACGAAGATCACGGTCTTGCGCAAGGCCGCCTGCATGCGCAGGAACTCGTCCTGGATCGCCTCGCGGTTGATCGGGTCGATGGCGCCGAAGGGCTCGTCCATCAGCAGCACCGGCGGGTCGGCGGCCAGCGCCCGGATCACGCCGACGCGCTGCTGCTGGCCGCCCGACAGCTCCTTCGGATAGCGGTCCATGAACACCGCCGGCTCCATCGCCACCAGCTCCAGCAGCTCGGCGGCGCGGGCGCGGGACTTCTTGCGGTCCCAGCCCAGCAGGTCGGGCACGACGCAGATGTTCTCGGCCACCGTCTTGTTCGGAAACAGCCCGATCTGCTGGATCACGTAGCCGATCGACCGGCGCAGCCGGATCGGGTCGACCGCCCTTGTGTCGCGGCCGTCGATGAACACGGTGCCGCCGGTCGGCTCGATCAGGCGGTTGATCATCCGCATGGTCGTGGTCTTGCCGCAGCCCGACGGGCCCAGCAGGACGCAGATCTCGCCGGCCGGCAGGTCGAAGCTGACCTCGTCGACCGCGACCACCGGGCCGGACGGGGTGTCGAAGACCTTGGTCAGGCGGTCCAGCCGGATCATGCCAGGGCTCCCCGGGCCAGACCCTTCGAGGTCAGCCGCCGCTGCGCCAGCGCCAACAGCAGGTCGACCGCGATCGCCAGCAGCGACACCGCGACCGCGCCGGTGATCAGCTGCCGTGGGTCCGACTGGCTGATGCCGCGGGCGATGAAGGTGCCCAGGCCGCCGGCGCCGATATAGGCGGCGATCGCCGTCACCCCGATATTCATCACCGCGGCGGTGCGGATGCCGGCCATGATCACCGGGATCGCCAGCGGGATCTCGACCTGGCGCAGCCGCTGCCGCGCGTTCATGCCCATGCCGATGCCGGCCTCGCGCAGCGCCGGGTCGACATCGACGATGGCGGTGTAGGTGTTGCGGATGATCGGCAACTGCGAATAGAGGATGATCGCGATCACGGCCGGCACGGTGCCGATGCCGTGGCCGATCGGCGACAGCAGCGGGATCATCAGCCCAAACAGCGCCACCGACGGCACGGTGATCATCATCGAGGCGAGGTACAGGACCACATCCGCCGCCCGCTTCGACTGGGTGATGGCGATGCCGATCGGGACGGCGGTGACGATCGCGATCGACACTGCGACAGCGACGATCGACACATGCTCCAGCGCCCGCGCCGCGATCACGTCCAGGTTGTCATAGGCAAAGGTGAGCGTGTCCATCAGGCCGCGTTCCCGTGATTGCCTCGCCGTCAAAGGTCGAGATAGAGCCTCGCCGCGTTGTCGTAGGTGAAGCGCAGCGGCACCGATCCCTGCACCCGCCAGGCCTCGACCGTCTCGCCGGCCATCAGCCGGCAGGCGCTTGCGGTGTCGACCACGGCGCCGCCATAGAGGCGATTGGCGAGGTTGAGGATGGCGGTCTGGTGCATCGCCGCGCTGCCGCTGCCGCAGGAATCCTTCACCAGGGCGACGCGGAAGCCGAGATCGACCGCGTCCTTCACGGTCTGGGCGATGCAGGCCTCGGTCCACACCCCGGCGACGAACAGCCATTCGGTACCCAGCGGCGCCAGCCTGTCGGCCAGCCCGCCGCCGGCGAAGGCGCTGGCGTCGGCCTTCACCAGCACCGGCTCGCGGTCGGTCGGTCCGACCTCGGCGCAGATATCCGACATCGGGTCGTTGGCGTCGCTGAAGGCCGAGCTGCCGTCCGCCATCACCGGGTGGAACGGCTTCGCCCGCTGTGCCGCCAGGTCGACGACATAGGCGGAGTGCAGCACCGGGATTCCGGCCGCCCGCGCCGCCCGCTGCAGGCGCCGGACGCTGCCGATCAGCGCGTCGAAGCCCTCGACCAGGTAGCGGTGGTCGCGGCGGTGCTCCTCCTGCAGGTCGACGAACAGCGCCGCCGCCTTGCCCGGGTCGATGGTCAGGGCCGTCCGCATCACACTTCCCCGTCCAGGAACTCGTCCTCATAAGGGAAGCGCGACAGCACCTCCGTGCCGGTCTCGGTGATCAGGATCTCGTCCTCCAGCTTGACGCCCTCGCGCCCGCCCTTCTCGCCGACATAGCTCTCGACGCTGACCACCATGCCGGGCAGCAGGTGGCCCTCGCGGCCGTAGGTCGCGTAGTCCATGGCATGGGCGATGAACGGCGTCTCGCCATGCATGCCGACGCCATGCATGACCGAGGTGTAGCGCTGCTCGACGAAGCGGTCGGGGATGGTCCAGGCCTTCTCCGCCACCTCGCGGAAGGCCATGCCCGGCCTGACGATGCCGATATTGTGCCGGATCTGGTCATGCGCCATCCGGTACAGCATCTTCTGGTAGTCGGACGGCCGGCCCGGCCCGCAGCGGAAGGTGCGCGAGAAGTCGGAATAGTAGCCGTAGCAGCCGATCGTGTCGGTATCGAGCGCCACCAGCTCGCCCGGCCGGACCTTGCGGCCGCCGGCCTCGCTGAACCAGGGGTTGGTGCGCTGGCCGGAGGTCAAGAGGCGGGTCTCGATGAACTCGCCGCCCTGGCGGATCACCTCGTGATACATGATGGCGAACAGCTCGTTCTCCGAGATGCCGGGCCTGATCGCCTCGCGCACCGCGGCGACCGCCGCCTCGGCCCCGGCCATCGAGGCCTGCAGGCACTTGATCTCCTCCGGGGTCTTGACTGCGCGCACGGCCAGGATCTCGCCCTGGCAGTCGGTGACGGTGCAGCCGCGCTTCTCCAGCGCCAGGGCGTGCAGGTGGTTGCAGCGGTCGAGGCCGATCTTCATCGACCCGCCGCCATGGGCCCGGAGCAGCTCGGCGATCTCGTCGGCGAAGGGGCCGGCGCTCTCGCCGTCCCGGTTCGACACCGACGACCAGACCAGCTTCGACGGCCGTGCCTCGTCGACCGTGTCGAGCACGGTGGAGACGTGGTAGCTCTGCGGATATTCGAACAGCACGATCGGCCCTGCGGCGGGCACGAAGAAGTAGCGGGTCGAGTTGCGCAGGAAGTAGCCGAACATGTTGCGCGACCCGGTGGCGTAGCGCTGGTTGTACGGGTCGAACAGCACCACCGCGCCATAGCCGGAATCGGCCATCCAGCGGCGCAGCCGGGCCAGCCGGCCCTGGCGCAGCGCATGGACGTCGACGAAGGACGGCTCGGTGTCCGACAGCCACATGCCGCCGGATTCGTCCGCGGTCGCCGGATGGCGCATCCGCTCGGCGAAATCGACGTCCTCGACGCTGTCGGGGTTGAACACCACGATGCTCATGCGCGTCTCCCTGTTCGTCCCAGGATGCGACGCTCGGCAGGCACGGTTCGTGCGGACATCCGCGAAAAGCGTGCGGGATTCCGCAACCGCGACAATTGACGAGCGAGGTCAGCCGCGACGGGCGGCGCGGGGCGACATGCCCTCCTGCTCACGGAACGCCCGGGCGAAGCTCGACATGTCGGAGAAGCCGCAGGCCAGCGCCACGTCGCGCACCGGCAGGGTGGAATGGGCCAGCAGGTCCGCCGCCCGCCGCAGCCGCAGCCGGCGGTAATAGGCGCCGGGGGAGGTGCCGGCCGCCGCGCGGAAGGCGCGCTCCAGCCGGTCGGCGGAGACGCCGAGGCGGCCGGCCAGCCCGGTCATGCGCAGCCGGTCCTCCACCGCCTCCTCCATGATCGCGATCGCCGACAGCACCAGCTCGTCCTGGATGCCGGTGCGCAGCCGCAGCGGCATCAGCTTGCGGTCGACGCTGGACCGCAATGGGCTGTGCACGAACCATTCGGCGACGCCGGCCGCCAGCTCGGCCCCGCAATCCGTGCCGATGATGTCCAGCATCATGTCCAGGCTGCCGACGCCGCCGGCCGAGGTGAAGCGCTTGCGGTCGATGACATAGAGGTCGCGGCGCAGCTCGATCTCCGGGAAGGCCTCGGTGAAGGCGGGCTGGCTGGTCCAGTGCAGGGTGCATGCATGGCCGTCCAGGAGCCCGGCCCGGGCCAGGAAGAAGGCGGCGTCGGCGACCGCGCCGATCCAGGCTCCGGCCCGCAGGTTGCGGCGGATCCAGGCGACCGCGTGCTCGGCCACCACATGGTCGGCGTCGCCGCCGGAGCACGCGACGATGCGGTCGACCAGCGGCGCCTCGCGCGCGCCCAGCACCGGCTCGATGGCGAAGCCGTTCGATGCCCGGACCTTGCCGCCGGACAGCCCCACGGCGATCCAGCGGTAGCATTCCCGCCGGGCCAGGATGTTGGCGGCGCGCAGCGGCTCGATCACCGAGCTGAAGGCCATGGTCGGGAAGCCGGGGAAGACCAGGACGGCGAAGGTGATCGGCGGCGCCGTCCCCGGTTGTGCGCGTCCGCGGGGTGGCTGAATCACGTTGCGCTCCCGCCACTGGTCGTTGCATCCCTGTCAGTGTTCCGCCCGATGACGGCGCGGTCAACGTCCCCCAGTCCGGATCGCGTCGCATGAGCGTGTCATGGGCCACATCGAGTCCCGCGGAGCTGCGGGCGCATCACGCCCACGATGCCGAGGAGCGGGCAGGGCCGCTGCCTGAGGACGTGTCCGAATCGGCGGTGGAGGAGGCTGGCGCCTTCCGCGGCGGCCTGCTGTTCACGCCACCGGATCCGGCGCCGGGTGTCGCGATCGTCTATTTCCATGGCGGCGGCTTCGTGGCCGGAAGCCCGGCGACCCATCGCGGCGTCACCGCCTGGCTGGCGAAGCTGACCGGGATGCGCGTGCTGTCGGGGCGCTACCGCCTGGCGCCGGAGCATCCGTTCCCGGCCCAGCGCGACGACGCGGTCGCCGCCCTCGCCGCGATCGGCGGGGACAGGCTGATCCTGGCCGGCGACAGCGCCGGGGCCTGCGTCGCCCTCTGGGGTCTGCGGGGGCTCGATCCCGAAAATCGGGCCCGGGTTGCCGGGCTGGCCCTGCTGTATGGCGGGTTCGGCGGCATCGAGGGCGGCAGCATCGCGCGTCATGGCACGGCGGAGAACGGGCTGGATGCGGAGACGCTGTCGGTCATGTACCGGCGCCTCGGCCCGCCGGCGCCGGACATCTGGCCCCTGGCCTTCGCCGGCGAGGTCGCCGCGCCGGCCTATGTCCTGGCGGCGGAGCTGGACGCGGTGTTCGACGATTCCGCCTCGCTGTTCCAGCGCCTCGGCTCCCGCGCCGACAGCCGCTTCGTCGTCGCCGCCGGCCAGGACCACGGCTTCCTCAAGGCGGCGGGCCGGGATCCCGCGGCATTGCGCGAGCTCCAACTTCTCGCTCACTGGGTGAAGAATCGCGCCGGCGCTGCCGGGCAGCTTCCGTCATGAATTTCATATGAATTTATTCGCTTTGCGACGATAGGCCTTGCGCAGGGTACAGGAATATGTCGCCGTGAGCCGGCATATAGGAAGTGATTCGCGATAGGGACTCCGGGTCCCAGGCTCCAGCTGGCCGGATTGGTTTTACGGCGTTGGAGAGATCGTTTCGTGCGGACGGGCGTTGGGGGCTGCGGCGGATCGCGGTGCCTTGCGCATGCTGGGGCCTGAGGGCAGCTCCGGGAACAGGGGTGCAGCTCAGGTCCCGATCGACAGATAACGGGAGGGGGACCCGGTGAACCATCGACTCATGGCCGTCCTGCTGGCGGCGCTGCTGCTGTTCGTGCCGGGGCTCGGCCACGCGCAGCTGACCTGGAAGCCGGGCAACCCCGGCGGCGGCGGCGCATTCAACTCGCCGGTGGTGACCAGCGAAGGCTACTGGGCCGTCGGCTCGGACCTCGGCGGCGTCTATCTCAGCATGGATGCCGGCGCCACCTGGACCGCGGTGGGGTCGGCCCAGGGGCTGACCGTCACCCATATCGCATCGCTGGCGGCCCACCCCTCGGGCAAGCTGCTGGTCGGCACCGATGGCGGGCTGTTCGTCGGCAACAGCAATGGCACCGGCTTCAGCCGGAAATACGCGACCGGCTACATCGCCGCCATCGCCGTGTCGGCCGATCCGAACATCGTCTACGCCGCGGTGCATCCGCAGTGGGACAGCCTCAGCCCCTACATCATCCGCTCCAACGACGCCGGCCAGACCTGGGCCGTGACCGGGTCCAACCTGCCGACCAATCTGCGCATCACCGGGCTGCGCACCCATCCGGTGGATCCCGACGGCGTCTGGGCGGTCAGCGGCCGGGGACGCTTCCCGGATACCCCGGAAAGCTCGGTGGTCTACCAGGCCCATTTCTCCACCGACGGCGGCGCGACCTTCGCCCGGATGGACCCGCAGCAGGGCAAGCTGGTCGACATCGCCTACGGCCTCGACCCGTCGAACCTGAACCTGATGTATGCGACGGTGGCCGCAACCGGCAACGCGCCGCGGGTCTACAAGTCGGTGGAAACCGGCTTCTCCTGGACGCTGCTTACCTCCGGCACCCAGGCGCCGTCGGGCATCATCCTGGCCGACAGCACCAATGCCAGCCATGTCAGGATCGTCGGCCTCGACGACCAGTCCCTGCGCCCGGCCGGGACCTATGGCAGCTTCCTGTGGGAGAGCAGCAACGCCGGAACGAGCTGGACCAAATACACGCTCAGCGTCAGCGGCGGCTGGTCCCAGGCCGACGAGGACTGGGGCATGGGCTACAGCTACCAGGGGCTCGGCCAGACCATCGGCGCCCGGCCGTCCAGCCCGAACACCGTGCTGTGGACCAACAACCAGTTCCTCTACTCCAGCAGCAATGGCGGCAAGACCTGGGCCGACGGCGTCTCCACCGCGGTCAGCGGCAAGTGGCGGTCGCGCGGCATCGACAACGTCGTGCCGATCGTGGTCGAGCAGAGCGCGGCGGACGCCAATGTGGTCTATGCCGGCTACATGGATCTCGGCCTGTGGCGCTCGGACGACGGCGGCCTCGGCTGGACCAGCCTGAACACCACGGCCTACACCGGCGGGTGGGGCGGGAAGGGCGGCAACAGCCTGAGCGTGGCCGCGGATCCGGGCCGCGCCAATGTGGTCTGGGCGCAGCTGGGCGGCAATATGGAGAATTGCGGCACGCCCTGCGCCGAGCCGTTGTACCTGCTGAAGAGCACGGACAAGGGCGCGACCTGGCAGAACATCACCCAGGGCCTGCCCAACCCGATCCGGCGCCTGGAGGGCCTGACCGTGGCGCCCGACAGCACCGTCACCTACCGCTGGGTCTACGCCGCCGTGAACGGCGACGTGTATCTCAGCGAGGATGACGGCGTGTCGTGGGCGAAGGTGCTGGACTGCCCGAACGACGACTGCTTCCGGGTCTATTACACCGACACCAACGGCGTCCTGGCCCTGTCGGCCGGCGCGGTCTACCGCTCCTGGCAGGGCGGCAGCGCCGGCACCTGGGACCAGCTGACCCTGCCCGCCACCATGACCAGCGGCTGGACCGCGGGGCAGCACTGGCTGCACGACGTCTGGACCTATAGCGGCCCGATGGATCTGGCCAGCCGCGGCGGCAACATCTGGGTCGCGGTCAAGGGCACCGGCAAGGGCCTGTACCGGTCGGCGGATTACGGCCAGAGCTGGACCCGCGTGCGGGCCGACGACCAGGGCCGGACCGTGGCGGTCAATGCCAGCACCGGCCGCGTCTATTTCGGCAGCTCCAGCGCGGTCCATGCCGGCGGCTACGCCACCACCAGCCAGGGCGTGGTCACCAGCGCCGACGGCGCCACCGGCTGGACGGCGCAGAACCAGGGCCTGGCGTTCCCGTTCGCGCTCTACGCCAGGGTCGCGGCCAACGGCGCGCTGTGGCTGGTTTCGCCCGGGCAGGGCGTGATAAAGTGGCGGTGACGCCATGCGCCCCCGCCTGCTCCAGGGCCTGTTCGCCCTGCTGGGACTGCTCGGCGCGCTGAGCGCCGGCAGCGCCCGCGCCGCCGACCCGCTGGTGATCTACGGCGATGCGCTGCAGACCGGCTGGCAGGACTGGAACTGGTCGTCCGGCCAGAGCCTGACCTACAGCGCCACGGTGCATGGCGGCACCCGCTCGATCCGGCTGGTGCAGGGCGGCTGGGGCGGCCTGTACCTGCACACCGCCGCGCTGGACACCACCGGCTATGGCGCCTTCACCTTCTGGGCGCATGGCGGGACGGCCGGCGGCCAGCAGCTGCAACTGCAGGCCCGCGACACCGCCGGCAATCCGCTGGTCAGCGTGCCGCTGGCGCCGCTGCTGGCCAACCAGTGGCGGCAATACTCGGTCGACCTGTCGGCGCTCGACGCGCAGGACCGGCAGATCACCGGCTTCGTCATCCAGAACGCCACCGCCGCCACCCTGCCGGCCTACGTCGTCGACGATATCGGGCTCAGCGTCGCCCCGACGCGGCAGGTGCTCTACGACGACCAGTTCCAGAACGGCTGGACGCCGGGCAGCGGTTGGAACATCAGCAGCAACACCGCCGTCACCAGCCCGGTGCATGCCGGCACCAAGTCGATCGGGATCACGCCCACCGGGCCCTGGGGGCAGTTCTATTTCGACAAGGAGGGGTTCAGCACCGCCGGCTTCGACACGCTCGATCTGTGGGCCCATGGCGGCACCGCGGGCGGCCAGGTGGTGTCGGTCGACGCCTTCCGCGCCGGAACCTTCCTGGGCACCTCGGTGCTGGCGCCGATGACCGCGGGGCAATGGACCAAATTCGAGGTGCCGCTGGCCGATCTCGGCATCGCCAACACGACGGTCGACACCCTGGCGATCAAACATTATTCGGATCAGGCCGGCCCCCGCTTCTATCTCGACGACCTGGCCATGACCGGGCCGGGCACCGGCCCCTCCGACGTGACGATGAGCGGCCTGCATGTGCAGGGCAACAAGCTGCTCAACGGCGATGGCCAGACGCTGTTCATCCACGGCGTCAACCGCGGCACCACCGGCTTCGAATGCGTGCAGGGCTACGACGCCACGCCGCGCGACCAAGCCTTCGTCGACGCGGTCAAGTCCTGGAACGCCAACGCCGTGCGGGTGCCGCTGAACGAGCAATGCTGGCTCGGCATCAACACCACCGGCGCCAACGCCCCCTATATGGGCGCGACCTACCGGCAGGCGATCATCGACTACGTCAACCTGATGACCGCGAACAACCTGGCCGTCATCGTCGACCTGCACTATGCGATGCCGGGCACGCTGTCGACCATCGGCCTGAACTTCCAGCCGATGCCGAACGCGGACCATTCGGTGACGTTCTGGACCGGCGTGGCCAACGCGTTCAAGGGCAACAGCGCGGTGATCTTCGACCTCTACAACGAGCCCTACCCGCTGAACGACCCGCCCGCGGCCCAGGCCTGGACCTGCTGGCGCGATGGCGGCAGCAGCTGCTCGGTCAAGGTCGCCGAGGGCTATGTCGAGACCGGCACGGCCTACACCGCGGTCGGCATGCAGACGCTGGTGAACACGGTGCGCGCCACCGGGGCGGAGAACGTGCTGATGGTCGGCGGGCTCGGGCTCTCCGGCGACCTCAGCCACTGGCTGGCCTACAAGCCGACCGACCCGGAGAACGGCATCGTCGCCTCCTGGCACCAGTACAATTTCGCGACCTGCACCAGCGAGCAGTGCTGGGAGGACGAGGTCGGGCCGGTGATGGACCAGGTGCCGCTGATCGTCGGCGAGTTCGGCATGGCCGATCACTTCGGCGCCAGCTGCGACACGAACTACCTGGACCGGCTCTGGGCCTTCGTCGAGAGCAAGCAGCAGGGCTATATGGCCTGGAACTTCAACACCTGGCCGGGCACCTGCGGCACCAGCGATTTCAACATCGGCCTGATCACCGACGAAGCCGGCACCCCTTCCGCCTATGGCTCCCAGTACCGCAACCACCTGCAGGGGCTGACGAGCGCCTACCCGGATTGACGTAGCCCTACCAGCGCAGCCAGCGCCTGCCCGCCAGGGTGCCGATCAGCACCACGATCCCGGTCGCCAGCGTGTACCAGGTGGCGACGAAGAACGGGCTGTCGTCGGGGCAATGCGCGGCATAGAAGGTCGCGGCGATGCCGCTGGCCACCAGCCCGGCCACCGCGCCGGCCAGCCCCGGCCGCCGCGGCGCGCCCTGGCGCAGGGCCAGCAGCATCAGGGCCAGCGGCCCCAGCGCCATCAGCGGGATCAGGGTCAGGCACCAGGGCGCGTTGGTGCCGATCCACCGCGTGCCCCAGGTGGACATCGGCATCGCCATCATCTCCAGCGCGACCGAGACGGCCAGCAGGACCGGCGCGGCCAGCAGCGCCCAGCGCCAGGCGCCCAGCGGCACGCCCGGCCGCGCCAGATGCAGGATCAGCCCGGTGGCGGTGACGGCCAGCGCCAGGGTGACGATGAATTTGAACAAGTAGCGGACGGTCTCGACCGCCTGCATCACGTCCGGCCGCACGCCGATGCCGGCGAAGAAGATCACCCCGGCCACGACCGCGCCGCCGGCCATGGCGGCCGCCACCGCACGGCCGAGCGGCCAGCGGATCGGCGCATCCTGCGCCAGGGCGGTGATGAGGTCGTCGGTCTTCACCCGGGTTCACTCCGATACAAGGCGGCCAAGGCCTTCAGCGCGCGGTGCAGCGCCACGCGCACGGCGCCTTCGGTCATGCTCAGTCGCGTGGCGGTCTCGCGCACGCTGCCGCCCTCGACCGAGATCGAGCGCACGATGTCGCGCTGCTGGTCCTTCAGCTGCGACAGCAGGCGCTCGACGTCCCGCTGCTGCAGCCCGTCCGGCGGCGCATCCGCTTCCAGCGTGTCGATCACATCCTCGATCGGCACGTCGACATGGCGGCCGCGCCGGCGCAGCGCGTCGATCATCTTGTTGCGCACGATCACCGAGATCCACGGGCCGATCGGCCGCGACTGGTCCCAGGACCCGCGCTTCAGATGGATCGCCAGCAGCACCTCCTGCACCACGTCCTCGGCATCGTTGGCCGAGGCGCCGAACAGGGGACCGCGTCGCCGCGCCATGGCGCGGAGATGCGGCGTCACCGCCTGCAGGAACAGGCGATAGGCACCGGCGTCGCCCGAGATCGCGGCCCGCATCCATGTCGCCCACTGGTCCTCCCGCAACGGATCATTCACGCGTCATCACCTCATACGGCTCCGACTCCGGATTCGTTACAGGACCGGGCGCATTGCTCGGCCGGCATCAGAAAAAATTTCACCGGCCGTGTAATACCAGCCGTCCGGCCATCGAAGAAGCCGTCACAAGCCCATTGCGGCGTGCCTCTTCCGCGGAACATCCCATGGATCGTCTCCTGCCTCTTCTTGCCCCGAGGGCCGTTGATCCGGCGACGACGCATCTTGCCGCCCCGGCCGGCCCTTCTGCATTGCGGTCGAGGGTCGCAACCCCGGACGGCTGAGCCTCCGGCAGACCTCGCACCGACCATCCCTCTGAACCGATGTGCCGCCGCGTCGCCCGATCGACGCCACGGTCGAGCCTTGCCCAAAGGACCCCGACATGCCGTTGGACGCCTTCGACCTTTCGACCAGCTCCGCCAGCGCCGACGCCGCCAGCGCCTTCGAAGAGGCGGTGCGCGGCCTCGCGGCCCACCGGCCGTCGACCGGCATCGCCCTCGGCCGGGCGCTGGACGCCGACCCGGATCATGTCCCGGCCCTGGCGCTGAAGGGCTTCGCCAACCTGATCCTGGCGCGCCAGGAGCTGGCGGCCCCGGCGCGTCAGGCGCTGGCGGAGGCCCGGCGGGCGCTGGCGGTGCAGGACGGCGGCACCGCTGACGAGCGAGCCCTGGTCGAGGCGCTGGGCCATGCCACCGAGGACCGTTTCGCCGACGCCGCCGACTGCCTGGACCTCCGTTTCGCCGACCGGCCGGCCACCTTCCTGCCGTTCAAGATCGCGCATGCGCTGCGCTTCATGCTCGGCGACGCCGCCGGCATGCTGGCCGCCTCGCAGCGGATGATGACGGTGTGGGCGCCCGACCGTCCGGCCGCCGGCTTCCTGCTCGGCTGCCACGCCTTCGCCATCGAGGAGCATGGTGCTTACGCCGCCGCCGAGGCCTATGGCCGGCAGGCCGTGGCGATGGAACCGGACGATGCCTGGGGGCTGCACGCCGTCTCGCATGTCCATGAGATGCGGGGCGAGACCGCCGCCGGCATCGCCTGGCTGGAGGGCAGCCGCGGCAGTTGGTCCCGCTGCAACAATTTCAGCTTCCACATGGCCTGGCACCTGGCGCTGCTGCATCTCGATCGCGGTGAGAATGAGTGCGTGCTGCGCCTCTACGACCAGGAGGTGCGGCCGACGCCGACCGACGATTTCCGCGACATGGCCAATGCCGTGTCGCTGCTGTGGCGGCTGGAGCGGCTGGGCGTCGATGTCGGCGGCCGCTGGGCCGATCTGGCGGAGATCGCCCGCAAGCGCCGCGCCGACACCACCCTGGTCTTCGCGTCGCTGCACAGCCTGATCGCGCTGGTCGCCCTCGGCGACCGGCCGGCGGCGGCGGAGCTGGTGATGGCGCTGCAGGTCCGCGCCCAGGGCACCGGCGACCAGGCCCGGGTCGCGGCCGATCTCGGCCTGCCCTTGGCCCGTGCGATCACGGGGCTGGGTGGAGAGCGCGGCGCGCTCGACCGGCTCGCCGCCGCCCTGCCGCAGATCGGCGGCAGCAACGCCCAGCGCGACCTGTTCGTCCTGGCCCTGGCCGAGGCCGCGTCCCGGCGCGGCGACGCCCCGGCGCTGCGGGCGATCCGCGGCGCCCGAAGCCGCCTGAAGGCCGAGGACCGTCTGATCGCGGCGGTCGACGGCCGCGCCCTGTCCCCACGCCTCTGCGCCCACCGCTGAACACCCCTGGAGATCCCCATCATGACCATGACCCAGACATCCGCCACGCCGCTGTTTCCCGCGGTCACCGGCCGCCTCGTCCCGACCATCCTGCTGGCCGGCATCGCCGCCGACCTGACCTGGGAGGTCTGGGCCCGCGGCATCACGCCCTTCCTGGTCGGCGGTCCGCTGGAGCCCGCGGCCCTGGTGCAGTCCGTCTTCGGCTTCCAGAGCTGGGTGGCGGGCGAGTTGATCCACGCCATCGTCGGCATCGTCTTCTACCCCATCGGCTACCTGTTTATCGCCCGGCCGCTGCAGCGCCGGATCCTGCCGCAGCTGCCGCTGGTGCTGACCGGCGCCGGCTTCGGCATCGGGCTGTGGATCTTCGCCCTGTACATCATGGCGCATCTGATCGCCGGGCTGCCCGCCTTTCTCGGCTTCATCCCGCTGACCTGGGCCTCGCTGGTGGGCCACATCCTGTTCGGCCTGGTCGTCGCCTTCGTCGTACGCTTCCGCGAGTCGCAACCCGCTGAAAGCGCCCGGTAAATGACCCGCATCGCCGACACGATCGCCGCCACCCTGCATGACCATGGCATCCGCCACGCCTTCGGCATGCCGGGCGGCGAGGTCGTGACCCTGATCGACGGGCTGGAGGCGGCAGGCATCCGCTTCCACCTGGCCCGGCACGAGACCGCGGCGGCGATCATGGCCGCCGGCGCCTCGGTGACCACGGCCACGCCTGGCCTGCTTGTGGCCACCGTCGGTCCGGGGCTGGCGAATGCGGTCAACGGCATCGCCGACGCGGCGCAGGAGCATGTGCCGCTGGTGGTGATCTCCGGCATCGTCGACCGGCCGACCCGGGCTCGCTACACCCACCAGGTGATCGACCACGCGGCGATGTTGCGGCCGCTGGTCAAGGCCAGCTTCGAGGTCGAGCCCGAGAGCGCCGGCCAGACCGTGGCGCGGGCCCTGGCCATCGCGCTGGCCGAGCCGATGGGGCCGGTGCATCTCGATCTGTCGCCGGCGGTGGCGGCGATGCCCGATCCGGCGCCGCGGCCGGTCGCCCCGCCGGCGGTGCTGCGCCCGGCGGTGGCGCCACAGGACCCGGCGATCGCGGCGCTGGCCGAGCGGCTGTCCCAGGCCCGCCGGCCGCTGATCCTGGCGGGGCTGGAGGCGGCGCAGGGCGGCGCCGGCCCGGCGTTGCTGCGCCTGGCCGAACGGCTCGGCGCTCCGGTGGTCACCACCTACAAGGCCAAGGGGCTGGTGCCGGAGGATCATCCCCTGGCGCTGGGCGGCGCCGGGCTGTCGCCGCTGGCCGACGCGGTGCTGCTGCCGCTGTTCGCCCGGGCCGACCTGCTGCTGTTCGTCGGCTACGACCCGATCGAGATGCGGCTCGGCTGGCTCGACCCGGTCTCGGATCCCGACCGGATCGTCGAGATCACCGCCGCCCCGGCCGACCACGCCATGCACCACGCCGGTACGCGCCTCCTGGCAGCCCCCGCGGCGGCGATCGAGGCGCTGGCCGAGGCAATCAGTGCAGACAATTGCCAGGAAGGTGGCGGTGTCTCGAATTGCCTCTCCCGCCTGGCGGGAGAGGTCGGGCGTCCGCAGGACGACCGGGTGAGGGCTGGCTCCGGCCTCGACAAAATCCCCTCACCCGGAGCCGCTGGCGCGGCTCCGACCTCTCCCGCAAGCGGGAGAGGCAATTTGGAAGCCGAAAAGGCGACGCAGACCTGGACTGACGGTGAGCCCGCAGTGGCCCGGGCGGCGCTGGTAAAGCGCTTCGCCGCCCCCGCCGAATGGGGCCCGCACGCCATCGTCGAGGTGCTGAACCGCGCGGTGGGGGAGGGCGACCTGGTCACCGTCGATGCCGGCGCCCACCGCATCCTCCTGTCGCAGAAATGGGTGGCGCGGCGGCCGCTGTCGCTGCTGCAATCGACCGGCTTCTGCACCATGGCCGCGGCCCTGCCGCTGGCGATCGGCGCCAAGGTCGCCGACCCGTCGCGCCGCATCGTCGCCGTGATGGGCGATGGCGGGCTGGAGATGGGGATCGGCGAGCTCGCCACCCTGCGCGACCTCGGCTTGCCCGTTACCATCGTGCTGTTCCAGGACCAGAGCCTGGCCCTGATCGCCCTGAAGCAGAATTCGGCCGGGCTGGCGCCGCATGGCGTCGGCCTCGGCCTCACCGATTTCGCCGCGGTTGCCGCCGGCTTCGGCGGCCATGGCCGCACCGTCGCGAGCGGGACGGAGCTGGCAGCCGAGCTGGCCGCCGCCCGGGACCGCGACCGCTTCACCCTGATCGTCTGCAGGTTCGACGCCGATGCATATCACCAGGCCTTCTGAGCTGACGCGCGAGGCGCTGTCCAGCGCCATCGCGGCGAAGCCCCGGCGCGACCCGCGGCTCGATGTCTTCCGCGGCCTCGGGATGCTGATCATCCTGACCGCGCATATCCCGGACAATCAGTGGATCCTGTGGATCCCGGCGCGCTTCGGCTTCTCCGACGCCACCGAGATGTTCGTGTTCCTGTCCGGCATGGCCTCGGCCATCGCCTTCGGCCGGGTGTTCGACCGCGACGGCTTCGCCTGCGGCACCGGCCGCGTCGCCCGCCGGGTCTGGCAGATCTACTGGATCCATGTCGCGGTCTTCGTCGTCATCGCCGCGCTGGTGGCGGCGGCCGGCACCCGGCCGGGCGGCGAGAGCTACATCGTCGAGCTGAACCTGCCGCATTTCTTCGCCGATCCGGTCGGCCTGCTGCCGCGGTTCCTGGCCCTGGCCTATGTGCCGAACTACTTCGACATCCTGCCGATGTACCTGGTGATCCTGGCGCTGATGCCGGCGATGATCCTGGCCGAGCGGCTGCACAAGGCGCTTCCCTTCGTGCTGATGGCCGCGATCTGGGGCCTGACCCAGGCGCATCTCCTGGACCTGCCGGCCGAACCCTGGTCGGACCGCCCCTGGTTCTTCGATCCGTTCGGCTGGCAGCTGCTGTTCTATCTCGGCTTCTTCCTGATGCGCCGCACCCTGCCGGCGCCCGGCTTCAGCTGGACCCTGATGGCGCTGGCCGCGCTCTTCGTGCTGGCGACGGTGCCCTTCGCCTATTACCGGATCCTCGAGGCATCGCCCTTCTTCGGCGGCTGGGCCCGGGCGCTGGAACCGCTGACCGACAAGACCCATTTCGGCGTCCTTCGCCTGGTGCATTTCCTGGCGCTGGCCTATCTCGCCGCCCATCTGGTCGGCCCCGGCGGGGCGCGGCTGAAGGGCGCGGCGGTCGCCGTGATCTCCAAGGTCGGGCAGCAGACGCTGGCCGTCTTCGTCAGCGGCATGGTCACGGCCCAGCTGCTGGGCATGCTGCTGGACCACACCGGCCGCGATGCCTTCACCACCGCCGCCGCCAATCTGGCCGGCTTCGGTGTGCTGGTCGCGGTCGCCTATGCCGTCGCCTGGTTCAAGGCGATGCCGGCCCGCACCGCCGGCTCGGCGGCGTCGGAGGTGGCGTGATGGCCAGTCTCGCGACCCTCCTGGCCGGCGCCGCGCTGATCCTGGCGCTGCAGCCCGCGCTCGCGGCCGGGACCGAGGCCTGCGGCGGCGACGTGCCGTGCCGCGTCGCCGACGGCGAATACCGCATCGCCCTGCCTCCGGGCGGGGCGCCGGTCGGCGTCTATGTCTTCTTCCATGGCTATGAAAGCTCGGCCGCCGACCAGATGCGGGCGACCGAGCTGATCGCCGTGGCCCGCGCCCATGGCCTGGCCTTCGCCGCGCCGGACGGGCTCGACCGCACCTGGTCGTTCGAGACCTCGCCCAGCCATGACCGCGACGACACCCGCTTCGCCGGCGAGGTGCTGGACGACCTGCAGCGCCGCTTCGGCTTCGGGCCGGACCGGGTGGTGGTCGGCGGCTTCTCGCAGGGCGCGTCGATGGCCTGGTATGTGGCCTGCCACCTCGGCGGCCGCGTCGCCGGCGCCGTCACCTTCTCCGGCGTGTTCTGGGACCCGCTGCCGCAGCCCTCGGACTGCCAGGCGGTGCCGCCGCCGCTGGTCCATTTCCACGGCCGGGCCGACCGCACCTTCCCCCTGGCCGGCCGCGCCATCGGCGACCGCTGGCACCAGGGCGACACCTTCCTCAGCCTGGCGGTGCTGGAGGCGCGGGCCGGCTGCCGTCTCGGCGCCGACACGCCGGTGACCATCGCCGGCATCGCCTGCGCCCGGGCGCAAGGCTGCGAGCGCGGCCCGCTCACCCTGTGCCTGCACGATGGCGGGCACGAGGTGCGCGCCGGCTGGCTGGACGGTGGCCTGGCCGCGCTGGGCCTGCCCGCAACCCCGATCACCAGCGAGGTTCTGCCATGACCCCGAGCACTCGACCCGAGGACCCGAAGCGGTCCGACGAAGCCGTCGCCCGCGAGCTGGCCCGCAAGGACCGGCGCATCCGCGAGCTGGAGCAGGAGCTGGCCCGGCTGCGCGCTGCCGCGCTGCTGGCCCAGTGACCCCGCATCCCTGAAGGGAGGAGCCTGTCATGTTCCGACGCACTTTGCTGGCGCTGGCCGCGCTGGCCTGCATAGCCCCTCTGGCCACTCAGGCGCAGGAGGCGCCCCGCCCCGTCAACACGCTGGGGGCACCGGCCGACAACGTCGCGATCCGCGGCTACGACCCGGTCGCCTATTTCCGCGAGGGCGGTCCGCGCCAGGGCAAGCCCGAATTCGCCGTGCAGCACGACGGCGCCACCTGGTGGTTCGCCAGCGCCGAGGACAAGGCGCTGTTCGCGGCCGATCCGGACAAGTACATGCCGGCCTTCGGCGGCTTCTGCGCCTATGGCACGTCCCGCGGCTACCTGGTGAAGATCGAGCCCGAGGCCTGGTCGATCGTCGACGGCCGGCTGTACCTGAACTACGACCTCGGCGTCCGCGACACCTGGATGAAGGACACCAAGGGCTACATCGACCAGGCCAAGGCGAACTGGCCCAAGCTCGACAAGAGCGACATCAAGTAATACCAGCCCTCATTGACCATGACCCTTGTTCTTCACCGTCATGGCGAGCCCCGAAGGGGCGTGGCCATCCATGACCGCTCGCACCGGCCCCTGGATGGCCACGCTTCGCTCGCCATGACGAGGAAGGGCAACGGGGAGTCGGCCTCAAGAGGGGGTGGTGTAAGCCGCCTCAAATCCGCGGCATGGTGACGTCCGGCGCCAGGCGGGTCTGCGCCGCCAGGCGGATCGGGGCGTTGGCGGCGCCGAAGCCGGCATAACCGCAGCGCTGCACGATCTCGAAGAAGAAACGGTCGGCGAAGCTGGTGGTGTAGAGCTGGAAGAACTCGCCGCCGCCGCCATCGCGGTCGTACAGGATGCCGGCCTCGCGGAGTTGGTCGAGCAGATCGGGCTCCAGCCCGAAGCGGGCCTCGATGTCGTCGTAATAGTTGGCCGGGATCGGCAGGAACCTGACGCCGGCCTGCCGCATCCGGGCCGCGGCGGCGAAGATGTCGCCGGTCTCCAGCGCAATGTGCTGGATGCCGGAGCCGAAGAACTCCGACAGGAAGCGCGCCGACAAAGTGCGGTGGCTCTGCGAGGCGTTCAGCACGACGCGCAGCGTGCCCTCGGCGTTCTGCACCACCTGGCTGCGCACCAGCCCGGCCGGGTCCGGGATCTCCAGCTCCGGCGTCTTCGCCAGATCGAAGATCGCGCTGTAGAACAGCAGCCAGGACAGCATCTCGTCATACTGCATCGACTGCGACAGGTGGTCGATCCGCGTCAGCCCGGCTGCCGGCGTCGCGTCCTCGACCGGGACGAAGTCGACCTCGCGCCATCGCGCCAGCTCGCTCGTGGGGTCGACGAGATAGATCAGGCTGCCGCCGACGCCACGGATCGCCGGGATCTCCAGCTCGCCCGGCTCGACCTCCTGGCGGAAGCCGGTCGCCAGCAGGGCGCCGGCCCGCGCCATTGCCGCCCGGGCATCGTCGACCCCGAGGCAGATCGCGCAGGCGGCGGGGCCGTGCATGATGTAGGCGGCATGGGCGTAGCCCTCCTTCTCGCGGTTGACGAGAAGGGCAATGCCGCCCTGCGACCACAGGGTCACGTCCTTCGACCGGTGGCGGCCGCACCGGGCGAAGCCGAGGCCGGCGAACAGCGCCTCCAGCTCGATCGCGCCGGCCTCGTCGACCGCGAATTCGACGAACTCGACGCCCAGGCACCGGGCGCGCTCCGGCAGCAGCGGCCGGGTCCGCTCGGCGGCGGGCCTGCGCCGCTCCAGCGTGTCGGCCAGCTGTAGCAGCGACCGCCGGCCGTCGATCGCGACCGACCGGGCCGAGCCGGCGCGGAAATGGTCGTTGAAGATCTCCAGCGAGTAGACGCCGTCATAGCCGGTCGCGGCCACCGCCTCGGTGAAGGCGGTCACCGGCAGGTCGCCCTGGCCCGGCAGGTTGCGGAAATGCCGGCTCCAGGACAGGAGGTCCATCTCCAGGCGCGGCGCGTCGGCCAGCTGCACCAGGAAGATCCGATCGGCCGGGATGGCGCGGATGCTGTCCGGGTCGATGCCGCGCGACAGGGTGTGGAAGCTGTCCAGGATCAGCCCGATGGCCGGATGGCCGGCGCGGCGCACGATCTCCCAGGCGTCGCGGTGGTCGTTGACGTGGCGGCCCCAGGCCAGCGCCTCGAAGCCGACCTTCAGCCCGCGCTTCGCCGCCCGTTCGCCCAGCTCGCGGAAATCCGCGGCGGCGCGGTCGATGCCGCCCAGCGCCGCCGGCGAGATGTTGGAGCAGACCAGCAGCAGGCCGGCGCCGAGCTCGGCCATCAGGTCGAATTTGCGCTCGGCCCGGTCGAACACGCGCATACGCTGCGGCTCGGGCATGCCCTCGAAGTCGCGGAAGGGCTGGAAGGTGGTCACCACCAGCCCGGCGTCGCGCACCATCCGCCCGACCTCGCGCGGCGCCGCGTCGAAGGACAGGAAGTCGTTCTCGAAGATCTCGACGCCGTCGAAGCCGGCGGCGGCGATCGCCTCCAGCTTGTCGCGCAGGTCGCCGCTCAGGGACACGGTGGCGATCGACGTCTTCATCGGCACGACCTCCCGGCGCGCATCACTTCTTGCGCAGCTTGTCCAGCTCGGCCTGCAGCAGCGCGATGGTGTCGTCGCCGATCTTGGGGCGGAACTCCTCGACCACCGGCGTCGTAGCGGCGCGCAGCTTCGCCACCTCTTCGGGCGGCAGCTCGGTCACCTCCATGCCGTTGGCGCGGATCTCGTCCAGCGCCTTGGCGTCGGCCTCGCGCGACACCTGGCGCTGATAGTCCCGCGCCTCGGTCGCGGCCGACTGCAGCACCGCCCGCTCCTCGTCGTTCAGCTTGTCCCAGAACGACTTGCTGACCAGGACGATCTGCGGGTTGTACTGGTGCCGGGTCAGGGTCAGGTACTTCTGCACCTCGTAGAACTTGGCGTTGATGATGTTGGCCGACGGGTTCTCCTGGCCGTCGACCGTGCCGGTGTCCAGCGCGCCATACAGCTCGGGATAGGGCATCGGCACGGCGTTGGCGCCGAGCGCGTTGAACAGCGCGATCGGGATCGGCGACTGGATGGTGCGGATCTTCAGGCCCTTGATGTCGTCGACCTTGGCCACCGGATGGCGGTTGTTGGTCAGGTTGCGGAACCCGAGCTCCCAATAGGCCAGGCCGACCAGTCCCTTGGCGGGCAGCAGGGTCAGCAGATGGGCGCCGAACGGGCCGTCCATCACCGCATCGGCCTCCTGGGGCGTGTCGAACAGGAAGGGCAGGTCGACCGCCCCGAAGGCCGGGGCGTTGCCGGACAGGATGCCGGCGTTCATCACCGTCATCTCGACGATGCCGCCCTGCAGCCCCGACAGGGTCTGCACGTCGCCGCCCAGCGTGCCGCCCGGGAACAGCTGCACCGTGATCTTGCCGCCGCTCTTCTCGGCGACGATCGCGGCGAACTTCTCCATGCCCATGACCTGGGGATGGCCCTTGCTGTTCGCCGCCGCGAATTTGATGTGCTGTTCGCGGATCTCGGCCCGTGCCGCGGGGGCCAGCAGCAGCGCCGCCGATAGTGCTGCGATCAGGCCGGTCAGGGTCCTGGACATGATGATCCTCCCAAGGATTGTTCGATCTTGTGGGTGTCGGCCGGCGCGGTCATCGGGCCAGCCATTTGGCCGGAACCATGACCAGCTCCGGGAACAGGATCAGCAGGGCCAGCACCGCCAGCTCGGCCAGGAGGAAGGGCCAGACGCCCTTCATCAGATCCTCCATGGTCAGCTTCGACACGCCGCAGACGACGTTCAGCACGGTGCCGACCGGCGGGGTGATCAGGCCGATCGAGTTGTTGATGATGAACAGCACGCCGAAATAGACCGGGTCGATGCCCGCCTGCTTGATCACCGGCATCAAGACCGGCGTCAGGATCAGGATGGTCGGGGTCATGTCCATGGCGGTGCCGACGGCGACCACCAGCAGCATGATCACTGCCATCAGCAGCATCGGGCTGTCCATGAACGGGTCGAGCATGGCGGCCAGCTGGCCCGGCAGGTCGGCGACGGTGATCAGCCAGGCGGAGACGCCGGCGGCCGCCACCAGGAACATCACCACGGCGGTGGTCTTGGCGGCGGAGACGAAGACCTCGAACAGCTGTCCGGGACTCAGCTCGCGGTACACCACCATGGCCACGAACAGCGAATAGACCGCGGCGACGACGCCGGCCTCGGTCGGGGTGAAGACGCCGAATTTCAGCCCGACGACGATGATCACCGGCAGCAGCATCGCCCACAGGCTGTCGACCAGGGCGCGCAGGCGCTCAGCCCCGCTGCGGCGCGGCGGCAGGTCGATCTGCTCGCGCCGGGCCACCAGCAGCCAGGCGATGCAGAGGGCCAGCGCGATCATCAGGCCGGGCGCGATGCCGGCCAGGAACAGCTTGGTGATCGAGACGCCGCCGATCACGCCGAACAGCACGAAGCCGATGCTGGGCGGGATGATCGGCCCGATGATCGAGGCCGAGGCGATCAGCCCGCCGGACCGGGCGGCGCCATGGCCGGATCTCAGCATCATCGGCAGCAGCAGGGCGCTGAGCGCCGCGGCGTCGGCCAGGGCCGAGCCGGACAGGCTGGAGAGCAGGCAGGCGGCCAGGATGACGACGAAGCCGAGCCCGCCGCGGATATGGCCGACCAGCGCCATGGCGAGGTCGACGATGCGGCGCGACAGGCCGCCCGTGTTCATCACCTCGCCGGCCAGCATGAAGAAGGGCACGGCCATCAGCGGGAAGCTGTCGGCGCCGTTGATCACGTTCTGGGCGACGATCTGGGAATCGAACAGGCCGAGATGGATCATCAGCGCGACACCGCTGAGGATCAGGGCGAAGGCGATCGGCATGCCGATCGCCATAGTGCCGAGCAGCGACGACAGGAAGACCGCGACGACCACGGCTCAGCCCTTCCTCGGAGCGTCGAGGCCGGCGAGTTCCTCGGACTCGCGGACCAGGATCAGCTCCTCCGGCCCGGCGCGGCCGAGCAGCAGGCGGGCGAGGTCGGCCAGGATGATGATCGCGGCCGGCACCGCGAAGGCGATGCCGGCGCCATACAGCAGCGCCATCGGATAGCCGACGGCCGGGGAGGCGACGTCGAGGTTGATCACGGCCTGCTCGACGCTGCCCTTCAGCAGCAGCCAGATCGCCAGCAGCGCCAGGGCGCCGGACAGGGCCAGACAGGCCTTGGCCGCCGGCCGGGGCAGGCGGCGCAGCAGCGTGTCGACGCCGATATGGCCGCGCTCACGCAGCGCCACCACGGCGCCGAGGAAGATCAGCCAGACGAAGAACAGTCGCGACAGCTCCTCCGACTCGGTCAGCCCCTGGTTGAAGGCGTAGCGCAGCACGACGTTGCCGAAGACCAGCACCACCATCCCGGCCAGCAGCAGGGCTATCAGCACCTTCAGCAGCGCGAAATAGGCTTCGACGGCAAGGCGCATCGGGCTCTCCCTGTGGTGGCCGCCGGCCGCGGCTTCGCCGGTTCTGATTTTGTCTTTCTCACAAATGTACGAACTGGTACGTATAGTCAAGTCTCCGGTGCCGCCCGGCAATGATCGGTCCGAAAACCGCTTGTTCGCCGCTGCGAAGTTCCGGAGAAGTAGAAGCATGTCCGCCGATCGGGCGGCGGCGTCGGTGCGGGGAGCGGGCCAGGGCGATGGCGGGCAGGACCAAGTCGGGTGCCGAGGAGCGGAAGACCGCCCGCAAGAACGATCCCGAGCGCACCAAGGAGAACATTCTCGAGGTCGCGACCGAGGAGTTCGCGACCCATGGGCTGAGCGGCGCGCGGGTCGACGCGATCGCGGAGCGGACCCGCACCTCCAAGCGCATGATCTACTATTATTTCGGCGGCAAGGAGGGGCTGTACCACGCGGTGCTGGAGAAGGCCTATGCCGATATCCGCACCGCCGAGGCGGCGCTGCATCTGGAGGACTTGGCCCCGGAGGAGGCGATGCGGCGGCTGGCGGAGTTCACCTTCGACTATGACGAGGCGCATCCCGACTTCATCCGCCTGGTCAGCATCGAGAACATCCACCGGGCCGAGCATCTGGCGCACACCGCCTCGATCCGCAGCACCAATCTCGGCATCGTCCAGACCATCGCCGCGATCCTGGAGCGTGGGCAGGCAGCGGGCGTGTTCCGGGCCGGGATCGACCCGATCGACCTGCACATGCTGATCAGCGCCTTCTGCTTCTTCCGCGTCTCCAACCGCCACACCTTCGGCACCATCTTCCGCCGCGACCTGTCGGAGCCGGGCTTGCGCGAGACGCACCGGCGGATGATCGGCGACGCGGTGATCCGCCTGCTGCGGGGCGAGGCGGAGGCTCCCGCAAAAGCCGCTACCCCGGCCCGAGCGAGGCGAAGTGCCGGGTCATCCGGTCGGAATCCGGGGTGAGGCCGGTGAACAGCCGGAACGCCTCGACCGCCTGGAACACCGCCATGCCGCCGCCGTCGAGGGTGCGGCAGCCGCGGGCGCGGGCGATGTGCAGCAGCTCGGTCTCCAGCGGGAAGTAGACGATCTCGGCCACCCAGTGCCGTGGCGCCAGCAGCTCGGCCGGCAGCGGCAGGCCGGGATGCTTCGCCATCCCGGTCGGGGTGGCGTGGATCAGCCCGTCCGCCGCTGCCATGGCGGCGGCGAGGTCGGTGCCGGCCACCGCGCGCCCCGCCCCGAACCGGGCGGACAGGGCGGCGGCCGCCGTCTCGGCCCGGTCTTGGTCGACATCGAAGATCGCGAGCGCGCCGATTCCCAGGGTGAGGGCGGCATGCGCCACCGCCGCCCCGGCGCCGCCGGCGCCGAGCTGGACCGCGCGGTGCTTGCGCACATCCGGCAGGCTGCGCCGGAAACTCTCGGCGAAGCCCCACCAGTCGGTGTTGTGGCCGGTCCGCCGGCCGCCCTCGAACACCACGGTGTTGACGGCGCCCAACGCCCGCGCGTCGTCGGACAGCGCGTGCAGCAGCGGGATCACCGCCTGCTTGCAGGGATGGGTGATGTTGAGCCCGGCGAAGCCGCGCCGCTCCGCCGCCTCCACCAGTTCGGGCAGCGCCTCGACGCCCCGGCCGAGCGCTTCGAGGTCGATCAGCTCGTAATCGTAGCGCAGCCCCTGTTCCACCCCCTCGCGCATATGCATCGCCGGCGTCCGCGACGCCTGGATGCCGGCGCCGATCAGGCCGACGCGGAGAGCTGTAGGGCGAATAGGGATCATGGACGGCCCGCGCCGGTGTGGTTTTCGGCAAAAATGTACTAACCGGTACGTTCATGTCAATCGAAGCGAGCGAGCCAGCTTGGGAGCTGCGCGCCTGTCGAACGCCATGAGGGATCGGGGGTGCGGTATGCTGTCCCATCTTGAATTGTCGCGGCTGAACGGCCAGTTGGACGACGGCGCCGACGACTGTCGGGGCTGATGACGAGGGGGCAATGCCATCCGCTGACCTGACGCGCCGGTCGACGATCCCGATCGCCGACGACGAGCCGGCCAGTGCTGCGCCGCGAGAGCGGCCGCCGAAGCCCGGGGGTTTCTCCCGGCAGCTGACGCTCGAACTCGTCCGGCACGCCTCGGCACGGCCGGAGACCGAGCGGCCGCTGTTGGAGTGAAGGCCGAAGCCCCGGCTCCGCCCGACCGCCCATCCCCCACCACTCCGAGGGACCTCCCGTGGACTTCTCCTGGATCTCCGATCCGACCGCCCTGATCGCCCTGGCCACCCTCGTCGTCATGGAGGTCGTGCTCGGCATCGACAACCTGATCTTCATCTCGATCCTGACCAACAAGCTGCCTGAGAGCCAGCGCAGCAAGGCGCGCCGGATCGGCATCGGGCTGGCGCTGTTCCTGCGGCTGGCGCTGCTGGGCACGGTCTCGATCATCGTCAAGCTCACCGCGCCGGTGTTCGAGGTCCTCGGCCATCCCTTCTCCTGGCGCGACCTGATCCTGATCGGCGGCGGCCTGTTCCTGGTGTGGAAGGCGACGAAGGAGATCCACCACAGCGTCGACCCGGCCCCGGCCGACGACGTCTTCGGCACCGCCAAGGCGACGCTGGGCTTCGGCGCGGCGATCGGGCAGATCCTGCTGCTCGACCTGGTGTTCTCGCTCGACAGCATCATCACCGCGGTCGGCATGACCGAGCATGTGGCGATCATGGTGATCGCGGTGATCGTCGCCGTGGCGGTGATGCTGGCCGCCGCCGATCCGCTGTCCCGCTTCATCCACGCCAACCCGACCGTGGTGATGCTGGCGCTGGGCTTCCTGATGATGATCGGCATGACGCTGATCGCCGAAGGCTTCGGGGCGCATGTGCCGAAGGGCTACATCTACGCCGCGATGGCGTTCTCGGCCCTGGTCGAGGGGCTGAACATGCTGTCCCGCCGGGCCGCGCGCCGCAAGGCGCCGGCGTCGGTCGAGACCAAGCACTGAGCGAGGCCTGGGGTAGGGAGTCTCCCTACCCCACACGCGGCAGGCTGATGGTGGCGCGCAGGCCCCTGGCCTGGTTGGCCAGGGCGATGTCGCCGCCATGGTGGCGCACGATGGTGCGGGCGATCGACAGGCCGAGGCCGACGCCGCCGGTCTCCGGGTTGCGCGAGTTCTCGATCCGGAAGAACGGGGCGAAGACCTGCTCGGCGGCGCCGTCCGGGATGCCCGGCCCGTCATCCTCGATCACGATCTCGACGCCGTCGCCGCTCCGCGCCACATGGACCCGGGCGCGCTCGCCGTAGCGGACCGCGTTCTCGACCAGGTTGCGGATGGCGCGGCGCAGCGCATCGGGCCGGCAGCGATAGCTGATCTTCGGCCCCTCCTGGAAGGTGACGTCCCGGCCCAGCTCGGCCAGGTCGTCGCACAGGCTCTCGACCAGCGCCGGCAGGTCGACGGTGCGGGTGCCCTCGGCCGTCGCCTCCTCGCGGGCGAAGGCGAGCGTGGCCTCGGTCATCTTCTGGACCTCGGCGATGGTCGCCAGCATCTTCTCCCGCTCCTCTGCATCGGCGACGAACTCGGCGCGCAGGCGCAGGGTGGTCAGCGGCGTTCGCAAATCGTGGCCGATCGCCGCCAGCATCCGGGTGCGGTCCTCGACGAAGCGCTGCAGCCGCTCCTGCATCCGGTTGAAGGCCTCGGCGGTGTTGCGGATGTCGTCCGGCCCGGCCTCCGGCAGCGGCGCCACGGATTCGCCCCGGCCCAGCGCCTCGGCGGCGACGGCCAGGCGCCGCATCGGCCGGGCGATGCCGCGGGCGACGATGATGCCGAACACCGACAGCATGACCGCCGTGACCGCGACCGACACCACCGCCTGGTTGGTCCAGAACGAGTTGCCGGTCGGTTTGGCATAGGCGCTGTTCAGCCAGCCGCCGCCGTCCAGCTGGGCCGACAGGCCCATGCCGTAGGCCTCATCGAGATACAGGAACTTGGCCGGGCGCGACAGTGGCCAGGCATGGGCCGGCACGTCCGTCCAGGGCGTGGTGACGGCCGCCGTGGCCGTGCCGATCCCGAGGATCTGGGCCGATTCCTGCCGGGCCCCGGGCTTGTCCTTGTCCTGCTTCGGAGCTTTCGGCCCCCAGGGCGTCAGGCTCGGCAGCGGCTTCGCCAGCTGGGTCCAGGCCTCGCGCCGCCAGGCCATGGCGTCCTCCGGGCCGTCGGGCGACACCCAGAAGCGGCTGTAGGAAGTGCCGCTGGCGCTCAGGATGTCGTCCTGCAGCGCCGGCGGCGTCGCTTCCAGGAGCCGGGCCAGCGACGCGGTGCGGCTGAAGAACTCGCTCTTGGCGGCGGCCTTCAGCGCCTGGCCGCGCTCGTCCCAGGAGATCAGGAAGCCGATGCCCTGCGACAAGGCGAGGGCCAGCAGCATCAGCCCGATGAACTGGGCCGCCAGGCTGCGCGTCCACCACCGCCTCATGCCGGCTCGACCTCCGCCACGAAGCTGTAGCCGCCGCCCCAATGGGTCTTGATCAGCGCCGGCACCTTGGGGTCGGCCTCGATCTTCTTGCGCAGGCGGCTGACCTGGTTGTCGATGCTGCGGTCGAAACTGTCGGCGGCGCGGCCGACGGTCAGGTCCAGCAACTGGTCGCGGCTGAGCACGAGCCCGGCATGGTCGAGGAAGGCGTTCAAGAGCCGGAACTCCGCGGTGCTCAGCGGCACCGCCACGCCGTCCTCCCCGACCAGCTCGCGCCGGCCGACATCCAAGAGCCAGCGGTCGAAGCGCAGCGCCTTGGCCTTCAGCCGGCCGCGCTGCGGCGGCAGGCTGTTGACCCGGCGCAGCACCGCCTTGATGCGGGCCAAGAGCTCGCGCGGGTTGAACGGCTTGGTGACGTAGTCGTCGGCGCCGATCTCCAGCCCGATGATGCGGTCGGTGTCCTCCGCCATCGCGGTCAGCAGGATCACCGGCACGTCGCCGGTGCCGCGCAGATAGCGGCACAGCGACAGCCCGTCCTCGCCCGGCATCATGACGTCGAGCACGATCAGGTCGGGCGCGCTGCGGTCGAGCATGCGGCGCAGCGCCGCCGCGCTTTCGGCGACGCTGACCCTGTAGCCGTGCTGGGACAGGTATTTGCCGACGAGGTCGCGGATGTCGCGGTGGTCGTCGACGACGGCGATGTGCGGTATGGATTCCATGCTGCGCTCCACGGTCGAACATACCGAAAACGGCGCCGGACCCCGCGCAGGAAATTGTATCAGATTGTCTCGAATCGCGGGTTTGCGACACTCGGTGACTCAAAACCCGGTCCGACGACAGATCCCTGCGACAGTTGCCGCCCATAGTGCCCCGGTCGACGCAACAGCGATGGTCAGGGCGATGTGGGCAATCGGACAGAACCAGAGCAGTCCCGGGCGCATGCCGGCGCTGCGCAGGGCCAATCTCGGGCCGGGCCGCGCCGAGCAGCCGCGTTCCGCCTGCGCCGCGGTGCTGTTCGCCGACATCGTCGGCTTCACCCGGCTGTGCGGGACGCTGGAGCCGGCGGGCACCTTCGCCCTCTTGTCCGGCTTCCACCAGCGCATGGCGGCGGCGGCGGCGGAGCACGGCGCCACCATCGGCGATCCGATCGGCGACGGCATCATGGCGGTGTGGTGCGGGCCCGCCCCTGCCGCAGCCCGCGCGGCCCTGCGCTGCGGCTTCGCCATGCTGGAGGCGATCGAGGACTGGAACCGGGCGCGCCGTGACGGCCTGCCGCTGCGCATCGGCGTCGGCCTGCATGCCGGCGCGGTGATGATCGGCCGGGTCGGTGCCGCCGGCCACGGCAAGCTCGGCGCCTTCGGCGACACGGTGAACGTCGCCCACCGGCTGGAGCGGATGACCCGGACCCACCGCAGCGACATCATCGTCTCGGACGAGCTGTTCCGGGCGGTGGCCGACCATGCCCCGTCGGAGCGGCGACTGGCCTGGTTTCCCGTTGCCGGGCGCGCCGACATCCCCGGCCGGGCCGAAGGGGTGGCGGTCCGTATGGCGGCGCTCGGCTGAGCCGCCGGGGAATATCGTATCGAACTGTACGATCCAGCCTGTGACGCGACATTCCGCGACAAACCCGCCGGCCGGTCGGCACAGTTCTGCGACAAGCGGCCGGCATGGTGCGTGAGCATCAGTGAAAGGGATGACCCCCATGCACGACGCGACACAGATCCGGCCGGCCATTGCCATCGAGGGCGGGTCGGCGATCGATCCGGAGCACATCGAGCCCGGCTGGCGCCCGCCGGTCGACCGGCTGGCCCTCAGCTGGAACGAGGTCGCGGCCGGCTGGCTGGCCGCCTGCGGGCTGCTGGCGATCCTGGGCGTGACCGCGATCATCGGCCATCAGCCGATGGGCGAGCCGGTCTACCGCTCGGTCGGCCTGGCCGGGCCTGGCCCGGCGGCCGGCACCGAGATCTGCCACGGGGAGACGCCAGCCCAGGTCGCCAACCCCTTCCTCCCGGCTGCGCGGCCGCCGGGCCAGGCCTGACCGAATGGAGAGCTGCTTCGTGATGACCCGTCCGGCTATGCTGCTGGCCTTTGCGGCGCTGTTCGCCGCCCCCTTGCCCGCTTTCGCGCAGGATGCCGCGGCCGGCGAGCGCGCCTTCCGCACGCGCTGCGCCTCCTGCCACAGCGTCGAGCCTGGGCAGAACCGGGCCGGGCCCAGCCTGGCCGGCGTGGTCGGCCGCAAGGCCGGCAGCGTCGAGGGTGCCCGGTATTCGCCAGCCCTGAAGAATTCAGATGTCACCTGGGACGCCCAGTCGCTCGACGGCTTCCTGGCCGATCCGCGCGGGACCGTGCCCGGCACCAGCATGACGGTGCGCCTGACCGACGCGGCGCAGCGCGCCGCCATCATCGCCTACCTGTCCAGCCGCTGAATCGAGCCGGATCGGAATTTGTATCAAACCGTGTCAGCGGGCCGTTTCGCGACGGCTCGCGACAAAGCCCGGGACCGCTCGACAAGGTTCTGCGACAGCCGGCCTCCAGGCTTCCCCCCGTGCAACCACCACAGGAGACGTGTCGTGATCACCAGACTCCCCGTTCCGGTCCTGGCCGGCTTCGCCCTGCTGGCCACCATCGGCACCGCCCTGGCCCAGGGTGACGGCTGCATCGAGCGCAACGCCAATGCCGGTCAGAGCGCCCCGACCACCACCACGACGGCGCCGGCCCCGGCATCGGACGCCAGGCCGAGCTGAGGCGAGGCGGGTACCGGGTCCCCACCCGGTGCCCGCCAGCCGCGTGACGCCATTCCGGCCCCACCCAGCCCAACCGCGAGGCAGCCATGGCCTTCACCCTCAGGATCAACGGATCCGAGCGCAGCGTCGACGTCGAGCCCGACACGCCCCTGTTGTGGGTGCTGCGGGAGCAGATCGGCCTGACCGGCACCAAATACGGTTGCGGCATCGCCCAATGCGGCGCCTGCACCGTGCATATCGACGGCGTCGCCACCCGGTCCTGCGCCATGCCGGTCAGCGCGATCACGCCGGAGCAGCAGATCGTCACCATCGAAGGCCTGTCGCCCGACGGGTCGCACCCGGTGCAGCAGGCCTGGCTGGCGCTGGACGTGCCGCAATGCGGCTACTGCCAGGCCGGCATGATCATGGCGGCCGCGGCCCTGCTGCAGCAGAACCGCAGCCCGACCGACGACGACATCTCCACCGAGATCACCAACATCTGCCGCTGCGGCACCTACAACCGGGTGCGGGCGGCGATCAAGCAGGCCGCCGCCAACGGCGGCTCGGTCCAGAGCGGCTGAGGGAGGCCAGAATGACGATCGTGCAGAGCGTATCGCGCCGCGGCTTCATCGTCAGCGCCGCCGCCGCGATCGGCGGGCTGTCGCTGGGCTTCCGCGTGCCCTTCGCCGGCGAGGCCCTGGCGGCCGAGGCGGTGCCCGAGATCAATGCCTGGGTGGTGATCCAGCCGGACGAGACCGTGGTGATCCGCATCGCCCGCTCCGAGATGGGGCAGGGCACGCTGACCGGCCTGGCCCAGCTGGTGGCGGAGGAGCTGGGCTGCGACTGGTCCCGCGTCACCACCGAATACCCGACCCCGGGCGAGAACGTCGCCCGCGACCGGGTCTGGGGCAATTTCTCCACCGGCGGCAGCCGCGGCATCCGCGAATCCCAGGACTATGTCCGCAAGGGCGGGGCGGCGGCGCGCGAGATGCTGGTCGCGGCCGCGGCGGCGGAATGGCAGGTGCCGGCGGCCGACTGCGCGGTCGACAAGGGCGTGATCACCCATCAGGCCAGCGGCCGCAGCACCACCTTCGGCAAGGTGGCGACCGCCGCGGCGCGGCTGCCGCCGCCGGCCGAGGTCAGGCTGAAGGACCCGAAGGACTGGACCATCGCCGGCAAGCCGCTGCCGCGGCTGGACACGGCGGACAAGCTGACCGGCAAGCAGGTCTACGGCGCCGACCTCGTCCGGCCCGGCATGCTGAATGCCGCGATCAAGGCCTGTCCGGTGTTCGGCGGCAGGGTGAAGAGCTTCGACGCCGGCGCCGTCGCCGGCATGCCCGGCGTGCGCAAGGTGGTGCAGGTCGACGACACCGCCGTGGCCGTGGTGGCCGACACCTGGTGGCGGGCCAAGACCGCGCTCGACGCCTTGCCGGTGGTCTGGGACGAAGGCCCCAACACCGGCGTCAGCAGCGCCTCGATCGGCGAGATGCTGGCCGCCGGGCTCGATGCGGACGATGCCTTCATCGGCAATCAGGTGGGCGATGCCCGCCAGGCGATCGCCGGCGCGGCCCAGACCGGCGCAACGAAAACGGTGACGGGGGTCTATGCCTACCCGTTCCAGAACCACGCCACCATGGAGCCGATGAACGCCACCGCGGTGTGGACGCCGGAGCGCTGCGAGGTCTGGGTGCCGACCCAGAACGGCGAGGCCAGCCTGGCGGCGGCGGCCGAGGCGGCCGAGCTGCCGGTGCGGCAATGCGAGGTCTACAAGATCCATCTCGGCGGCGGCTTCGGCCGGCGCGGCAACTTCCAGGACTATGTGCGGCAGGCGGTGCGCATCGCGAAACAGATCCCCGGCACGCCGGTGAAGCTGCTGTGGTCGCGCGAAGAGGACATGCTGCACGGCGCCTATCACCCGACCACCCAGTGCAAGCTGACCGGCGTGCTCGATGCGGACGGCTCGGTGACGGCGCTGCACATGCGGATCTCCGGCCAGTCGATCCTGGCGGCGGTGCGGCCGGAGGGCATGCAGAACGGCATGGACCCGGTGGTGTTTCAGGGCCTGGTCGGCAGCGGCGTGGAAGGGGTGATCGGCTACACCGTCCCCAACCTGCTGGTCGACCACGCCATGCGCAACCCGCCGGTGCCGCCGGGCTTCTGGCGCGGCGTCAACCTGAACCAGAACGCGGTCTATCTGGAATGCTTCATCGACGAGCTGGCCCATGCCGCCGGGCAGGACCCGCTCGCCTTCCGCCGCAAGCTGATGGCGAACCACCCGAAGCATCTGGCGGTGCTGGAGGCGGCGGCGGAGCGGATCGGCTGGGGCAGCCCGGCGCCGCAGGGCCGGCATCGCGGCCTGGCCCAGATCATGGGCTTCGGTAGCTATGTCGCCGCCGCGGCCGAGGTCTCGGTCACCGACGGGCGCCTCAGGATCCACCGCATCGTCGCCGCGACCGATCCCGGCCATGCCGTCAACCCGGCGCAGATCGAGCGGCAGGTCGAGGGATCCTTCGTCTACGGCCTGTCCGCCAGCCTCTACGGCGAGTGCACGGTCAAGGGCGGCCGCATGGAGCAGGAGAATTTCGACACCTACACCGTGCTGCGCATGGACGAGATGCCGGCGGTGGAGACGGTCATCCTCCCCTCCGGCGGCTTCTGGGGCGGGGTCGGGGAGCCGACCATCGCGGTCGCCGCCCCGGCGGTGCTGAACGCGATCTTCGCCGCCACCGGCAAGCGCATCCGCACCCTGCCGCTGGTGAACCACGATCTGAGCGCATGACCACGCGCCTGCTCCTGGTCGCTCTGACGGTGCTGGCCGCGGCTCCGGCCGCGGCGCAGCCCTCCGGCGCGGCCTCCTGCTCCGGCTGCCATGCGGCGGCCGGGCCGGTGCCGAGCCTGGAGGGCCGCCCGGCCGCGGAGATTGCCGCGGCCATGGCCGCCTTTCGCAGCGGCGAGCGGCCGGCGACGGTGATGGATCGGATCGCCAAGGGGTTCACCGATGAGGAAACGCGCGCGATCGCGGAATGGCTCGCCGCCCGGGACCACAGGGATCATGCGGCCCGGCCGTAGGGCCGTCCTCCAGGGCTTGGCCGCCGGCGGTGCCGTGCTCTGGGCCCCGTCCGTGCTGGGGCAGGGCACGGCCCGGGTGGTGGTCGTCGGCGGCGGCTTCGGCGGCGGCGCCTGCGCCCGCGCCCTGCGCCGGCACGGCCTGGCGGTGACGCTGGTCGAGCCGGAGGAGCGGTTCACCGCCTGCCCGTTCAGCAACGAGGTGATCGCGGGCCTGCGCGACCTCGACGCCCAGCGCTTCGGCTATGACGGGCTGCGGCGGGACGGCGTCGAGGTCGTGCACCGCAGGGCCATGGCGGTCGATGCCGCAGCGCGGCGGGTGCGGCTCGACGACGGGACGGAGCTCGCCTATGACCGACTGGTCCTGGCGCCGGGGATCGAGCTGCGCTTCGACGCGCTGCCCGGCTACGACCAGGCGGCCGCCGAGGCGATGCCGCATGCCTGGAAGGCGGGGGCGCAGACGCTGCTGCTGCGCCGCCAGCTGGAGGCGATGCCGGATGGCGGCGTGGTCGCCATCGCCGCCCCGGCCAACCCGTTCCGCTGCCCGCCCGGGCCGTATGAGCGGGCCAGCCTGATCGCCCACTATCTCAAGACCCGCAAGCCGCGCTCCAAGCTGATCGTGCTCGACGCCAAGGACGCCTTCTCGAAGCAGCGGCTGTTCCAGGCGGCCTGGGACACGCTGTATCCGGGGCTCCTGGAATGGGTGCCGCTGTCCTCCGGCGGCCGGGTGACCGAGGTCGATGCCGCGACGAAGACGCTGGTCACGGAGTTCGGCAGCCACCGCGCGGATGTCGCCAACATCATTCCGCCGCAGCGGGCCGGCGCCATCGCCCAGGCCGCCAGCGTGGCCGACCAGACCGGCTGGTGCCCGATCGACCCGGTCACCTTCGAATCCCGGCTGCAGCCCGGCATCCATGTCATCGGCGACGCCGCCATTGCCGGCGCCATGCCGAAATCCGCCTTCGCCGCCAACGGCCAGGCGCAGGTCTGCGCCGCTGCCGTGGCCGGCCTGCTGCACGGCGAAACGCCGGCGGAGCAAAAGCTGGTCAACACCTGCTACAGCCTGGTCGCGCCGGGCTACGGCATCTCGGTCGCCGGGGTCTACCGGCCGGCCGACGGGCTGCTGCGCGAGGTCGAGGGCGCCGGCGGCACCAGCCCGCTCGACGCGTCGCCGGAATTCCGGGAGATGGAGGCCCGCTACGCCGAGGCCTGGTTCGGGACCATCACCGGGGCGGTGTTCGGATGAGAGGGTTGGCCCTTCTGATCCTGGCCGCGTTCGCAGCCGCGACGCCGGCGGCCGCGCAACCCTATGTCATCGAGGGCGACGCCATCCCGACGCCGCTGACCGGGCAGGCGGGCGAGCCGGACCGCGGTCTGGCGCTGATGCAGGATCGGCAGCGCAGCCTGTGCTCGCTGTGCCATGCCGGCCCCTTCGCCCCGCCGCACCAGCAGGGCACCCTGGCGCCGGACCTGCAAGGCATCGGCGCGCGCCTGAGTGAAGGCCAGCTGCGGCTGCGGGTGGTCGACATCAAGCGGCTGGTGCCGGATTCGATCATGCCTTCCTATGCCCGGACCGAAGGCTTCGCGCGCGTCGCCACGGCCTGGCAGGGCAAGCCGGTGCTGACGGCAGCGGAGATCGAGGATGTGATCACCTATCTCGCGACGTTGAGGGAGTGATGGCGGACTCTCAAGGCAAGTCCATTCGTCCGGACAATAAAAGTCCCCCCTCCCGCGAGTGGAGGGGGGACTCGATGGTTCTTCCCCGCCGCGGCGTGCTGGCCGCTGGGGTGGGGCTCGTCGCATTGGTGCTCGCACCCCGGCCGGCCCGTGCCCGTCCCTCGCTGCAGGAGGCCATCCGAGGCTTCGCCGGCTCAGCTGAGATCCGTCCGGGCCGGATAAAATTCGACATCCCGCCCCTGGTCGAGAACGGCAACGCGGTCGGCGTCACGGTGGGGGTGGACAGCCCGATGACCGAGGCCGACCACGTCCGCCGCATCGGGCTGTTCAACGAGAAGAACCCACAGGCGGATATGGTGGTGTTCCATCTCGGGCCCCGCTGCGGCCGCGCCAGCGTCGCCACCCGGCTCCGGCTCGCCACCTCCCAGACCATCGTCGCCCTGGCCGAGATGGGCGACGGCACCGTCTGGTCGGCCGAGGCCGATGTCATCGTGACCCTGGCCGCCTGCATCGAGGACCTGTCGTGACCCGGGCCCTGATCAACGTGCCTAAGACCGCGCGCCGCGGCGAGATCATCGAGATCAAGGCGATGATCGCGCACAAGATGGAGACCGGCTACCGCATCGGCCCGAACGGCCAGCCGATCCCGCGCGACATCATCCACCGCTTCGCCTGCACCTATGGCGGCGTCGAGGTGTTCGCGGCCGAGCTGTTCCCGGCCATGTCCGCCAACCCCTTCATCGCCTTCACCACCGTGGCGACGGAGTCGGGGACGATCGAGTTCGCCTGGACCGCCGATGACGGCACGGTCGAGCGGGCCGCGGTCGAGATCACCGTCACCTGATGCGGGCACGGTCGTGCCGGACGCTCCTGCTGCTCGGCGTGGCCCTGGCGGTCGGCGGCCAGGCCCCGGTTGCCGACCGGCGCTCGGGCTTCGACTTCATGGCGCCGGAGACGCGGGCGCTGCAGCAGGACGACGCTAGCAATCCCGGCATGCTGTGGGTGCTGGAGGGCGAGGCGCTGTGGCAGGCCCCCGCAGGCCCCACCGGCGCCAGCTGTGCCGGCTGCCATGGCGACGCGGCCGACAGCATGCGCGGCGTCGCGGCGCGGTATCCGGCCTTCGAACCGGCGACCGGCCGGCCGATCGACCTGCAGGGCCGGATCAACCAGTGCCGCCGGGCGCGGCAGGGCGCCGAGCCCTTCGCCGCCGAAAGCCAGGAGCTGCTGGCGCTGACGACTTATGTTGCCCACCAGTCACGCGGCATGCCGGTGGAACCGGTCACGGACCCGGCTCTCACGCCCTTCGTCGCGGAGGGGCGGCGGCTGTTCGAGCGGCGGATCGGCCAGCTCGACCTGTCCTGCGCCGCCTGCCACGACCAGCGCTGGGGCGAGAAGCTGGGCGGCAGCGTGATCCCGCAGGCGCACCCGACCGGCTATCCGATCTACCGCCTCGAATGGCAATCGGTCGGATCGCTGCAGCGGCGGATGCGCAACTGCATGATCGGCGTGCGGGCCGAGCCCTATGGCTGGGACGCGCCGGAATTCACCGCCCTTGAGCTCTATCTGCGCTCGCGCGCCGAAGGCCTGCCGGTCGAGACGCCGGGGGTACGTCCATGACACCGGTGGGGCGACGAGCGCAGTAGTATTATCGGCGATTCTTGTTCATGATACGTTCTATGAACAACGCGCAGACCGATCAGA
>NZ_VCCH02000100.1 GCF_005938675.2 Mycobacterium sp. KBS0706
GTCGCCGAACAGGACGATGACGTCGCCTTCAAATCCTGCGATCGCCGGCAGCGCCGCGCGCACCGCGTCGCCGGTGCCATTCTGGTCGGGCTGGACCACGGCCGGCACCGGGGCGACGCTCTTCGCCACCGCCTCCATCCCCGGGCCCACCACCACGGCGATCCGTTCGGGCGCCAGCGCCTGGGCGGCGGCGACCACATGGCCGAGCATCGACCGGCCGGCGATCTCGTGCATCACCTTGGGACGGTCGGATTTCATCCGCGTGCCCTTGCCGGCGGCGAGGATGAGGCAGGCGACAGCGCTCACGGGGCGAAGGCTCCACAATCGAGGACCAGTATCCTGAGTGATCTGCCACGGCCGCCGCGAAAGGCAAATTCAATTATTGTTGCGACGGGTTACGCGCTGAGGGTGATCTCAGGAGGCGCCCGCTGCAACCGCGCGGAGATGCACGATCACGCGGCCCCAGGGCGACTCGCTCTGGATCCGCACCGGCACTGCCGGCAGCCCGGCGCCCGGCGAGGCCAGCCAGGTGTCGATCACCCGCTGCTCCGACGTCCGCGAGCTCTGCTGGAAATATTCGGTCGGCTTGACGCTGCGCCGCTCGTCGCCGAAGTTGAAATCGCCGACCACCGGCGTCAGCGACACGGTGCAGCGCTGGGCCGCCCCGCCATACATCCCGAGATCGGATTTCTCCAGCATCACCGAGCCGCCGTCGGTCATGTCGGCCCGGTACAGCCGGCGCCCGTCGAACACTGCCACCTCGCCCTTGCAGGCCTCGGCACCGAGGCGCAGGGACTGCAGGATCGAGACCACGCCGCTCAGCGGATCCACCGCATGGACCAGCTGCTCCGGCGGGATGGTCTGCTCGCGCTTCGGCTTCTTCTTCGGCACGATCTCGACATCCATCCGGCCGCCGCCGAGGAAGGTGATGGTGGTGGTCCTGGCATCGTCGCCGTTGATCCGCTCCACCACGTTGCGGGCCGGGCGCGCCCGGGGCCCGTCCAGCCCGCCGCTGGACTGCACGTTGGAGCGCCAGTCGCTGAAGGCGGCGGCGACGCCGACGACATGGGCCGACAGGCCGGCATCGTAGCGGTCGCCGGCCAGCGACAGGCCGGACGTCACCTCCAGCATGCGCACGCCGCCGACATAGACGTCATAGGTCATGCGGGCGCTGGTGTCGGCGGCCGCGGCGGGGCCGGCGGCCAGGGCGGCGATAGAGACTGCGATCGGGAGGAAACGGTGCATGCGCGTCGAGAACCTCACGGCGGCACTGGGGCGCCAGACTGCGAAGAAACTGGGGCGCGATTGCGGCGATATCCAGGGGGAAGGCGGATTGCGCAACCGGAGGGCCCCTACGATGTCAACGTAGTGCTCTTCTCGTCTCGCGATGTCCACTTGCTGCTTCGGCAGCGATACGACGGAGGATGAATGGTGGGCGCGACAGGGATTGAACCTGTGACCCCTCCCGTGTGAAGGGAGTGCTCTCCCGCTGAGCTACGCGCCCCCGCGTCGTCGGGGCCGCTTAAGTACGAGGCGGCACCCCGGCTGTCAAGGCCGCAATGCGGCGGCCCGAAGGTGTTTTCGTCAGGCCGCCCGGCGCTGCTCGATCGCGGTCTCGACCAGGTCGACGGCGGCGCGCAGCACCTCCGGCCCCGCCCCCGGGCGATGGGCGTTCTCGGCAAGGTGCCGGCGAAACGCACGGGCGCCCGGCACGGCCTGGTACAGGCCGAGGATATGGCGGGTCATCGACCCCAGCGGCACGCCCCTGGAGCGGTTCGCCTCGACATAGGGCAGGAAGCCGTCGACCGCGTCGCGGCGGCTGCGGGCCGGGCTGTCTTCGCCGAAGATCCGGCGGTCGGCCTCGGCCAGCATCCAGGGGTTCTGATAGGCCTCGCGGCCGATCATCACGCCGTCGAGATGGACGAGCTGCGCCTCGGCGGCATCCAGCGAGGTGATGCCGCCATTGATGGCGACGGTCAGAAGCGGGAAGTCGCGCTTCAGCCGGTGCACCACCTCATAGCGCAGCGGCGGGATCTCGCGGTTCTCCTTCGGGCTCAGCCCGCTCAGCCAGGCTTTTCGCGCATGCACGATGAAGGTGTCGCAGCCGGTCTCGGCGATGGTGCCGATGAACTCGACCAGCTGCTCATAGCTGTCGCGGTCGTCGATGCCGATGCGCGACTTGACCGTGACCGGCACGTCGCAGGCGGCGCGCATCGCCGCGACGCAGGCGGCGACGGTCGCAGGTTCCGCCATCAGACAGGCGCCGAAGCGGCCGGACTGCACCCGGTCGCTGGGGCAGCCGACATTGATGTTGATCTCGGCATAGCCCCAGTCGGCGCCGATGGCGGCGGCGCGGGCCATCGCCTCCGGGTCGCTGCCGCCGAGCTGCAGCGCCACCGGCTGCTCGGCCTCGGAGAAGCCGAGGATGCGCTCGCGGTCGCCATGCAGCACCGCCCCGGTCGTCACCATCTCGGTGTACAGCCGGACGCGGCGCGAGACCTGACGCATGAAAAATCGTTGATGACGATCAGTCCAGTCCATCATGGGTGCGACGGACAGGCGGTGCGTGTCGGCGGTCGAGGTCATGGCCGCAATCTACCGGGAAGAGCGCCGGGAGCGAAGCCCCGGCGCGTTCACTTACCGACCGACGGGCCGGCGGCGCATCGGCGCCGAGCCGGCGTCATTGGCCGGCGCCGAACGGCGGTCGGCACCCTGCTGCGCCGGGCGCTGGCCCGGGTGCCCGTGGCCATGCGGACGCTGGCCGTTCTGGCCCTGGGGCCGCTGCCCCTGGCCATGATGGCCGCCATGGCCGTGCGGGCGCTGACCCTGATGCCCCTGCGGGCGGCCGCTGCGCTGCTGCGGACGGCCCTGGCCGCGCGGGGCCGAGCCGGAGTTGCCCTGCCGGAACGGGATGGTGGAGCGGTAGGCGTGCTCCTCCACCACCGGCACCGGCTGGCGGATCAGCTTCTCGATGTCGCGCAGGAACGCCCGCTCCTCGACGTCGCAGAACGAGATCGCCATGCCATCGGCGCCGGCGCGCGCGGTGCGGCCGATGCGGTGGACATAGCTCTCCGGCACGTTCGGCAGCTCGAAGTTGATGACATGGGTGACGCCGTCGACATCGATGCCGCGCGCGGCGATGTCGGTGGCCACCAGGACCCGGACCTTGCCGTTGCGGAAGCCCAGCAGAGCCCGCTCGCGCTGGCTCTGCGACTTGTTGCCGTGGATCGCGTCGGCATTGATGCCGGCCTGGGTCAGCTGCTTGGCAACGCGGTCGGCGCCGTGCTTGGTGCGGGTGAACACCAGGACGCGGCGGATGCTCTCGTCGTCGCGCAGGATCTCGGTCAGCAGCGAGCGCTTGTCGTCCTTCTCGACGAACATGACGCGCTGGTCGATGCGCTCGGCCGTGGTCGCGACCGGCGCGACCTCGACCCGCACCGGGTCGGTCAGCAGGCGGCCGGCCAGGTCCGAGATGTCGGTCGGCATGGTGGCCGAGAAGAACAGGCTCTGCCGCTTCGCCGGCAGGGTCGCGACGATCTTCCGGATGGCGTGGATGAAGCCCATGTCGAGCATCTGGTCGGCCTCGTCCAGGACGAAGACGTCGAGCTCGTTGAGGCGGATGGCGCCCTGGGACATCAGGTCGAGCAGCCGGCCCGGGGTGGCGACCAGGATGTCGACGCCCTGCGCCATGGTGCGGATCTGCGGGCCCATGCCGACGCCGCCGAACACGGTGGTGCGGGTCAGCGGCAGGTGGCGGCCATAGACGCGGAAGCTCTCGGCGATCTGGCTGGCCAGCTCGCGGGTCGGGCTCAGCACCAGGACGCGGCAGCCGCGGCGCGGCGCGGTGCGCCGGTCGGCCATCAGCCGGTGCAGGATCGGCAGGGCGAAGGCGGCGGTCTTGCCGGTGCCGGTCTGGGCGACGCCCAGCAGGTCGCGGCCCTGCAGCAGATGGGGAATGGACTGCGCCTGGATCGGCGTCGGGGTCTCGTAGCCCTCGGCCGCCAGCGCCTTGAGGATGAGCGCGTTCAGGCCGAGATCGGTAAAGTTGGTCAAAGGGATGCTTTCGGTAACAACGACGCCGGACCACTGACTCCGGTCAGGCCGGGGTCATGGCAATAAGCGCGGGGTTGACGATGACGCCCCGCGCGATCTGGGCAGTCGGATGACTTCGATCGGGACCGACAGGACGCATCCCAAGGGGAGCGTTCACGCGATCGGCGGCCGACGGCTGCGTTGGCAGCGCCCGGAATGTCGTTGCGCAGTGCACAAAAGTCAAGGCTGTCGGTGGTTTGCATTCCTGCCCTGCATGGCGCGACAGGATATTTCGTTCGGTTTTGCCGATCGGGTAGCCCTGCCATCGATTTCCCTTGCCGCCGGGTCTGGCCCGCGGGACCGTGGCGGCATGAACGTCACCTTGCGCCAGATCGCCTATTTCACCGCGGTGGCCGAGGCCGGCTCGGTCTCCGGCGGCGCCGCGGCGGTCGGCATCTCGCAATCGGCGATCACCGACGCGCTGAAGGCGCTGGAGGAGCAGACCGGCGCCCGGCTGTTCGAGCGCCATGCCCGCGGCGTGATCCTGACCTATCCCGGCCATCAGTTCCTGCGCCATGCCCGCACCATCCTGGCCGCGGTGGCCGATGCCCAGAACGCGCTGAAGACCCTGCCCGAGGCGGTGCAGGGCACCCTGCCGCTCGGCGTCACCACGATGGTGTCCGGCTATTTCCTGGCCGACCTGCTGGCCCGGTTCCGGCGGGTGTTCCCGAATGTCACGGTCGAGGTGATCGAGGAGGAGCGGACCTATATCGAGCACCTGATGATCAACGGCGAGATCGCGGTCGCGGTGATGATCGTCTCGACGCTCGACAACCGCGACGCGCTGGAGAGCGAGATCCTGGTGCGCTCCGAGAGCCGTCTGTGGCTGCCGCCGGACCACCGCTTCATGGGGCGCGAGGCGATCCCGCTGGCGGAGATCGTCGACGAGCCGCTGATCGCGCTGGCGGTGGACGAGATCGTCGAGGCCAGCGACCTGGTCTGGCGCGCCGCCGGGCTGATCCCGAAGCGGGTGCTGCGCACCGCCTCGGTCGAGGCCGTGCGCAGCCTGGTGGCGACCGGCGCCGGCGTCGCCATCCTGCCCGACATGGCCTATCGCCCCTGGTCGCTGGAGGGCGACCGGATCGAGGCGCGGCCACTGGCCGACCCGCTGCCGACGCTCGATGTCGGCGTGGTCTGGCGCCGCGGCTCGCCGCTCTCGACCCAGGCCGAGACCTTCATCCAGGTCGCCCGCACCCATCCGGCACCGCGCCTGCGGGCGGTGTAGCCATCGGTTTCTCCGATAACAAAACAGGATATTTCATATTTCTCGGCGTTCCGGCAACGGACCTACCATTCTTCCCAACGAGACGACACCAACGGGGAGATCGAGATGGGATCGCAGCTTCGCCGGATGCTCGCCCTGGGCAGCGCCCTCGCCGTATTCGGCAGCACCACCCTGGCCGGCGCGGCGCCGCTGACGAAGGTCGGCGATGGCGAGGGCCAGGTCGATATCGTCGCCTGGGCCGGCTACATCGAGCGCGGCGACACCGACAAGGCCTATGACTGGGTCACCGGCTTCGAGAAGGAGACCGGCTGCAAGGTCAACGTCAAGGTCGCCGGCACCTCGGACGAGATGGTCGCGCTGATGAACGAGGGCGGCTTCGACCTCGTCACCGCCTCCGGCGACGCCAGCCTGCGCCTGATCTACGGAAAGCGGGTGCAGGAGATCAACACCGAGCTGGTGCCCGGCTGGAAGACGGTCGACCCGCGGCTGCAGAACGCGCCATGGTTCACCGTCGACGGCAAGCATTACGGCGTGCCCTACCAGTGGGGCCCGAACGTGCTGGCATACAACACCGAGGTGTTCAAGGAGCCGCCGAAGAGCTGGAGCGTTGTGTTCGAGCCGACCACCCTGCCCGACGGCAAGCCGAACAAGGGCCGGGTCGAGGCTTATGACGGGGCGATCTACATCGCCGATGCGGCGCTATACCTGATGAAGGCTAAGCCCGAGCTGGGCATCAAGGACCCGTACCAGCTGAACGAGGAGCAGTACAAGGCGGCGCTTGACGTGCTGCGCGGCCAGCGCCAGCTGGTGATGCGCTACTGGCACGACGCCATGGCGCAGGTCGACGACTTCGTCAACGAGGGCGTCGTCGCCTCCTCGACCTGGCCGTTCCAGGTCAACCTGCTGAAGTCGCAGAACAAGCCGGTGGCCAGCGTGATCCCGGAGGAAGGGGCGACGGGCTGGGCCGACACCACCATGCTGCATGTCGACGCGGCGCATCCGAACTGCGCCTACAAGTGGCTGGAGCACTCGCTGAACCCCAAGCTGCAGGGCGACCTCTCCGCCTGGTTCGGCTCGGTGCCGGTGGTGCCGGACGCCTGCAAGGGCAATGAGCTGCTCGGCGCCGAGGGCTGCAAGACCAACGGCTTCGACAATTTCGAGAAGATCCACTTCTGGACCACGCCGCGCCAGCAATGCGCCGAGCATCCGGAAGGCTGCGTGCCCTATCTGCGCTGGAGCACGGACTACATCGCCATTCTCGGCGGGCGGTAGGCTTCGTCGGCGCCCGGACACCGGGCGCCGCCCCTCCCCTTCCGTCATCCCCGCGAAAGCGGGGATCTCGCGAAGGCTTCGATCCGAAGAGATTCCCGCTTTCGCGGGAATGACGATGTGTGCTCTGGCGACGAACGTTGGCCACAAGCATGCCCATCAGCAGGGTACGGCCCCATGACCGACCGCAGCACTGCCGTCCGCTTCGACCACGTCAGCCGCCATTTCGGTTCGGTGCGGGCGGTGGACGATGTCAGCTTCGAGATCCGCGACGGCGAATTCTTCTCCATGCTCGGACCCTCCGGCTCGGGCAAGACCACCTGCCTCCGCCTGATCGCCGGGTTCGAGCTGCCGACTGCGGGACATCTGCTGCTGCACGGCAGCGACGTCTCTGCCACGCCCCCCTATGATCGCGACGTCAACACCGTGTTCCAGGACTACGCCCTGTTTCCGCATATGAGCGTGTGGGAGAACGTGGCCTATGGCCTGATGATCCGGCGCGTGCCGAAGGCCGAGCGGCGCCGCCGGGCCGAGGAGATGCTGGGCATGGTCAAGCTCGGCGACCTCGCCGGGCGGCGGCCGGCCCAGCTGTCGGGCGGCCAGCGCCAGCGCGTCGCCCTGGCCCGCGCCCTGGTCAACCGCCCCTCGGTCCTGCTGCTGGACGAGCCGCTCGGCGCCCTCGACCTCAAGCTGCGCGAGGCGATGCAGGAGGAGCTGAAGGCGCTGCAGCGCCAGGTCGGCATCACCTTCGTCTACGTCACCCACGACCAGGGCGAGGCGCTGGCGATGAGCGACCGGGTGGCGGTGTTCAACCGTGGCAAAGTCGAGCAGATCGACACGCCGAGCGCGATCTACGACCGGCCGGCCACCGCCTTCGTCGCGGGCTTCGTCGGCGCCTCCAACATGGTCGACGCCGCCACCGCCGGGAAGCTGATGGGCCAGGCCCGGCCCTTCGCCTTGCGGCCGGAGCGCATCCGCATCCTCGGCGACGGCCAGAAGGCGCCCGCCGATGCGGTCGAGGTGGCCGGCACGGTCGACGGCGTCAGCTTCCTCGGCGCCACCACCCGCTACCGTGTGGCGCTGGCCCCCGGCGGCGCCGTCGACGTGGTCGAATCCAATCTCGACGCCGCGCCCAAGGCGCCCGGTCAGGCCGTGCGGCTGTCCTGGCGGCGCGACCATGCCCATCCGCTAGCCGAGGTGGCGGCATGAGCATCGCCGCCACCCTCCCCGCCCCCGCGGCGGACGGCATCGGCCGGCGCGCGGCGCGGCTCTTGTACCGCAATGGCTGGCTGCTGCTGATCCTGCTGCTGGCGCCGCCGCTGTTGTGGCTCGGCGTGGTCTATCTCGGCTCGCTGTTCGCCTTGCTGCTGCAGAGCTTCTATTCAGTCGACGGCTTCACCGGGATGATCGTCCCGGAGTTCACCCTGTCGACCTATGCCGACCTGCTGACCGCCGCCAACATGGATGTGGTGCTGCGCAGCGCCGGGATGGCCGCGGCCGTGACCATCCTGTGCGCGCTGATCGGCTTCCCGATCGCCTATTACGCCGCGCGCTATGCCCGCGGCCGGGCCAAGGCCGCCTTCTACATCGCGATCATGCTGCCGCTGTGGTCGAGCTACCTGGTCAAGGTCTATGCCTGGAAGCTGATCCTGGCGCGCGAGGGCGTGGTCACCTGGCTGGCCGGGCAGCTGCACCTGACCTGGCTGCTGGACGGCATCCTGGCCCTGCCTGTGGTCGGCGGCCCGTCGCTGTCCAGCGCCTATCTCGGCACTGCCGTGGTCTTCGTCTATATCTGGCTGCCCTACATGATCCTGCCCGTGCAGGCGGCGCTGGAGCGGGTGCCGCGGTCGCTGACCGAAGCCTCGGCCGATCTCGGCGCCAGGCCCTCGCAGACCTTCCGGACGGTGATCCTGCCGCTGGCCTTCCCGGGCGTGGCCGCCGGGTCGATCTTCACCTTCTCGCTGACCCTGGGCGACTACATCATCCCCGGCATCATCGGCTCCTCCCGCCCCTTCATCGGCCAGGTGGTGCTGCAACTGCAGGGCACCGCCGGCAACGTGCCGCTGGCCGCCGCCTTCACCGTGGTGCCGATCCTGATCATGGCGGTCTATCTGACGGCGGCGAAACGCCTGGGGGCTTTCGATGCGCTCTAGTGGCAAGGCAGCCGCCGGCAAGGTTTCCGCAGGGACGGGCGCGCCGCTGGGCCTGCGGCTGATGGCCCTCGGCGGCATCCTGTTCCTGCATGTGCCGCTGCTGTTCATCCTGCTCTACGCCTTCTCCAGCGACGAGAAGACCTTCCAGTTCCCACCGCCCGGCCTGACGCTGCAATGGTTCGCCGTCGCCTGGCTTGACCGGCCGGACATCTGGGCGGCGCTGTGGCTGTCGGTGAAGGTGGCGGCGATGGCGACGCTGCTGGCGATCGTGCTGGGCACCTGCGCCGCCGCCGCGGTCTGGCGCAGCCGCTTCTTCGGGCGGGAGTCGCTGTCGCTGCTGATCATCCTGCCGATCGCCCTGCCCGGCATCATCACCGGCATCGCCCTGCGATCGGCCTATTCGCTGATGGAGATCCCGTTCAGCTTCTGGACCATCGTCATTGGCCACGCCACCTTCTGCATCGTCGTCGTCTACAACAATGTGCTGGCCCGGTTCCGCCGCACCTCCGGTTCGCTGATCGAGGCGTCGATGGATCTCGGCGCCGACGGATTCCAGACCTTCCGGCACGTGGTGCTGCCGAACATCGCCACGGCGTTGCTGGCCGGCGGCATGCTGGCCTTCGCGCTCAGCTTCGACGAGGTGATCGTCACCACCTTCACCGCCGGGCAGCAGCAGACCCTGCCGATCTGGATGCTGGGCGAGCTGATCAAGCCGCGGCAGCGGCCGGTGACCAATGTCGTTGCGATCATCGTCATCGTCGTGACGTTCCTGCCGATCCTCGGCGCCTACTACCTCACCCGCGACACCCACGACTTCTCCGGCTCCGGCAAGTGAGCGCGGAGCGCCCTCAGGGAGACATTCCATGGACATCGAGCTTCTGATCGACGGCGCCCTGGCGAAGGGCGAAGGCCAGGCCGAGCAGGTGCTGAACCCGGCGACCGGCAAGCTGATCGTCGAGGTGCCGGAAGCCTCGCAGGCCCAGCTCAACGCCGCCGTTGCCGCCGCCGCCCGCGCCTTCGAAAGCTGGTCGCTGACCACCCCGGCGCAGCGCGCCGGGCACCTGCTGAAGCTGGCCGACGCGATCGAGCGCGAGGCCGAAGCCTTCGCCCGGCTGGAATCGCTGAACTGCGGCAAGCCCTATGCCCGGGTGCTGGAGGACGAGCTGCCGGCGATCATCGACACCTTCCGCTTCTTCGCCGGCGCGACGCGCTGCCTGACCGGCTCGGCCGCGGGCGAATATGTCGCCAACCACACCAGCATGATCCGGCGCGACCCGATCGGCGTGGTCGGATCGATCGCGCCCTGGAACTACCCGCTGATGATGCTGGCCTGGAAGATCGCCCCGGCCCTGGCCGCCGGCAACACCGTGGTGATGAAGCCGTCGGAGCAGACGCCGCTGACGGCCCTGAAGCTGGCCCACACCCTGGCCGAGATCTTCCCCAAGGGCGTGATCAACATCGTCACCGGGCGCGGCGAGACCGTCGGCTCGGCCCTGACCGCCCATCCGCAGGTGCGGATGGTGTCGCTGACAGGCGACATCGCCACCGGCCAGAAGGTGCTGCAGGCGGCGGTGAAGAACCTGAAGCGCACCCATCTCGAGCTCGGCGGCAAGGCGCCGGTGCTGGTGTTCGACGACGCAGACATCGACGCCGTGGTGGCGGGCGTGCGCGCCGGCGGCTTCTACAATGCCGGGCAGGACTGCACCGCCGCCTGCCGCATCTATGCCGGGCCGAAGATCTACGACCGGCTGGTGGCCGACCTGGCCAGCGCGGTCGCCAGCCTGAAATACGGCTCGCCCGACGACGCCGCGACCGAGCTGGGGCCGCTGATCAGCGAGCGCCAGCGCGACCGGGTGGCCAGTTTCGTCGAACGCGCGGCGGCGCAGAAGCACACCGAGATCGTCACCGGCGGCGGCAAGGCCGAGGGCGGCGGCTTCTTCTTCAAGCCGACCCTGGTGGCCGGCGCCCTGCAGAGCGACGAGATCGTGCGCAAGGAGGTGTTCGGGCCGGTCGTCTCGGTCACCCGTTTCGACGATCCGGATGCCGCCATCGCCTGGGCCAATGACAGCGACTACGGCCTCGCCTCCTCGGTCTGGACGTCCAACGTGAAGACGGCGCTGAAGACCTCGGCCCGGCTGCAATATGGCTGCGTCTGGGTGAACGCACATTTCACCCTGACCACCGAGATGCCGCATGGCGGGCTGAAGATGTCCGGCTACGGCAAGGACATGTCGATGTACGGGCTGGAGGACTACACGGTCGTCCGGCATGTGATGATGAACTTCAGCTGAATCCACCTTCCCTTTTCCTGTGATTGCCGGGCTTGACCCGGCAATCCAGGGGCCACCGTGAGCTGCTTTGAAAGCCCCTGGATCCTCGGGTCAAGCCCGAGGATGACAGGAGAGGGGACGTGCCTTAAACCACCGCCACCCGGATCTCGCCGACGCCGTCGACATGGGCGACCATCTCGTCGCCGCGGACCACCGCCCCCACTCCCGCGGGCGTGCCGGAGAAGATCAGGTCGCCCGGCTGCAGCTCGAACAGGCCGGAGAGGTAGGAGATCATCTCCGGCACCTTCCAGATCATCTGGTTCAGGTCGCCCTCCTGCCGCCGCTGGCCGTTGACGTCGAGCCAGACGGTGCCGGCGGCGGGATGGCCGATCTCCGCCACCGTCCGGATCGGGCCGCAGGGTGCCGAATGCTCGAAGGCCTTGCCGACCTCCCAGGGCCGGCCGAGCTTCTTGGCCTCGCCCTGCAGGTCGCGGCGGGTCATGTCGAGCCCGACGGCATAGCCGTAGACATGGTCCAGCGCCGTCTCGAGCGGGATGTCGCGGCCGCCGGACTTGAGCGCCACCACCAGCTCGACCTCGTGATGCACGTCGGAGGTCGCCGACGGATAGGGGAAGCGGCCATCGCCGCGCAGGTTGGACGGGTTCTTCTGGAAGAAGAACGGCGGCTCGCGGTCAGGGTCGTGCCCCATCTCGACCGCATGCGCCGCATAGTTGCGGCCGACGCAGTAGACGCGGTGCACCGGAAACAGCCGGCCGGTGCCGAGCACGGGCAGCGCCGGGACGGGCGGCGGCGCGATGACGAACTCCGCGGTGTCGGCGGTGGTCCCGGGCGTGGCCATATTCATGACTGTCGTACTCCTGCGTAATAGGCGATGCGGTGCTCGAGCCGGGAGACCAGCCCGGAGAGGAGAAGCGCGAAGGCGAAGAGGACCAGGGTCAGGGCCCAGAACTCGGCCATCAGGAAGTTGCGGGAATAGAGCTCGAACAGCGCGCCGAAGCCGATGATCGAGACCAGCAACTGCCCGACCACCACGCCCTTGACGCCGCGGATCAGCCCGACCCGGATGCCGGCCAGGATCTCCGGCAGCGCGGCCAACAGCAGGATCCGGCTGGCGGTCTGCCAGCGCGTCGCGCCGAAGGAATGCGCCATCTCCACCAGCGACGGCGGCACGTGGCGGATGCCCGCGCGGGTATCGAGCGCGATGATCCAGACGGCGAACAGGAAGACCGTCACGACGACCGTGGCGGTGCCCATGCCGAACAGCAGCATGATCACCGGCACCAGCGCCGAGAGCGGCGCGCTGACGAACAGGTTGACCCACATGCCGGCGAACTGGTCGACCGCGGTGAAGCGGCCCATCAGCGCGCCGAGCGGCACGCCGACCAGGATGGCGAGCGCCATGCCGAGGGCGAAGCTGACGACGGTGATCACGGCCGCGTCGAGGAAGGTCCAGGACGGCACCACCGCGAACAGCGCCGCGACCACCTCGGAGAAGGGCGGGAACAGCAGGACGAGGCCGAGCCGGCCGACGACCTCCCAGGCCAGGGCCCAGAGGATCAGCGACGCCATCATCGGGATGCGGTGGCCGAAGACGGTCATGGCGCCCTACTCCACATAGCGCCGCAGGCCGCGCCAGATGTCCTCGACCGTGTCGATATAGACGGGATCGCGGCGGATCTCGTCGGGCGTGCCCTGGCGCGGGATCTCCGGCACCACGATCTCCGACACCCGGCCGGGCCGCGGCGACAGCAGCACGATGCGGTCGGAGAGATAGACCGCCTCCTCGATCGAATGGGTGACGACGATGAAGGTCTTGCGCTCCTCGCGGCACAGCGCCAGCAGGTCCTCCTGGAACTTGCGCCTCGTCTGCTCGTCGACGGCGCTGAACGGCTCGTCCATCAGCAGCACCTCGGCATCGACCGCGAGCGCCCGGGCCAGGCCGACGCGCTGGCGCATGCCGCCCGACAGCTGGTGCGGGTAGCGGTCCTCGAATCCGGCGAGCCCGACCCGGGCGATGTGGCGGCGGGCCACATCCTCGCGCTCCGATTTGGCCACGCCCTTCAGCTCCAGCCCGAAGGCGACGTTGCGCAGCACCGTGGCCCAGGGCATCAGGGCGAAGTCCTGGAACACGAAGGCGCGGTCCGGCCCCGGCCCTGAGACGGCGCGGCCACGGACCAGCACCTCGCCGGCGGTCGGCTGCATCAGCCCGGCGATGATCTTGAGCAGCGTGGTCTTGCCGCAGCCGGACGGGCCCAGCAGGCTGGTCAGCTCGCCGGAGCGGAAGGCCAGGGATATGCCGTCCAGGGCCACGACCTGCGTGCCGTATCGCTTGACGATGCCGCGGACCTCGACCGCGGGCTCGGCCGGCTCGACCTCTACATGATTGCGGGGCAACGGCATGGCGGCACTGCTCTTGCTCATGGCTGTCCTCGCTTTTCCGGCCGGAACAGGGCGATCTCGAGCCGCTGCAGCGCCCCCACGGTCACCGCGGCGAAGAGGATGATCGAAGCGATGGTGGCGTACATCTCCGGATAGTCGGCGACCGAGCGGTGATAGGTGATCAGGTCGCCGATCCCGGTCGGGGTGATCAGCAGCTCGGCCAGCACCACGCCGATGAAGCCGGCCGAGATGCCGAGCCTGAGGCCGGCGAAGATCATCGGGCTGGCGTCCGGGATCACGATCTTGCGCACGATCTGCCGCCGGCTGGCCATGAAGGACCGCGCCATGTCGACCAGCGACGGCCCGACATGGCGCACCGCCTGGTAGCTGTTCAGCACGATCACCGGCAGGGCCAGCATGACCACGGCGACGACCTTGGCGGTCAGGCCGATGCCGTAGACGAAGGTGGTCAGCGGGATCAGCGCCGCCATCGGCGCCGCCTGCATGACGATGAAGATCGGCGCCCCGGCCCATTCCAGGCCGCGGTTCAGGCCCATGGCGACGCCGCAGCCGATCCCGGCGACGGCGGAGATGACGAGGCCGAGCAGGAGCGGCTGCAGCGTGTCGAGATAGGCCGTCGCCAGGCTGCCATCCGCCAGCAGCCGCCAGAAGGCCGCGGCGGTGGCGCTGAACGATGGCAGCGCGTAGTTGACCGGGATCCGGCCCGCGATCTCCCACCCGCCGCACAAGACGACGATCGAGGCGAAGCGCCAGAACAGCGGGTCGGCGGCCAGGGCGGAGAGGACACTGACCCTCCGCCCGGTTTCGGCGACGACCGTCACTTCCGGCCGACCTTGTCCAGCGCCTTGTTCAGCGGCGTGAAGGTCCAGAAATCCTCGACCTTGAGCGTGGCCGGGTCGCCCTGCAGCTGGCCGGCGACCGCGTAGAAGGCAAAGTCGTCCTTCACCGCCGCCTCGCTGCCGCCATTGAGCGGATACATGCCGGCGGCGACCGAGTCCTGGTAGAAGGGCACGATCTCCGGCTCGAGCTCGACCGGCAGGTCGGCCAGCAGCTTGTGGGTCTTGCGCAGATCCCCGACGACGGCTGGGTTGGCGGCGATCTCGCGCCAGGTGTTCAGCAGTTCCTCGGCCAGGATGCCGGCGGCCTCGGCATTGGTCTCCAGGAACTCGGTGTTGGCGAACAGCGCCTCGTCGCTGGCGTTGACCTCGCCAACCTCGAGCAGCTTGAACTTGCCGCCGCCCTTCTCCTGCAGCAGCCGCCAGCCGGCGGAATCGACGATCGTGGCCTTGACCGCGCCCTGCAGCAGGGCCCCGGTGCGGACCTCCGACCCCGGCACGTAGCTGACCTTGCCGTATTTGATGCCGGTGCGCTGGGCCATCAGCATCATGATCGCCTCGGTGCCGGAGCCGCGGGAATGCACCGCCACCTCCTGGCCGTCGAGATCCTTCCAGTCCTGATAGAACTCGGTGTTCACCACCGGGTAGAAGCGCAGCGTGCTCATCTGGAAGAACAGCCGGATCGGCGCCCCGACCTTCTGCAGCAGCGCATAGGGCGTGCCGACGCCGATATCGGCCTGGCCGCTGACCACGGCCTGGGCGGCGATGTCCTCGGATTTGAAGAAGGTCAGCTCGACCGGGACGCCGCGGGCGCGGGTCCGCTCGATCGCGATCAGGAAGTTCAGGCTCTCGACCGACGGGATGTCGCCGAAGGCGATCCGGACCGGGTCCGCCGCCTTCGCCGACAGCGGCACGACCAGCAGCAGAGCGAACAGAAGGCAGGCGGCGCGACGGGTGACTCGGGTGGCAAGGCACGGCATGGCTCTCTCCTCCCTGTGTGTCGGCGGGCTTGCGCGCCCGCGCTTTGACCAATGTCAGGATTATTCTTTAACCAATTATTGATTGGTTAGCAGGATGAAGATTTCCGGTCAATCCTCGACTTGACCGGATCAGCCAAAATTCGGTAAGGCTGAACCAATATGGAAATTGGTTTGACCATGTCGCCCGACCACGACCAGGACCAGGGAGCCCTCACCCAGCTCCGTGCCTATCTCGCCCAGCAGGTCCTGCCGACCGACGGCAGGCTGCCGCCGGAACGCGAGCTGTGCGAGACGCTCGGCCTCTCCCGCGGCGAGCTGCGCAAGGGCCTGGCGGCGCTGGAGGCCGAGGGCCAGATCTGGCGCCATGTCGGCAAGGGCACCTTCCTGGGGTCGCGGCCGATCGAGGAGGTCGACGATGCGGCGGCGATCGCATCCCGCACCTCCCCGGCCGCGGTGATGCGGGCGCGGCTGCTGGTCGAGCCGCAGATCGCGCAGGAGGCGGCGCTGCACGCCTCGGCCGAGGATCTGCGCAAGCTGCGCCTGGTCATCGCCAAGACCCGCACTGCCGAGAGCTGGCGGCAATACGAGACCTTGGACAACCAGCTGCACCGCCTGATCGCCGAGGCGACCCGCAACACCGTGCTGGTGGCGCTGTTCGACCTCCTGAACACGGTGCGGCGGACGGTGGTCTGGGGCCGGCTGCGCGCCGACATCCCGCGGCCGCCGGCCGATCATCACAGCTTCGCCGAGCATGACGCCATCGTCGACGCGATCGCCGAGCGCGACCTGGAGGCGGCCGGGCGGGCCATGCGCCGGCACCTGCGCTCGGTCGAGCGCAAGCTGATCGAGGCGCATCACGACGATTGAACGGCTGGCGCAGGCTGCTAGGGTCCGCGCCATGTCCCAGTCCATCACCATCATCGGCGGCGGCCCCGCCGGGCTGATCGCGGCGCAGCGCCTGGCCGAGGCCGGTCGGCGCGTCACCGTCTACGACCGCATGCCGACGGTCGGGCGTAAGTTCCTGATGGCCGGGCGCGGGGGGCTGAACCTGACCCATTCCGAGCCGCTCGACCTCTTCGTCGCCCGCTACGGCGCGGCGCAGGGCTGGATCGAGCCGCTGGTCCGCGCCTTCTCACCCGACGACCTCCGCGCCTGGAGCCATGATCTCGGCGTCCCGACCTTCGTCGGCTCCAGCGGCCGGGTGTTCCCGGAGAGCCTGAAGGCCTCTCCCCTGCTCCGCGCCTGGCTGGGACGGCTGGCGCAGCTGGGCGTCGCGATCCACACGCGGCACGACTGGATCGGCCTCACCGACGACAACCGGCCGGTGCTGCGCGGGCCGGAAGGCGAGTTCGAAGCCCAGGCCGACGCCACCATCCTGGCGCTGGGCGGCGCCAGCTGGCCGCGGCTGGGCGGCGACGGCAGCTGGGCGCCGGTCCTGGCGGCGCGGGGCGTCGAGATCGCCCCGCTGCAACCGGCCAATGCCGGCGTCGAGATCGCCTGGTCGCCGCATCTGCGCGACCGCTTCGCCGGCACGCCCCTGAAGCGCATCGCCCTGACCTTCGCCGGGCGCACGGTGCGCGGCGAGGCGGTGATCGCCGCAACCGGCCTGGAAGGCGGCGCCGTCTATGCCCTCGGGGCCGGACTGCGGGAGGCGATCGCGCGCGACGGCGGCGCGGGGCTGACGCTCGACCTGCGGCCGGACATGAGTGCGGCGGAGATCGCCGACCGGCTGGACCGCACCGGCAGCAGCGACAGCGCCCCGAACCGGCTGCGCCGCGCCCTGTCGCTGACCGGCTCGGCCTATTCCCTGCTGCGCGAGGGTTTTCCGCCCGAGGCCTTGGCCACGCCTGAATCCATGGCCGAAGCGATAAAGGCGATCCCGCTGCGCGTCACCGGCCTCCGGCCGCTCGACCGCGCCATCTCCACCGCCGGCGGCATCCGCCGCGACGCCCTGACCCCGGCGCTGGAGCTGAAGGCCCTGCCCGGCATCTTCGCCTGCGGCGAGATGCTGGACTGGGAAGCCCCGACCGGCGGCTACCTGCTGCAGGGCTGTTTCGCCACCGGCGCGGCCGCCGCGCGCGGGCTGCTCGGCCGCCCCTGACCCCTCGACAGGACCGCGGCTGCCTCTCTACCGTGGCGTTCGGAAGCCCAGGGGAGACAGCGCGCCATGACCGTCCTGACCGAAACCAAGGGACCGGTCTTCACCATCCGGCTGGACCGGCCGGAGAAGAAGAACGCGATCAGCCTCGCCATGTACGAGGCGATGACCGCGGCGCTGAAGGCTGCGGCCGAAGATCCGGCCGTGCGCGTTGTGGTCATCCGGGGTGGTGACGATTTCTCCGCCGGCAACGACATCGCCGATTTCCTGGCGGGCGGCGGCGAGGCCGGGCTGACGCCGATCGTCGACTTCCTCGACGCCCTGTCCGGCTTCCCGAAGCCGCTGGTGGCCGGGGTGCGCGGCGCCGCGATCGGCATCGGCACCACCCTGCTGCTGCATTGCGACATGGTGCTGGCCACGCCGTCGGCGCGCTTCGCCCTGCCCTTCGTCCAACTGGGCCTGGTGCCGGAGGCCGCCTCCTCCCTCCTCCTCCCCGCCGCGGTCGGCCGGCTGAAGGCGTCCTGGTGGCTGCTGACCGGCGAAGGCTTCGACGCCGAGGCCGCCCGCGACGCCGGGCTGATCACCCGGCTGATCGCCGAGACCACGCTGGAGATGGAACTCGAGGCCGTGGCGGCGCGCCTGGCCGCCCTGCCGCCCGCCGCGCTCCGACGGACCAAGGCGCTGCTGCGGGAGCCGCATGAAGCCGCGGTGCGCGAGGCCATGACCCGCGAGGTCGAGGCCTTCGGTGCCCAGCTGAAATCCGCCGAGGCCAAGGAGGCCTTCACCGCCTTCCTGGAAAAGCGGAAGCCGGATTTCAGCCGGTTCGAATAGCAGGCCGGCCGAGTCCGCCAGCAGTGAACCCGGCCGACAACCTCACAGCAACCCGCGCTTCACCAGGCTGGCCATCAGCGCCCGGGCGCCGAAGGTCCAGGGCGCGATCTTGTCGCTGTGGTTCACCCGGTTCACCAGCATGCCGAGAGTCGGCGTCGAGATGGTGACGATGTCGCCGATCTTGTGGGTGAAGCCCATGCCCGGCGCGTCGCGGTCGTCGGTCGGCGCGAACATGGTGCCGAGGAACAGCACCGCCCCGTCCGGATACTGATGGTTCGGGCCCAGCAACTGGCCGGCGAGGTCGAGCGGGTCGCGGCTGATCTTCGAGATCGAGCTGTGGCCCTCGAGCGTGTAGCCCTCCGGCCCATGCACCGCCATCGCCAGGTCGGCCTTGCGGATGTCGTCGATGCCGAAGCCGCCGTCGAACAGCCGGATGAACGGACCGATGGCCGAGGAAGCGTTGTTGTCCTTGGCCTTGCCGAGCAGCAGCGCACTGCGGCCCTCGAGGTCGCGCAGGTTGACGTCGTTGCCGAGCGTGGCGCCGACGACCTTGCCGCTCGGCGCCACCACCAGCACGATCTCGGGCTCGGGGTTGTTCCAGGTCGAGATCGGGAGGATGCCGATCTCGGCGCCGAGGCCGACCGACGACATCGGCTGGCTCTTGGTGAAGATCTCGGCGTCCGGGCCGATGCCGACCTCGAGATATTGCGACCAGGCATTCTGCGACAGCAGCACGTCCTTGATCCGCTGCGCGTCGGCCGAGCCGGGTTTGATCGCGGCGAGGTCGTCGCCAATGATCGAGACGATGCGCTGGCGGATGGCGTCGGCCTTGGTGGCGTCGCCGCGCGCCTGCTCCTCGATCACCCGCTCCAGCATCGAGGCGACGAAGGTGACGCCCGCCGCCTTCACCGCCTGCAGGTCGATCGGCGCCAGCGGCCAGGGCTTCGACGTGTCGCGCGCGGTCTCATCGGCATTGGCCAGCAGGTCGGCGACGCTGCCGATCACCGTGCCGTCGGCCTTGGCCAGCGCGGCCGGGTCGGCGGCGGAGATCAGGTCGGCGACGGTCGGCGCGGCCCGGGTGATGTCGATCACTTGGCCGCCGCGCAGCGCCACCACCGCCGGCCCCTCGACCTGCGGCAGCCAGACCCGGCCGACCAGCGTGGCGCGGTCGGCATCCGCCGGCAGGCAGGCCGCGACCGAGATGTAGTCCTTCATGGGTGTCCCTTCCCGCTCACACCATTGTCATCACCGGGCTTGACCCGGTGATCCAGAGTCTCTCGAAGACCGCTCCGGCGTCCCCTGGATGCCCGGGTCAAGCCCGGGCATGACAACAGGGGAACAGCCATGTCCGGCCGCGCGCCGTCACATCACCGCGCCGATCTGCCAGGGCACGAATTCGTTGTCGCCGAAGCCTTGGGCCTCGCTCTTGGTCTGCGCGCCCGAGGCCACGGCCAGGAACATCTCGAAGATGCGGCGGCCGGCCTGCTCGATCGACTCATCGCCGTCGATGATGGTGCCGCAGTTGATGTCCATGTCCTCCTCCATGTGCCGGTACATGGTGGAGTTGGTGGCGACCTTGATGCAGGGTGCCGGCTTGAAGCCGGAGACCGAGCCGCGGCCGGTGGTGAAGCAGACGATCTGCGCCCCGCCCGCCACCTGGCCGGTGGCCGAGGCCGGGTCGTAGCCGGGCGTGTCCATGAAGACGAAGCCCTTCGCCGTCATCTGCTCGGCGTATTTGTAGACCTCGACCAGGTTGGTGGTGCCGCCCTTGGCCGCGGCGCCCAGCGACTTCTCCAGGATCGTGGTCAGGCCGCCGCGCTTGTTGCCGGGCGACGGGTTGTTGTTCATCTCGCCGCCGTTGCGGCTGGTGTAGCCCTCCCACCACTTGATCCGGGCGATCAGCTTCTCGCCGACCTGGCGGTTGACCGCGCGCCGGGTCAGGAGGTGCTCGGCGCCATAGATCTCCGGCGTCTCCGACAGCACGGCGCTGCCACCGTGGCGCACCAGCAGGTCGACCGCGGCGCCCAGCGCCGGGTTGGCCGAGATGCCGGAATAGCCGTCCGACCCGCCGCATTGCAGCGCCACCATCAGCTCGCTGGCCGGCACGGTCTCGCGCCGCGCCTTGTCGGCCTCGGGCAGCATCTCCATCACCCGGGCGATGCAGTGGTCGACCGTCTTCCTTGTGCCGCCGAGGTTCTGGATGTTCATGGTCTGGAACAGCGGCCCGCGCTCGATCTGGTAGGCCTCGAGCAGGAAGTCGATCTGGTTGACCTCGCAGCCCAGCCCGATCATCAGCACGCCCGCGAAGTTCGGGTTGCGGGCATAGCCCCACAGCGTGCGCTGCAGGTTGTCGTAGCCTTCGCCCGAATCCGCCATGCCGCAGCCGGTCGAATGGGTGATCGCGACCACGCCGTCGACATTGGGGAACTGGTCGAGCACGCCGGAGCGCTCGAAATGCGCGGCGATCATCCGGCTGGTGGTGGCCGAGCAGTTCACCGACGACAGGATGCCGATGTAGTTGCGGGTGCCGACCTTGCCATTGGCCCGGCGGTAGCCCTGAAAGGTCGCGCGCTCCGCCTCCGGCAGCATCGCCGTCGGCTTGGCGTCGGCGCAGAAGGCGTAGTCGCGTTCGAAATCGCCCATGGCGCAGTTCTGGACATGAACATGCTCGCCGATGCCGATCGCCTCGGTGGCGAAGCCGATGATCTGGTTGTAGCGCCGGATCGGCTCACCCTGCGCGATCGGGCGGGTCGCCATCTTGTGGCCGGCCGGGATGTGGCCGGCGGTGGTCACGCCCTCCTCGGGGATCGGCGTGCCCGGCGTGATGTCAGCGCGGGCGAGAACGACGTTGTCGTCGCGGTTCAGGCGGATGAAGAGGCTGGGGCTGGGCATCGGATTTGCACGCGTTCTTGGGCTTGCCTGGCGGATCTTGGGCGACCGCTACCTTACGTCGGACTTTTGGGCCGCGCCATCCTCCTGAAACAGATGGGCACGACACTGGCCGAAAGGGATGGCTCGCGCGCGCCGACGCATTCCGTCTGATGAATTGACGATGGAAGCTGATTCAGCGCAACATCGTGCTGATAGAAATGTCGGACGAGTTTGAATCGTTCGCGGGCGATAGACCCAGTCAGGGAGGACCATATGCTGCTTAACCGTTTCGCCGCGGTCGCCGCGGCTGTCATTCTCTCCACCACGGCCCTGACCGCACCCGCGGTCGCGGCGCCGAAGACGGTGGACGGGCCGGGCTATCTGCCCGAATGCTTCGCGCCCTGGGCCAAGGACACCAAGTTCTTCAAATGGGACGCCCATCAGGGGCCGTTCCGCATCGCGCTGGTCAACGGCTTCGTCGGCAACATCTGGCGCATCCAGATGATCCAGACCGCCAAGGCCTATGCCGCCCTGCCGGACGTCGCCAAGGACCTCAAGGAGTTCAAGGTCGTCTCCACCGGCACCGACGCCGCGGCGCAGCTGGGCGCGATCGAGGACTTCATCAACCAGGGCTTCGACGCCATCGTCACCATCGCGGTCAGCCCGACCGGCTTCGACCGGGTGATCAAGCTGGCCAACCGCAAGAACGTCGTTCTGGTCCCGTTCGACAACGTCCTCGACACCAAGGAGGTGATGGAGATCAACGAGGATCAGTGGGAAATGGGGGTGATGTCGGCCAAGTTCCTGATGGAGCACATCCCCAATGGCGGCAAGATCCTCGAGGTGCGCGGCCTGCCCGGCAACTCGGTCGACCGCGACCGGCATGAGGGCTTCCAGAAGACGATGAAGGAGGCCGGCAAGCCCTTCGACATCGTCGAGGTGGTCGGCAACTGGGCGCCGGGCGATTCGCAGAAGGCCACGGCCGACGCGCTGGCCGTGCACGGGCATTTCGACGGCATCTTCACCCAGGGCGGGTCGAACGGCACGGTGCAGGCGCTGATCGACGCCAAGCACCCCTTCGTGCCGATGGCCGGCGAGGGTGAGAACCTGTTCCGCCAGCAGATCATGCAGTACCAGGACCAGGGGCTGAAGGGCCTGTCCTACGGCCAGTCCCCCGCCCTGGTCGCGATCGCGATGAAGGCCGCGATCGCCGCGCTGAAGGGCGAGACGATGCCGCAGATGGTGTCGATCCCGATCCCGGTCGCGGACTACAAGACGCTGAAGGACGGCGAGAACTACTGGTCGAACCTGACGGTCGACTTCTTCGCGCCGAACGCGTTCGAACCCTGCGGCATCACCTTCACGGCGCCGCAGATCATGGCCCAGAGCGCCGAGAACAAGTAAGCGGTGGTGGCGTCGGGAACGACCGTCGCCGCGGACACGCCGCCGCTGGTGCGCCTGACCGGGGTCAGCAAGCACTACGGCGGCGTGCACGCGCTGCGCGAGGTGGAGTTCGCGGCCCGGGCCGGGTCGATCCACGGAGTCCTCGGTGAGAACGGGGCCGGCAAGAGCACGCTGATCAAGATCATCGCCGGGGTGGTGCAGCCCAGCGCCGGCGAGATGCTGATCGACGACCGCCCGGCCAGCTTCGCCTCGCCCCAGGCGGCGAATGCGGCGGGCGTCGTCTGCGTGTTCCAGGAGCTGTCGCTGTTGCCGGACCTGTCGGTCGCCGACAACATCTGCATCACCCGGCCGCCCCGGCGCCTCGGCCTGATCGACCGCGCGGCCCAGCGGCGGCGGGCGGAGGAGCTGCTGGCGCGGATCGGCTGCTCCGACATCGACCCGCGACTGCCGGTCAAGGCCCTGCCCCTGTCGCGCCGGCAGATGGTCGAGATCGCCAAGGCGCTGGGGCGCGACCCGCGCCTCCTGATCCTCGACGAGGCCACCTCGGCCCTGACCGCGGCGGATGTGGAGAAGGTCTATGCCCTGCTGCACCGGCTGCGCCGCGAGGGCATGGGGATCCTCTACATCTCCCACCGCATGCCGGAGATCAAGGCGCTGTGCGACACCTGCTCGGTGTTCCGCAACGGCCGGCACATCGACACCTTCCCCTCCGGCGCGCGCAGCGACGACGAGGTGGTGCGGATGCTGATCGGCCGCGAGATCCACAACGTCTATCCGCCGAAACCGGTCCGGACCGAGCCGCCAAAGCCGGTGCTGGAGACCCGCGGGCTGCGCTGGGGGCAGCGGCTGGCCGACATCTCCCTGACCGTCGGCCGCGGCGAGATCGTCGGCCTCGGCGGGCTGGACGGCCAGGGCCAGCGCGAGTTGTTGCTGGCCCTGTTCGGCGTGCTGCGCGGGGTCGAGGGCAGCATGCTGGTCGACGGCCGGCCGGTGCGGATCGGCAGCCCGAGCAAGGCCAAGAGCGCCGGCATCCGCATGGCCCTGATCCCCGAGGACCGCAAGACCGAGGGGCTGCTGCTGCCGATGACGGTCGGCGAGAACATCACCCTGGCGGCACTGGGCGGCATGACCCGCGGCGGCGTCATCGACCGCAAGCGCGAGGCCGACAGCATCGCCCGCATGGTCGAGGCGCTGCGGATCAAGATCGGCTCCGCCGACGCCGCGGTCGGCACCTTGTCCGGCGGCAACCAGCAGAAGGTGGCTATCGCCAAATGGCTGCTGACCGAGGCCCGCATCGTGCTGCTGAACGACCCCACGCGGGGCATCGATGTCGGCACCAAGCAGGAGATCTACCAGCTGCTGCACGACCTCGCCGCCGCCGGCACCTCGATCCTGTTCTACTCCACCGATTATGACGAGCTGATCGGCTGCTGCGACCGGGTGCTGATCCTGTATGGCGGGCGGGTGATCCGGACGCTGGAGGGCGAGGCGATCACCGAGACCAACATCGTCGCCAGCGCCCTGAACCTCGAGACCAACGGCCAGACGGCGGAGGCGGTGCCGGCATGACCACCCTCCTCCGCGTGTCACGCCAGGGCGGCCTGCTGCTGGCCATCGCCCTGTTCGTGCTGTTCTACGGCCTCTACTCCTACCAGCATCCGCGCGGCGGCAGCGCCGACCTGATCGTTCAGAACGCCAACGAGACCTTCACCCTGGCGCTGGTGGCGATGGCCCAGACGGTGCCGGTGCTGCTGGGCGGGCTCGACCTGTCCGTCGGCCCGCTGATGACGATGGTGAACTGCCTGGCCTCGCATCTCCTGACCGGCAGCGGCTGGGACCTGGCCTTCGGCATCGTCCTGTGCCTCTGCGCCGGGCTGCTGGCCGGCTTCATCAACGGCGCGCTGGTCGTCTATGGCCGGATCCAGCCGATCATCGCCACCCTGGCGACCGGGGCGGTGCTGATCGGCATCGCCCTGTTCCTGCGCCCGACCCCGGGCGGCGCCGTCGACAGCGACCTGTCCTGGGCCGCCACCAACACGCTGTTCGACGTGGCAGACACCTATGGCTGGTGGGGCGGCGACCTGCCGGGCTGGTTCCAGGCGATCCAATCGATCCCCGTACCGATCATCCTGATCGTGCTGGTGGTGCTGCTGGTCTGGCTGCCGTTCAAGAACTCGGTGACCGGGCGCGGCTGCTACGCCATCGGCTCGTCCGAGCAGGCGGCCTTCATGTCCGGCGTCGCCATCGACCGGTCGAAGCTGGCGGCTTTCACCCTGGCCGGGCTGTTCGCCGCGATCGCCGGGATCTATCTGGCGCTGCAGACCGGCAGCGGCAACGCCGACATGCCGATGGCCGGCGGCTACACCCTCAACTCGATCGCCGCGGTGGTAATCGGCGGCACCTCATTGTTCGGCGGATCGGGCGGGGCCGTCGCCTCGATCATCGGCGTCATGGTGTTGCGCGCCATCTCCTTCTGCTTCCGCGTGGTGCCGGAGGACAGCATCGTCGGCTTCCTGGCCAACCCGCTGCTGCAGCCGCTGTTCGAGGGCATCATCCTGCTGGCCGCGGTCTCGCTCGGCGCCGCCCGAGTGTTCACGGTCAAGAACCGCCTGCAGCTGTTCGGGTAGCGGAGGACCGATGCAAGCCTATCTCCGCTCCATCGACCGGCCGATCCTGGTGGCCTGCGGCTTCGTCATCCTGATCCTGGTGGCGGGGACCGCCTACACCGCGATCACCCAGGGCACGGCGACCTTCCTGTCGCCGACCTATCTGCTGCAGCAGCTCAAGGTCGCCTCCTTCCTCGGGGTCGTCGCCGCCGGGATGATGCTGGTGATCCTGATGGGGCATATCGACCTGTCGGTGCCCTGGACCGTCGCCGCCTCGGCCATGCTGGCGACCGCGGTCGGCGGGCCCGAGGCGATCCCGGTCGGCCTCGCCATCGGCGCGCTGGTCGGGCTGTTCAACGGGCTCGGGGTTGCCTTCCTGCGTGTGCCGTCGATGATCTTCACCCTCGGCGTCAACACCGTGCTGCGCGGGCTGATGGTGATGCTGACCGGCGGCTTCTCGCCCACCACCATGGCCACCCCGCCGATGCAGTTCCTGGCCAAGGCCGAGTTGCTGGGCATCCCGATGGCGGTGTTCGTCTGGGCCCTGCTGTCGGTCGGCATCGTCTTCCTGCTGACCCGCACGCCGATGGGCCGCTACATCTACGCCATCGGCAACAAGGAGGCCGCGGCCTACCTGTCCGGCGTCAACACCCGGCTGGTCATCCTCGGCGCCTTCACCCTGTGCGGGCTGTGCTCGGCGCTGGCCGGCATCCTCCTGTCCGGCTATTCCAGCAAGGCCTACCAGGCGATGGGCGACCCCTACCTGCTGCCGGCGATCGCGGCGGTGGTGATCGGCGGCACCAACATCCTGGGCGGCCAGGGCCGCTATGCCGGCACCGTGGTCGGCACCGTCCTGATCGTGCTGCTGCAGAGCGTGCTGTCGGTGATGCAGATGCCGGAGGCCGGGCGGCAGATCATCTACGGCCTGGTCATCATCCTGATGCTGGTGCTGTACGGGCGCGGCGGCCGGTCGTCGGCCTGAGATTATTGTTTCGTAAGGTTGCGGCGACCCGGCTCCGGCGCAACAAATCCTTCATGCGCCGGTGAAATGATCCCCGCCCCTCACTCCCTGCAGAGGTCCGGGATCATGAAGACGTTCAATCGGTTGGTGGCGGCGACCGTTCTCGCCGGCGCCGGGTTCATCGGGGCGGGACAGGCCCAGGCCGGTCCCGTCCGCCACGTCCTGCTGATCAGCATCGACGGCCTGCACGCCGTCGACCTGGAGAACCTGATCGCCGCCCGTCCCGACACGCCGCTCGCCAGCCTGGCCGTCAAGGGCACCCGCTACGTCAACGCCACGACCCCGATCCCGTCCGACTCCTTCCCGGGCCTGATGGCGCAGGTGACCGGCGGCACGCCGCGGTCGACCGGGGTCTATTACGACGATTCCTACGACCGGGCGCTGGCGGCGCCGGGATCGGATTGCTCGGCGGTCGGGACCGAGACGGAGTTCGCGGAGAACATCGACTACGACGACTCGGCCCTCGACGGCGGTGCCGGACAGCATGGCGGCGCGGCGATCGACCCGGCGAAGCTGCCGCGCGACCCGAAGCAGGGCTGCCAGCCCGTCTACCCGCACAGCTTCCTGCGGGTGAACACGGTGTTCGAGGTGATCCGCGATCATGGCGGCCACACCGCCTGGGCCGACAAGCACCCGGCCTACGACCTGGTCAACGGCCCGTCGGGCAAGGGCGTCGAGGACCTGTACACGCCGGAGATCCAGTCGGTGAAGAACACGGTTCCGGACACCGAGGCGAATGACGACCTGAAGGTCGCGGCCGTGATCAACGAGATCGGCGGCAAGAGCAGCGACGGCGCGCGGGTCGCAGATGTGCCGGCGATCCTGGGCCTGAACTTCCAGGCGGTCAGCGTCGGCCAGAAGCTGGCCGGGGTCGGCTATCTCGACGCCCAGGCGACGCCGAGCCCGGGGTTGGAGGACGCCCTGCTGCACACCAGCCAGTCGATCGGCCGGATCGTCCAGGCCCTGGCCGACCGGAAGCTGCTCGACTCGACCCTCATCATCGTCAGCGCCAAGCACGGCCAGTCGCCCATCCAGCCCGGCCGGACGGTGGGCATCGACGACGACGCCTATGGCAAGATCCTCGGCGACAACCTGGCCTTCGAGATCGCCGATGACGCGACCTACATCTGGCTGAAGGACCAGAGCCGGACGGCGGAAGCGGTCGCGGC
>NZ_VCCH02000101.1 GCF_005938675.2 Mycobacterium sp. KBS0706
AACAGCTCGGATCACGCGGATCTCTTATCGTGAGGTCGACACCACGCTGTCCGGCAGCTTTCCCAGCCGCTGGAGATCCGCCAGGACCGAGCGCAGCGGCGGCCACGGGAACTCGTGATCGTCGGAACGGGACTGGCCAATGGAGAGCACCATGGCGAGTTTCGCGGCAACGCCGGCCAGGCTGCCGGCCGGCACCTGCCATGTGGTTCCGGTGAGGGCGTCCCACCGGTCCCAGGCGTGATTGACACGCTCCTCCACCGGGCCGAGCCCGATCGCCCCCGCGGCGATCTCCCACCGCTGCCGGTGGGCCTCGAACTCGCGGTGCAGCATCTGTCGAAGCTCTTCCGTCCCCGGCAGATCTTCGAGCAGCTCGTCGATCTCGGCGGGCTCGCAAGCGGAGATTGGCTCAGCTTGGCCGGGCACCGGCACGAGCACGCGCGGGATGCCGACCGTGCGGAGCAGGACGCCCTCCTTCTTCTGCCAGTCGTCCTGCCAAGCATCCAACTCGGCATGAAGGACTCGCCACTCCTCCCAGAGATCAAGGACAGGGTCAGAGGCCGAGCCGCGGTGCCGAGCATCGGCCGCCCCGATCGGCAGGATGGTGGCGCCGCCAAGCAGGTCGCGGCGGCTGAGCGCGGGCGAAGTCGTGGTATCGTCGGAATCAGCCATGATCCGGCTCCTCGAAAGCTGGATTGTGGTCAGGCCGGGCGGGGTGTTGGCGCACCTCGCCCGGCCGCTGATTGCACTAAATTTGCACATATGCTATTTTGACGCAACTTCGAATGCGTGCTGATTGAGACAGGGCCGTTGCCCTGTATGATCGTGCGCATGACGATTACGGCTGCCCAAGTGCGCGCTGCGCGCGCCCTGCTCAACCTCACGCAACGGGAGCTCGCAGAGCGTTCGAAAGTTAGTCACCGTACGATCGTTCACCTTGAGGCCGATGAACGTCAGCCCGTTCCAGCCACTCTTGCTGCCATTCGTCAGGCCTTGGAGATAGCCGGCGTCGTTTTCATCGACGAGAACGGCGACGGACCTGGGGTCCGATTGAAGAAGTTGCGCTCCGGCGGCTAGAGACGTTCCTGCCGCTGAGAGCCCGCCCTTCCCACCTTGGCCGGCACGGATGGATTGATCCGCCGCTTCGCGGACGCAGCTCTGGTCCCCAGGAACCAACGGCATGGAGCGGAGCGATGCCGGAGGACGCGGACCGGAGGGAGCAGCCCGGCTCGGCTCACCCCCAGGCGCAAGATCCGGAGTTGATCGTCATTGACGACTGGCCGGAAATTGTGCCGGTCACCGAGGCAGAGCTGCGGGTGTTCGAGGCTTATTTCGGAGGCTTCCTCGATGAGATCTTTGGCCGGTGATCCAGAAGAGAGTCCTGAGATGGCCACATCGGCGCAGAACGTGCTCAGCCACACTCTCCGTTGCGCGCTCTACCTCCGTGTCTCGACCGGACGGCAGGCGGATAGCGATCTATCGATCCCGGATCAACGCCGCCAGGCCGAGGCCTATTGCCGACGCAAGGGCTGGCGCATCGTGGCGGAGTATGTCGAACCGGGTCTCTCGGCAACGGACGACCGGCGCCCGGAATTCCAGCGGCTCATCGACGCCGCGTCCTACAAACCGCCGGCGTTGGACGTCATCGTCGTCCACTCCTTCTCGCGCTTCTTCCGGGATCAGTTCCAACTCGAGTTCTATGTCCGGAAGCTCGTCAAGAACAACGTCCGGCTCGTCTCGATCACCCAGGAGCTTGGCGACGATCCGATGAGCAACATGATCCGGCAGATCATGGCGCTCTTCGACGAGTATCAGTCGAAGGAGAACGGGAAGCATACCTTGCGGGCGATGAGGGAGAATGCGCGCCAGGGCTATTGGAACGGTGCCCGTCCTCCGATCGGCTACCGCATCGTTGCCGCTGACCAGCGCGGGCAGAAGGTCAAGAAGAAGCTCGAAATCGATCCTCTTCATGCCGAGACCGTGCGCCTGATCTTCCGGCTGGCTCTTCAAGGTGATGGCGAAAGTGGTCCGATGGGGATCAAGTCGATCACCACCACTCTCAACGAGCGCGGCATCCGTACCCGCGACGGCGGCCGCTGGGGCATAGCGTCCGTCCACAAGGTTCTGACCCGGACGAGCTATATCGGCCGGCACCGTTTCAACAAGCTCAACTTCAAGACCAGGGTGCCGAAGCCGGAGGACGAGATCGTGGAGATCGCAGTCCCGCCGATCGTGACGGAGGAGGAGTTCGACGCAGTCCAGAAGGTCCTGCGGTCGCGCAGCCCGCGGTGGACGGCACCACGTCTGGTGAGCGGACCAACCCTGCTCACCGGCATCTGCTTCTGCGGAACCTGCGGCGGTCCGATGACCCTGCGTACCGGCAAGTACAACCGATATCGCTACTACACCTGCTCGACGGCGGCCCGCCAAGGCAAGCGAGGCTGCCGGGGCCAAAGCGTGCGGATGGACAAGCTCGACCGCGTGGTGGTCGATCATCTGGAATGGCGGCTGCTCGACCCACGCCGGCTCCACGAGATTCTGAGGCACCTTTTGGAGCGGCGCGAGGAATGGATCGAGCGCCGCCACGGCCACGTTGCCGAGTTGCGCAAGCGGACAACGGAAGCAGAGGCGAGGCTGAAGCGGCTCTATCAGGCGATCGAAGACGGCATCGCCGATCTGAGCGATCCGGCATTAAAGGACCGGCTGGCCGAATTGGCCGCGATCCGCGATCAGGCGCGGACCGATGCGGACCGCGTGGCCTCCCTCGTCGACGGGGTCGGCGCCACGATTACCCCGAAGGTCCTGCGGCAATTCGCTCAGGCCGCGAAGCACAAGCTGCGGAATGGGGACGGGACATTCAAGCGCGATCATCTCCGCGCGCTGGCGCAGCGCGTCGATGTCATTGACGGCCGGGAGATTCGAATTACAGGCTCGAAGAGCGCGCTGCTGCGCACACTCGCCGCCGCGGTCAACACGGACCCGGCGGCGCCGGAGGTACTTAGTTTTGTACCGAAGTGGCGACCCCTACGGGATTCGAACCCGTGTTACCGCCGTGAAAGGGCGGTGTCCTAGGCCTCTAGACGAAGGGGTCGGCGCGGCGCGGATACCTAACCGCAGCGGCCGCGGAAATCAAGCGCTTTCCGACCCCCAGACCGGCGCCACGTCGTCGATGAACAGTTGCACCCGGACGTTGCCGTTCCAGCGGTCGAGCCGCAGCGTGCCGGCGACGTGCAACAGCGCGTCGCGGCGCAGCAGCGCCTGGCCCACGGGCTGGTCGGCGCAGCGGAAGGCGATCGCCCGCAGCCGGCCGCCGTCCGGCCCCACCAGGGTGCAGGCGACATGCCCGCCGCCGACCACCGACGCCGCCACCACCCGCACCCGCGGCAGGGCGAAGCGCGGCTCCGGGTTGCCGGCGCCGTAGGGGCCGAGCCGGCACAGCGTCTCGGCCAGCTCGACCGTCGCTGCCTCCACCATCAGCGTGCCGTCCAGCTCGACCAGCGGCACCATCGGCTCCCCGGGCTGCGCCGCCACCTGGCCGTCGATATGCTCGGTCAGATAGGCGCGCAGCTCGGCCACCTGCTCCTGCCGCACGGTGAAGCCCGCCGCCATGCGGTGGCCGCCGCCGGACAGCAGCAGCCCGGCCTGGCGCGCCGCGATCACCGCGGCGCCGAGATCGACGCCCGGCACCGAGCGGCCGGAGGCCTTGCCGATGCCGCCCTCGAACCCGACCACGCAGGATGGGCGGCCGTAGCGCTCGCGCAGCCGGCCGGCGACGATGCCGACCACGCCGGGATGCCAGCCTTCGCCCGCCACCAGGATCACCGGGCCGGCGTCCGAGGCTTCGACCTGGGCGATCGCCGCCGCCATCACCTCGGCCTCGACCGTCTTGCGGTCGACATTGTGCTCGTCCAGCAGCGCCGCGATCCGCGCCGCCTCGGCCTTGTCCTCGGTGGCCAGCAGCCGGGCGCCGAGATCGGCCCGGCCGATGCGGCCGCCGGCATTGATCCGCGGCCCCAGGATGTAGCCGGCGTGATAGGCATCGACCGTCTCGGTCACCCGCGCCACATCGGCCAGCGCGGCGAGGCCGGTGTTGCACCGCTGCGCCATCACCTTCAGCCCCTGCCCCACCAGCGCCCGGTTGAGCCCGGTCAGCGGCACCACGTCGCAGATCGTGCCGAGCGCCACCAGGTCGAGCAGCGCCATCAGGTCGGGCTCCGGCCGATTGGCGAAGAGGCCGGCCTTGCGCAGCGTGCGGTTGAGTGCCACCAGCGCCAGGAAGGTGACGCCGCAGGCGGCGAGCTGCCCCAGCCCCGGGTCCTGGTCCAGCCGGTTCGGGTTGACCACCGCCGCCACCTTGGGCAGGCGCGGTTCGGCCGTGTGGTGGTCGAGCACGACGATGTCGACGCCCGCGGCGCCTTCCAGCGCGTCGAAGGCGGTGGTGCCGCAATCGACCGTGACCACCAGCCCGGCGCCGCCGGCGCGCAGCTTCTCCAGCGCCTGGGCGTTCGGGCCGTAGCCCTCGGCGATGCGGTCGGGAATGTGGATCTGCGGCTCGATCCCCACCGCGCGCAGATAGCGGGTCATCAGCGCCGTTGAGGTGGCGCCGTCGACGTCGTAATCGCCGAACACCGCGATGCCCTCGCCGGCCGTCACCGCCCGGGCGATGCGCTCCGCCGCGCGATCCATGTCGCGCAGCACCGAGGGGTCGGGCAGCAGCGCCCGCAGCGTCGGATTGAGGAAGGCGGGCGCGTCGTCCAGACCGATGCCGCGCGCCGCCAGCACCCGGGCGACCAGCTCCGGCAGGGCATGGCGCTGGGAGAGGGCCAGCGCCAGCCGGTCGTCGGCGGCGCGGCCGATCCAGCGCGCGCCCTTGGCGGAGCGTTCGACGCCGAACAGCGCCGGCGCGCTCACCGCCCCCTCACCATGGTTCACCCCTCCCCGGCCGCCGCCCCCGTCGGCCATCCGCCGGCGGCCTTACCCGCTCCCTTTACCCACCAACGAACTCGAAGCCGGCCTTGCGGCGGAAATCGTGCCGAGCCTCGATGGTCCGCACCGTGCCGCTCTTCGAGCGCATCACGATCGAATGGGTAATCGCGCCGCCCGGGATCAGGCGGACGCCGCGCAGCATGGGCCCGGTGGTGACGCCCGTGGCCGCGAACATGACGTCGCCGCCGGCCAGGTCCATCAGCCCGTAGACACGGGTGAAGTCCTCGATGCCCTGGCGCTTGGCGCGCTCGCGCTCGTCATCGTTGCGGAACAGCAGGCGCCCCTGCATCTGGCCGCCGATGCAGCGCAGCGCCGAGGCCGCCAGCACGCCCTCGGGCGCGCCGCCGGTGCCGAGATACATGTCGACGCCGGTCTCGGACTGGGCGGTGGCGATGACACCGGAGACGTCGCCGTCGGAGATCAGCATGATCCGGGCGCCGGCCTCGCGAATCCGGGCGATCAGCTCTTGGTGACGCGGCCGGTCGAGCACGCAGACCACGAGGTCGGAGACCGCGACCCGCTTGGCCAGGGCCAGCGCCTTCAGGTTCTGCGCCGGGCTCGAGTCGATGTCGATCAGGTCCTTCGGCAGGTCGCCGCCGACCGCGATCTTGTCCATGTAGACGTCGGGCGCCTTGAGGAAGCCGCCCTTGTTGGCCATGGCGACGACCGCCAGCGCGTTCGGCCCGCCCTTGGCGGTGATGGTGGTGCCCTCCAGCGGGTCCAGCGCGATATCGATCTCCGGCCCGTCGCCGGCACCGACCTTCTCGCCGATATAGAGCATCGGCGCCTCGTCGCGCTCGCCCTCGCCGATCACCACCTCGCCGACGATGGCCAGGCTGTTCAGCGCCTGCCGCATCGCGTCGACCGCCGCCTGGTCCGCCTGGCGCTCGTCACCGCGCCCCATCAGCCGCGACGCGGAGAGGGCCGCCGCTTCCGTCACCCGCACCACCTCGAGCGCGAGGTTGCGGTCCATCACCTGGGACTTGGTTTCCGGCCGTTTCATCGTCTCTCCGATCCTCTCGGTCTCGTATCCGCCGCGTCTGACCCTCGCGGGCGGCGGCGGACACATCGTGCGACGTGTGTACCGGCTTTCGCCTACGGCCGGTACCGGGAATGATCACAGGTCTTCGATGCGAATGACATGTGGCGGCTCCAGCACCGCGTCCAGGGCGCCGAGCGCGGACAGCAGCCGGGTCATCGCCGCCTCGTCCGTCTCATGGGTGATGATCACCAGCGGCACGGCGTCGCCGGGCGACCGGCCGCGCTGCAGCAGGCTCTCGACCGAGATCTGCTGGTCGCGCATGGCCGCGGCCACGTCGGCGATCACACCCGGACGGTCGACCACCATCAGCCGAAGGTAGTAGGCGCCGCGGCGATGGTCCATCGGCGCCACCGTGGCGCGATCGAGCCGCGCGGCCGGGGTGCCGAGCGTCGGCACCCTGAGGCCGCGGGCCAGGTCGACCAGATCGGCGACCACGGCCGAGGCGGTCGGGCCGGCGCCGGCGCCCCGGCCGGTCATCATCACCTGGCCGACGAAGTCGCCCTGCGCCACCACGGCGTTGAACACGCCTTCGACATGGGCAATCGGCGAGGCCTCGGCCACCATGCAGGGATGGACCCGCAGCGACAGCCCCTCCGGCGTGCGCCGGGCGATGCCGAGCAGCTTGATGCGGTAGCCCAGCTCCTGCGCATAGGCGATGTCCAGCGCCGAGATCTGGCGGATGCCCTCGATGTGCAGGTCGTCGAACTCGACCCGGGCGTTGAAGGCCAGCGCCGCCAGCACCGCCAGCTTGTGGGCGGCATCAATGCCGTCGACATCGAAGCTGGGATCGGCCTCGGCATAGCCGAGCTTCTGCGCCTCGGCCAGCACCTCGGCGAATTCGCGGCCCGTGGTCCGCATCTCGGTCAGGATGTAGTTGCAGGTGCCGTTGAGGATGCCGAACACGCCGTCGATGCGGTTGCCGGCCAAGCCCTCGCGCAGCCCCTTGATCGCCGGGATGCCGCCGGCCACCGCCGCCTCGAAGGCCAGGGCCACGCGGGCCTCCTCGGCCCGGGCGGCGAGATCCGGCCCGTGCACGGCCAGCAGCGCCTTGTTGGCGGTGACCACCGACTTGCCCTGGCCGATCGCGGTCTCGCACACCGCCTTGGCGATGCCGTTGGCGCCGCCGATCAGCTCGACCACCACATCGATCTCGGGGTCGGCGGCCAGCGCTACCGCATCGTCGTACCAGCGCACCCCGTCGAGCGGCACGCCGCGGTCGCGGTGGCGGTCGCGGGCCGAGACGGCAGCGACGACGATGCGCCGGCCGCTGCGCTGGGCCAGGAGGTCGGCATGGGCCTGCAGCAGGCGCAGCACGCCGCCGCCGACGGTGCCGAGGCCGGCGATGCCGATGCGGAGCACAGGGATCACGATACCGCCTTCAGGCTGACGGGCTGCGGGTCGTTGCGCCGCCGGCTGAGGAAGGCCCTGATATTCTTGCAGGCCTGGCGGATGCGCTGGTGGTTCTCGACCAGGGCGATGCGGACATGGCCGTCGCCGTATTCGCCGAAGCCGACGCCCGGCGCCACCGCCACCCCGGCCTCTTCCAGCAGCAGCTTGGAGAAGGCCAGCGAGCCCATCTTCAGATAGGGCTCCGGGATCTGCGCCCAGACGAACATGCTGGCCTCGGGCTTCTCCACCGGCCAGCCGGCGGCGCGCAGCCCCTCGACCAGCGTGTCGCGGCGCAGCCGGTAGCGCGCCCGCATCTCGTCGATGAAGTCCTGCGGCCCGTTGATCGCCGCCGTCGCCGCCACCTGCAGCGGCGTGAAGGCGCCGTAATCGACATAGGACTTCACCCGCGCCAGCGCCGCGATCAGCCGTTTGTTGCCGGCGGCGAAGCCGATGCGCCAGCCGGCCATCGAGTAGGTCTTGCTCAGTGACGTAAATTCGACCGCGATGTCGCGCGCCTCGGGGATCGCCAGGATCGAGGGCGGCGGCGCCGTGTCGAAATAGATCTCGGCATAGGCCAGGTCGGACAGGATCCAGATGCCGTGCTGGCGGCAGAACTGGACGATCGGCCGGTAGAAGTCGAGGTCGACCACCTCGGCGGTCGGGTTCGACGGGTAGTTCAGCACCAGCGCGGTCGGCTTCGGCACGCTGTGCCGCACCGCCCGCTCCAGCACCTCGAGGAAGCTGCCCCCGGGGGGGGTCGGCGGCAACGACCGCACCGACGCGCCGGCGATGATGAAGCCGAACATGTGGATCGGGTAGCTCGGATTCGGCACCAGGATGATGTCGCCCGGGCTGGTGATCGCCTGGGCCAGGTTGGCCAGGCCTTCCTTCGACCCGATGGTGACGACGATCTCGCTCTCCGGGTCGAGCTCGACCCCGAAGCGGCGCTGGTAATAGGCGGCCTGGGCCCGGCGCAGCCCGGGTATGCCGCGCGAGGTCGAATAGCCGTGGCTGCGCGGGTTCTGCGCCGCCTCGGTCAGCTTCTCGATCACATGCTTCGGCGGCGGCCCGTCCGGGTTGCCCATGCCGAGATCGATGATGTCCTCGCCCCGAGCTCGAGCCGCCGCCTTCATCGCGTTCACCTCGGCGAACACATAGGGCGGCAGGCGCTTGATTCGGTGGAAGTCCTGATCGGTCATCGACGTGTCCCCCCGACGCCCGTCGGGGCGTCCGGTGCTGAGCTTATTGGGCGAGGTAGATTTCGACGCGGGCAGCCTGGCCGTCGGTGATGTTCGGCCGGGTGTCGGCCGCGCCGCCGGTGACGATTCGGGCCGGGTCGACGCCGGCCGCCCGCAACGCCGCCGCCACCGCCTCAGCCCGCGCCTTGGCCTGGGCCGCGCCGTCGCCGGCGCCGAATCCGACCACCCGCAGCTTCGGGCTCTGCGCCGTCTTGGCCACGTTCTCGATGGTGCTGTTGGCCGAGGCCGGCAGCGCCGTGCTGCCGCCGTCGAACTTGACCGTGCCGGCGACGCGGTTGTTGAAGCTGAAGGCCGGCTTCGCCTCCGGCGCAGGGGCCGCCGCGGCCTGACCGGCCGGCTTGTTGCCAAAGCTTAGCGCCCCGGGCGCGCCAGAAGCGGCGCGGTCGGCCTCGAGCTGGCTGCGCACCGCGGCCTGCTGCTCCGGCGTCGGCAGATCGGTCGGCTTCTGCGGCACGGAGCCGAGATTGGGGTAGGCCTGCTCCGACGCCGGCCGCGGCATCGACTCCATCGCCGGCGGGGCGGCGGTGTTGCGGCGCTGGCCGAAGCTCATCGGCGCCACCGTGCCGGTCGGCTGCTGCTGTTGCGCCTGCTGCGCCGCCGCCTGCTGCTGCGCCATCTGCTGCTGGCGCTGGAAGGCGGCCTGGCGCTGCGCGTCGATCTGTGCCCGGCGCTGCTGCTGTGCCCCCGCCTGCTGCGCCCGGGCCTGCTGCATCGCGGCGCGGTCGGCGTCGGTCTGGGCCATGGCGGGCAGCGAGTAGGTCTTGGTGTCGGCCGTCGGCGCCGTGCCCAGGGGGCCGCCGACGCTGGGCACCGGCGGCTGCTCCGCCACCCCGAGCGGCGAGACCTCGGCGGTCTCGGCCTTGGGCACGGAGGCCTGGACGTCGCCCGCATAGGGCGTGCCGTCGAAGATACGGCCGCCGCAGCCTGCGAGGACGAGGCCGAGGGCAACGGTGACAACGGCGCCACGGACCGGGAGGCCGGGGCGGGCGGAAGCGATCATGGGAGAGCCGGTGCGACGCATGGGCACGTGCCTAGCACACTTCGTTGAAAGGGTGGACTGGAAAGAGGATGGCCGTGCAAAGTGGCAGTTAAGCGGCATTCTACGCCCGATTCCGCGCCGCGGGCGACGCCGCCGCAGCCAGGAGACCCTTCCGCATGACCGAGCGCGCCCGCCCCGCCCCCAGCCGCACGAAGTCCGGCGAAGCTGAGCCCAAGCCTCAGACGAAACCCGGCGTCACGGCGCCTGAGGCCCCGCCGGCGGATCCGGCCGAGCTGGCCCGCCGCATGGTCGAGATCGCCGAGCGCAGCGCCCGGCTGGTCACCGCCTTCCTGGAGAAGCAGGGCCGCGCCGAGGCGCCGGAGCTCGACCCGCTCAACATCGGCTCGGCCTTCCTGGCCATGACCCAGCGGCTGATGGCCGACCCGACCCGGCTGGTGCAGGCCCAGATGTCGCTGTGGCAGGACTATGCCACGCTGTGGACCCGCACCGCCCAGCGCCTGCTGGGCCAGGAAGCGGAGCCGGTGGTGGCGGCGGAGAAGGGCGACAAGCGCTTCAAGGACCCGGCCTGGAGCGAGGTCGCGGTGTTCGACTTCATCAAGCAGTCCTACCTGCTGACCGCGCGCTGGCTGCAGGGTTCGGTGCGCGAGGTCGAGGGGCTGGACGCCAAGACGGCGAAGAAGGTCGACTTCTATACAAGGCAGTTCATCGACGCGATGGCGCCGTCCAACTTCGTCGCCACCAATCCGGAGGTGCTGCGCAGCACGCTGGAATCGCGCGGCGAGAACCTGGTCAAGGGCCTCGAGAACATGCTGGCCGACCTGGAGCGCGGCCAGGGCCAGCTCGCCATCAGCATGACCGACCGCAGCGCCTTCGAGATCGGCCGCAACATCGCCGTCACCCCCGGCAAGGTGGTGTTCGAGACCGAGCTGATGCAGCTGATCCAGTACGACCCGGCGACCGAGACGGTGGCGCGGCGGCCGCTGCTGATCATCCCGCCCTGGATCAACAAGTTCTACATCCTCGACCTGAAGCCGCAGAACAGCCTGATCCGCTGGGCGGTCGAGCAGGGCCACACCGTCTTCGTCGTCTCCTGGGTCAACCCGGACGCAGAGCTCGCGGCCAAGAACTTCTCCGACTACATGCTGGAGGGGCCGCTGGCGGCGTTCGGCGCGATCGAGCAGGCGACCGGCGAGCGCGAGGTCAACGTCATCGGCTATTGCCTGGGCGGCACGCTGCTGGCCAGCACCCTGGCCTGGATGACGGCCAAGGGCGAGGAGGACCGGGTCAAGAGCGCCACTTACCTGACCACGCTGACCGATTTCACCGATCCGGGCGAGCTCGGCATCTTCGTCGACGAGGAGCAGCTGCGGGCGATGGAAACGAAGATGGCCGGCAAGGGCTATCTCGAAGGCTCGGCCATGGCCACGACCTTCAACCTGCTGCGCGCCAACGACCTGATATGGTCTTTCGTCGTCAACAACTACCTGCTGGGCAAGGACCCCTTCCCCTTCGACCTTCTGTACTGGAACAGCGACGCGACCCGGATGCCGGCCGCGATGCACAGCTTCTATCTGCGCAACATGTATCAGGAGAACCGGCTGGTGCAGCCGGGCGGCATCGCCCTGGCCGGGGTGCCGATCGACCTGACCACGGTCAAGACCCCGAGCTTCATGCTGTCGACCCGCGACGACCACATCGCGCCCTGGGCCTCGACCTATGCCGCGACCCAGCTGTTCGGCGGCCCCGTGCGCTTCTGCCTCAGCGCCTCGGGCCACATCGCCGGGGTGGTCAACCCGCCGGCGGCGAACAAGTACTGCCACTGGGTCAACACGCGGACGCCGAAGACCCCGGAGGCCTGGCTGAAGGGCGCGGAGCAGGTCGAGGGCTCCTGGTGGCCGGAATGGCAGAAATGGATCGCCCGCCACGCCGGCGGCCGGGTCCCGGCCCGGAGGCCGGGCGACGGCGGGCTGACCCCGATCGAGGATGCGCCGGGGCGTTACGTGCGGGCGACGTGAACGCACGCCACGACGTAGGTTGGGTTCGCGACAGTGAACCCAACACTGGTCCGGCTGCACGATGTTCAGCATCTCACGCCGCCAGGTCGGCCACCCGCCCATAAACCCGACGCAGCTCGGCCAGGCGGTCGCCCTCCAGCACCCGGTCGAGATGGATCTCCGGCCGCGACGCGGCGGCGAGCACGACGCGGTAGAGATGGGTCCACAGCCCGGCGCCGCGATGCACCACGGCATAGAGGACCTCGCGCCGGTCGGGGTCGCGCCGGACGGGACAGGGGCGTTCGTCGAGCCGTTCGACCGTGTCGCCGGGGTTGGCGAGCGGGATCTGGGCGGAACCTGATGCAGACATGAAAAACCCTCCTTCGCGGTTGCGAGGAGGGCTGACGCGCGGCTTTCGACCCGTTTGGTTGCCGGTCCGGCCGCATCGCCCCTCTTGCGAGAGGCCACCACCTTGCCCGGGAGGCAGGTTGGCGTGGGCGTCAGCCCAGCTCTGGATGCAAGGCCGGGTGTAGCGCGCCCCGCGGCGCGACGCAAGCCCGATCGGGTCGGCGCGTTGGGCGACCGATATCGACATTCTGAAGGCTGGAGCGCGCCTTGCTCTGACGCGGTCAAGTCGCCATTTCTCAAGGGAAGCCATCGCCCGGTTGCCGGCGAGGCAAGGGCGCCGGGCTCGCGAAGGGAGACGCGCCATGGGAATGCACCTCACCAGCCCTGCGTTCGGGAACGGCGACCGGATACCGGAACGCTTCAGCTGCGACGGCCTGGACCAATCGCCACCACTGGCATGGTCTGAGGAACCGAAGGGAACGCACAGTTTTGCGCTGTTCTGCGACGATCCCGATGCGCCGGGAGGCACCTTCCATCACTGGGCGGTTTACGACATTCCCGTCAGCACTCACGAGCTGTCGGAGGGCTTTCCCCGCACGCCCACGGCCGGGTTGGTTCGGCAGGGCGTCAATGACTTCGGGAAGGTCGGCTATGGCGGGGCCTGCCCGCCAAGAGGCCACGGCCCCCACCACTATCATTTCAAGCTGATGGCCCTGGATGTCGGCCATCTCCCTGTTCGCGGCAGCCACTGCAGGGATATCGAGGCCGCGGCGCGCACCCACGCCCTGGCCGAAATCGATCTGGTGGGCATCTATTCGCGTTGACGGCCGACCGGCGGCGCACCGGGCGGCACGGATTCGGGAGCGGAAATCTCCGTGGGACGCTGCCGCGATCCGACTGCCAATCGGTGTGGCCCTCGACATCCAGGCGCGACGGTCACGCCGACCGGGATGCCGGATCCAAGGCGGTTAGCCGTCATCGTCTCCAGCGGAAACCAGGTCCTCGCTGACCAGCGACGGCCGCAAGCGGCGCGCTGCGTAGCCTGCATCCTTCGGGGCTGACGTCGACCTCACGCCGCGTTCTCGCCTTCGAACATGACCGGCGGCCCGAGTTCCGCGAGGCGGAAGAGGCGGAAGGCTCGCTCGCCATTGAAGTCGAGGACGCGGAGATCGTCCGATTCATGCAGGTCGCGCATGACCACTTGGAAATGGCCCCCATAGCGTTCCTGCGCCATCGGCACAGGCACCTCGTAGGCGATGAATTTCGCGATGCCCTTGGCCCGAAGCTTCTCGGTCAACGCCGGGTCGGTCAGCGAGGCGTGCGAGGTCACGATCACCAAGGGACCGCTCCCAGTAAACAGCAGCGCCGCTTTCATGGCGGGTCCTCCTCAGAGCTGGCGCTGCTCGACGCATTGCGACAGCCCAGCAACAATGATCCTTGGCGCGAAACCCCGATCGTCAAGCACCTGAACTGCGAGCAGGCTCCGGGTCGGGCCCTCAATATCGCGCGAGGTCTGAAGCCTGCCCGCTCTTGCCCCGATGCTCGGATCGTCGGACGCTGCCGACCTGTCCGCTGCGAGCCGTCGATGCCCAACTCACCCCCCTCCCCCGCCCGGCCGGTGCCCGACCTGTTCGCGGCCAGGCCCGCCGCCTATGACCGCTTCACCCGGGCCGAGTGGGCGGCGCTCCGCGCTTCGACGCCGATGGCGCTGTCCGAGGCCGAGCTGGCCGAGCTGCGCGGGCTGAACGAGCCGGTGTCGCCGGCCGATGTCGCCGACATCCTGCTGCCGCTGTCGCGCCTCCTGAACCTGCATGTCGCCGCCGCCCGCCGGCTGGATGGGGTGCAGGACGCCTTCCTCGGCCGGCCAGGCCCGCCACCGCCCTACATCATCGGCGTCGCCGGCAGCGTCGCCGTCGGCAAGAGCACCTTCGCCCGGCTGCTGCGCCTGCTGCTGTCGCGCTGGCCGGACCATCCGCGGGTCGAGCTGGTGACCACCGACGGCTTCCTGTGGCCGAAGACGGTGCTGGAGGAGCGCGGGCTGATGCGGCGCAAGGGCTTCCCCGAGAGCTACGACCTGCGCCGGATGATCGGCTTCCTGGCCGCCGTGAAGTCCGGCCGGCCGGAGGTCGAAGCGCCGGTCTACTCGCATCTCGCCTATGACATCCTGCCCGGCGAGAAGCAGGTGATCCGCCGGCCGGACATCCTGATCTTCGAAGGGCTGAACGTGCTGCAGGCGCCCGCCGGGGCGTCGGTCGTCACCTCCGACTTCTTCGACTTCTCGGTCTATGTCGACGCCGAGGAGGAGGACATCGCCGGCTGGTTCGTCGAGCGCCGCCTGCTGCTGCAGCGCACCGCCTTCCGGGACCCGTCGTCCTATTTCCACGACCAGCGCGACCTGCCGGAGGCGGAGGCCCGCCGCGTCGCCCGCGAGATCTGGGACCGGATCAACGGGGTCAACCTGCGCGAGAACATCCTGCCGACGCGGCAGCGCGCCCGGCTGGTGCTGCACAAATCCGCCGATCATTCGGTCGACGCCGTCGCCCTGCGCCGGATGTAGCCATGGACCTGCCGCCCCCGGGACCGCTGATCGGATCGGGCAAGGAGGCCGAGGTCTTCGCGTGCGGCGACCTGGTGCTCAAGCTGTACCGGACGACGGCTTCGGCGTCGAAGCGGGCGGCGTTCCGCGAAGCATCGATCCTGGCGCTGGTCGAGTCGCTCGGCCTGCCCGCGCCGGCGGTCCATGGCGTCGGGCAGATCGACGGCCGCTGGGGCATCGCCATGACCCGCGCCGACGGCCCATCCCTCGCCGACGCCCTGCAGCGCGAGCCCGGCCAGGGGACGGCCTGCCTGGAGCGCATGGCCCGGCTGCAGATCGGCATCCACGGCCATCCGGGCACCCATCTCGGCAGCCTCAAGGCCCGGCTGGCGGCGAATATCGGCCAGGCCGGAATCCTGGATGAGCCGCTGCGGCGCCGCTTGCTGGACGGCCTGGCCGCGCTGCCCGAGGGCGACCGCCTGTGCCATGGCGATTTCCATCCCTGGAACATCCTGGGGCCGCCGGGCCGGGAGGTGGTGGTCGACTGGCTGGACGCCTGCGCCGGCGATCCCGCCGCCGATGCCTGCCGGTCCTATGTGCTGATCCGGCCGGTGGCGCCGGACCTGGCCGCCGCCTATCTTGCAGCCTATGCCGCCGCCGCGGGCGAAAGCCGGGACGGACTCCTCGCCTGGCTGCCCTTCGTCGCGGCCGCCCGCCTGGCCGAGGACGTGCCGCACGAAGCCCAGGGGCTGATGGCGATGGCCATGTCGAAATCGCCGTCCTGAGCGCGGATCCGGATGTGCCGAAACCACAGCATCCGGGCCGATTCCGCGGTCGAACTTGCCATTCTGCCCGTCCTCCCCCATGTTTAGGGGGTCATTCTGGTTCGGACGGCCGGCCTGCCATGCCCTTGCGGCCGCGGATCCCTCGCCTTTCCCCGTTACCGTCTGATGCGTCGCGCGAGTGCGTGCGGCGCGACCCTTACTTGGAGGAAAGCGATGCCGATCGGCACCGTGAAGTGGTTCAACAGCACCAAAGGCTTCGGTTTCATTCAGCCGGAGAGCGGCGGCGCGGACGTCTTCGTCCACATCTCCGCCGTCGAGCGCGCCGGGCTGCGTGGCCTGAACGAAGGCCAGAAGATCTCCTACGAGGAGCAGCGCGACCCGAAGCGCGGCAAGACCTCGGCGGAGAATCTGAAGGAAGTCTGAGCCTTCGATTGCGGATTGGATCAGGAGCGCCCGCACCGTCGGGCGCTCCTTTTCTTGTGACAGACCGGCGATGCGGAAGCGTCGCGCCAGAAGGAGGCCGTCATGCCGTTCAAGCCGAACTACAATCAGCAGCGTAGCGAGCGTAACCGCCTCAAGGAGCAGAAGAAGCAGGAGAAGCTGCAGCGCCGGGAGGAGGAGAGCGCCCGCCGCAAGGCCGGCCAGGAGGGCGATGCGCCCCAGGACGGCGACGCGCCCCCGCAGGACGACCAGACCGACCCGTCCTGACCCGAACCGTCACCGGAGTGCCGACATGGCCCGGAACAAGAAACAGTCCAATGACAGCGCCTTCGTGCTGTTCAACATCGTCTACCAGGACGGCACGCTGAGCTCGAACCGCAAGGTGCCGCGCGCCGAGGCCGACGGGCTGGACGGCGACGCCCCCGTGCGTGCCTTCATCGAGGCCCAGGACCGCAAGATCGCCGAGATGTCCGGCAATCCCCGCGGCCCGATCAAGACGATGACCCGGCTGCGCGGTCAGTGACCGGCCGGCGCGGCGGCCCCGAGGCCGCCGCCTCTCGATCCTACCCCATCCAGACCGCGCTGAACTTCGCGTGGCTGCCGTCATTCAGGCGCAGGTTCAGCCACTGGTCGACGAATGCCTTGAACACCACGTCGCCGCGCGGCAGCAGATAGGCCTTCTCGGCGAAGGTGAAGGGCTGGTCAGGGTGCACGGCGCACAGGCCGGGGCGCAGCTTCTGCTGCAGCCGGGTCTCGCTGGCATCGGTGATCATCACATCGGCCCGGCCGGCCAGGATCTCGTCGAAGATCTTGGTGTTGTCGGGGAAGATGGTGATCTCCGCCGACTTGATCCTCTCGCGCACGAAGGCTTCATTGGTGCCCCCCGGCGGCTCGATCACTCTGACGCCGGGCTGGTCGATCTGCTCCACCGTCTGGAACTTGTCGACATTCTCGCATTTGGTGATCGGCGTCTTGCCGTCGACATCGATCGGGACGCTGAAGAAGGCCTGCTTCTGGCGCTGCAGGGTCACGCTGATGCCGCCCATCGCCATATCGCAGGCGCCGCTGGTGAAGTCCGCCATCAGCGTTTTCCAGCTGGTCTTGACGAACTCTGCCTTCACCCCGAGCGCCGCGGCCAGGTCGCGGGCCATGTCGATGTCGATGCCCTCGTACTCGCCCTTGGCCGGGTCGAGATAGGTGAAGGGCTTGTAGTCGCCGGTGGTGCAGACCTTCAGCACTCCGGCCTTGGCCACGGCGTCGAGCGTGTCGGTGCGGTCCGCCGCGATGGCAGCGGCGGCGGGCAACGCCAGCAGCAAGGCGGCGGTGGCGAGCAGGCGCATGATTCCTCCCGGTTCTGATTCGGCAAGGATCTTAGTCGGACAACTAGGACGCCACCAACAGGGTCGTCCGCGCGGCCGGTCGCCGCTACCATCCTCGCCATGAAGCTGATCGCCTACACCATCGGCGGGGCGCATCCCGAGATCCGGCCGGCCCCGGCCACCCGCGACTGGATGTCGGCGACGCCGGAGGGCTTCGCCTATCGCTGCCTGCCGCTGAACATCGCCAACGCCCATGGCTGGGAGATCCTGTGCCCGAGCCCGATCCGGGCCTGGTGGGACGGCGGCACGGCACCGGAATCGGTGCGGGTCGAAGCCGAGGCCGACGGCGCGGCCCCGGCGGTCGGGCATTTCGGCAGCGGCATCCTGACCTTCCACGTGCCGCTGCTGCTGCGCACCGAGTCGGGCGGCAACCTCTGGGTCTCCGGACCGACCAACGCGCCGAAGGACGGCATCGCACCGCTGACCGGGGTGGTCGAGACCGACTGGTCGCCCTATGGCTTCACCATGAACTGGCGTTTCACCCGACCGAACCACCTGGTCGAGTTCGCGGCTGGCGAGCCCTTCTGCCTGTTCTTCCCCCTGGCGCGCGATACGATCGAGGCGGTGGAGCCGGAAGTCCGCCCGCTGTCCGACGACCCGGCGCTGGAGGCGCGCTACTGGGCCTTCCACCAGGGCCGTGCCGATTTCCTGGCCGACCTCGCCGTGCCCGGCACCGACGCCAATGAGACGAAGTGGCAGAAAGGCTATTACCGCGGCCTCGCCCCCGACGGCACCGCCGCCCCGCAGCACCAGACCAAGCTGCGGCTGAAACCGTTCCAGGAAGGGTGATACCCTCAAGGCAGTCTGCGTTTGCCTCTCCCCCTTGGCGGAGAGGTCGGAGTGCTTTCTAGGCGCCAGCCCTCTTCTCCGCCGCCACAGCCCCGGCCTCGTCTCCGCCAAGCCGCAAGGCGCGGGCGGTCAGGCGCCAGTTGAACGGGCTGCCGGGCTTGGCCTCGGTGCGCTCCGCCGCCAGCGGCCGCGCCACATCCGCCTGGCCGGCACGCAGCGCCGCTTCCACCAGAGTCAGGGCCAGCACGTCACGCTGGGCATGGCTGCCGCCGAAGCGATGCGCCACCGCCCGCACCGGCGCCAGCAGCTCGACCACCGTGCCGTAGTCGCCGGCGCCGAAGGCGCGCAGCGCCCGGCACACCGGCAACCCGACCTCCGCCGTCATCGCCGCGTTGGTGCCGCCCGCCGCCGCGCTCCGGGCCTGCGCCGCCAGCAGCCGGTCGGCATCGGCGTCGCGGCCGGTGGCGACGAACGCCATCATCGCGTGCATGTCATTGAAGGCGTAGTAGCCGTCCTCGGCCATCGGCGCCCAGGTCTCGGCCAGCTCCGCCCAGCGGGCGCCGCCGTCCACGCCGCGAAGGTGCAGCCGCCACAGCAGCGCCGTCGCATCCAGCGTCTCCAGCGCCAGCGGCGAGGGCTGCGGCCGGATCGCCTCGTCATAGAGCCGCAGCACCGTGCCGGTCTCGCCGAGGTCGAGATGGTACAGCGCCAGGTGCCACCAGTTGTGGAAGGCGAACATGTTGTCGGGCGCCCAGTCGCCGGTGCGGCCGGTCAGCCAGTCGACGCCCTCGGGCAGCCGGCCCTGCATCTCCATGACATGGGCCACGGCGTGGATCGCCCAGGGGTCGCGCGGCTGCAGCGCCACGGCGCGGCGGCCGGTCGCCTCAGCGGCGCGGTAGTCGCCGGTCTCCTCCAGCCCGAAGGCGTGCATGCCGAGGACATAGCCATAGCCCGGCACCGCTTCGTCCCAGCCCGGCAGCGCCCGGGCGATGCGGTCGCGCAGCAGCTGCGTGTGGCCGAGATAGAAATCGCCGAGATGGGCCGCCTGCAGCGCCAGCCCGTCGCGCGGCCAGACCTCCGCCACCCGACCCCAGGCATCGACCGCACCGGCGAAATCGCCGTCCAGCCAGGCCCGCAGCGCCGCGATGTGGCCGCGCTCGCGCTCATTCGCCCCGGCCGCCAGCGCCTCCGCCGCCTCGACACTCTCCCGCAGCGGCGCCTCGGCCGCCCTCTCGGTCGCCAGCGCCATCAGCGTGCCGCGCAGGCAATGGCCCATGACGAAGCCGGGATCCTCGGCCAGCGCCGCCTCGATCTCCGCCAGCGGGTCGCGGAAATAGCTGTGCAGCCGGTCGACGGCCGCCTCGTATCGGTCGAGCGCCGCGCGGCTGGTGGTCGAGACCGGAACGGCGCGGCTGTCCTGAAGGCCCATGACCCGATCCTCCCTGGTCTGGATCAAGATAACCTAACCTGCCCGCCCCGCACTGCTTGTGTCCTGCGTCACCCCCAGAATCGCGAAGCCCCCGTCCGGGCGGCGGGGGCTTCGGTGCTTGTCCTTGCGGCTGTAGAGCTTGCCGGACGGGACGATCTTGTGGCCGAGCCGGCGGGCGATCAGCGCATGCGGATCGCGCCGCTTCGGCCCGGCCTTCGGTGGCACGGGCGTCTTCATCTGCCTCTCCTTTGGGGCTGGGCCGCCGTCATATTGCCCTTTGCCGGTCGGGCGCAAGGCTCTGCAGAAATATCCGGAAATGCGAAACATCTGGCGCCGGAAAGACGTTCATGCCACGAGTAGGCCCCAACGAACGCCGCCGCGGACCGCTCGACAGGCCCCAGCAGAACCGAGGCATCCCATCACGCGTACAATCGATTCTCCGGAATCGGCCCGGCCTGGCTGGTCGGCGCGCATCCGGCGCATCCGGAAACATTATCGGCGTCACGGCCGCCGCCACCTCACCACGGTCACGCAGGCGCTGCCCCTGTATGCCCTGTACGGGGTGATGCGGGCGCTGCCGCTCGACCTCGCCTCCGCCCTCGGCGGCTGGGTCGGCCGCGTCCTCGGGCCGCGGCTCGGCGCCTCGCGCCGGGCCGACGCCAATCTGCGCCTGGTGATGCCGGAGCTGTCGGCCGCCGATCGCCAGCGCGTGATCCGCGGCATGTGGGACAATCTCGGCCGGGTGATCGCCGAGTTCCCGCATCTCGGCCAGCTGCGCCGCAGCGAGGCCCGGCGGCCCCGGCGCATCAAGGTCGAGGGCATCGAGCATTTCCTGGCCGCCCGCGACGGCGGCCGCGGCGTGGTGATGGCGATCGGCCATTACGGCAACTGGGAGGTCGGGGCCGCGGTCGCCGCCAATCACGGCGTGCCCTTCACCGCCATCGCCCGGCCGCCGAAGAACCCGCTGGTCGGCCGGCTGCTGCACCGCATCCGCAGTTCGGTCGGCACCATCCTGCTGGAGAAGCGGATGGAGGGGTCGGATGCCAAGCGCGCCTTGTCGGTGCTGCGCGCCGGCGGCGTGCTCGGGATGATGGTCGACCAGCGCTACAATGGTGGGCTGAAGGTGCCGTTCATGGGCCATGACGCCATGACCTCGCCCGGCGCCGTCTCCATGGCCTATCACCTGGACTGCGCCGTGATCCCGGTCCGGATCGAGCGCCTGGCCGGCGCCCGCTACCGCGCGGTGTTCGAGCCGCCCCTGGCGATGCCGCGAACCGGCGACCGCAAGGCCGATATCGAGGCGGCGACGATCGCGTTGAACGAGGTGGTCGAGGGCTGGGTCCGCTCTCGCCCCGAACAGTGGCTGTGGCTGCACAAGCGCTGGATGATGCCGCGTCCGCGCAAGCTGCGGCAGCGCGTGCGGGCTTACAAGGCCAGCCTGGCGGCGCTGAAAGACTAAAGAGCCGAGCCGGCGTCCAGCACGACATTGGCGCGGTATTCGACGCCGAGCGCGACATAGCCCTCCGCCAGCTTGCGGTGGTGCTCGTGCTCCTCGTCGGTCAAGGCGCGCACGAACCGGGCCGGGCCGCCGGCCCAGAGCTGGCCGGCCGGCACGCGCTTGCCGGGGGTCAGCAGCGCCCCAGCCGCGACCATGGCGCGGCTCTCGACCACCGCCCGGTCCATGACGCAGGCCTTCATGCCGACGAAGCTGCGGTGCTCCAGCGTGCAGGCATGGATCAGCGCCATATGGCCGATCGTGACCTCGTCGCCGATATGGGTCGGGCCGTCGGCCGAGGCGACATGGATCACCGTGCCGTCCTGGATGTTGGTGCGGGCGCCGATCCGGATCGGCTGCATGTCGCCGCGAATGACGCAGCCGAACCAGACGCTGCTGCCCGGCCCGATCTCGACATCGCCGATCACCACCGCTCCGGGCGCGATGAAGGCGTCCGGCGCGATCCGCGGCTGCTTGTTGCGATAGGGCAGGATCACCGCGCCCGCGGCCATAGGATCAGGCCGCCTGCGACCACGTCGGCAGCAGCCCGGCGGTCGGGGCCAGGCCCAGCGCCAGGTTCAGGTTCTGCACGGCGGCGCCCGACGCTCCCTTGCCGAGATTGTCGAGCTGCGCCACCAGCAGCGCCTGCTGCGCCTTGGCATTAGCGAACACGAACAGCCGCAGCTGGTTGGTGCCGTTCAGCGCCTCGGGCTCCAGCTCCGCCAGCGCCTCGCTGTCGGCCAGCGGCGCCACGGTCACGAAGGCCTGGCCGTGATAGTGCTCGGCCAGCGCGGCGTGCAGGTCGACGGCTGCGGGCCGCTTCGGCAGCGCCCACAGCGGCAGCGGCAGCGAGACCAGCATGCCCTGGGCGAAGGTCCCGACCGAGGGCACGAAAATCGGCGCATGGGTCAGGCCGGACCAGCGCTGCAGCTCCGGCACATGCTTGTGCGCCAGCTTCAGCCCGTAGAGGAAGAAGGGCGGGCCCTTCTTCTCGGCCTCATAGCGGGCGATCAGGCTCTTGCCGCCGCCGGTGTAGCCGCTGACCGCGTTGATGCTCACGGGATGGTCCGCCGGCACCAGGCCGCGGTCGACCAGCGGCCGCAGCAGGGCGATGCCGCCGGTCGGGTAGCAGCCGGGGTTGGAGATGCGCTTCGATGCCGCCACTGCCTCGGCCTGGCCGGGCGCCAGCTCCGGGAAGCCGTAGGTCCAGCCCTCGGCGGTGCGATAGGCTGTCGAGGCGTCGATCACCCGCACATCCGGGTTCTCGACCATGGCCACTGCCTCGCGCGCGGCGTCGTCGGGCAGGCACAGGATCGCGGCGTCGACCGAGTTCAGCAGCCGACGCCGCGCCGCCGGGTCCTTGCGCTCGGCATCGGCCAGGCTGACGATCTCGACGTCGGCGCGACGGGCCAGGCGGTCGCGGATCTGCAGCCCCGTCGTACCAGCCTCGCCATCGATGAACACCGTCGCCGGCATCGCCTTGCCCTCGGAAAGAGATCAGTCAGCGATGACTTAACACATCCCGAGCCAGGGCCGAACCGGCAACGCGGTCATGACCGATATTTGCGGAACGACGGTCGAAGGACGGATGGTGGGCTTGCCGCCCCTCCTCCCCTTCCCCTCCACTGTCCTTGCCTGGCTTGACCCGGCAATCCAAGGGGCCACCGAGAGCGGCTCCTGAAAGCCCCTGGATCCTCGGGTCAAGCCCGAGGATGACAATAGGAAAGAAGCCCGAGGCTCTCAGCCCCTCTCCGCCTTCAGCTCGCGCAGCACGGTCGAAATACGGTCCAACGCCGCCGGGGCGTGCTCGTAGCCATGGGTGATGCGCAGGTGATGCTCGGCGCCGAGATAGACGCCCGGCGCCACCAGCACCGAGGATCGCCGGCGGATGGCATCGGCCACCGCCACCGAGGACAGGTCGAGATGGACCCGGACGAAGCCCAGTGCAGTGGCTGCCGGCGGCACCGCCGAGACCAGGTCGGCATTGGCGCCGATCCAGCGTTCCAGCCCCTGCCAGCCGCGGCGCGACAGCTCGCGCTGCCGCGCCACCAGCCGGGCGCGCGTCGCCGGTTCCAGCGCCAGCTCGGCCAGCAGCATCGACGGGCCGGCGGTGGCGATGACGACGTATTCGTGCCGGCGCCACGCCTCCTCGACCAGGTCCTTCGGCCCGACCAGCCAGCCGACACGCAACCCGGCCAGGCCATAGGCCTTGGACAGGCTGCCGACCACCACCGTCCGCTCGTAGTGAGTCGAAGAGTCCTGGGCCCAGAAGCTCGGCGTCTCGGTGTCGGCCAGCCGCTCGGTGCCGCGATAGACCTCGTCGACATGCAGCCAGGCGCCGGCCTTGCGGGCGATGGCGATGATCCGCGCCGCCTCCGCCGCCGTCAGGATGCTGCCGGTCGGGTTGTTCGGGTTGACGATGGCGATCATCCGGGTGCGCGGGCCGACCGCGGCCTCCAGCGCATCGAGGTCCGGCCGCCAGCCCTGGTCGGGCAACAGTGGGAAGCTCTTCACCGTGCAGCCGAGGTTGCGGGCGATGCCCCAGACCTGGCGATAGCCGGGCTCCATCACCACGATCTCGTCGCCCGGCGACAGCAGCGCCTGGCACAGAATCTGGTTCGCCTCGGACGCGCCGGCGGTGACCAGCACCTGATCCGCCGTGGCGCCCGGGTACAGCCCGGCGATCCGCGCCCGCAGCGCGTCGGTGCCGTTGACCTGCGGGTAGAACAGCACCTGGTCGAGCAGCCGGTCGACCGCATCCGGCCCCAGCACCTCGCGCACCGCGGCGCAGCGCACCGAACTGTCGGCCAGGTTGTACTCGACCGTGTGCTCCCACTCCGACTGCCACTGCTCGAGCTCGAAAGGCTGGAAGGTCATCGCCGCATCCCCGAAATCCATCGCCATCGATACTGCAATATATTACATATCGATTGGCAACAAGATGCGAATGGGAATGGCGCCGATGACATCGTCGCAGGAGGTGCTGCAGCGGATCGCCCGGCGGCTGCGGCAGGAGCGCCAGGGCCGCGGCCTGAGCCAGGCGGCGCTGGCCGAGCGCAGCGGCGTGTCGCCGCGCATGCTGGCGCTGATCGAGAAGGCCGAGACCAATCCGAGCATCGCCACGCTGGCGGAGATCGCGGCGGCGCTCGGCCTCGGCTTCGGCGATCTGGTCGGCGGCGAGGCGGGGGCCGCGGCCCGGGTGATCCCGCCCGGAGAGTTCGCGACGATGTGGCAGTCCGATTCCGGCAGCGCCCGGCTGATCGCCTCCGGCGGCCGGGCCGAGCTGTGGGATTGGGCGCTCGCAGCCGGCGCCCGCTACGACGCCAGCCCGGACCCGGCCGGGACGGTCGAGATGATCTGGGTGCTGGAGGGCACGCTGGTGCTGGAGGTTGACGGCACCACCCTCGCCGCCCCGGCCGGCTACGCGCTGCGCCTGGCCAGCGACCGCCCCTATGCCTATCGCGTCGAGGGCGGGCCGGTGCGCTTCGTCAAGGTGGTGAGCCCGGGCGGGCGCTGAGCGTCTGAGTCACACTGCCTCACCCGAGAAAGTATGCTTGCCTCGCCCGGCTTCGGCCGGCACCATGCGGGCCACGGACCCTACCAGAGCGGCGATCGGATGACTTCATCGCGACGCAACGCCGTGCTGGCCATCGTTGCCGGCAGCCTGCTGATGACGGCCGCGCCGGCCACGAATCATCCGGCGCCGGAGATGGTTGTCTCAGCCCCGCCCGTCGGCCCCGCCATCCCGCTCGGCCCCGATATCCCGATCGACATCCCGCATTCCGGCGACGAGGCCTTCGCCCATCTGCTGGCCGCGGCCGAGAGCAGCCGCGATCCGCTGCAGATGAACAAGGGCGGCTATGCCGGGCTGTTTCAGCTCGGGGAATCGGCGGCGGCGATCGCCGGCATCTACGACCCAGGCGAGACACTGTCGGCGGAGGACACGCGCAACCGCTGGCGCGGCAGCTTTCGCATCCCGGGCTATCCCGGGGTCCGGTCGATCGGCGATTTCCTGGACACGCCGGCGGCGCAGGTCGCGGCCTTCCGCCTGCACCTCGCCCATCTCGACCGCGAGATCGCGCAGCGCGGCCTGAACCGGCGCATCGGCGGCTATGTCGCCGGCGTGCCGATCACCTGGGACGGGCTGCGCGCCATGATGCATCTGGGCGGGCCGGACGGGACCGAGCGCTTCATCGCCACCGCCGGCGCCTACGATCCGGCCGACGACAACGGCGTGCGGATCAGCGACTACGGCCGCCGCTTCGCCGGCGTCACCGCCATCCAGCCGACCCGGCCGGCGGTAATCCCGACCGTTGCGACCACTGTGGCCGCCCCTGCCCCGGCCGGCCCCGCCGAGCCGGCCGTGGTGACCCCGACCCTGGTCGCGACCACGCCCTCGCCCCGAAGACGCCCCCCGGAACGACAAAGGGGCGCCCAAAGGCGCCCCCTGCCGAGCCCAATTGGGCCGAACACGAGATCCGGAGACCGGATCAGCGCTTGGAGAACTGGAAGCTGCGGCGGGCGCCGGCCTTGCCGTACTTCTTGCGCTCGACCACGCGCGAGTCGCGGGTGAGGAAGCCCTGGGCCTTCAGCGCCGGGCGCAGGCCCGGCTCGTAGTTCTCGAGCGCGCGGCTGAGACCGTGCCGGACCGCGCCGGCCTGGCCGGAGAGGCCGCCGCCCTTGACGGTGCAGACGATGTCGAACTGGTTGACCCGGTCGCACACTTCGAACGGCTGCTTCAGCAGCATGCGCAGCACCGGGCGGGCGAAGTAGATCTCCTGGTCGCGGCCATTGACCGTGACCTTGCCGGTGCCCGGCTTGATCCAGACGCGGGCGACCGCGTCCTTGCGGCGGCCGGTGCCGTAGGCACGGCCCTGGGCGTCGCGCTTCGGCTGCGCCGGCGCGGCCTCGGCCACGGCGCTGTCGAGGGTCGGCTTCAGATCGGAGAGGGACTGCAGATCGGCCACGGCCTTACCTCTTGTTCTTCGGATTCATGGCAGCGACGTCCAGCACCTCGGGCTGCTGCGCCTCGTGCGGATGCGACGCACCGGCATAGACCTTGAGGTTGCCCATGACCTTACGGCCCAGCGGGCCGCGGGTGATCATGCGCTCGACCGCCTTCTCGATCACGCGCTCCGGATGGGCGCCATCGAGGATCTGGCCCTTCGACCGGCCCTTGATGCCGCCGGCATAGCCGGTGTGCCAGTAGAAGATGCTGTCCTGGCGCTTGTTGCCGGTCAGGCGGACCTTCTCGGCGTTGACGACGATGACGTTATCGCCAGTGTCGACATGCGGGGTGAAGATGGTCTTGTGCTTGCCGCGAAGGCGCATCGCGATGATGCTGGCGAGCCGACCGAGAACGACGCCGTCGGCGTCGACCACGATCCACTTCTTCTCCACCTCGGCGGGCTTGGCGGAATATGTCTTCATGACGGGCCCTTGATCGAGGGTCGGGAACGGATGCCGCCGAAAACCCCCGGGAAGGGGTTTCGGCGAGAGGCGGCTGTCTACGCGTCCAGCCTGCCCGCGTCAACGGAAAAAAGCGGCGATCCGACAGTGCCTTAGGGGAACGGTATCTCATTACCTTCGCTGTAGGCCGCGGAATTGCTGGCGTTCGGCACTATAGCCGCGTTCACGCCGCGACGAAGCCCTGCATCACCAGCCGGACCAGATCGGCCTGGCGATGGGTGCCGGTCTTGTCGAACACCGCCTTGAGATAGCCGCGGACGGTGTTGGCGCTGATGCCCCACGCCTCCGCCAATGAACCGACGGTGGCGCCGGAGGCGAGTTGCCCGGCCACCTCCGCCTCCCGCGCCGTTAGGCCGAAGGCGGCGACCAGGGCCCGCTCGTCGACCGAGCGGGCGGCATCCGGCGCCGCGATGAAGATCGCCGCCCGCGCCGGGCCGCACCGCCCATCCGTCGGGTCGACGGCGGTGACGGGCGCAACCGTGAGCACCAGCGGCGCGCCGCCGTCCGGATCCGACAGGCACAGCCGGGCCGAGGCGGCGGCGGCGGATCGCGGCAGGGCGGCTTCGGCCGGCCGCGCCACGATCGCGGACATGGCGGCCACCAGCTGGCGCAGGAGCCTGGTTTCGGCGGGC
>NZ_VCCH02000102.1 GCF_005938675.2 Mycobacterium sp. KBS0706
ACTGGCCAAAATGCGCTCGACCGTCGCGCGGACGAGCTCCGCCGGCGGAAAAGCCGAATCAGAGGCAGGCATGACGCTACTTCTTTGAACAACCGTGTTGGAGCCTTGTTGGCTTCGCGCGTCCATGATGCGTCCGCTTCCCTGCGAGCCACCGTCGTCCGAGCAAAAGCTGCGGATCTGCCGGCCCGGCTTGCATTGAGCGGGCCCGGCAAAGGTCTCTAGAAGATACGAAGTCGCGGGCGGCCATCCTTGATCTGGATCAAGCTCGTCTCGTCCACAGCCAATGCACCGGATTCGTGCCTAGCTGATCTGGTCGCTCGCTGCGCGAAGGTTGCCGGGCCGCGCTTTGCCCGGCGAAGCTCTCTGCCCGGCACAGTCAATCCAAACGGCGGCGGATCTTCCAGTGGCTGATGCCCAAGGTCGTGGCCGCGATCAGGATGAGCGGCCACAGCTGAGGCCAGACGAAGTCCCAGCCGCTGCCGCGCAGAAAGAGGCCGCGGGCGATCACCACGAAATATCGGACTGGGTCCATCAGCGTCAGGGCCTGGACCCAGGCCGGCATGCTGGCGATCGGAGTGGCGAAGCCCGAGAGCATGACCGCAGGCACCAGGAACAGGATCATTCCGGCGACGGCCTGCGCCCTCGTGCGGGCCACCGAGGATATCATCAGCCCGATCCCGATTGCGGCGAGCAGCATGGTGGCCAGCGACACGCCGAGAAGCAGGGCGCTGCCGCGGAACGGCACGTCGAACCACAAGATGGCCATTGCGGCCATCACGCCGCCTTGTACGAAACCGATGACGAGTGCCGGCACGACCTTGCCGATCAGGATCTGCCAGGGTGCGACCGGCGCTGTCAGCAGTCGCTCCAGAGTGCCGAAGTCGCGCTCCTGCGCCACTGCCAAGGCGGTGCTGGCCAGCGTTGCGATGAGCAGGAGTTTGGCCAGCAGGCCGGGGATCACATACCAGTGGCTCAACAGGTTGGGATTGAACCATGCCCGGGCTACCGTGAGGGCCGTTGGCCTGGGCAGCCCGTTGGTTGCGATATAGTCCTGGTTGAACTCGGCGATCACGGATGTCGCATAGCTCTGCGCGACCAGCGCGGTGTTAAGAAGGCGCCCATCGACGATGATCTGGACAGCTCCGGCATTTCCAGCCTTGAGGTCCGCGGAGAAGCGCTGGTCGATCCGCAGCACGAGAATCACCTCACCGAGCTCGATGAGCGCCCGGACTTCTGCCTCTCGAGCAGGCAAGGCGGCGACCTCGAAGACTGGCGAGCCGGTGAAGCGTGCCTCGAGTTCGCGGCCTTGCAGCCCCTGGTCCTCGTTCATGATTGCGATCGGCACGCGATCAACGTCGAATGTGGCCGCATATCCGAAGACGAGCAGTTGAAATACCGGGATCACGATCACTGCCAACAGGCCCTGAGGCGGCTTCAGAAGGACGAGCAGCTCCTTCATGACGAGGGCGAGGATCTGGGCCACCATGTCGCCTCCTCAGCCGATGCGCTTGCGGTTGAGGCGCACGGCGACCGCCAGCAACGAGAACGCCAGGACCGCCATGCCGGCGAGGTTGGGAAGGATCACCCCCCAGACATCGCCGACCAGAAACAGCGTGTGCAGGATGGAGACGAAATAGCGCGCCGGAACCAGGTGGCTGATCCACTGGATCGGCGCCGGAGCGTTTTGAAGGTCGAACAGAAGCCCGGAGAGCATGATCGTCGGCAGATAGCCGGCAGTGAGGGCCAGGCGTCCGGCCGAGATGCGGTTTCTCGTCGCTCCAGACACCACGAATCCCAGGCTGAGAGCTGCGAGCATGAACAGCGATGCCGCCACCGCCAAGATGAGGTAGGAGCCCCGGAACGGTATTCCGATCACGGCGATGGCGAGCGCGACGGCAAGCCCGACACCGGCGATCCCCAGGCCGACATATGATAGGACCTTGGCCAGCAGAAGCTCGCTCGGCTTGGCAGGCGTAACCAGTACCGCCTCCATCGTCCCGCGTTCCCATTCGCTGGCCACGACAAGGGCGGCCAACAGCGAGCCGGTGACCGCCATGATGAGGGCGATGACACCGGGAGCGATGAAGTAGCGGCTTTCGAGGCTGGGATTGAACCAGACCCTGGAGGCCACCTCGGCTCCGGGAACCATGCTTGCCTGTCTGGCCAGCACCCGCTGGGAGAGCCACTTCGCCACGGCGCCCTCGACGTAGGTGGCGACCGTGCGGCCGGTCCGCCCGTCGACGCCGTCCACGAGCACCTGGATCGGTGCCTCGCCTTCGGCAAGCGCGGCTCGCGAGAAGTTGCCGGCCAGCACGACGACACCTCCGACCTCGCCGGCCGAGAGCGCCCGCTCGGCCGGAAGCCGCTCATGGAAGAAGACAGGGCGGAAATATCGCGCATTCCGGAACGCGCCGGCGAGATCCCTGGCCTCGGGGGTCGACTGCTCAATGACGATGCCGACGGAGACACGCTCGGTATCGAGACTGACGCCGTAGACGAACAGAATCAGCAGGACAACCGGGGCACCGACCGCGATGCCGAAGGCTGCCGGGTCGACCAGGACCGACCGCCACTCCTTGACAATCAATGCCCTGAGGCGGCGGAGCCGGCGCGTCATGGCGCTTCCACCCTCCGTTGGTCCTCGGCCAGTGCCGTAAAGACCTCCTCGATCGAGGGCTCGGCGATCCTCCCATGAGCGAGAAGTGGGGCTTTCAGCTTGTCCGGGCTATCGCAAGCCACGCCGCGGCCGCGATCGATCAGCAGCACTCGGTCGCAGAGTTCGGCCTCCGCCAGAACGGACGAGGCGACGAGCACGGTCGCCCCGCCGGCGGCGAAGGCCTCGATCTGGCACCAGATCTCGCGACAGGTCGCAGGATCGGCGCCGAGGGTCGGTTCGTCGAGGAGCAGGATCGTGGGCTGTTGCACCAAAGTCGCAGCGAGAGCGAGTCGCCGCTTGGCGCCAGCCGCCAGATCGTCGGTACGCGCGGAGGCGTGCTGCTCGAGATCGAGTTCGGCAAGGATCCGGTCGACAGTTTCGCGGCGATGCTGGCGCCCCATCGTGCAGGCGGCGGCGAAGAACCGCAGGTTCTGGATGACCGAGAGATCGCCGTAGAGAGCAGAGCCCTGAGGCATGTAACCGAGGCGCGGGCGAACGGCGGATGACTTGGCGTCAAGGCCGCCGATGCTGACGACGCCCGCCGTCGGTGAGAGAAGCCCTGCGAGCATGCGCAGGATCGTAGTCTTGCCGGCACCAGTCGGGCCGATGAGGCCAAAGATCCCGCCCGGCGCGGCCGTGAGGTCCACGTCCTCGACGACGGCATGGTTCTTGAACCGTTTGGCGAGACCACGGGCCTCGACAACGGGTCCCATCCCGTTGGTTTTGGCGGGCTCGCGCAACGATGGCGGGACCGCGCGAGGATGCGCTGGAGCGGCGGCGATGAAGCCATCTTCAAGCCGCGGCGCGATCGGAAAGGCCTCGCCGATCTTCAGAAAGCGCTTCATCTCGTCGGCGCTCGCGGGCTCGTCCGTCAGGAACCGCACGCTCGTGGCCCGGACTTGCACCTCGCTCACCTCGGGCATGGCGCGCAGGCGTGCAGCGACCTCGCGCCGCTGCGAACCGGTGGCGCGGATGGCGTGGCTGCGGCCCGCGAGATGCGCGGCGAGATGCGCTGGCGGCCCGTGACCAATCAGGCGCCCATCGTGGAGCAGCAGGACGTTCGAGCAGCCCTCCGCCTCGTCGAAGTTGCTAGTGCTCCACAAGACTGTCGTGCCCTGACTGGCAAGCGTCGAGCTCAGCCTAAGGAGGTCACGGCGGCAGGCCGGGTCGACTGCGGCGCCAGGCTCGTCGAGCAGCAGGAGGCGGGGTGTCCCGACCAATGCGCAGGCGACGCCCAGCATTTGCCGCATTCCGGCTGGCAAGGTTCCGGCAACGCGATCGCCGGCAGCGGCCAGGCCAGTGATATCCACAATCTCGGCTTTGCGCTGTTGCCAAGCCAAGCCCCTGATATCGTGCAGGGCGGCGTAGAGCTCCAGATTCTGGATTGCGGTGAGCCGGTCGTGCACGCCGGAGCGTTGGGGCACGTAGCCGATCATCGCCTGAGCTGCATCGGCTTCCTTGACGGTGTCGCGGCCAAATACGGAGATGGCTCCGGCATCGGGCCGTAGCAGGCCGGCGATCAGGCGCAGCAGCGTCGTCTTGCCGGCGCCGCAAGGCCCGACCAGTCCGACGAGTTGCCCGCCAGCAATTGTTCCAGAGATGCTGTAGAGCCCGCTTCGCTGCTTTGAATGCTTCTGGACGTCGTCCAGGATTATAGCGGGCTCGTTCATGGGACCGCATGGGCCGGTGGCGCGACGATCACGACCGTTGCTGGCATACCCTGGCGGAGGGCGTGGTCCGGATTGCCGACGATGATTCTGACCCGATAGACGAGGGCCGTGCGCAATTCCGGCGCCTCGACCGTCTTGGGCGTGAACTCCGCCGTGGGCGAGACATAGCCGACGTGGCCCGTATAGGTTCTGCCGGGGGGCGTGTCGGTCGTCACCACCGCGGGGGTTCCGGAAGCGACGCGGCCCAGGTTAGGTTCGTCGACGTAAGCTCGAACCCACACCGGATCCGTCACGGAGATTGTCAGCACCGGCGTGTTCGGCATGACGACAGCCCCGGGTTCGCGGATGCGGGTCAGGACAATTCCGGCATTCGGCGCCTTCAAGGTGGACCGCTCAAGCCTGTAGCGCTGGAGCGAAAGATTGGCCCGGCGCGATTCCACTTCCGCCCGGGCCTGGGCGATCTGCTCCTGACGGGTTCCCTCGACGAGGAGGGCAAGCTCGGAGCGGGCCACGTTCAGCGCGGCTTCTGCGGTGCGCTGAGCCATTCGTGCATCGTCCAGCGCTTGCCGCGAGGTGGCGTTGCGGCGAAAGAGTTCCGTGGTGCGGTCGAGATTGACCACGGCGTTGTCCAGTGAGGCTTCGGCCGACGCGACACTGGCCTTGGCCCGCTCGATCTCCTGAGCGCGAGGACCGGAGACCAACTCTGCCAATCGTGCTTCGCTGCCACGCAGCGTTGCTTCGGCATCCATCTCGGCATACCGGAAGGCGTCCTGGTCGAGGGTGGCGAGCACCTGCCCCGGCCTGACGGCTTCCCCCTCATCGACCTCCACCCGCCCTACAGGACCGTCGACGCCGAAAGACAGATCCACCTGACGGATCTCGACGTTGCCGTAGAGAACGAGGCCTCCGGCGGCTGGCACCGCCGTTCCGTTCCACACCCTCCAGCCATAGGCACCGGCTGCTGCAACGGCGATGACGGCAAGAAGCACAGTGAACGGCTTCATCGGGTTCCGGGTGGCGCTGAGCGTCGCCGCATTGGAGGGCCGTCCTCGGCGAGGCAAATTATCGATGCGTTATTCTGCTACCTCCTATCGAACTCTCTTTGATCTGGATCACGCAGGTTCCCTGTGAGTTCGCGGTAAGTCGCTCCCACTCGAGAAGGCCTCGCCGCAGCTTGGCCCAGTGTATTCTGCTCGGGTGATTGGGTCTGGCGGAAGGTGCAGCAGCACTCTCGCGCAGAAATTATCATCGCGTGACAAATACAGAATCGCAGAGAAGGCTATCCCATGGCTGTATGGGCCTGGGAGATTCACTCCTTTCGCCTCAGATAGGCGACGAGATCCTCGATCTCCTGGCCTGCGAGGTTGAGATTTGGCATTGGAGGATGGGGATCTGCCAGCCATCTCCGCAGCCGATCTGTCGTCAGATCACGCCGCTGACGGATGTCGGAAAGCGACGGAGCGGCATCCGTCGCGGTCTGGGCGCGATCCGGAGCATGGCAGGAGACGCACCACGACTCGAAAATGACGCGCCCTCTCGCGCTGTCCCCGGCTGCTCCCGCCGGACATGGCGTGAATGCAACTGCCGCCGACACAACACCGATGAGTGTGCCCGCTTTCATTTGGTCCTCCTCGTCCCAATCCGGATCCGCGTGCATGTGACGCCTCCAGGATGAGGGGTGTCACCTCAATGCTGCGCCTGCTGGCGAACAGCAGCAAGGACCCGTCGTCCCGCACTGGAGAATTCCACGAGTCGCGGTCGGTGCGGCTCAGTGGCGTCAGCCGCAGCGAGCATCGTACCGCACCGGGAGAGGCGACCGGAGCCAGGCCGAGCCGACCTGGTCGCGTGGAAATCTGAGGCACCGCCGCCGCTGTCGACATCGCGGAGACGAGCGGCAGGACCTCAGCGGTCCGCGATGTCGGTGGCTCAAGGCCGCCGACATCGCCCGACCCGAGGAAGGTGCCGAATAAAGGATGCGCAAGAGGGAGCTGTGCATCGCCGACGCCCGGCCAGAGTCCGGGCCGGGTCGAGGACGACGTCGCGGCACGACAGGGCGGAAACGCCGCCGCGAATACCGGACGTGGACGCCCTTGATCCATCTCAAAGTGTGTCTGCGGCGGACGGATAGGATCCCGCGAAGCCAAGCGGGTCGATGGCGCCGACCCCGCCGAGCACGTTGCCCGATCCATCGAGGGATACTCCGATGAACGACCTCGAAAGCGTTGAAGCCCCCGTCGAGGCGAAGGGCTTGCCCGTCCTGGCGGCGCCGACGCCCAACCTTCCGGCCGTGCGCCCCGCCGAGAAGGACATGCGCCGGAAGCGGCGCCTCCCGGTCGTCCTCGGGATCGTCGTCCTCGCCGGGGCAGCGATCGGTGGATGGTACTGGTGGCAGCAGTCCCAGGCCGGGTTGCCGGCCGGCATCGCCTCGGGGAATGGTCGCATCGAGGCGGACCAGATCGCGATCGCCACCAAGTTCTCCGGCCGCGTCGCCGAGATCCTGGCGGATGAGGGTGACATGGTAACGGCAGGGCAGGTGGTCGCCCGCATGGATACACGCGATCTCGAGGCCACGATGAACCGCGACGAGGCGCGGCTGCGCCAAGCCCGCCAGGCGCTCGACGAGGCGCGGGCCAATGTCGGCCAGCAGCGCAGCCGGGTGGATCTCGCGCAGCGCGAGCTGGACCGGACGCAGGCCCTGGTGCGGCGGGGCTTCGCGACGGAGGAGCTGTTCGACCAGCGGCGGCAGCAGCTGGAGGGGGCCGCGGCCGAGCTGGCCGCGTTCGAGGCACGGGCCGGGCAGGCCGAGCACGCGCTCGACGCGGCGATGCACGATCTCCACCTCGACCAGGTCAACATCGCCGACAACACGCTCGTCGCGCCCAAGGACGGGCGCATCCAGTACCGGCTGGCGAATGTCGGAGAGGTTCTGTCCGCCGGCGGCAAGGTCTACACCATGCTCGACACCGCCTATGTCTACATGGATGTCTTCCTGCCGACCGCCGAGGCCGGCCGAGCGGTGCTTGGGACCGGGGCCCGGATCGTCCTCGACGCCCTGCCGGACGTCCCGATTCCGGCAACGGTCGTTTTCGTCGCCGCCCAGGCCCAGTTCACGCCCAAGGCAGTCGAGACACGGGCAGAGCGGGACAAGCTGATGTTCCGCGTCCGGGTCAGGATCGATCCGGCGTTGCTCCGCGCTCACGCCGCGGAGGTGCGGTCGGGGCTGCCGGGCGTGGCCTATCTGCGGCTCGACCCGGCAGCGGCGTGGCCGGCCTTCCTCGAGCCCAGGGCCGGCGCATGAGAGCGCAGGGCGCGCCGGCCGTCCGCGTCGAGGGCCTCGTGCACCGATACGGGTCGCGGGTCGCCCTCGACGGGATCGGGCTCGAGGTGCCCGCGGGCCGGCTCGTCGGCCTGATCGGGCCCGACGGGGTCGGCAAGTCGACGCTGCTCGGCATCATCGCCGGCGCCAAGCGGATCCAGGAGGGCAGAACCATCGTGCTCGGCGGCAACATCGCCGACGCCCGGCATCGCGCGGCCGTCTGCCCGCGCATCGCCTATATGCCGCAGGGGCTTGGCAAGAATCTCTATCCCGATCTGAGCGTCCGCGAGAACATCGACTTCTTCGGGCGGCTGTTCGGCCAGCCGCGCGAGGAACGGCAGCGGCGGATCGACGAATTGCTCGCCGACACCGGCCTCTCCGCCTTCGGCGACCGGCCTGCCAAGAAGCTTTCCGGAGGCATGCGGCAGAAGCTCGGCCTCTGCTGCGCCCTGGTGCACGATCCCGACCTGCTGGTCCTCGACGAGCCGACGACCGGCGTCGACCCGCTGTCGCGCCGGCAGTTCTGGGAGCTGATCGACCGCATGCGCGCGGAGCGCCGCGGGATGAGCGTCATCGTCGCCACCGCCTATATGGAGGAGGCAGAGCGGTTCGACTGGCTGGTGGCGCTGAATGCCGGCCGGATCTTGGCGACCGGCACGCCGGCGGCACTCAAGGCGCAGACTGGCAAACAGAGCCTGGAGGAGAGCTTCATCGAGCTGCTGCCGGCGTCGCTGCGGGCCGGCCACAAGGCGCCGGAGATCCCGCCTCGCGAGGCGCAGGACGACGAGACCGCGATCCTCGCGCGGGGTCTCAGCCGCCGCTTCGGCGACTTCGTCGCGGTCGACCGTGTCAGCTTCTCGATCGAGCGCGGCGAGATCTTCGGCTTCCTCGGTTCGAACGGCTGCGGCAAGACGACGACGATGAAGATGCTGACCGGCCTGCTGCCGGCCAGCGAAGGCCAAGCCTGGCTGTTCGGACAGCCGGTCGATGCCACGGACATCGGGCTCCGCAGCCGCGTCGGCTACATGTCGCAGTCCTTCTCGCTCTATACCGAGCTGACGGTCCGGCAGAACCTCGAGCTCCATGCCCGGCTATTCCACCTGCCGCGCCACAAGGCGCGAAACCGCATCGACTGGCTGGTTGACCGCTTCCGGCTCAGCCCTTGGTTGGACCGGCCTGCGGCCGCTCTGCCGCTCGGCATCCGGCAGCGGCTGTCGCTCGCGGTCGCGGTCGTGCACGAGCCGGAACTCCTGATCCTGGACGAGCCGACCTCGGGGGTCGATCCGCTCGCCCGCGACGAGTTCTGGGAGCTGCTCGCCGACCTGTCCCGCCGCCAGGGGGTCACGATCTTCATCTCGACGCATTTCATGAACGAGGCCGCACGCTGCGACCGGCTTGCGCTGATGAACGCCGGCAAGGTCCTGGCGACCGGCACGCCGTCGGATCTCACGGCGTCGCGCGGGGTTGCCAGCCTCGAGGATGCCTTCATCGCCTATCTCGAGGAGGCGGCAGAGCCGATCGCCCGCCCGCGCGACGCAACCGGCGACGGACACGGGCTCGCCGCCGCACCGCGACAGGCCGTCCGCCGCCGCGGCGCTTTCAGTCCGCGACGTCTGTTCGCCAATTCCTGGCGCGAGATGTTGGAATTCCGGCGCGATCCGGTCCGCCTCGGCTTCGCCCTGTTCGGCACCCTGTTGCTGATGGTGATCTTCGGGCTCGGCATCAACACCGATGTCGAGAACCTGTCCTTTGCCGTGCTGGACCGGGACCAGACCCCCGAGAGCCGCGCCTATCTCGAGGAGCTGAGGGGGTCGTACTACTTCGTAGAGCAGGCTCCGATCTCGGACTATGCCGGTCTCGAGCGGGGATTGATGGGCGGCGCCTACATGGTCGCGCTGGAAATCCCCCCGGGCTTCGGCCACGATCTGCAGCGAGGGACGCCGACCGAGGTCGGCGCCTGGGTCGACGGCGCCATGCCGTTCCGCGCGGAGACCACGCGGGGCTATCTCGAAGGCGTCCACCAGCAGTTCCTGGCGGAACTGGCGCGCGGGCATGGGGCATCCACGGAGACGACGCCCGCGACGATCGAGACCCGATACCGCTACAATCAGGACTTCAAGAGCATCTACGCCATGGTGCCGTCGACCATCGCGCTGCTGCTCGCCCTGATCCCGGCGATCCTGATGGCGCTCGCGGTGGTGCGGGAAAAGGAGCTCGGGTCTATCACCAATCTGCACGTGACCCCGGTCACGCGCCTGGAGTTCCTGCTGGGCAAGCAGATCCCCTATGTCGGGGTGGCGATGATCAACTTCGCCTGCCTCCTGGCCATGGCGGTTCTGCTCTTCCAGGTGCCGCTCAAGGGCAGCCTCTGGACACTCAGCCTGGCCGCTGTGCTCTATGTCGCGGCGACCACCAGCTACGGCCTGGTGATCTCCGCCTTCGCTCGCACCCAGATCGCGGCGCTGTTCGGCACGGCGATCCTCACGGTCGTGCCCGCCACGCAGTTCTCCGGGATGCTGACGCCGGTGTCTTCCCTGAACGGCGCAGCGGCGCTGATGGGGTACGGCTTCCCGATGACTTACTTCCTGCGCATCAGCGTCGGCACCTTCACCAAGTCCCTCGGCTTCGCGGAGCTGAGCGGCAACCTGCTGGCCCTGGCGGCCTTCGTCCCGGCGCTGACGCTGCTGAGCCTCCTGCTCCTGCGCAAGCAGGAAGGGTAAGGAAGAGATGAGGGGCCTCGCGAACATCTTCTGGCTCGGCACCAAGGAACTGCGGTGCCTCGGCCACGATTTCGTGCTGCTCGGGCTGATCGTCTATACCTTTTCCTTTGCCGTCTACAGCCAAGCCCAGGGCATCTCGCAGGAGCTGCGGCATGCCTCGGTCGCGATCGCCGACGAGGATCGCTCCCCGCTCTCACGCGCGATCGCCCACGCGCTGCTGCCGCCTTACTTCAAGCCGCCGCAGCAGATCGCCGCCAGCGAGATCGACCGGCTGATGGACCTCGCCCGCTACACCTTCGTGATCGATATCCCGCCGAACTTCCAGAAGGACGTGGTGGCGGGCCGCCGGCCCGCGATCCAGGTCGATGTCGACGCGACGGCGATGATGCAGGCGGGCATTGGCGCGGGCTACATCGAGCAGATCGCCGGCGCGGAGATCGCGCGCTTCAGCGGCCGGGCGGATGCAGCGCAGGAATCCCCGGTCGATCTCGTGGTCCGGGTGGCGTTCAACCCGAACCTCGCCTCGCCGTGGTTCACCAGCATCATGGCGATCATCAACAATGTCACGATGCTGGCGATCATCCTCGCCGGCGCGGCGGTGATCCGCGAACGCGAGCACGGCACGATGGACCATCTCCTGGTCATGCCGCTGTCGCCCTTCGAGATCGCGATGGCGAAGGTCTGGGCGAACGGGCTGGTGATCGCGATCGCCGTCGCGCTGTCGCTGCTGATCGTCGTCCGCGGGCTTCTCGGCGTTCCGATCTCAGGCTCGATCCCGCTCTTCATGGCCGGCGTGGTGCTCTATCTCTTCTTTGCCACCGCGATCGGCATCTTCCTCGGAACCGTCGCCCGTTCGATGCCGCAGCTCGGACTCCTGTTCATGCTGGTCGCGTTGCCGATGAACATGCTGTCGGGCGGCAACACGCCGCTCGACAGCATGCCGTCGTGGCTGAGGGTCGTGATGCAGACCTCGCCGTCGACCCATTTCGTGAGCTTCGCCGAGGCCATCCTCTATCGCGGGGCGGGGCTCGACGTCGTCTGGCCCCAGTTCCTGGTTGTCGCCGTGGTTGGCGGCCTGTTCCTCGGCCTTTCCCTCGTCCGGTTCCGCAAGGTGGCGAGCGCGGCAATAGCGTAGCGATGCCGGCAGCGCGATGATCGAGATCCGCGGCGGCGTGCGTGGGAAGAGCTTCCCTCAAACCGCGAGGCCGAATGCGGATTTGAGACCGAAGCCGACGAGGAAGGCGAGGGCTGCGGCCGTCATACCGATGGAGAGGGTCTCCAGTCCGGAGCGCCACCAGACGGTGGTCGACCAGCGGCTCTTGGCCGAGCCGATCGCGAAGAAGGTCAGCGCGGTCGCGACCGCAGAAGCGCCGAGCCCGCCGCCGGTCAGATAGGGCAGCAGCGGGACCAGCCCGCAGACAAAAAAGGCCAGGAAGGTGGTCGCTGCTGCTGCCCATGGCGAGCGCTGGGTGGAGGCGAGGCCATATTCCTCTGCGAGCATGGTCCGGATCCAGCCGGGCTCGTTCGACGTGATGGTCGCGACGATCCGCTCGAGCCCGGCGCCCGAGAACCCCTTGGCCGCGAAGATCTGCCGGATCTCCTCGCGCTCGCCGTCGGGATCCTGCGTCACATGCTTCCGCTCCACGGCGGCCAGACGGTCGTAGTCGTCGCGTTCCGCCTTGGTGCCGCTGAAGTTGCTCGCGGCCATCGAGAAGCCGTCCGCGATGAGGTTGGCGGCGCCGAGGATGAGGACGGTATCGACCGGCAGGTCCGCCCCGGCGACGCCCGCGACGACTGCGAAGGTCGTCACCGCGCCGTCGATGCCGCCATAGATCCAGTCGCGGACATAGCTGCTGCGAGGGCCGGCCGCGAGACGCCTGCGGATCTCATCGACGCTGTGGCCGTGCTCCAGGGCCTTCATCTCCGTGCCTCGTCTTCGGACGTTCATCGGGATTCGCCAAGCGGAGCCAATGCCGTCGACCGGAACACTGTGGTGCGTCGGATCGGTGCCTCTCCTTGACCTGCATCAAATCGAGACACGACAGATCACCTACTGTCGGCCCCATGAAGGACGACGCGCTCCTGCAGCCGAACCAATCCCGATCGGGTCCCGGAACCGGGCTCCCGATGCGGTGGTGGCGTCGCGAGCCGCAGATGCCGGTGGCCGCTGCGGGGCCGGAGGAGTCGTTTCACCATCGTCCGGCGGGCGTGGCCCTGGCGAGACTCTCCTCGACCAGGGCGGGTCTGAACGAGGCGGAGGCGGCTGCCCGCCTGGAGAGCTGGGGGGCGAATCGGCTTCCCGAGCCCAGGGGCAAGACGCTCTTCGGCGTATTTTTGAACCAGTTCAGGAGCCCTTTCATTTATCTGCTGCTGGCCGCAGCCGGCGTCTCGCTTGGCCTGGGTCATGTCACCGATGCGGCCTTCATCCTGGCGGTGCTTCTGACCAATGCCGGCATCGGGACCTATCAGGAATGGCGGGCGGAAGGGCGGGCCCGCGCCTTGAAGGCGCTGGTCAAGGGAAGTGCTGCCGTCTGGCGGGGCGGCCGTCTCCGGCGCTTGCCGGCGGAAGATCTCGTCCCGGGTGATGTCGTCCAGGTCGAGAGCGGCGAGCGGATCGCCGCGGATCTTCGCCTGATGGACGTGTATGGGTTGACCGCCGATGAAAGCCTGCTGACCGGCGAATCCCTCGCGGTCAGGAAGCTGCCGGACGCGGATATCCGTGCCGACGCACCGCTCGGCGACCGCGCGACGATGCTGCATGCCGGCACCACCGTGCAGACCGGCCGGGGGCTCGGGGTCGTCGTCGCCACGGCACGGCGGACCGTGATCGGACAGCTGGCCGCGGCCCTGGAGAAGCCCCAGCCCGCGCCGCCCCTGGTCCGGCGCATGGACCGGTTCACCCGCCACGTTGCCGTGGCGATTGTCGGGGTGATCGTCGTCATCGCTGTGATGGAGGCCGTCCGGGGCGCCGCGGCCGGGGACATCTTCCTGCTCGCCGTCGCCCTTGCCGTGTCGGCGATCCCGGAGGGGCTTCCGGTCGCGATGACGGTCGCCCTATCGATCGCCATGCACCGCATGGGCCGGCGCCATGTCGTCGTCCGCCATCTTCCAGCGGTGGAGGGGCTCGGCGCCTGCACGCTGATCGCCACCGACAAGACCGGAACGCTCACCCTCAACCGCCTGACCGTCGAGCGACTCTGGGTCCCTGGTGCCGGCGAGCTGCCGCCTACGGAGTCCGCCGCCCGTGATCTTCTCCAGGCCGGGGCGCTGGCCAGCGAGGCCTTTGCTGATGGCGATGACGGCCCCCACGGCGATGCGGTCGACCTCGCCTTCCTGGCCGCGGCGGCGGTCCAGCGCCGTCTCCCGGATGAAACGGTTCCGGCGCGCCTGCTCGGCCGCATTCCCTACGAGCCGGAGAAGCGCTTCGCCGCCGCGTTTCACGACATCGGGGGCACGACGGTCGCGTCCGTGAAGGGGGCGCCGGAAACCATCGCCCGCTTCTGCGACGGGATCGACGAGGCGGCGCAGGCCGCCCTGGCGCGGCTGTCTGCGGCGGGATACCGCGTCATCGCGGTCGCGGCCGGACCGGTGGCGCCATCGGTCGAGAGCGACCTCCGGGGCCTTCGGCTGCTTGGCCTGGCGGGCTTGATCGATCCTCTTCGCCCGGAAGCGCGTGGCGCCGTTCTCGCCGCCCAGCAGGCCGGTATCCGCGTCGTGATGGTCACCGGCGACCACCCGCTGACCGCCCTGGCCATCGCCCGGCAACTCGGCCTGGCCGAGACGGAGCGCGAGGTGATCGCAGGCCACGAACTGGCGCATCTGGACGGCGAGGCTTTCAATGCAGCAGTGGCCCGGGCCCGCGTCTTTGCCCGGATGGAGCCGCTGCAGAAGCTGGCCATCGTCGAAAGCCTCCGCCGCCAGGGGCAGGTGGTTGCGGTGACAGGAGACGGCATCAACGATGCCGCCGCGCTGCATGCCGCCGATATCGGCGTCGCCATGGGCCGCGGCGGCACGGATGTCGCGCGCGACGCGGCCGACCTGATCCTCACCGACGACAATTTCGCATCGATCGTCGCCGGAATCGAAGAGGGGCGCGTCGCCTACGACAATCTCCGCAAGGTCATCCTGATGTCCATTTCGACTGGGGCTGCCGAGATTCTGCTGATGCTGCTGGCGGCGCTCACGGGCCTGCCGCCGCCGCTCACTGCGGTCCAGCTCCTCTGGCTGAACCTGGTCACCAACGGCATTCAGGATGTGGCCCTCGCTTTCGAGCGAGGCGAGCCCGGCGTGCTGCAGCGCCCGGTGCGCCGGGCGCATGCGCCCGTGTTCGATCGCCGCATGATCGAGCAGGTCGCGCTGAGCGGTGCTGCTATCGGACTGATTTGCTACGTCTTCTACGGGTTCGCCCTGTCCTACGGCATGAGCCACGGCGCCGCGCAGGGAGCCATCCTGTGGCTTTTGGTATGGTGCGAGAACGCGCACTGCTTCAACTGCCGGTCGGAAACGCGATCGGCCTTCCGCATTCCGATCGGAAACAATCCGCTGCTGGTCGGCGGTGTGATTGCCACCCAGGGGCTGCAACTCGCCGCGCTGGCTGTTTCGCCGCTTCGGGATCTGCTGTCGTTGGGCGCGCTGTCGCCCGGGGAGGGCTTCAGCCTCTTCGGGTTGGGCGTCAGTGTCCTGCTCATCATGGAACTCTACAAGCGGTTCCGGCGGACTTGAGGCGGCGCACGGCGTTTCGGCCAGCCCCGATGCGCCGGATTCGACGACCATGAGAGCTGAAGGATTTCCGCGGGCGCTTCATCCCGGCTGTCGCCCGCCAGCAGCGTTTGACCTGGATCAAGGACCGTCGGCGGCCTCCGGGCGAGGATGATGCACACGTCGAGTCTGACGGTGCGTCTGAGTTTGGAGGCATGCCATGTTCGGGAAAGGATTTGCGACATTCGCCGGTCTGGCCGGCCCGGCGACGGCCGCCTGTCTGTGCGGTGCGCCGGCCATGGCTCAGCCGTCCGGCCAAGCGGCCCCACCGATGATGGAGCACGGGCCGGGTACCGGCATGCGCGGCGGCGTGATGGGGCGGTCCGAAATGATGTGCGGTCCGCGTCTCGCCGGCATGGTTGCCGAACACCTCGCCTGGATCGAGGAGACCGTCGTTCCGACCGAGGCGCAGCGACCGTCTTTCGAGGCGCTGAAAGCAACGGCCGAACGAGCACGGGAGGTGATGCGTGCCGCGTGCTCGATCCCATCGGGCGACACCCTGCCGGAGCGCCTGGACGCCATGCAGGACCGGCTCGAGGCCATGCTGCAGGCGATGACGATCGTGCGTCCGGCGTTCACCTCGTTTTACGGGACCCTGGATGACGCCCAGAAGAGCCGGCTCGATGCCGGCCGGCAATGGATGCGTGGCCCCGCTGGCTGGCTCTGGCGGCACGGCGATCGGGACGATTGATCCAGGGCCGCCCGGTACCCTGACCGCGCTCGTCTTCGATTGACCTCAATCAAAGTCGCCTCCGGCGGGTCGTCGTCAGTCAATCCACTTCGTGCGAGAGAGTCCGAGATCATGGAGATACACCAGATCCTATGCGCGACTGACGGATCGCCATCCGCACAGAAGGCTTTGGAGTTCGCAGCCGATCTCGCTCGCGACAAGGTCGCGAGGCTGCTGGTGATGCATGTCCAGCAGGTCCATGGCAGCAGGCAGATGACCCCAGGCCTCGTGGAGTTCCAGCGTGTCGAGAACATCCGCGTCACCGAAGCCGACATGCTGCGTGGCGCGGCCGAGCGCATCGCCGAGCAGGGCGCACGCTTCGCACGGGAGCGAGGAGCGCCGAGTGTCGAGGCCCTGGTCGGGGAGGGGGATCCGGCCAGACGGATCATCGAGGCGGCGAGGGACCGCGGCGCGGAGGTCATCGTGATCGGTAGCCGCGGCCTGGGAGATCTGCAGGGCCTGCTGCTGGGAAGCGTGAGCCACAAGGTGGCCCATCTGGCGCCGTGCAGCTGCATCATCGTTCGATGATCAGCGGCGCGAATTCTGCGTCGAGGATCGGGTCCCTGGCTGGCCGCGGCGTTGCTTGAGATGACGGAGAGGCAGATGAAGGCGATTGCGAGATTTCGGCGGAGGCTGGCCCGCCCCGGTGCGAGGATAGCGGGCCTCGCCGCCTCGACTGGGTCCGGTCTGGTGTTTGATCAGGTCCGACGTTCGCCCCGGCGTCCGGTCGAGGACGAGGAGATCCGACGGCACGCCTATGAGATCTGGGAGCGAGAAGGGCGGCCGGAAGGGCGTGCCGAGGAGCACTGGCGGCGGGCCGAAGCGGAGTTGCATCGCTGCCGGCGGTGAACATGCGGCTCGGCTGCCAGGATTGAAGGAGGTAGGCGGCATGCCTCCAGGCCGCAGCGCGCGAAATCCTCCGCGTGGGATCGTTTCAAGCGTCTGGCGTAGACCTCGAATGGACATCCGGCTCATCCTCCGAACTCCGACCATTCCGGCGGCCGCGAGCCGCCTGACCGTCGCCCTCGAAGAGCGTCCCCTGCCGGCAGTGCTTCCGGTCGCGGCCTCGGTACCGACTTCGTTTGCAACGCTAGTGCGACATCAAAACTGGCATCGAGACATTGCGGATCAGGTCCGCGCTCACGCCGCCGAAGAGGCCCTCGATCAACCGGGAATGGCCGTAGGCGCCGGCGACGACGAGATCCGCCTCCTGCCGGTCGAGGCATGAGAACAGCGCGTCGACCGGGGAGCTGTCGCCCTTGTCGCGCCAGGTGAAGAGCTCGGATTCGACGCCGTGCTGCCGCAGATGGTCGACCATCAGGTTCGGAGCAAAATCGAGACTGTCAGCGGGCGGCGCGAACTCGAACAGCGTCACCCTCTGGGCTCGGGTCAGAAGGGGCAGCGCGTCGTGTGCGGCGCGAGTCGCCTCGCGGCTCGGAGTCCAGGCAAGGACGATGCTTTGGCCAACCGGCTTCGGCCGCCAGCCGGGAGGCAGGATCAGGACGGGCACGCCGGCGGAAAGGAGGACGTCCTCAGGCACGGCCGGCAGCACGAGTCCGGCGTTCGACTCATGCCGCTGGGTGGCGACAACCAGGTCAGCGAAATGCGCGTATAGCGCCTTCCAACTGCTGGTCGAGCGGTCCGCGACGCGGAATTCACCGATGAGATGTGCGTGGTCGAGCCGGGACTGGAACAGATCCTGCAGGCCGGTCGCCTCGTCCTTCCATTGGCCTTCTAAGGCCGCGGGCGTGCTGACGTCGACGCCGAGCACTCGGGCGGCATGCTGCTGGGCGAGGGTGATCGCCAAGTCCAGGCGCCCCGAGGTATCGCTCGTCGCGTCGAGGAACACCAGGATACTCTTGTAGGGCATGCGGGCCTCCATGGATCGAGCCGGACGCGGTGGCTCCGCGTCGGCCGGAAGGGGTTGATCGGCATCTTTCCGGCCCATAGGACCGGCACGAACCGACGGTGCTGGCGCCGCCCGCTCAGCCGATCGCGAGCTGGTCGTCGACCGCGGTAACGCCGGGCACGGACCAAGCGGCGCGTTTCGCCGCATCGCGCTCGTGCCAGCTGTGCACCCGGCCGTCGAGCACGACCTTGCTGTCGCTGACATGGACGCGGATCTGGCCGGCCTCGACCTCGGCGCTACGCTTCAGGGCGTTTTCGATCCGGTTCTTCACGTCGGACGCCTGGACCTGCGCCTTGATCTCGATCAGATTGGTCACCCCGACGACGCCCGAGAGCTTCCGCACCGCGTGTTCGGCCGCCACCTTCTGAAACTGCCAACCGACCTTTCCAGTCAGCGTGATCCAGCCCGACTGGACCTTCACCTTCACAGCCTCATCCGGGACCGTCGTGTCCCAGTTGATGATATTGACCGCCTGCGCGGCGATCTCGTCGTCGGCCATCTTCCTTCCGGCCTCGGTGCGCACCTCTATCTCCTGGGCGATGCCGCGCACGCCCTTGATCCGCTGGGCGGCGCGTTCGGCCGCGAGCTTCTCTGAATAGCTCGCGACGTGGCCCGTCAAAGTGACGATGCCGTTCTCGGCGGCGACACCGATATTGGCGGCATCCAGGCTCGGCTCGAACTCAAGCTCGTCGATGACGCGCTGCCGCAGATCCAGGTCGTTCATGACATCCTCCACCAGAGCTGATTGCCTGGACCGGACAAACCGGTCGCATCGGCATCGTGCGGCAATGGGGGCGGGCTGCCTTTGACCTGGATCAACGAGCTGGTGCTTCGGGGCCGCTCCGCGGCGTCGGGACGGCCCCACCGGGCATGCCGGCATCGATGACGAGATGCGCGCCCGTCCGGCCGCATGGACGCCAGTTCCAGTTGGAACCGCCTGCATTTGCGGTTCGCGAGGAGCTTCCGAACCCGGTCATAGGATTGCACCCGGCACGTCTCGACCGCTTCCCTGAGCTCCTTGAATCCCGTGACGGCCCGAGAGCCCTGCTCGACCTCCGTGAGCGTCTCGGACAGGAACAAGTCCCAGGCTCTGGCGTCCCCGAGACCCGAAGCCAGCCATTTTGCCTCCCCGCGGAAGGCGTCGATCTCATCCGAAGGAACGAGTCCGCCGAGGAGTGCCAGGGATCCGCGGAGCCGTCGCAGCGCGACGCGCAACAGATGGACGCCCTCCGGATCCTCGCCGCTTTCGGCCACCGGACGGCTGGCGCGAACCCGCTCAAGATCGCACTGCAGGATGGCGACGAAGGCGTCGTCGACGGACAGGCTACCGTCCTCGATCGGCGGGAGGTCGTTCATGATGAAGGGCAGGCCTGCCGGCGCGAGCCCAGACGCAAATGTGGTCCCCAGTCCGGCGGAATGCCGGACCCGTGGCGGCCGATCCGCACAGAGAGCTTCAGCCGATTCCGTCATGGAATCGCCCATGGGTCGAGAGCGCGATCCCGCCACCGGCGATAGGCGTCGCCATACTCGCTGTCCGGGCTGGTTTCGTTGCCGAAGCGGTCGCGGAACGGATTGATCACGCGATGGCCGCGATGCTCGAAGCCGTCCGTGACCGCGGCAATGCCTTGGGTTTCAGCGATCGCATCGTTCCGCAGGCCTCGCAGGAACGCGATGGCGTCGAGGCCATCGAGCCCGAGCCATTCCTCGGCATCGCGGGCCAAGAGTCCCAGTCTCCGTGGAACTCGCCAGCGGCCGTGAATATCGAAAACGAGTGGCGCGGGGGCATCATCCGCCTCTGGTGGCCGGGCCAGCACCCGGAGGTCGAGCCGGTCGCTGAAGCAGCCGTGCAGCTCCATCCGGTCTGCCCCGACGATGCCCGGCGACAACCCCAACCGCCGTAGCCGGTGCAGTGTGTGCGGGAACGGGAGGGACGCCTGGGGCCGGAACCGCCAATGCCGGGTTTCAGGCGCCGAATCGCTGCGGGCAGCGGGATGATGCGCGTGGCCGTGCATGGGCGCCTCCGGAGGGATGGGCCTTTCGCGGGTTGGCGGATGGGTCGCCGGTCGCCAGCCTAGAATGTTTGCATTGTGCCCCTCGACGGACGGGCTGCCGTTGACTCAAATCAAATTTCGACGGACGGCCTTGGAGAATGCCTCGCGTCGCCAATCAGTCGGCGGCGCCAGTCCCGGCCGGGGGACCGGTCTCACCGGTTTGGAAGTTGCTGCACGACCCACTCTCGCAGAGCGTTCACCGCCAGCCCGCCCGCATGCCGTGCGAGCTCGCGGCCACCATGGAACAGCATAAGCGTCGGCACGGCTCGAATGCCATATCGCGCCGCCAGTCCCGGCTGCGCATCGACATCGACCTTGCCGAGGCGGAGACGAGGCTCCAGTTCCCCCGCCAGGGCGGCGAAGGCCGGTTCCATGGCCTGGCACGGCCCGCACCACGGGGCCCAGAAGTCGACCAGCAGCGGCAGATCCGACGAGCCGGCGTGACGGTCGAAACGGGCCTCGTCGAGGACGATCGGGGTGCCGGTGAAGAGCAGGCTTCGGCAGCGGCCGCACCGGCCGCGCCCGCTCCGACGGTCCGTCGGCAGTCTGTTGAGGCTGTCGCAGCGCGGACAGGGAATGACCGTCATCCTGCCGCTCGACGTCATCGGGTTTGGTCGCCCGCCGGCTCAAGGGACGACGTTACGACGCGATGCCGCGTCCGGCGCCCTGGTCCAGGTGGCATGCATTGGGACGCCCATGCCAGGCCCCGCGGGCCATCCGAAGGCTGCGGGGCAGTTCGTGGTGTCGGGCATCAGTGGGCCCGTCGTCGCCATCGGCGCTACCGTTGCAGCAAAGGGCCAACCGATGCTGTGGTCGGAAGGTCGATACGGCACGGGCTGGGGGCTGCCCTCGCCCCTGGGGAGGGACGCAGAGGTTTCGGGAGCCGGGCCGGGGCCGCCCTGCCGCGCGATGGCCGCGCGTCCGTGGTCGAAGAGCTCGACCGCTTCGTCGCGGCTCAAGCCGAGTGATAGCGCGGTCTCCGCGAGCGAGAAGCCTTCGAGCAGTGTCAGAAGCAGGACCTGTCGCTCGGCCACGGGCAGCATGGCGATGCCGTGGCGGACGGCCTGGCCGGGCTCGCTCTCTCCGCCTTCGCCGGCAACGGCTTCGGCGGCGGCCCAGAACTCATTGAGGAGGGACAGCATCCTCGGATGCGGGTCGACGCCGAACCGCTCGGCATCAGCGGCGGCGACGTCGAGGCATGCCTGGACGAGCGCATCGCCGCGTCCGACCGATCCGGTGAGATTGTGGGCGTAACGGCGCAGCCGTGGCACCAGCGATGCGAAGGGCTCAGGGATCACGGGGCGTTCTCCTTCGATTGCAACGGCGCGGCGTCCGTCAGGGCTGGATTTCGATCCAGTTCTCGACGTCGAGCACGCCGGGCACCGACCAGGCTGCGATCTCGGCGGAATTGCGCTCAAACCCGGCGCGAACCTTGCCCGAGAGGGAGATCTTGCCGTCCGAGGCGGCCACCACGATGCGCGAGGCATCGAGGTCGGCGCTGCGCTTCAGTGCTGCTTCGATCTCGCGGCGGACTTCTGCAACCGACGCCATGCGGTGTGCCGGATTGACCCGGATGGCATTGATGACGGCGACCACTCCCTTCAGCGCCTCGACCGCATGCTCCGCCTCGCGCTTGTGGCACTGCCAGTCGAGATCGCCGGTCAGCCGGACGACACCGTGCTCGACGGTGACGTGAATCCGCCCGGCGGGGAGGGTGCTGTGCCACGCGAGGGCGGCCACGGCGCGTTTGCCGATCTCCTCATCGGAGACCTTCTCGTCGCCCGACAGGCGAACGGTGAGGTCCTGGACCACGGCCGTGACGCCCTCGACCCTCAGGGCCGCCTCGGCGGCGGCGAGCTTCTGGGCGTAGTTCGAGACATGACCCGAGAGAGTGACGACGCCGTCGCTGACCGCGACGCCGATCTCCGCCGCGTCGATGCTCGGCTCGTAGTCGAGTTCCTCGAGGACCAGGCGCTGCAGGCTCTTGTCCATATCCATGGTCGACCTCCGCAGATGGGATGGTGAAAGGCTAGGCCACGCGGTCACGCCGGACTTTGACCTGGATCAAACCGGGCCGGGGCAGAGACCGATATCGTGCCTGCCAATCTCGTCGGCGGCTCTCTTCCGCCGCGACCGACAGCTGAGGGAGCATGTAACGATGGTCTCAGCCGAGAACGCGGCAGACGTCCCACTGCTCGAGAAGGTCGCGGCGCTGGGCGTTCCGGCCGCCTATATCGAGCCCACGGTGAGCGTCACGGCGGTCGAGACCCACTTTTCCTGGGTCTTCCTCACGGACGGGTTCGCTTACAAGCTCAAGAAGCCGCTCAGGACGGAGGGGATGGATCTCACCAGCCTGGCCGGCCGGACCAGGAACTGCGAACGCGAGGTTTATCTCAATCGCCGGCTGGCACCGGACGTCTATCTCGGCGTCGTCGATCTGATGGCGGGCGAGGATGGACGACTCCGCCTCTCCGGCTCCGGACGGGTGGTCGACAGGCTCGTCCGGATGCGCCGCCTTGCAAAGGACGACTGCCTCGAGATCCGCCTGAAGCGGGGGCTGGTCGCATCTGAGGATGTGGCTCGGCTCGCCCGAGGCCTCGTCGAGTTTCTGGCGTTGCAGCCTCCCTTGGGGCTGGTGTCGCCGGTCGGTCTTCGCCACGAAATCAACACCTCCCTGCGCGATCTCGCGGTCGCCTGTGATGGATGCTTCGAGCAGGTGGCCCGCAGGGTCACGGCGCGTCTTCTTGCCTTTCTCGAATATCGCTCCGATGTGCCGGGGCGTGATCGTCTCGTCGACGGTCATGGCGATCTGCGGCCCGAGCATGTCTTTCTCGGACCTCCGCTCCGGATCATCGATTGCCTGGAGTTCTCCGACGCCCTGCGCCAGAGGGCTCCGGTCGACGAGCTGGCCGCGCTCGGGATGGAATGCGAGCGGCTCGGGGCGGCCTGGATCGGCCCCATGCTCCTCGAAGCTTACGGCCAGGCGACGGGCGCTTCCCCGTCTCCCGATCTCTGTGCCTTCTACCGGGGTCTCAGGGCGCTGGTGCGCGCCCGCATCGCGGTCCGCCACCTGACGGAGGAGCCAATGCGCCCCCCCGAGCGATGGCCGCGACAGGCCGCCGAATATCTTCGCCTGGCCGATCGGGCGGCGGCGGAGCTGAGTGCGGCGTCGGTCGGCCGGCCTCGCTCGACTGCGGCGCTCTGAACCCAGGGAGGCTGTCATGGCCGCTGAAGACACGCCGATCCTGTTCGCGCTCTCGGAAAGCCGCGCCTATGGCGAGCGCGTCGCGCGCCGGCTCGGGGTTCTCCTCACGCCGCATGAGGAGCGCGGCTTCGAGGACGGCGAGCACAAGACGCGCCCGCTGGACGCCATCCATGGCCATGAGGTCTTCGTCATCCAGTCGCTGCACGGCGACGCCACGAAGAGCGTCAACGACAAGCTGTGCCGGCTTCTCTTCTTCATCGGTGCGATCCGGGATGCCGGCGCCGCCCGCACGACCGTCGTCGCGCCCTATCTCTGCTATGCCCGCAAGGACCGGAAGACCCAGCCTTACGATCCGACCACCACGCGCTATGTGGCTCAGATGCTGGAGGCCTGCGGGGCCGATGCCGTGGTCACGCTCGACGTGCACAACATCGCGGCGTTCCAGAACGCGTTCCGCCGTCCGACCATGCATCTCGAAGCCTGGGCGCTCTTCGTCGAGCATTTCGTCCCGCTTGTGGGCGACGCACAGGTCGTGGTGGTGTCGCCGGACATCGGCGGAACGAAGCGCGCCGAGCAGTTCCGACGCGGCCTCGCCCGCGCGTTGGGCCGGGAGCCGGGTTTCGCCGTCCAGGAAAAGCATCGGGGTGGCGGCGTGGTCGCGGGCGACCTCTTTCTCGGCGATGTCGCAGGGCGCGTGGCGATCGTCATCGACGACCTGGTAAGCACCGGCGGAACGCTTCGCCGGGCCGCCGAGCGCTGCCGTGCGGGTGGCGCTTTGGCGGTCTTCGTTGCCGTGACGCATGGCCTCCTGATCGGGGAGGGGGCGGCGGCACTGCTCTCGGATCCGGCCTTCGACCGCATCGTGATCACCGACACGGTCGAGCCGCGATGCGGCCTGCCGGCGGGATCGAAGCTCGAATGCATCGACACCAGCGGCCTCGTGGCCGATGCGATTCGGACGATTCTGGGAGGCCGGCCCGCATCCGGTTCCGCTTCGGCCGCATGAAGCCCATGGCTTCGGTGTCGCCGCCTCCCGCCGAGGATGCACGGGCTTGACCTGGATCAAAGTGATGGTCGCCGGCCCCCGATATCGTTGGCAATGCGGCACAGCGGATCTCGCCGCTGGACTGTTGGACGCACGGCACGAACTCCCGAAGGACGACGGCGCACCCGCCGTGCCGCGCGATCCGCGATCGGATTCCGACGCGCTTCCGCTCCTCGTTCCTCTCGCTGTCGGCCTGGGTCGGCTCTGGAGGCCTCTATGCGTATCACCTCGCCCTTGTTCGACGACGGCGCCGAGATGCCTCGCGAATGCGCACTCGACGGAGGAAACCGCTCGCCACCCCTGGTCTGGCGCGACGCGCCGCCGGAGACGCGGAGCTTCGCGCTCGTATGCGACGACCCGGACGCCCCCGGACACGCATGGCGTCACTGGGCGGTCTACGACATCCCGCGCGAGCAGGTGGCACTCGCGGAAGGCCTGCCCGAGGTCAACGCGGTGCGCGGCATCCGCCAAGCGAAGAACGATTTCGGCCACCTTGGTTACGGCGGGCCATGCCCGCCCCAAGGGCATGGCACACATCACTATCATTTCCGTCTGTTCGCACTTCCGGTCGAGCGACTGAAGCTGTCGCGCGAGCCGAGCTGCCAGGATGTCGAGCGGGCAGCACGCCGTCTTGCCATCGCCGAGGCGGATCTGGTCGGGCTGTACCGGCGATGAAGGCCGCGGTGGCGAAGAGGACTCCAGCCCGCTCCGCGCCGCCGCGGAACAGCGAGATCGCTGACAGATCCGACGATATCGCGAGCATGCTCGATCTCGAAGGCGCGCACCAGTTCCGGATCCAGGCCTGCCGGAGCGCAGCCCGGTTCCTGCGCCGCTTTGGGCGGGAGGCGTCGGACATGATTGGTGCCGGCGATGACCTCGCCGGGAAGATCCGCGACCTGGCCGCGACCGGGACCACATCGCTGCTCGACGAGCTCCGGGAGAAGACCCCGCCCATGTCGCTCGAGCTGATGCGGATCCCCGGGCTCGGCCCCAAGCGCATCCGCACGCTCGTCGATGGGCTGAGGATTCGCTCGATCGGCCAGCTGCGGCGAGCTGCGGCCGACAGGCGGATCCGCGGCCTGCCACGCTTCGATGCCAAGCTTGAGCAATATCTGCTAAGGGTCCTCGACGAGAAGCAGTCGAAGAGCACCCGTTTCCCGCTGTCCGTGGCAACGGCGGCAGCCCGGCCCCTCGTCGCCCATCTCGAACGGGGACCGACCATCTCCCGGGTCGTGGTCGCCGGCAGCTATCGCCGGGGGCTCGAGACCGTTGGCGACTTCGACATCCTCGCCACCGCGTCGGACCGGCGGGCGGCGCTCCACTGGTTCACGCAATATGGCGAGGTGGTGGAGGTCCGGGCGTCCGGGACGACCCGCGCGACGGTGCTTCGCCGCTCGGGGCTGCAGGTCGATCTCAGGGTCGTGGATGAGGGCAGCATCGGCGCCGCCCTGCATTACTTCACCGGGTCGAAAGCCCATAACATCGCGGTCCGCCTGAGGGGACGGGAGCGCGGGCTCAAGATCAACGAATACGGCGTGTTCCGAGGAAACCGGCGGGTCGGAGGCACGACCGAGGCCGCCGCGGCGGGCAAGCTCTTCGAGCTCGTCCGGTTGGAGGATCTCAAGGACGATCTCCACGTCCACAGCACCTACACCGATGGCAGGGCTTCGATCCGCGAGATGGCCCTGGCGGCGAAAGCGCGCGGA
>NZ_VCCH02000103.1 GCF_005938675.2 Mycobacterium sp. KBS0706
ACGGCTGTCCGGTTGGGGAAAAATCGCAACCGAAGCGTGTTTATCTTGGATCGCTATTCTATTTATTGTCATCCTCGGGCTTGACCCGAGGATCCAGGGGCTTTCCAGAGCAGCTCTCGGTGGCCCCTGGATTGCCGGGTCAAGCCCGGCAATGACAATAGAAGTTTAGTTCAGCGCCTCGATCTGCAACCCGAAAAGCTTAACCGGACAGCCGTGGGTCAAGCCCGGGCATGACAATTTAGGGGTAGAGCTTTCCGTTCCCCCATGCAGTTCCGTATAGTCGTTGCATGGATTGGGACGACCTGAAGATCGCCTTCGCCGTCGCCCGGCACGGGTCGCTCAGCGCCGCGGCGCGACAGCTCGGCACCACCCAGCCGACGGTCAGCCGGCGGCTCGACGGGCTGGAGCGGCGGATCGGCGTCAAGCTGTTCGAGCGCTCGGCCGGCGGCCTGTCGCCGACGCCGCTCTGCGCCGCGCTGGTCGACGGGCTGGAGCGGATGGAGGAAGGGGCGCTGGCGGTCGAGCGCCGGATCGCGGCGCGCGACACCGGTCTGCAGGGCGCCATCACCGTCACCAGCCTGGACTGGTTCGGCGATCATGTCGTCGCCCCGATCACCGCGCGGTTCGGCGCGTTGCATCCGCTGGTGGCGATCGAGCTCCTGAACGAGCCGCGCATGTTCAACCTGTCGCGCCATGAGGCCGACCTGGCCTTCCGCTTCGCCGCCTTCGCCCAGGAGGATCTGATCGAACGCAAGGTGGCGGAGGTCGGCTACGGCCTCTACGCCACGCCGGACTATCTCGACCGGCACGGCCGGCCGGACTTCGCCGCCGGCTGCGCCGGCCACGCCGTGGTCACCATGTATGACTTCGCCAGCCGGTCGACCCAGGCAGTCTGGCTGCAAAACATCACACCGCAGGCGCAGGTGATCGCGCGCACCAGCGGCCTGGGATCGCAGATGGCGGCGGCTGAGACGGGACTGGCGATGGCCTCGCTGCCGCGGCTCTTGGGCGATGCGCGCCCGGCGCTGCGGCGGATCGAGACGCCGGTGTCCTGCCCGGTGCAGTCGGTGCGGCTGGGGGTGCATGCCGACCTCCGCGACTCGCCCCGCATCCGCGCCTTCATCGACTTCGCCGTGGCCGAGCTGAAGGCGCGGGCGCCGGAGCTTGATCCGGCCTAGCTATACGGAATCGTATAGGGCGCATACGAGCCTGGCTATTGGGCATCGCGCCGGTTCCGGGCCAAATCCCAATCGACCCGGCGCCATGGAACGAGCGCCGACCCATCTGGAAGGGACTTCGCATGTCCGACCCGATCCGCATCCTCGGCCTGTCCGGCAGCCTGCGCCGGGCCTCGCTGAACACGGCGCTGCTGCGTGCCGCGGGCGAGCTGCTGCCCGCCGATGCCGTGCTGGAGATCCACCCGCTGCACGACCTGCCCTTCTTCAACGAGGATGTCGAAGCCGAGGGCCTCCCCGCGCCGGTCCAGGCGCTGAAGGCGAAGATCGAGACGGCCGACGCGCTGCTGCTGGCGGTGCCGGAGTACAACTACTCGATCGCGCCGGCGCTGAAGAACGCGCTGGACTGGGCGTCGCGTCCCCATGGCGCCTCGGTGCTGGTCGGCAAGCCGGTCGCCATGCTCGGCGCCTCGGCCGGGATGGGCACGGTGCGGGCGCAGCTGCATCTGCGCGACGTGGCCATCACCACCGGCCTGCATGTGCTGAACCAGCCGGAGATCTTCGTCGGCCGCGCCGACGGGAAGTTCGACGAGGCTCTGCGCCTGACCGACGAGCCGACGCGGGAGATCCTGGCCCGGATGCTGCAGCGCCTGGTCCACTGGACCCGGGCGATCCAGGCCAGCCCGCCGATCCGGGAGTCCGCGGCGTGACCGCAGCGCTCGCGCGGGCCGAGGCGGCACCGACTCGCTGGATCGCGGTCGCGGTGGTCGTCGTCTCCGGTGTGGTCGCGGCGCTGCAGGTCGGCAAGGGCGCGATCGCCCTGCCTGCGGTGCGCGCCGAATTCGGCCTGGGGCTGGAGGCGGCCGGCTGGATCATGTCGGTCTTCGCCCTGCTCGGCGTGGTCGGCGGCATCCCGGCGGGCGCGGCCGTGGCCCGGTTCGGCGACCGCCGCCTGCTGGCGCTCGGCCTCGCGGCCCTGGCGGTGGGCAGCGTCGTCGGCTCGATGGCTGGCAGCTTCCCGCTGCTGCTCGGCACCCGGGTGCTCGAAGGGCTCGGCTTCCTGCTGGTGGTGGTCGCGGCGCCGGCGCTGCTGCAGCGCATCGTCGCCGCGCCGGATCGCGACCTCGCCTTTGGCATCTGGAGCGCCTTCATGCCGGCCGGCATGGCGATCGCCCTGCTGCTCGGCGCCGTGCTCGCCGGATGGCGGCCGTTCTGGCTGGCCAACGCCATCCTGGCCGGCGCCTTCGTCCTGCTGCTGCTCCTCGCGGTCCGGGCGCCCGACCGCGTGCCGGGCGGCCAGTCCTGGCAGGAGATCGGCCGTGACGCGGTGCGGACCGCGACCTCGCGCGGGCCGCTGCTGCTGGCCGGCACCTTCGCGCTGTACAGCCTGCTCTATTTCGCGCTCACCAGCTTCCTGCCGGTGCTGCTGATGGAGCGGATGGGCGTGACCGTCGCCGCCGCCGGCGCGCTCAGTGCGGTCGCGGTCGGCGCCAATGTGCTGGGCAACCTGGCCGCCGGCCTGCTGCTCGGCCGTGGCGCGGCGCGCTGGATGCTGATCGCCACCGCCGCCACGGTCATGACCCTGTGCGGCATCGCGGTCTTCGCTCTCGCCCTGCTGCCAACAGTGGTGTTCCTGCTGTGCGTCCTGTTCTCCGGCGTTGGCGGGCTGCTGCCGGCCACGGTGCTGGGCGCTGCGGCGCTGGTGGCGCCGAAGCCGGGCCTGGGGCCGATGACGCTCGGCCTGACCATGCAGGGCAGCAATCTCGGCCAGGTGATCGGCCCGGTGGCGGTCGGCGGCGTGGTCGACGCCGCGGGATGGCCGGCGGCGGCGATTCCGGTCGCGGTGGCGGGCGTGCTGGCTCTGGTCGCCGCGGCGCTGCTGCGAGGCGCGTTCCGGGCCTAGCCGAACAGGGCCCGGTTCTCCCGGAACAGGTCCGCCAGAGCGTCGGCCACCGCCCGCACCCGCGGCACCTCGGCCAAATCGGGGCGGATCAGCAGCCAGATCTCGCGCGGCGGCGGCAGGGCGTCGAGCACGATCGGCGCCAAGCCGGGATCCGGGTCGCCCAGGAAGCGCGGCAGCAGCGCCACGCCCCAACCGGCGCGGGCGGCCGCGGCCTGCGCCATCTGGCTGTCGCAGCGGAAGGCGATCGGGCGGCCGGGATGGCGGCGGGCCAGCCACGCGGCCTCCGATTCTCCCTCCTCGTCGCCGATCAGGGGTGGGGTGCCGCCGGACGCGGCCTCGGCCGCCACCGCGGGCGCGGCATAGGCGCGATAGGCGATGCTCGCCACCCGCCGCCCGACCAGGGCGCTGTCCGCCGGCCGGCCCAGGCGCAGGGCGATCTCGGCCTCGCGCCGGGCCAGGCTGGTGATCCGCGTCTCCAGCACCAGTTCCAGTTCGATGCCCGGATGCCGCCGGCGCAGGCCGTCCAGCCGGTCGATCAGGAAGCCCAGCGCCAGCGACCGGGCGGTGGTCAGCCGCACCGGCCCGGCCGGGCCATCCTCGGCCCGATCCACCCGGCGCAGCAGGGCCAGGGCCCCGGCCTCCATCGCCGCGGCCTCGGCCAGCACCGCGGCGCCCGCCGCGTTCGGGCGATAGCCGTCGGGGCGGCGGTCGAAGATCGGCCGGCCCAGTGCCCGCTCCAGCCCGTCCAGCCGGCGCGACACGGTGGCGTGGTTCACCCCCAGCGCCCGGGCGGTGGCGGACAGGCTGCCATGCCGCGCCAAAGCGACGGCGTAGCGGACATCGTCCCAGTCCAGGGCTGTGCGGTTTCGATCGGGCATGGTGCAGGGATGATAGTCCATGCACAGGCGGTGCGGCAGCTAGAGTCTCGGCATCGACACCCTGCGAGGCCGTGATGACCCTGCTGCGCGCCGCCACCGTCCAGTTCCGGCACCAGGCCGACGACAAGCCGTACAACCTGTCCCGCATCCGCCACTTCACCGCGGCCGCAGCGGCGCATGGTGTGAAGATCCTGGCCTTCCCGGAGATGTGCATCACCGGCTACTGGCATGTCCGCAACCTGGGCCGCGACGCCATCGCCGCCCTGGCCGAGCCGGTGCCGGACGGGCCGTCGGTGCAGGCGGTGCGCGATCTCGCGGTGCAGCACGGCATGGCGATCGGCGCCGGGTTGGTCGAGGCGGGCGGCGACGGCCGCTTCTACAATTCCTACGCCGTCTGCCTGCCGGACGGATCGGTGCATTGCCACCGCAAGCTGCACGCCTTCGAGAGCGACCACATCGCCAGCGGCAACCGCTACACCGTGTTCGACACGCCCTGGGGCGTGCGGCTGGGCGTGCTGATCTGCTGGGACAACAACCTGGTGGAGAATGCCCGGGCCACGGCCCTGCTGGGCGCCGAGATCCTGCTGGCGCCGCACCAGACCGGCGGCTGCGCCTCGCGCAGCCCGCACGCGATGGGGCCGATCGACCCGGCGCTGTGGCACCGGCGGCATGAGGATCCGGCGGCGATCGAGGCCGAGTTCGCCGGGCCGAAGGGCCGTGGCTGGCTGATGCGCTGGCTGCCGGCGCGGGCGCATGACAACGGCATGTTCCTGCTGTTCAGCAACGGCGTCGGCGAGGATGACGGCGAGGTGCGTACCGGCAACGCCATGGTGCTGGACCCCTATGGCCGCATCCTGGCCGAGACCGGCGTGGCCGATGACGCGATGGTGACGGCCGATCTCGACCTCGACCTGCTGCCGCTGGCCACCGGCCGGCGCTGGATCCGCGGAAGGCGGCCGGAGCTGTACGGCCTCTTGACCGAGCGGCAGGGCCACGAGCTCGACCCCCGCCAGGCGCGATTCTCGACGGAGCCGGTGGTCAGGCGCTGAGGCTAGCTTCCCTTCCTGAACCCGGCCGGGTTGACGCCGTAGCGGGTGCGGAAGGCGCGGGCGAGGGCGGAGCCGGAGGCGAAGCCGCAATCGGCGGCGATGTCGTTGACCGGGCGGTCGGTGTTCTCCAGCAGGCGGCGGGCCAGAGTCAGGCGCAGCTCGGCGTAATAGGCCTTGGGGCCGGTGCCGAGCGTGGCGCGGAAGCGCTGCAGCAAGGCGCGCGGGCCGATGCCCAGCTCCGCCGCGATCGCCTCGACCGGCAGCGGCGCATCGATATTCGCCTCCATCAGCCGGATCGCGCGGACCAGCAGCGGGTCCTGCCAGGCCAGGCGCCCGGCGGCGACCATGTGCTGCGGGTCGTGGCCCGGCGGCGCGCCCTCGTAGAGGAAGGTGCTGGAGACGGCGAGGGCGAGGCTCAAGCCCTGCTCGCGGCGCAGCAGGTCCAGCATCAGGTCCAAGGTCGGCAGCGCCCCGCCGGCGGTGATGCGGCGGCGGTCGATCACGAAGCGGTCGGGCACGGCGTTGACGGCCGGGAAGCGCTCGGCGAAGTCGCGCAGATCCTCCCAATGGGTGGTGGCACGGTGGCCGTCCAGCACCCCGGCCAGGGCCAGCACATAGGGCGCCGATTCCAGCCCGGCGATCACCGCGCCGCGCCTGGCCGCGGCCCGCAGGAAGCGGCGCACGCCGGGCGTGGCCCGCGCCTCGGCCTCGAAGCTGGCGACGACATACAGCGTGTCGGCGCCGCCCGCCGCCATCGCCGCATCGGCATCGATCCGTAGCCCGCTGCTGCTGGTGACCGGCCCGCCATCCTCGCTCAGCACCGACCAGTCGAACAGCCGCCGCCCGGCCATCCGGTTGGCGACCCGCAGCGGCTCGACCAGCGCCGCCAGGGTCAGGTTGGAGAAGGCGTCCAGCACCAGGATGTCGATCCGCCGCGGCCCGGCCATGCTTCCGATTCCGTATCGACCGGATCCGAAACCGTATCGCCTGCCCCTCCGCGCCGCAATAGCCTCTTCGGAAACAGGGAGGTGGCGATGGATTTCGGGCTCAGCCACGAGCAGCAACTGGTCGTCGACACGGTGCGCGCCTTCGTCGAGCACGAGCTCCAGCCGCTGGAGCGGGAGGTGGAGCGCAGCGGCCATGTCGCGCCGGAGGTCGGGCGCGAGATCCAGCGCAAGGTGCGGGACCTCGGTTTCTACGCCCCCAACATCCCGGAGGAATACGGCGGCGGCGGCCTCGACCACCTGACTTTCACCCTCTTGGAGCGCGAGCTCGGCCGCGCCGCGATGGCGCTGACGGTGTTCTGGGGCCGGCCCTCCAACATCCTTTGCGCCGGCACGCCGGAGCAGCGCGAGCGGTACCTTCTGCCCTGCGTCCGCGGCGAGAAGGTCGACGCCCTGGCGATGACCGAGCCCGACGCCGGCTCCGATCTGCGGGGCATGAGCTGCAGTGCCCGCCGCGACGGCGGCGACTGGGTGATCAACGGCACCAAGCACTTCATCAGCCATGCCGACGTGGCCGATTTCGTCATCCTGTTCGTGGCAACCGGCGAGGACGGGGCCGGGCGCAACCGCATCTCCTGCCTGCTGGTCGACCGCGGCACGCCGGGCTTCGGGATCTATCCCGGCTACAATTCCGTCTCGCATCGCGGCTACCACAATTCGACGCTGACCTTCGACGACTGCCGGGTGCCGGCGGAGCAGATGCTGGGCGAGGAGGGGTGGGGCTTCGACCTGGCCAACACCTGGCTGCACGCCACCCGCCTGACCGTGGCGGCGATGTGCATCGGCCGCGCCCGCCGCGCCTTCGACCTCGCCTTGTCCTATGCCGCCCAGCGCAAGCAGTTCGGCCAGCCGATCGGCCGATTCCAGGGCACCGGCTTCAAGCTGGCCGACATGATCACCGAGATCGACGCGGCCGACTGGCTGACCCTGTCCGCCGCTTGGCGCATCGACCAGTGCCAGGACGCCAACCGCGCGATCAGCCAGGCCAAGCTCTACGCCTCCGAGATGCTGGGCCGGGTCACCGACGCGGCGCTGCAGATCCATGGCGGCATGGGGCTGATGGACGATTTGCCGATCGAGCGCTTCTGGCGCGACGCGCGGGTGGAACGAATCTGGGACGGCACCAGCGAGATCCAGCGCCACATCATCGCGCGGGATCTGCTGCGGCCGCTGGGGGCGTGATGGCTCGACGCTTCGACCTCTCCCGCCTCCTCCGCCCGCGCTCGATCGCGGTGGTCGGCGGCAAGCCGGCGGCGGAGGTGATCCGGCAGAGCCGGCGCATGGGCTTCGCCGGCGAGATCTGGCCGGTGCATCCGCAGCACGACATGGTCGAGGGCCTGCCCGCCTTCCGCAGCGTCGCCGAGCTGCCGGGCGCGCCCGACGCCGTGTTTCTCGGCATCAACCGCCATGCCGTCATCGAGGTCACCGCCGCCCTGGCCGCGCGCGGTGCCGGCGGGGCCGTCTGCTACGCTTCCGGCTTCGCCGAGACCGGCGGGGAGGGCACCGAACTCCAGGCCCGGCTCGTAGAGGCCGCCGGGGCGATGCCGGTGCTCGGCCCGAACTGCTACGGCGTGATCAACTATCTCGACGGCGCGCTGCTGTGGCCCGACCAGCATGGCGGGCAGCGGGTGGAGCGCGGCGTGGCGCTGGTCACCCAGTCCAGCAACATCGCCATCAACCTGACCATGCAGCGCCGCGGCCTGCCGATCGCCTATGTCGCCACCCTGGGCAACCAGGCGGTGGCCGGGCTGGCCGAGATGGTCGAGGCCTTCCTCGACGACCCGCGCGTCACCGCCATCGGCCTGCACATCGAGGGCCTGGCCGAACCGGCCGCTCTGGCCCGGGCGGCGGCGCGGGCGCGGCGGCAGGGCGTGCCGATCCTGGCGGTGAAGACCGGCCGGTCGGCGGAAGGGGCGCAGCTGACCCTCAGCCACACCGCCTCCCTGGCCGGGGCGGATGCGGTGACCGACGCCTTCCTGCGCCGCATCGGCGTGGTGCGCGTGGCCTCGCTGACGGTGCTGCTGGAGGCGCTGAAGCTGCTGCATGTCGCAGGGCCGCTGCCCGGCCGCGACATCGTGTCGATGAGCTGCTCGGGCGGGGAGGCGGCGCTGATCGCCGATGCCGCGCTCGGCACCGGGCTGCGCTTCCGGCCGCTGGACCGGGAGCAGACGGCGCGGGTGGCGGCGACGGTGTCGGAACTGGTGACGGTGTCGAACCCGTTCGACTACCACACCTTCATCTGGGCCAACGCCCCGGCCATGACCGAGACCTTCTCGGCGATGATGGCGGCGGATTTCGACCTGACCTTGCTGGTGCTGGATCTGCCGCGCGGCGACCGCTGCAGCGATGCCGCCTGGGTGCCGTCGCTGGAGGCGCTGGTGGCGGCGTCGCACCGCACCGACCGCAAGGCGGCGCTGGTCGCCTCGATGCCTGAAGGGCTGCCGGAAGAGCAGGCCCGGCGCCTGGTCGCGGCCGGCGTCGCGCCGCTGCTCGGCATCGACGACGCGCTGGCCGCGATCGCCGTGGCGGCGGAGGCAGGCGACATCTTGCGCGAGGCTGAGGGGCCGCTGCCGGCGGAGCCGGTGCCGCTGGCGCCGAGCCCGGTCCGCACCCTGTCGGAATGGGACGGTAAGCGCCGCCTCGCCGCGCAGGGTGTGCCGGTTCCGGAGGGGCGGCTGGCGCGGTCGGCGGAGGAGGCGGTGGCGGCGGCCGAAGTGATCGGCTTCCCGGTCGTGCTCAAGGCCACCGGCGCCGACCTCGCGCACAAGACCGAGCTCGGCGCCGTCCGGCTGAGCCTGGCCGATGCCGCCGCGGTGCGCGCCGCCGCCGCGGCCGTGGCCGGGCTGGGCGAGGCGCTGCTGGTCGAGCGCATGGTCGGCGGCGCGGTGGCGGAGCTGATCGTCGGCATCGGCCGCGACCCGCTGCTCGGGCTGCATCTCGTGCTGGGCTCCGGCGGCACGCTGGTCGAGCTGGTCGGCGACCGCCGGATCCTGCTGCTGCCGGCCGGGCGGGCGAAGGTCGCGGCGGCGATCCGCTCGCTCAAGGTGGCGAAGCTGCTCGACGGCCATCGCGGCCGGCCACCGGGCGATCTCGACGCCGCGGTCGACGCCGTGCTGGCGATCCAGGATTTCGCCCTGGCCGAGGCCGGCTGGCTGGCCGAGCTCGACGTGAATCCCCTGATGGTAACGCCCAGCGGCGCCGTGGCCGCGGATGTCCTGCTGCGAGTGGTGGAGGAAGCCGATGACCGATGATCCGCTGCGCGTCACCCGCGCCGGCGCCGTGCTCGAGGTGGTGCTGGACCGGCCGAAGGCGAATGCGATCGACGCCGCCACCAGCCGCCGCATGGGCGAGGTCTTCGCCGGGTTCCGCGACGATCCGGCGCTGCGCGTTGCCATCGTCACCGGCGGCGGCGACCGCTTCTTCTCCGCCGGCTGGGACCTGAAGGCCGTGGCGGCCGAGGGCATCCGGCCGGATGAGGATTACGGCATCGGCGGCTTCGCCGGGCTGCAGGAGCTGCCGGGCCTGAACAAGCCGGTGATCGCCGCGGTCAACGGCATGGCGGTCGGCGGCGGGTTCGAGCTGGCGCTGTCCTGCGACCTGATCCTGGCGGCCGATCATGTCCGGTTCGCGCTGCCCGAGATCAATGCCGGCACCCTGGCCGATGCGGCGACGATCAAGCTGCCGCGCCGCATCCCGTACCATGTGGCGATGGACCTGCTCTACACCGGCCGCTGGATGGAGGCGGCGGAGGCGGCGCGCTGGGGCCTGGTGAACCAGGTGGTGCCGGCGGCGGAGCTGATGGACCGCGTCCGCGTCCTGGCCCGGCACCTGGCCGACGGCCCGCCGCTGGTCTTCGCCGCGATCAAGGAGGTGGCGCGGGAGAGCGAGGCGATGCCGGTGCAGGCGGCGCTGGCCCGGGTGATGCGCCGCGGATTCCCGACCGTGGCGACGCTCTACGACAGCGACGACCAGCTGGAAGGCGCCCGCGCCTTCGCCGAGAAGCGCAAGCCGGTGTGGCGGGGGCGGTAGGGCGACGGCGGCGCGGCCGCCCCCTCCCCAAGGAGAGCAAACAGAGCAGGGCCCCTATACCTCTCCTTGGGGAGAGGTCGAAATCGCGTAGCGATTTCGGGTGAGGGGGCGAGCCGGCCTATCGGTTGAAGAGCGACGGCGACAGTTCCCGGTCGGCGGCGGCGACCTCGGCCAGGACCTTGGCGAAGGCCGGGCGGGCGGATAGGCCTTCGTACCAGGCAGCCAGGGCCGGGAACCCGTCCAGCCGCGGCCCATGCAGCCGCAGCGCGAACAGCACGGTCATGAACAGGGCGATGTCGGCGACGGTCAGCGCATCGAACAGGAAGGCGCGGCCGGCCAGCCTGTCGACCAGCCGGCGCCAATGGCCGCGCAGCGCGTCCTCGGCCCTGCGGGCGCCGGCCTCCTGCGCCTCGCGCCGGGCCGGGTCGGGCGGCTCGCTGCGATGCATCAGCGGCCGGACATCCGGCATCACGATCTCGTCGGCCTCCAGCTCCGCCAGGCGGCAGCGGGCGCGGCCGGGGGCGTTGCGCGGCAAGAGCGGGGGCGTCGGATAGGCGTCCTCGAGATAGTCGAGGATCACGGTCGAATCGAACAGGGTCAGGCCGCCGTCGACGAGCACCGGCACCTGGCCCTTGGGGTTGGCGGCCAGCACCGCCGGGTGCTTCGGCCGATAGCCCTCGGTCTGGGTGAAGGGCACCATGATCCGTTCATGCGCCAGACCCTTCTCGGCCAGGGCGATCTCGACCTTGCGCGAGAACAGGCTCAGCGGCCCGGAATAGAGCGTGATCCCCATAGTTCTTCCCCCAGTGAATGGAGGCGAACGTTAAGGGAACGCAAGCCTGCCTGCAATCGCCGGAAACGAAAAAAGCCCGCGACCGTGTGGGCGGGCTTTCTCCAGTCCTTCGCGCGACCGCAGGGCGGCCGCTGCGCGGAGCGATCAGGCGGCCTGGGCGGCAGCCTGGGCCTTGATGATGCGGTGCTTCAGGCCGCGCAGCTCGGCGTCCAGGGCCGAGTCCGGGGCGCCGGCGAGGTAGCCGTCGAGGCCGCCGCGATGCTCGATGGTGCGGATGCCGTTGGTGGTCAGGCGCAGGCGCACCGACACGCCGAGAACCTCCGAGACCAGCGAGGTGGTCTGCAGGTTCGGCAGGAAGCGCCGGCGGGTCCTGTTCTTGGCGTGGCTGACATTGTTGCCACTCATCACGCCCTTGCCGGCCACCTGGCAGCGTCGCGCCATCGGTCTATCCTCGAAACACGGTCAAAAACAATTGCCCGGCATCGCTGCCGGGACGAGGGCGTTCGTATAAGGGGCCGCACGCCCGGCGTCAAGCCGAGAGTCGCGGCCCCGTCCGGCCCAGGCTACGCCCGCGGCGCCGCCTGGGTCACGATCACGTTCCAGCTGGCAGGCTTCAGCTTCGCCCGCAGCCGCTCGCCATCGACCGAGACGTCGGCATTCGACGCCGGCGCCACCGTGTCCGGCGCCTCCTTGGTGTTCACCGCCTTCAGGTTGGCGTGGTGGATCTCGGTCGCCTCCACCAGCCGCCGGTCGGCGCCCAGGCCGCGCAGCGTGACGTCCAGGTCCATCGGGTCGGACAGGCTGCGGTTGAGGGCGAAGACCGTGGTGGTGCCGTCGGCCGGGTTGTCGACCACGGTGGCGTAGAGATACGGGATCTCCGGCCAGGACTGGGCGGCATAGCCCGGCGATTCGACCTTGGCCTGCAGCACCCGGCCATGGCCGTGCCGGGCGGCCAGGGCGAAGGGGTGGAAGATGGTCTGGCGCCAGGCGGCGCCGCCGGTCTCGGTCATGATCGGGCCGATGACGTTGACCAGCTGGGCGATGCAGGCGGTCTTCACCCGGTCGGCGTTGTTCATCAGGGCGATCAGCGCGCCGCCGACGATCAGCGCGTCCTCGGCGTTGTAGATCTCCTCGATCAGATGCGGCGCCTCGGGCCAGCCCGGCTTGCGCATGTGCTCGATCTTGTGGGTCTTATACCAGACGTTCCACTCGTCGAAGGACAGCATGATCTTCTTGCGCGACCGGCGCTTGGCCCCGACCGCGTCGCAGATCGCCGCCACCTCCTTGATGAAGGCGTCCATCAGCTCGATCACGCCGAAATACTCCGGCGCCGAATCGGCGTTGTTGTTGAAGTAGGTGTGCAGCGAGATGAAGTCGACCTGGTCGTAGCAGTGGTCCAGTACCTCGTATTCCCAGGCGCCGTAGGTTGCCATGTTGCGGTGGGACGAGCCGCAGGCGGCCAACTGGATGGTGGGGTCGACCCAGCGCATCACCTTGGCCGTCTCCAGCGCCGCCCGGCCGTACTCCTCGGCGGTCTTGGCGCCGATCTGCCAGGGCCCGTCCATCTCGTTGCCCAGGCACCAGAACTTGACGTCGTGCGGCGCCTCATGGCCGTGCGACCGGCGCAGGTCGGACAGGGCCGAGCCGCCGGCATGGTTGCAGTATTCGAGGAAGCGGCGCGCCTCGTCCGGCCCGCGGGTGCCGAGATTGACGCCCAGCATCGGCTCGATCCCGGCGGCGCGGGCCCAGTCGATGAACTCGTTGGTGCCGAAGCGGTTGGTCTCGGTCGAGAACCAGGCCAGGTCGCGCCGCACCGGCCGCTGCTCCACCGGCCCGACCCCGTCCTCCCAGTCGTAGCCCGAGAGGAAGTTGCCGCCGGGGTAGCGGATGATGGTGGGCCCGAGCTCGCGGGTCAGCTCCAGCACGTCGCCGCGGAAGCCGCGGGCGTCGGCGGTCGGGTGGCCGGGCTCGAAGATGCCGCCATAGACGCAGCGGCCCATATGCTCGACGAAGGCGCCGAAGACGCGGCGGTCGAGGTCGGAGAGGACGAAGTCGCGGTCGACGGTCAGCCGTGCGGAGATCATGGGTCGGCGGTCTCGGTGGGGGAGTGGAAGAAGCGGCCGCGCCCCGGGGCGCGGCCGGAGTGGATCACTTGGCGTTGGCCAGCAGCTCGTTGACGCGGCTCTCGGCATCGGCCAGGGCCTGGTCGACGGTCTTCTGGTTCTGCGCCGCGGCGTTGAACTCCTCGGTCAGGATCTCCTGCAGCCCGAACTGGCGCTTCACCGCCTGGGGCAGGGCGGTGCCGTCCTTGGTCAGGCTGACGATGTCCTTGCGGTGCGGCAGGTCGAGGAAGGCCTGGGACGTCGCCACGGAGGTGCGCACCGGCAGATGGCCGGTCCGGGCCCATTCGAAGTCGTTGTCCCACAGGAACTTCAGCACCTTGACCGCGGCCTTACGCTTGGCGTCGTCGAGGCCGGCCTTGGGCACCACCCAGCTGTGGCCGTCGGCCCAGACCTTGGCGTTGCCGTAGAGCTGCGGGAAGGGCACGATATAGTAGCCGTTGCTCAGCGCGCCGCCGGGCTTGGCCGCCTCCTCGTTGTAGCTGTCGATCAGCCAGGTGCCCATGATGTAGACGCCGCCGTCGCCCTGGGAGAAGCCGGCCGTGGCCGCCGCGTAGTCCTGGTCCTTGGTGGTGTCGCCGTTCTGGTAGATGGTCTTGAACAGCTCCACCGCGTTGCGGGCCTCGGGCGTCTGCAGCTTGATCTGGGTCGGGTCGGCGAAAAAGTCGGCGTTCTGCTGATACAGGAGGGTGTAGAGGGTGCGGGCGTAGTTCGCCTGCTCGTTCACCGTCGCCTGGACGAAATAGGGCTTGCCGGTCTTCTCCTTGAACTGCTTGGCCTGGGCCAGCAGCTCCTCCGGCGATTTCGGCAGGATCGGCTTGCCGTCGTCGGACACGAGCCCGGCCTGCTTGAACAGGTTCAGGTTGATGTGCCACAGCCAGGTGTGGGTGTCGAAGGGCAGGGCGTAGATCTTGCCGTCCTTGGTCACGCCGGTCTTGGCCGCCTCGGTGAAGTCGGAGACGTCGATGCCGGCCGCCTTGAAGTCCTCGTCCAGCGGTTCCAGCAGGTCGCGCGAGGCGTAGTCGCTGATCACCGCCTCATGCATCACCGAGATGGTCGGCGGGTCGTCCGAGCGCAGCCGGGCGGTCAGCTGGTCGTAGCCGGGCCATTCGACGATGTCGACCTTGACATGGACGTCCGGGCTCTCGGCGTTGAACTTGTTGATCAGCGCCGTGATGATGCCGCACTCGCCATGTGCCTTCGAGACGTCGGTGACATCGGCATAGTCGGCCTCGCAGGCGCCGAAGAAGCGCGACAGCGAGATCTCGGTCTTGTCCTGCGCCCAGGCGGGACCCCCGGCCAGGACCAGCCCCGCCAGGGCCAAAGCAAAGCGGCTTCTCATGGCTCTCCCTCCTTGGTTCCGGCCGTTTCTGCCGCACGCCTCAGCGGACGGCGGCGCCGGCGACGGCCGTGACGATGTATTTCTGGAAGAACAGGTAGACGATCAGCACGGGCAGCCCGGCGAAGACCGACTGCGCCATCAGGTAGCCCAGGCCTTCGGACTGGGCGAAGTTGGTCTGAGTCGAGGCCAGGCCGACCGTCAGGGTGAACATCTCCGGCTTGGTCGCCGAGATCAGCGGCCACAGGTAGTCGTTCCAGGAGCTGAGGAAGGTGAAGATCCCCAGCGTCGCCTGGGCCGGCACGGTCAGCGGCAGTAGCACCCGCCAGAAGGTCTTGAAGCGTGAGGCGTTGTCCAAGAGGGCCGCCTCGTCCAGCTCCCGCGGGATCGCCTTGAAGTACTGGGTCATCAGGAAGACGCCGAAGGGCGCCGACAGATGCGGCAGGATCAGCCCGAGATAGGAGTTGTGGATCTTCAGGTCGTTGAACATCTGGAAGCGGGCGATGATCACCGCCTGCTCCGGCACGGCCAGGCCGATCAGCACCAGCGCGAAGACCACGCCGCGGCCGGGGAACTGGGCGCGGGCGAAGCCGTAGCCGGCGAGGGACGCCAGCACCAGCACGCCGGCGGTCTGGCCCAGCGACACGACCACGCTGTTCAGCACCCAGCGGAACACGCCGGAATTGGCGAGGATGTCGGTGTAGTTCTTCAACGTGTAGGGCGCCCGGAACAGCGTGCCGGTGTCGGTCATCAGCTCGCTGTTCGGCTTGAACGACAGGCCGGTGATCCAGGCCACCGGCACCACCCAGATCACGGCGAGCAGGATGACGGCCCACAGGATCAGCCGGTCGCCGAGGCTGCGGCCGACCATGCCCTGCCGCGGCTGGGCTGCGGTGATGGCGGTCATCCCTCGGCCCTCCGGCGGGTCAGCAGGTACTGCGCCATGGCGGCGATCAGCATCAGCCCGAACAGCACCTCGGACGCAGCGGCGGCGTAGCCCAGGTCCCAGTTGCGGAAGCCCTGCTCGTAGATGAACTGCACGATCGGGCGTGAGGCGTTGTTCGGCCCGCCCCGGGTCAAGAGGTAGGACTGCCCGAACAGCTGGAACTGGTAGACGATCTCGATCACGGCCACGAGCACCACGGTCCGCCGGATCGAGGGCAGGGTGATGTGCCGGAACGACCGCCAGCGGCCGGCGCTGTCCAGCGCCGCGGCCTCGTACAGCTCGCGCGGGATCTGCTGCAGCGCCGCCAGGAACAGCATCATCGGCAGGCCGATGCCCCACCACACCGTGGCCACGGCGATGCCGGGCAGGGCCAGGCTCGGGTCGCTCAGGATCGGGATCGGCGCCTGGCCGAACGCGCCCAGGACATTGGTCAGCAGGCCGCGGTCCGGCAGGTACATCATCTTCCAGACGATGGTGACGATGGTGACCGACAGCACCGAGGTGGCGAAGAAGGTGGCGCGCAGCGCCGCGGCCATGCGGGTCGGCCGGTTCAGCGCCAGGGCCAGGACCAGGCCGATGGCGACGAAGGCCGGCACGGTCATCAGCACGAACAACGCCGTGTTCCAGACCGCGCCGAGGAAGATCTTGTCGGCGAACAGCCGCTTGTAGTTGGCCAGGCCGGCATAGGCGCCGGTGCCGTCGAACATGTCGAACTTCTGCAGGCTGATCCAGATGCCGTCGAACAGCGGCCAGACCAGCAGCACCAGATAGACGATCAGGAACGGCAGCACGAAGCCGACATTGCGCCAGTCCGGCCCGACCCGGGCGCCGCCCAGGCGGCGGGTCCGTTCGATGCTGCGGCCGGTGGCGGTGGCGGTCACCATCCCCTCCTCACGCCGCGGCGTGGCGGCCGACGCCGTCGGCGCCGAACAGGTGGACGGCGGCGGGGTCGATGCGCAGGGCGACCCGGTCCTCGACCGCGACGCCGCTTAAGCCCGCATCCTCGGCGATCAGGGTCGACCCGTCCTGCAGCCGGACATGGAGATGGGTGCGGTCGCCCAGCCGCTCGACCACCTCGACCGTGCCGAGGGTGCTGCCCTGGCCGTCGATCCGCACCGCCTCGGCCCTGAGGCCCAGCGTGATCGGCTGATGCGCTGGCAGCCCGTCGGCCGGCACCGGGGTGCGCAGCTCGGTCCCGTCCGGCAGGCGCAGCACGGCGCCGCCCTGCTCGCCGATCACGGTGGCGTCCAGGAAGGTCATCGCCGGCACGCCGACGAAGCGGGCGACGAATTTGGTGGCCGGCCGGGTGTAGATCTCCATCGGCGTGCCGACCTGCTCGATCCGGCCCTCGTTCATCACCACGATCCGGTCGGCCAGCGTCATGGCCTCGACCTGGTCATGGGTGACGAAGATCATGGTGGCGCGCAGCCGCCGGTGCAGCCGCGCCAGCTCGACCCGGGTGCGCACGCGCAGCGCCGCGTCCAGGTTCGACAGCGGCTCGTCGAACAGGAAGGCGCGGGGCTCCTTGACGATGGCGCGGCCGATGGCGACGCGCTGGCGCTGGCCGCCGGACAGCTGGCCCGGCTTGCGCTGCAGCAGCTCCTCGATCTCCAGCGTGCGGGCGGCGCCCTGGACGCGCTGCTCGATCTCCGGCTGCTTCAGGCCGATGTTGCGCAGCCCGAACGCCATGTTCTCGAAGATCGTCATATGGGGATACAGGGCGTAGTGCTGGAACACCATCGCCACCCGGCGGGCGCCCGGCGGCAGGGTGTCGACCCGGGTGCCGGCGATGCGGATCTCGCCGCCATCGACGCTCTCCAGCCCCGCGATCATGCGCAGCAGGGTGGACTTGCCGCAGCCGGACGGTCCCAGGAAGACCATGAACTCGCCCGACTCGACCGACAGCGACAGGCCGTCGAACACCGTGACCGGCCCGAAGCGCTTGCTGACATCCCGGATCTCGATGTCGGCCACCCATTTCCTCCCCAATGGTATTATCATATGATTCGATCATCGGGGTGATCGACGGCTTTTGTCAACCGGCCCTTCCCCGGCCTATTCGATAAAAGGGGACACGGGTGGAGACGGTCTGATGCTGGAACGTGAGATGGTCCTGGTCGGGACGATGAGCGCCCAGGTGTCGAACAGCCTGGGGATGCGCATCGTGTCCGGCGAGTTCCGGCCTCACGATTCGCTGCCGATCGAGAGCGAGCTGTGCCAGACCTACGGCGTCAGCCGGACCACCCTGCGCGAGGCGATCAAGAGCCTGGCGGGCAAGCGGCTGATCGAGGTGTCGCCGAAGACCGGCACCCGGGTGCTGCCCTTCGGCGAGTGGAACCTCCTGGACCGCGACGTGCTGGCGTGGCGGCTGCAGGCGCAGTTCGACGCCAAGATCGTCGAGGACATCTTCGAGATGCGGATGTGCTTCGAGCCGCGGGCGTCCCACCTGGCGGCGCGCGACGGCACGGCCGACGACCACGCCGCGATCGAGCGCCACTTTCACCAGCTGGCCCGCGCCTATGACGAGAAGCAGCCGGTGAAGGCGTCGTCCGAGGCGGCGCTGGAGTTCCACCTGGCCATCATCACCGCCTCGCATAACGGCCTGTTCGTGACCATCGGCGCGGCGGTGAAGTCGGCGCTGCGGGTATCGTCCGAGATGCTGCAGCGCCACGCCACCCGGCCGAGCGAGGACGTGGCGCTGCACGATGCGGTGCGCACCGCGATCATCGGGCGAGAACCGGAAGCGGCGGCGGTGGCGATGGTGCGGCTGCTGGAGGCATCGCATGCGAGGCTGCTGCCGCTGACCACGGAGCCGAAGGGAGGGTGAGAGAGGGGCGCTTGAGCGGATGGGCCGGCGCCGCCCCCTCACCCGAAATCGCTACGCGATTTCGACCTCTCCCCGAGGAGAGGTGAAGAATCCCTCTCCTCGGGGAGAGGGTGGGGCCCGGCGCCGCAGGCGACGGGAGGGTGAGGGGGCTGCGCCGGCGGATCCGGCGGCAAGCCGGCCCTCAATACTGGCTGCTCTTCGCCGTGACGATGTGGATGATCGCGGCGGGGTCGGAGATCCAGAAGCCGTCGAAGCCGTCGGGCAGGCGCTCGATCTCGTCGCGGCGGGCGACGCCGGCGGCGGCGAAATGCCCGGCCGCCTGCGGCACGTCGTCGGCCACGATTTCCAGCCACAGCTCGGCCTGGCTCAGGGCGTCGACGCGGTCGATCCACAACTGATTGGCGCCGAACTCGAAGCCGACTGCCGGCGGGTGGTTGTCCAGCGGCTTCAGGCCGATCACGTCGCGATAGAAGCGAACGGTGGCGTCGTATTGGTGCGGCGGCACCTTCAGCGCGATGTTGCGGCCGCCGGCGAAGGTCGCGGTCATGTCAGGTCTCCTGCGTTCGGGGACGGTCGGGCCGAAGCGATCCGGCGCTCGTACTCGCGCTCCAGCCGGCCATGGGTGAGGAAGAAGGGCTGCGGCACCCGACCGTTCATGCGGTCGACCAGGATGCCGAGATGGGTGTGCCAGCCGCCGGCGACGCTCGTCATCTGCTCCGTCCCGATGCGGCGGTGGGTCAGCACCAGCAGGGTGTCTCCGCCCTGCGGCGACAGCTCGAATGTCACCTCCGACTCGCCGCCGGACGGCTCGGGCCAGCTATGGCTCAGCAGGTGCGGCGGCTCCCAGCGCGTGACCCGGGCGGTGAAGCCGGCGCCCTTTTCCAGCGACTTGTATTTGGCCGGGATCTCGTCCGGCAGCGGCGACAGCCCGGAATGGAGGAAATGCAGCTCCACCTGGCCGCCGGCGCGCGGCTCGACGGCGCCGGTGGCGAGCCAGGTGCCGCGCTTGTCGGACTCGGTCAGATAGGCCCAGACCCGCTCGATCGGGCCCGGCAGCCGCCGCTCGAACCGGACCGCGCCGGGGGCGATGATGGTGCCGTACTCGCTCATGACGTCTCTCCTGTGTCGGGGGCGGCGCGCAGCTGCCGCTCCAGCTCGTCCAGCCGGCCGCCCCAGAAGCGGCGGATCCTCCGCAGCCACTCGTCCAGCGCGTCGAACCCCTTGGGATCGAGCGTGTAGATGCGCCGCTGCGCCTCGGCCCGGACGGTGATCAGCCCGGCCTCGCGCAGCACCTTGAGGTGCTGGGACACCGCCGGTCCGCTCATCGCGAACTCGGCGGCGATGTCGCCCGCGCTGCGCTCCCCCGCCGCCAGCATCTCGACGATCCGAAGCCGGGTGGGGTCGGCGAGGGCGGCAAAGGCGTTCATGGGGCTTTTATGTAGCACTAGCTTAAATAAGTCAATTCTTAAACACAGAGTCGTCATCCCGTGCGCGCTGCGGCGCGGAGTGCCGCTGCGCAGACACGGGATCTCGAGCCGTCGTCGAAGAGATCCCGGGTCCGCAGCGCATCACTGCGTACCTCGCCGCGCCCGGGATGACGGGAATGAAAGAGAGGGAGAGGCTCCCTCAGGCCGCCGCGGCCGCGGGCTCCTCGACCAGGCGTCCGGGCGCGGTGCCCTCCTTCTCGATCCGCCAGCGGCGATTGTGGAAGGCGGCGACCTTGGGGTCGTGCGAGATGGTCAGCCAGGTGGTGCCGGGCAGCCGGTCGCGCAGCAGCGCGAACATCCGCTGCTCGGTCGCCTCGTCCAGGGCGCTGGTCGCCTCGTCGAGGAACAGCCAGCCGGGCTTCGCCAGGACCGCCCGGGCCACCGCCAGCCGCTGCTGCTCGCCGGGCGACAGGCGGCGGGCCCAGTACTCCTCCTGCTCCAGCGCCGGCACCAGATGGCCGAGATCGACCGCGCGCAGCGCCTCGGCCGCGGCCTCGGCGGAGACCTCCTCCGGCTTGGCCGGATAGGCGACGGCGGCGTGCAGCGTGCCCAGCGGCAGATAGGGCCGCTGCGGCAGGAACAGCACCTTGGCATCCTTCGGGATGCGGATCTGTGCCCGGCCGAAGGGCCAGATCCCGGCCAAAGCGCGGAACAGCGTCGACTTGCCGACACCGGACGGGCCGGTCAGCAGCAGCCGGTCGCCGGGACGGACGGACAGGTCGCGGCCCTCGATCAGCGCCTGGCCGTCGGGCAAGGCGAGCTGGACCGAGTCGACGGCGAGGTCGGCACGCGGCTCGGCCGCCACCTGGATCTGCGTCGCCCTGGCCTGGGCCTGGGCGTCCTGGATGCTGCGGCGGAAGCCGGTCAGGCGGTCCACGGTCGCCTTCCACTCGGTCAGGTCGGTGTAGGCGGTGACGAACCAGGACAGGGAATCCTGGACATTGCCGAAGGCCTGGATTGTCTGGATGAAGCCGCCGAGCTCGAAGGTCCTGGCGAAGTACTGCGGGGCGGCGAGGATGCCGGGGAAGACGGCGGAGGCCTGGCCGTAGCCGAAGGTCAGGAAGCCCAGCAGCTTCTGCCGCCGCATCAGCGCGTAATAGTTCTCCATGACGCCGCCGAACAGCCGCAGCAGGCCCTGCCGCTCCCCGGCCTCGCCGCCATAGAGGGCGATGGCCTCGGTGTTCTCGCGGAACCGGACCAGGCCGAAGCGGAAATCCGCCTCCCGCTTCTGCTGCTGGAAGTTCAGCCCGATCAGCGGCCGGCCGACCAGATGGGTCAGCACGGTGCCGATCACGGCATAGGCGACCGCGGCCCAGACCATGAAATGCGGGATCATGATCTCCGTGCCGAACAACGGGATGGTGAGGGTGCCGGACAGGCCCCAGAGGATCGCCATGAAGGACAGCAGGTTGACCAGGTTCCCGAGGAAGCCGATGCCCAGGCTCAGCGTGTTGCCGACGAACAGTTGGATGTCGCTGGAGACGCGCTGGTCGGGGTTGTCCGTGGGGTTGCCGGTCAGCTGCTGCCGATAATAGGCTTGGTCGCCCAGCCACTCGCCGATGAGATGATCGGTCATCCAGCGGCGCCAGCGGATCTGCAGCCACTGGTTGAGATAGGCGTTGTAGACGTTGACCAGGACCCAGACGGTCGCCAGCCCGGCGAAGATCAGGATCTCATGCCAGAAGGCCGGGGCGTCGTAGTTCTGCAGCGCCGTATACCAGCGGTTCCGCCAGTAGCTGAACTGGACGCTGATGAAGACGGTGCCGAAGGTCAGGGCCAGCACCGCCACCAGCAGCCCGATCGCCGGCCATTTCTCCTTCGATCGCCAGAACGGCATCAGGAGGGCGAAGAGGTCCTTCCAGAACCGGCGCGTGCTCTGCTTCATCGGGTGTGTCCGCCGCGCGGCGGATCCTCGGCTGCCACTGCAACCGTGATATCCCCCGCGGGCGGGCCGCACCCGTGAATTTCACGTAAGTTTCCAGTAATCCTAGCGTTATCAGCGCAGGCCGGACAGGATTTTCTCCCGCTCCACCGTGCTCCAGGCGCCGGGCGGCAGGTCGCCGAGAACGAGCCCGCCGAGGGCGACGCGGACCAGGCGCAGCGTCGGGTGGCCGACCGCGGCCGTCATCCGCCGCACCTGGCGGTTGCGGCCCTCGGTCAGGGTCAGGCGCAGCCAGGCGGTCGGGATCGACTTGCGGGCCCGGATCGGCGGGTCGCGCGGCGGCAGGTCGGGCTCCTCCGCCAGCCGCTCCGCCCCGCAGGGGCGGGTGGGGCCGTCGGTCAGGGCGATGCCGCCGGCCAGGGCCGTCAGCACCTCCTCCACCGGGTCGCCCTCGACCTGGGCCAGATAGGTCCGGGGGTGACCGTGTTTGGGATCCAGCAGGCGCTTGATCAGCGGCCCGTCATCGGTCAGCAGCAGCAGCCCCTCGCTGTCGGCGTCCAGCCGCCCGGCAGCATAGACGCCCGGCGGCAGGCCGAACTCGTTCAGGCCGCGCCAGCGCCCTTCCGGCGTGAACTGGCTCAGCACGCCATAGGGCTTGTGGAAGACGACATAACGGCACTGGTCCGGCTCCGGCGACGGGCGCTTGCGCCGCTCCTCGCGCCAGCGCTCGCCCGGCTTGGCGGACACCGCCTTCGCTGTTCCAGTATCGGCGCCGATCCGGCGCGACGAGGTCAGTGGCCCGCGCGTCCGGCGGCGCAGCGCCGGTGCCTCGGCCGGCTCGGCGCGCTCCTCCGGCGCCGGACCGCGTGGGCGGCCGCGCCGGCGCGGGGCGGCTTCGTCGGTCGGCTCCTCGCCGTCCCACAGCCATTCCGGAATGGCGGCGCGTGCAGCCTCCTGCGGCGTGGTCGCTTTCGACCGCGAGCCGCGCGACTTGCCGGACGAGGGCCGTCGGCCGGCCGCAGCCGGACCAGACCGCTTCCCGCCGCGCGGCGCCTTCTCGTCGTCGGCCTTCGCGGCGGCGAGACGGGACGGCGTCTTGCCGGCGCGGGGCGGCCGGCGCTTCGGCGTCGCCTCCGGCTCATCCTGCCGGGCACCACGGCCGCCGGGAGCGCGTGCGGTGCGGCGGGGTGCGCCTTGGGCTTCCTCATGGTCCGACGCCTTGCCGCGGGTCGGCTTGCCCGGGCGGCGCTCGCCACGGGCCGGATGGTCGGTGCGGGATTCGGCCCGGGCGTCAGGCTTCGGGCCGCGGCCGCGGCCGCGCGGCGGCCGTCGTTCGTCGCTGCCGTCGCCCGAGGGTTTGCCAGGGCCGCCCGCGCGTCCGGCGCCGGGCTTCGGGGGGCGAGGGGGGCGGCTCATGCCGTCGCCTGCCGGCGCAGGAAGGCGGCCAGATGATCGATCTCGGTGCGCATCGCCTCGACGTTGCCCGCCATGTGCAGACAGGCGTGGATCATGCCGCGCCACAGCCGGAATTCATGCGGCCGTCGGTCCACGGCCAGGCGATAGGCAAGCTGTTCACTGTCGGTCCTCAGGCAGTCGTATTCCGCCGCGGTCAGGTACAGCGGCGGCAGGTCGGCGAGATCGGCATAGAGCGGCGCGGCCAGCGGCGTGCGCCGGTCCGTGCCGGCCGGGACGTAATGGCCCCAGAACCACTCCATCTCGGCGGTGGACAGGAAATAGCGGTTGTCGCCGCCATACGCCAGATGCGACGGCGTGTCGTGCTCGGGCGCGAACACGCCGTAGACCAGCGCCGCCCCGCGCAGCGGCCGTTCGCCGGCGTCGCGCAGCGCCAGCAGGGTGGAAAGCGCCAGGTTGGCGCCGGCGGAATCGCCCGCGATCACCATGCGGCCGGGGTCGATGCCCCAGTCGCGGCCCTGGGCGGCGAGCCAGCGCACCGCCGCGACGCAGTCCTCGAGCGGGGCCGGGAACGGATGCTCCGGCGCCAGCCGGTAGCCGATGCTGACCACCTTGAGGCCGGAGCGCTGCGCCAGCTCCCGGCACACGCCGTCATGGCTGTCCAGGTCGCACAGCACCCAGCCGCCGCCATGGATGTAGACGATGGCGGGCGAAGGGTCGGCCGTCCCGGGATCGTAGAAGCGTGCGGCGACCGGCCCGGCCGGGCCGGGCAGCGTGCGGTCCTCGACCCGCGCCACCGCCGGCGCGTGCTCGTTCAGCAGCGGCAGCACCGCGGCCATGCCGCGGCGCGCCTCGGCCGGCGACAGGCGCTCGGTCGGCGGTGTGTCCCCGGCAACAGCGGCGATCCGCTCCAGCATGATCGTGATCTGCGGGTCGACCGCCATGATCCGGCCTTCTTTACTTGATGAAACCGATCGCAGCCCGCGTGGTGGGAACCAATAGATCGATGCAGTGTTCGACCGCTGCGTCCCCCGCCTTGCAAGTCAGCACATCGTTCAGCAGCACACGGCCGAAATTCCCGCAATCATGACCGGCGATCTCGAACACCTTGACCATGGTCTTGCCGGCGCTCAGCGGGGCCATGTCCACGGCCAGCTGATCGACGATGACGCCCTTCGGATCGAACACCACGAGATCGAGCTGCAGGTTGCTGTAGCTCCGGTTGGTGCCGTTGTGCATGACCATGAAGGCCCGGCAGCCGTTGTTGCCGGGTTCGAGCTTGTTCAGCTCGATGTCGATGGCCTCCTTCGACGGCGACTCGGCGGCCGGCTTGTCCTGTGCCAGGGCCGGAAAGGCGGCAATCGCGATAAAAAAAGCGAAAAAACGGGCCGGGCGAACCCAGGCGGAACGGCGGATTTCAGCGGTTTTGCAGGACATGTGGCCTTCCGTACGTCTGGACTCGCAGGGCCGGCCATGATACCCGCGCCCCCCGTGACCGCAATGAAATGCACTTGGGCGGTCGGTGTTCCCGGATCTGGTGCGATCATCCCGGGGCCCGATCGTCGGCGCAGAACGTTGCCCCGTCTCCCGGCGGCGCCGGACGGAGTGTGCCCGGATGGGGCCCGCCCGACGCGTCGACAAGGGGGAGGCCGGGAATGACGTCGAAGGGCCTTCTTCTTCTGTCGATCGCGCTGGTCGGGGCTGCCGCCCTCGGCGGCGCGATCGCGATCGATTCCGCGCGGCCGACATCGCCGCCCGTCGTCGCCGTCGATCTCGCCGGGATCGCGGTCGAGCCCGCGCATGTGGTCGACCCGGCGGAGGCGGTGCGGCCGCAGCCGGCCGTCGCCGCGACGCGGCGCCTGGCCGAGTTGACTCTCGCCCCTGATCCCGCACCGTACGCCAGCCCGCTGCAGGTCTTCTTCGGCTCCGCCTTCGCCGCGGTGCCGAACCTGGCCGACCCGGAGCCGCCGCTCGATCCCTGGGCCAACGCCCTGCAGGAGGTGACGCGCCCCGCGCCGGAGCCGCAGGAGGCCGAGCCGGTGCTGGTGCCGGTCAGCCTGCCCGGCCCCGGCGCCGAGGCCGCGCGGCTCGACCTGCCGGCCCTCCTGGTCGACCCGCTGCCGGCGCCCGCCGGGCTGCCGGTGGCCACCCCGCCGGTGCAGGCGACCACCGAGCCGCCCCTGGCCGCGGCTGAAGGCCTGGCGGACACGGCGCCGGTGGCGCCCGTCGCCGCTCCGGCGGCACAGCCCGGCACCACGGCCTTGATCGATGTCGCGCCGAACGAGGCGAAGCCCGTGGTCGTCGCCGCGCTGGGGCCGATGGAGGGCCTCCTGGCCGAAACCGCGGCCGCGTCGCCGTCCTCGATCGCGCCGGTGGCCGCGGTGGCGCCGGCGACCACCGATCCGGTGCCGTCCCAGCCCGCTTTGGCCACCCCGTCCGAATCGGGGCAGGGGGTGGTCGCGGCCGATGCCGTGTCGACGGTTCAGCCCGCCGCGCCGGGCGCCGCGCCGGTCTGGGCCCGGTCGCGCTCCTCGCTGCTGCGGGTCGACCGGCCCGAGCCGGAGGAGACCGAGCGGCTGGACGTCGCTCTGGCGCGCGCCGTGTCGCTGATCGAGCCGGCGGGCGCCCCCTGGCTGCGCGACGCCGAGGCCGACGGCGCCGGCCGCCGCCTGACCGGCTGCGGCCCGGGCGACCTGGCGTGCACCGTCTTCGTCTCAGCCCGCGGCA
>NZ_VCCH02000104.1 GCF_005938675.2 Mycobacterium sp. KBS0706
CACCTTGAGCCCCGACACGCCGCTCGGCTACCAGGCGCTGCATCTGGTGTTCTGGCTCAGGCGCGATGTCGAGCAGAGCTTCGCCGCGGCCCGCGCCGGCCTGGCACGCGACCCGGGCAACCCGGAACTCCTAGCCGATCTCGGCGGCCGGCTGTGCCTCAGGGGCGAGTTCGCCGAAGGCCTGCCGCTGCTGACCGAGGCCTTCTCCCGCAACCCCGGCCAGTCCACCTTCTATCGTCTCGGCTTCTTCGTCGCCGACTACATGGACGGGCGGTACCAGGACGCGCTGGACGAGGCCCTGAAGATCGACCTGCCGGACAACCGGTTCACGCAGATCGCCCGCGCGACCGCCTATGCCCAGCTCGGCCGGAGCGAAGAGGCTGCTGCCGCGATCAGGCTGCTGCTCAAGGCCGATCCGGGCTATGGCGACCGCGCCGTCGCCGACCTGCAGGCCCGAAACGTGGCGCCGGAGATCATTCGCGCGCTCGTCGAAGGGCTCCGCAAAGCCGGTCTCGGTGTACCGAAGGCAGGAACCTAGCTGCTCGCATATACGCGGAGCCGCCGTCGGGAGCGAGTGGGCGGCCCCGAGGCGCCAGAGCAACAGACGGCTCTTGCAGTTCATCCCGCTCGCGCTCGATGGCCGCGATCGGCCCATTTTCGAGCCATGTCCCGGTCATTTTTTATCAGTTAACGCAACCGTAAATTACCCGTGGATACCTGCCGCACCACCACGGCTGGCCACCCTAATCGCTAAAATTGAAGATTGTGGCTCGAACGAGATCCGTCAGCATCGATCGACGACACTCTCGGGTCAGGCCCAATCCGGCCGCTCAAGCCGAACTTTCTGTGCAGGCGTGCGCAGCGAGAGGGCCGCATGAAATATTGACTGGAGTTCAATGAAAGGAATCAAAAAAGTGGCGAAATTTGCAGGGAACCGCGCAGCGCCATTGGCAATAGCGATGCTGGGATTGCTCGCGGCCTGTGCTCAATCTCAATCCGGGTCATCTTCGGCAGCCCCGGCGAGCCCCCCGGATGGCTTCGTCGAGATGCAGCAGGTCCAGGCCGCCTTCATCGGCAGCGGCGCTACCGGCGACGGCACGTTGACCTATCGCGGCCGCACCTATTCCTTCACGGTCAGCGGCCTCGGTGTCGGAGGCATCGGCGTCTCGACCATCGACGCGCGGGGCGAGGTCTATGACCTGCAGACGCTGCAGGACTTTCCCGGCACCTATGCCCAGGGTCGCTATGGCTTCGCCATCGGCGAAACCAGCGCCGGCGACCTCTGGCTCAAGAACGGGAACGGCGTGGTGATGCACCTGAAGGCGAAGCGGACCGGGCTGATGCTGAGCCTGGGCGGCGACGCGGTCGTCATCACGATGCGTCGGTAGCGCCCGGTTGCCGGCAATGAACCAGAAAGGAAGCGGCCGGGACGGGCCGTTCATGGAACAAGGAGAAGCCGGGATGGAGGGTATCAGGGAGGGGTGTTCTCGACGCACGCTCGATAATGGCCTGAGCACCGCGGAGCCGGGAGCGACCACCTCGCCGGCGACGGTGGCAGCCCATTCGACGTCGACGCACACCGAGGTCGAGACACGGCCGGTCGGGCCGGCCATCCGGGACATTCCCTCCGGCTTGGCCGACCTCGGAACCGTGGTCTCGCTCACGCGCGGCACCGCCGCCTATCACGAGGGCGATCCCGCCTCGCACTGGTACCGGATGGTGTCCGGAACCGGCTGCACCAGCAAGCTGCTGTCCGATGGGCGCCGCCAGATCGGGCGCTTCCTTCACGCCGAGGATTTTTTCGGCTTCGAGGCGGTCGAGGCCTATGGATTCGGCGCCGAAGCCCTCACCGACATGGTGGTCATCCGCTATCCCAAGCGCGGCACCGAAGCCCTTGCCGGGACCGATGGCGCCGTCGGCCGCTGTTTCCGCGAGATCACCTGCCGGTCCCTCGCCATCGCCTATGACCGCCTGCTGACCCTTGGACGCAAGACCGCGAGCGAGCGCGTCGCCACCTTCCTGCTGGAGTTGGCCGATGCGGCCGCGGACGGACGGGCGGTCAGCCTGGAGATGTCTCGCGCCGACATTGCCGATTATCTCGGCCTCACTCTCGGAACGATCAGCCGGACTCTCGCCGATTTCAAGCACGCTGGCCTCATCGACATGGCAGGGCCGCATCATCTCGTCCTGCTGGACCGGAGGCTCCTTGAAAAGTTGGCCGAAGGCGATGAACCGGCCACCCGGGCCGAGGCCGCTCGCATGCCGATGGAACAGGCCCTGCGTCGTTGCGCGCTGCGCGTCTGACGGCGACCTCGCCTCAGCGATCCCGATACGCGGCCAGGAAGCGGCGGCCATCGGCCAGGATCGCCTCCACCCCGGGCGACCGGTGCGGCCGGTGCTCCAGCTCCTCGACCAGCGTCCGGATGTCCTCGACAAAGGGGTTGTGCCACTGGAGATGGCGATGCAGCTCCAGCGCCAGGATCTCGGCGTGAGTCAGCGCGTAGCTCTCTGCCCTAGCCATGTCGGCCGGTGCCGACCGCCTTCCGTCGGCCTCCCTTGTGGCTCATCTCACCGTTCCTGCCGCTGCTCGAAGGCGGCCGCCGCCTCTTCCGCGGAGTGAAAGAACATGCTGGCGCCGATCCGGTCGGCGAGGCCGGATCGCTCCATCGCGCGCCGCGGCAGGCGGTGCAGATCCGCGACGGCGAAGCAGAGTCCTCGCCGTTCCAGCTCGGCGCGGACATCCTCCAACGCCTCGACGGCACTGCTGTCGAGATGGTTCATCGCGCTCCCGTCCAGGACGAACCAGTCACCGGCCTGAGCACCCTCGACAAGCTCCAGCATCCGCCCCTTCACGTAATCGGCGTTGAAAAACACGAGCGGGCCTTCGATCAGATAGATGAGAAGCCCGGGAATAGGCTCGGCATCGGCGTGATGATGCAGTTTGTACAATTCCGACATCCCCGGACGCCGCCCGAGCAAAGCATCGCGGGGCCGCGAGCCGAGCCAGAGCAGGTGGACAAGGCTGGCCCCGACCGCCAGAGCGGTGCCTTGCAGCACGCCGAACACGACGACACCGACCAACGCGGTGATGGCGAGACAAAACTCGATGCGGCTGATGCGCCACAAAAGGGCAAACCGCGGTGCGTCGACGAGGTCCACGGCCGCGGAGGCCAGAACCGCCCCCAGGGCTGCGACCGGCAGATAGGCCAGGATCCCGCCGGCGAACAGGGTGATCACGATCAGCGCGGTGGCGGCGAACAGCCCGGTGACCTGCGTCTTCCCGCCGACGATGTAGTTCACGGCGGTGCGGGAGTCCGAGCTGGTGATCGGGAAGGCGCCGAACAGGCCGGACGTGATGTTCGCGGCGCCGAACCCGAACAGTTCGCGGTTTGCGTCGACGGGAACATGGTATCGCGCGCCGAAGCTCCGCGCGGTGATGATGCCGGAGCCGAAGCTCACCAGCAGAACGGTGAAGGACGCGAGCAGCAGATCGCCCGGCTCCACATTTTGCGGAACCGGCAGGGCCAGGGTCGGCACGGACCCTGAGATGCCACCGACCATGCGGACGCCATGGCGCTGCAGGTCGAACACGATGCCCAGGCCGATGCCGATCACGACGGCCAGCAGAGGCGCCGGGAAACGCGGCGCCAGCCGTCGCAGCACCCGCAGCAGGACCAGGAGGCCGAGCCCGACCGCGGTGGTGACGGCATGCAGGCTGCCGATCTCGGACAGCGCTTCGACGATCGGCCGGATCAGGCCCTTGGCCTCGATGGCGAGGCCGGACAGCCGGCCGATCTGCCCGATGATCAGGTCGACGGCGATGCCGGCCAGAAAGCCCGTGAGCACCGGCCGCGAGAGAAAATCGGCAATGAAGCCGAGACGGGCGGCCCCTGCCAGGATGCAGAGCACGCCGGTGATGACGGCCAGCGCCGCAACCACCGTGACCCGCTGATCCGGGGCAGCCACACCGAGATAGAGCAGCGCGCTCGCGAGCACCAGGCAGGTCGCGCTGTCGGGACCGACCATCAGCTGCCGCGACGAGCCGAAAATCGCATAGGCGATCGTCGGGAAGATCGCCGCATAGAGGCCAACCTCGGGCGGCACGCCGACAATCGCGGGATAGGCGATCGCGGTCGGCAGCGCCACGGCAGCCACCGACAGGCCGGCCAGCAAATCCGACCCGAGCCACTCGGGCCGATAACCGTGCAGTTGCTGCAGGATCGGCGGGACCCATCCAAGGGTCGCCCCTTCCCTCGCCGGGGCGGCGACGCGCCTCGTCATCGGACTGTACTGCCCGGATTGCCGCACCGCGCCCCCGGTGCAGGCAAGCCTCTTGCAAGGGTTGCGGCAGACATGGCGAGTCCATCTTAGCCGTTAAGGACTGTGACAGCAGGGCTACATCTCTTGACTGCCCTACGCCGACTTCAGAACCGTGGCTCTGCTCTATCGCAAATTGTGATTTTGTTCTTGAAGACAGTCGGGACCGAGCGGAGCCCTACGCACCCGGGCTGTCGAACACATCCGGCACCAGCTTCCGGGGCGTGGCGTCCTCGACATAATCCTTCGGCCGCTTCTGCCGCTTGCCGAGATCCGGGGCGTCGAAGCCCAGATGCTCATAGGGGATCGAACCCAGCAAGTGCGTGATGCAGTTGACATGCGCCCGCTTCTTGTCGTCCGACGGGACGATCCACCACGGCGCGTGCGGCGTGTCGGTCGCCCGCAGCATCTCGTCATAGACGCGCGAATAGTCCCACCATCGCTGGTAGGATTTGATATCCATCGGGCTCAGCTTCCAGTGCCGGACCGGATCCTCGATCCTGCGCCGGAAGCGTCGCTCCTGCTCATCCTCGCCGACGGTGAGGAAATATTTGAGAAGAATGATGCCCTGGTCGACGAACACCGCTTCGGCCTTCGGCACCATCTGCAGAAACCGCTCCGCCTGGGTATCCGAGCAGAAGCCCATCACCCGTTCGACGCCGGCCCGGTTGTACCAGCTGCGATCGAAGATCACGACCTCGCCGGCCGCGGGGAAGTGCGGGATGTAGCGCTGGATGTAGATCTGGGATTTCTCCCGCTCCGTGGGTGCAGGCAGGGCCACCACCCGGAAGACGCGCGGGCTGACGCGCTCGGTGATCCGCTTGATCATTCCGCCCTTGCCCGCCGCGTCGCGCCCTTCGAAGACGATGACGATGCGCGCGCCGGTCTCGCGCACCCAGGTCTGGAGATGCGACAGCTCGACCTGCAGCCGGGCCATCTCCTTCTCGTAATGCTTGTTGCGGCCGGCCTTGTCGGCGCCGTCGTGAGCTTTTCGGTTGTGGCCCATCTGATCCTCCCTGTGAGGCGGCCGGTGCAGCGCGGCTCCCCTACTACTCCGCCGCGGCCTGATACTGCTGCGGCGCGGCATCGATCGCCGCCAGCAGCTGGGTCCTGAGGTCGCCGCGCTCCTGCGAGCCCTCGGCGGCGTAGTTGAGGTTCTTGAACATCCCGGTCAGCCGGGTGAAGAAATCGCGCGCCGCGGTCTTGTCGCCGAAGTCGAAGTCCCGCTTGGCCACCAGCATCACGATGTCGAAGGTCTCCTGCTGCCGCTTGAGCGGCGCGGATGCGTCGACATCGTCGAACGCGTCCTGCTGCAGATAGACCATGTCGAGGAACAGGGCCTTCTGCTGGGTGACGAAGTCGTCGATCGAGACGCCCTCCTCGCCGGTGACCTGCATCATGCGGGCGATCTCATCGCCCCGGCGCAACAGCCCCACCATCTCCTCGACCCGGCCCGCCCAGCCGGCGTCGATATGGTCCCGGTACCATTCCGCCAGCTGCGGGTGATAGCGCGACCAGGACAGCAGCGGATCGACCGCCGGGTAGAAGCGCTTGTAGGCCCGGTCATAGGATAGCCCGAGGAAGGCCTTGACCGTCCCGAGCGTCGCCTGGGTCACCGGCTCCTCGAAGTTGCCGCCGGCCGGCGAGACGGTGCCGATCATCGTCAGGCTGCCGAGCGATCCGTCCGCCAGCCTGACGACGCCGGCGCGCTCGTAGATGCCCTTGACCGCGGAATCGAGATAGGCGGGGAAGGCCTCCTCGCCCGGGATCTCCTCCAGGCGCCCGGACGTCTCCCGCATCGCCTGGGCCCAGCGCGAGGTGGAGTCGGCGATGAGCAGGACGTCATAGCCCATCTGCCGGTAGTATTCGCCCAGCGTGATGCCCGTATAGATCGACGCCTCGCGCGCGGCCACGGGCATGGAGGAGGTGTTGCAGATGATCACGGTCCGGTCCATCAGCGTGCCCTGGCCGGACGGGTCGGGCTGGCTGGGGAACTCGGTGATCGTCTCGACCACCTCGCCCGCCCGCTCGCCGCAGGCGACGACGATGACGATATCGACCGCCGAGAAGCGGGAGATCAGCGACTGGAGCACGGTCTTTCCGGCGCCGAAGGGGCCTGGGATGCAGCCCATGCCGCCGCGGGCGATCGGGAAGAACGTGTCGATCAGCCGGATGGTCGTGATCAGCGGTTCGGACGGGTAGAGCCGCTCGACCTGGCCGAGCGAGACGAGCGGCTCCGGAATCGGCCGCCGCACCGGCCAGCGCTGGACCAGGTCGAGATCATGCGTCTGTCCCCGCGCGTCCCGCACGGTCGCGACGACCTCTTCGATCGAGAAAGAACCCTCGCGAATCCGGTCGACCGTCACCTCGCCCGGCATGGCGAACGGCACCATGATGCGGTGCTCGAACCGCCCCTCCGGCACGGTGCCGATGACGTCTCCCGCTTTCAGGATGTCGCCGGCCTTGGCCTTCGGCGTGAAGGCCCATTTCCGCGCCGTGTCGAGCGGGTTGACGAGAACCCCGCGGGGCAGGAAGAAGCCGTGCTGCGAGGCGATCTCGGCCAGCGGATTCTGCAGCCCGTCGAAGACGCCGCTCAGCAGTCCCGGCCCGAGGGCGACGGACAGCATCTCGCCGGTCTGGATGACCTTGTCGCCGATGCGGACCCCGCTCGTGCTCTCGAAGACCTGGGCTTCCGCAGCGGGGCCGCGCACGCGCAGGACCTCCGCCTTGAGATATTCCCGCCGGCCCCCTTCCCGCTCCGGCCCGTGCGGGATGATGTAGATCACCTCATTCTTCACCAGGGGCGTGTCGCCGGTCGGCGCGATCGTCACCAGGTCGTCCTGCACGGCGACGATCTCGGCCGTCGGCTCGGGAAGGTTTGACGGGCTGGTCATGGGCGGACCTCCTGGCGTGCGGCAGGATCGGCAGGGATGGCGGCAGGCGGGACGGCGGCTCGCGGCCGGGGCGCCGTGCTCAGCGCTTCGGCGAGCAGCTTGCGCAGCCGCTCGGCCGCTTTGGCGGTGCTGTACAGGCTCCAGCGCTCGACGATGATCCAGCGCAGCACGTAGATGACCACCGCCTCGAAATCGAAGTCATGACCGCTGGCCAGCCGGTCGATCTGGGTGAAGGCTTGTGTCAGGACCACGCGCTCGACTGCGACGTGGTTGCCCGACCGCAGATGCTGATCGGCTTCGGCCACCCAGGGCATGAAATGCGAGAGGCCGAAGCCGGGATCGCTCCAGTTGTCCTGGATGCGGCGGCACCAGCGGCCGAAGCCCCATGACGCGACATCCCCGGGATCCGCCGCACCATCCCGCCGGCGCCGGAGCGCGGCGATGATGGTCCGGGTCTCCATCCGGCTCTGCACCAGAGCCTGCAGCGTCGGATAGTCATCGAGCTCGGCCATGACGCTATGGGCCAGCGCGATGATCTCGGCATCGGTTCCGTATTGTCCGACCCCGGTCCAGGCGGTGACGCCGATCACCCGGTCCAGCAGCTTGCGATGATCCGGGCTGAGCAGCTTCAGCCGCTCCTCGAGGCGGAACCTCGAGAGCCCGGTGCCATGCTCGGTGAAGATCCTGCCGATATGCGGCAGGCTCGACATCAGCGTGATGTAGCGCAGCCGGTCGCTCATCGGTTCAGCGCGCCACCCCTTCCATCAGCGCCCGGAAGCGCGGTTGCAGATGCTTGCCCAGCAGGGTGGCGACCGCCTCCTCCGTCACGTCGATCGACAGGTCACGGTCGACCAGCCTGACCCTGATGCCCTGGAGGCCCGGGGCGACGGCGAAGGTGACGCCTTTTCTGAGCACGCTCGCGGCGACCGCGACGACGAAATGGGTCAGGGTCCCTTCGCGCGCGTCCTCAGGCGACTGCTTCAGGTCCTCGAAGGTGACGACACGATCGGGAAGGAGAATCTCCAGCCGGTCATCGGCGGTGACGCCCGCGTCCTTCTTCGCCTTGGCGGCCATTGCCAGGATCAGGCGCTTCAGGAACTCCTCATCCATCAGCGTTTCGCCGAGCAGGTGCTTGGTCTCCTCGCTGATCCGGTGCCCCAGCTCGTTCCGGAGCTTGAGGACCAGGTCGCGCGCGGCGACCTTGAGGGCGTCCTGCCCGGCCGCCGTCTCGGCCGCAGCCTCCCGCCTCGCGCGGTCCAGCGTCTCCCGCGCCCGGGCCTCGGCCTCGGCGACCAGCTTGTCGGCTTTGGCCTTGGCGAAGGCGACGATCTCCTCGGCCTGAGCCTGTCCGGCGGTGACGCCCTCGGTCTGGAGCCGGTCGATCAGCGCCTGCACTCCCGCCCCGGCCGGGGACATATCCGCCTGCGAATTCGCCATGATCTCCTCCTAGCCGGGAATGGCGCCGCTCAGCACGAGGGCGAAGACCAGGGCGAAGACAGAGAAGCCCTCCAGCACGGCGGCGGGCGTCAGCGAGATGCCGAAGATCTCCGGCTTCGCCTTGGACGCGTTGATCGAGGCGGCCACCGCCTCGCCCTGGCGGATCCCGACATAGACCAGGGCCAGGCCGGCCATCAGGCCGACGCCGAAGATCCCCGCCGCCGCCTCCGCCGTCATCGGGTCGCGCTGCAGCGAGAACATGATGACGATGCCGTAGATGACCTGGGACGACGGCATCAGCGACACTCCGATGTTGCGGCCATGGCCGCTCTCGGAATCGATCATCGCGCCGATCGCGGCGCTGCCGGCGATGGCGCAGCCGATGGCGCTCCCGATCGCCCCGAGCGCCACCGGCGCGAAGAGACCGAACCAGCCGAGCGCGAGAACGAACTCATTCACGGGCCTGTCTCCTGCGTTCGAAGGGGCGGAATGGCGCCCCCTCTTCCTTCAATCCCCAGCTGAAGAACTCGATCACGTTCAGCCGCAGCCCGTGCACGAAGCCGGCGATGAGGCCGAGGCCGATGTTGATGACGTGACCGATCACCAGCACCAGGAGGGCGATAAGCACCCCGATCCCGGGCGTGGCATGGACCAACTGGCCCGACAGCTCGTTAATGGTTTCGGCCAGCGACGCGGCGGCGAGCCCCAGCGCGAACAGCCGCATGTAGCTGAGGACGTCGCTGAAGATGTTCGTCAGACGGAATGTCGCCATGAGCCCGTCGAGAATGCGGAGCAGCAGGGTCTTGGCCGAGGTGACCTTCCGGTCGCTGGCGAAGACGCCGACGACCAGGAGGCCCAGCACGATCAGGACGATTCCCAAGATTGCCAAGGGAGGGATCGGCGAGGCCAGATAGGCCGTCACGCCGCCGAGCACGACCAGGCACCAGCCCAGCGGCTGGAGGCGCCCCTTGCGCGTCTTCGCGTGCCGGGCGCTCATCAGGTTGGCGATGATGATGTGCAGGCCGCCGATCGCCAGCGTGATCCGCATCATCGCGTCGACATTCTTCAGATCCATGATCTTGAGGCGGCCGAGCAGGCTGTCGGGCGGCGGCGTGACGCCGAAATAGCTGCCGGTGATCACGCCGAAGAACGCCGTCGACGCCATCAGCCAATAGCCCATGACCAGCATGCGCCGGCTGGTCTCCGACCCCTCGAAGCGTCTGCGCATCAGATACAGGACGGCCAGCAGGACCAGCCCGTACCCGACATCCGTCATGATCATGCCGAAAAAGATAATGAAGGAGACATAGACGATCGCCGACGGATCCCAGTCGCGGTAGGACGGCGTCTGGTAGAACTCGACCAGGCTCTCGCCGCCGGCCAGCCCGGGCCGGTTCGCCAGCAGGGTCGGCGGACGCTCGTCGGCGAGCGGCTCCTCGACCGTGACCGCGAGCCCGGAGTCCTCCGCGATGCGCTCGACCTGCGGCAGACGGTCGACCGGGACCCAGCCCTGGGCGACGAAGACGCGGTCGACGTCATCGGTCTCCAGCGAGACGCGCTTCAGCGCCGCGAGATCCTGCACCCGGGCCAGGTTCCGGCCGAGCACGACCCGCCACTTCGTCAGCTTCCGGCGCTCGGCCCAGAGGTCCTCGAGCTCCGCCTCGATTGACTCGAGATGCCGATCGAGCGTGGACAGCGAATGGGCGCCGACGCGCGTGCGCGGCACCGGCATCGCGTCCACCGGCGGCTCGTCGGGCGAAAGCAGCACCACATAGGAATTGTGGCGATCGCGATGGACGGTTTCGACGACCCGGTCGCCCGCCGCGATCAGCTTTTCCTTCGAGCGCGGCACGACATAGAACCACAGGCGATGGCCGCCCAGCTGGTCGAGGTCCGGGAAGGAGAATTCACCCCAGCTCCTCACATCCTCGATCCGCTTCAGCAGGGCCGCCTTCCGGTCCTCGGCATCGAGCAGCGCCTGCCTGTTGGCGTTGATGGCCTCGACCAGCGCCGCCATGTCGAGATCCTGGTCGGACAGCGCGGGCCGCCGTGGGCTGGGGCAATCCGTCAGCCAGCGAAGCGCGGCGACGGCGTCGCGGCCGCTGCCGCTCGGCACCGCCTCCAGCTCCTTCTGCGCCGGCCGCAGCGGGATCAAATGCATTCCGCCGAACTCCTGCAGCCTCTGCAGGATCTTCTCCTTGTCCGCGACGGCGCCGATGAGGCTGACCTTCCTGAGCGCGACGATCGTCATAGCTCGGCGACCCGCTGCTCGGCCGACCGGCTGGCGGTCTTGCGCTTGGAGATCTTGGCGCGGATGACGGCGTCGCGCTCGGCATCCGCCAGCGCCATCTTGATGCGGCGGATCGTGTCCCGCGCCTGCGGGATCAGCACCTTCTCGAACAGGTTCACGCGCCGCGAGATGACGATCTCGGCCTCGACCAGCCGTTCCGCCCGCTCCCGTGCGATATCGAGCTCGACGCTCATGCGGACCAGGTCCTGAAGGGCGGTGACGACCGGGTCGACCCAATGGGGACGGCCGAGCCGCGGATACGGCTCGAGCTCGAGCCGAAGGTCGTCCAGCCGCGGCAGGACGGTCCCGGACAGATTCTGCTCGCCGACGACCACTTCCTTGAGGCGGACGAGCCCCGAGATAGGCACGTTGTCGTTCGCCAGCATCGGGACGGCATCGGCGATCGCCTGAAACCGATCCTGGAATTCCTTTTCCTGCCGGGCGAGGCCGTCGCGGGCCCGGGCGCGCTCGGCCAGGATCTGCAGCCGCTTCAGCTCCAGCGACGGCAGGAACTGCCGGTACTCGGCGAGCTGGCGCGTCTCGCGGGCGAGCGTCGACTTGTTGAGTGCCGGCTTGGCCATCAGGCAGCCTCGGATTCGCTCTTCTGCCCGGCCGTGGCCGGATAGTACTTGTCGACCAGGGCCTGCTTCATCAGCAGCTGCTCCGGCTCGAAGCATTCGGCGAGCGTCTGCCAGCAGAGGTCGAGCGCCGCTTCGAGCGGCAGCGACACCTCGATGTCCATCAAACGCTTGCGGAACAGTTCGCCGAACTTCAGCAGCCGGTGGTCGTGATCGGACAGCTCGAAGGCCATCGCCTGCTTCTGGGCGGCGTCGCGCGCGCCGGAATAGAGGCGGATCATGGTATTCATGATCTGGCTGTGGTCCTCACGCGTGACCTTGCCGATCACATGCTGCTTGAGGCGGGACAGCGACCCGAAGGGATCGATGACGCCGCTGTGCAGGTAGAACTGGCCTTCGGTGATGTAGCCGGTGTTGTCGGGAACCGGGTGGGTCAGGTCGTTGCCCGGCATCGTCGTCACCGCGAGGATGGTGACGGAGCCCGAGCCCTTGAAGTCGCACGCCTTCTCGTAGCGGCGCGCCAGCTGCGAATAGAGGTCGCCGGGATAGCCGCGATTGGCCGGCACCCGCTCCATGGCGATGCTGACCTCCTTCATCGCGTCGGCGAACGCGGTCATGTCGGTGAGCAGCACCAGCACGCGCTTGCCCTCCTGCACCGCGAACTTTTCGGCGACGGCCAGGGTCAGATCGGGAACCAGCAGCCGCTCGACCACCGGGTCCGAGGCCTGGTTGATGAACATCACCGTGCGCGGGAACACCCCGGCATCCTCGAACCGCCGGCGGAAATAGGCGTAGTCGTCGAAGATCAGGCCGAGTCCGCCGAAGACGACGACATCGGCATCGGCCTGGATGCCGATCCTGGCCAGCAGCTGGTTGTACGGCTCGCCGGAGACCGAGAAGATCGGGATCTTCTGGCTTTCGACGAGGCAGTTGAAGACGTCGATCATCGGCACGTCGGTCCGGATCATCCGCGACGCCAGCACCCGCTTCATCGGGTTGGCGGACGGGCCGCCGATCGGCACCGTCGGATCGTTGGACAGTTCCGGCCCGCCGTCGATCGGCTTGCCCGCCCCGTCGAAGACGCGCCCGAGGATGTTGTCCGAATAGGTCACGCGCATCGGCTCGCCGAGGAAACGCACCGAAGCGTTGTTCGGCAGCCCCTTGGTACCGGAATTGACCTGCAGCGAAATGACGTCCCGGTCGATGTTGATCACCTGCGCCAGCGACCGGAAACCGCGGTCGCTGTCGACGACGGCGAGATCGTTCAGGCAGGGGCGGCTCTCGTCGCCCGCCCCTCCGGACGTGACCTTGATGCGAATGATGTCGCCGACGATGTCGAATATTTTGGTGTGAGAAACGAGCATTTCGCTCTCCGGTCCGGGCGCAGGCCAGGATGAGCCGATTTGACTAGCACGGGAGGGCGCCACCGTATTTGCGCTGGAGCAAATCGGCCGCTCCCGAATGGCGCTATACCGGCCTCATCGTGACTGAGAGCTCGGTCATGGACAGGATCCGAAAGAGCCGGACAGGCCGCTCCGACGCCCGCTTCATCGGCTTCTTGACCGGCCGCGATGGAGACTTGGATGACTAGAGCAAGCGCTGCCGCGGCTCTCCTGGTCGCGGCTTTGCTGGGCGCGTGCAACGAGCAGCAAGCGTCGGAGACGCCCAGGCCCCCGCGCCCGGTGGCGGCGGTCCAGGTCGGGTCGGTGGAATCGCTCGGGCAGCGACAGTTCATCGGCCGTGCCCGGGCCGAGACGGATGCCGTCCTTTCATTCCGTGTTCCCGGCCGTATTCTCGACATTCCGGTGAAGGTCGGGCAGGTGGTCGCGAGCGGCGAAACCGTCGCGAAGCTCGACGATGCCCCCTACCGGGCCGACGTCACGCGGCTCGAATCCGACCTCAATGCCGCCCTGGCCGAGTTCAGGGCCAAGGACGAGCAGTACAAGCGTGTCGTTCCGCTGGTCGAGAGCGGCACCTATTCCAAGGCGCGCCTGGACACGTCGCAGGGCGAGCGGGACTCGGCGGGGGCGCGGGTGGAATCGGTGCGGGCGGCGCTGACGAAGGCCAGCATCGATCTCGGCGACACGACGCTGGCCGCGCCTTTCGACAGCCGCGTGGTGGCAGTCTATCCCAAGGCCTTCGAGGATGTCCGCGCCCAGCAGCAGGTCGTCCGGCTGCTCGATCTCCGCCGGATCGAGGTTGTCGTCGACATCCCCGAGACGTTGATCGCCCTGGCCCCCCTCGTCGACACGGTGAGCGTGCGGTTCGATGCCTTCCACGATGTCGAGCTGACGGGAACGATCAGCGAGATCGGCGCAGAGGCATCGCGCACCACGCGGACCTACCCGGTCACGGTTGTGATGGATCAGCCGGAGAACGTCTCGATCCTGCCCGGCATGGCGGGGACGGTGCGGGTGAAGTCGGTGAAGTCGGGCGTGGAGGACAGCGTCGCGCACGTCGTGCCGCCCGCCTCGCTTCGCCCGATCCAGCCGGGCAGCGACGCCATGGGCCTCTGGGTGATCGACCCCGCCACCAAGACGGTATCGCTGCGGCCGGTATCGGTCGGCCGGACGGTCAGGGGCGGCGTCGAGATCTCCGACGGCATCTCGGCCGGGGAATGGGTCGTCATGGCCGGTGCCAACAGCCTCGTCGAGGGAGAGCAGGTGCGCCTGCCGGAAGCGGAGCGCGCGCCATGAGCATCGCCTCCTCGGCCGTCGACAGCCCGACAGTGACCTGGTTCGGGGCCGCGCTCATCCTTCTCGGCGGGTTCGCGTCCTACTTCGCGCTCGGCCAGCTCGAGGATCCGGAGTTCACCGTCAAGACCGCGATCGTCTCGACCACCTATCCCGGCGCCAGCCCGGAGGAGGTCGAGCAGGAGGTCACCGACAAGATCGAGATCGAGCTGCAGAAGCTGAAGGAGCTCGATTCCCTGGAAAGCTATTCGCGAGCCGGATGGTCGCGGATCAAGGTCAACATCAAGGCCTCGTACGGCTCGGACGAGCTGCCGGCGATCTGGGACAAGGTTCGGGCCCGGGCCAATGACGCCACGCGCGAGCTTCCTCCCGGCGCCGACGCGCCGGTCGTCATCGACGATTTCGGCGACGTGTTCGGCCTGCTGCTCGCCGTCACCAGCGACGGCTTCACCCCGGGCGAGCTCAAGGACCATGCCGAGGAGCTGAAGCGCGAGCTCAGCCTCGTTCCCGGGGTGGCCCGGGTCGATCTGTGGGGCGCGCAGGAGCGTCGGGTCTATCTCGACGTGCGCCAGAGCCAACTGGCGCAGCTCGGCCTCTCCGAGCTCACCATCGCGCGCGACCTGCAGACGCAGAACGCCGTAGTCGATGGCGGCCGCGTGTTCGTCGGCGACAGCAAGATCAGGATCGCGCCCACGGGCACGTTCCCGCAGGCCGAGGATCTCGGCCAGCTGGTGCTGCAGCCGACCGCGCTCGACCTCATCCAATCGGCCAGCCGGCAGACCGCACGCAGCGCCGACGAGATCATCAGGCTGTCCGACGTCGGGGAGATCCGCGAGGGATACCAGGATCCGCCGCGCCAGATCATGCGCTTCAATGGGCGGCCTGCGATCGGGATCGCCATCACCAACCGCCCGGGCGAGAACGTCGTGAAGGTCGGTCAGGCCGTCGACCGGCGGCTCGACGAACTCGTGCGCGACCTCCCGATCGGCATCGGCATCGAAAAGGTCAACTGGCAGTCCGAGACCATCGCGCTGTCGGTGAAAGGCTTCTTCATCAGCCTGGTGGAGGCCATCGTCATCGTGCTCGCCTGCCTGGCGATTCCGATGGGCTGGCGCATGGGCGTGATCATCGGCACGGCGCTGCTGCTGACGGTGGCGGCGACGTTCCTACTGATGGCGATCTTCGGAATCGATCTCCAGCGCATGTCGCTCGGGGCGCTGGTCATCGCGCTGGGCATGATGGTCGATAATGCCATCGTGGTCGCCGACGGCCATGCGGTGCGCATCGACCGGGGCATGCAACCCCGCGCCGCGGCGATCGAGGCGGCCACCCAGCCGTCGATGCCGCTGCTGGGCGCGACGGTGATCGCTGTGATGGCGTTCTACCCGATCTTCGCCTCGGATGAGAGCGCCGGCGAATACTGCGCCACCCTGTTCTCGGTCGTCGCGATCTCGCTGCTCGCCTCCTGGATCCTGTCGGTCACCGTCACGCCGCTGCAATGCATGGCGATGCTGAAGCCGCAGGCCGTGGCGGGGGCCGATCCCTACGCCGGCCGCTTCTACCGCGCCTTCCGGGCGCTGCTGCATGGCGCGATCCGCATCCGGTTCCTGACCATCGCGGGTGCCGTCGCGATCCTCGTGTTGGCGGGGTCCCTGTACGGCAATGTCACCCAGCTGTTCTTTCCCGACGCGGCGATGACGAAGTTCATGATCGATTACTGGATGCCGGAAGGCACCCGGATCGAGCGGGTGTCCGAGGACCTTGCCGAGATCGAGGACCGGCTTCGGCAGGATCCGCGCGTGGCCGAGGTGGCGAGCTTCATCGGCAGCGGGCCGCCGCGCTTCTACCTTCCGGTCGAGCCGGAGGCCGAGAACTCCGCCTATGGCCAGATCGTCGTCAACGTTCATGACCAAAGCGAGATCGACAGCCTGATCGCCGGGCTCCAGCCCTGGCTGGCGGATCGCTTCCCCGAGGCCCTAGTGCCGCTGCGCAAGTTCACCGTCGGGCCGGGCGACACCTGGAAGTTCGAGCTGCGCATCAGCGGTCCCGGCGATGCCGACGCCGCCACCCTTCGCACGGTCGGCAACCAGGTGCTGGATATCCTGCGGGCGAGCCCCTATTCCGGGCTCAGCCAGACCGATTGGCGCCAGACGGTGCTGGAGATCCGGCCCGACTACAACGCCGCACGCGCCAGCTGGGCCGGCATCACCCGCGACGACATCGCCCGCACCACGCGCCGCACCTATGACGGCCTGCCGATCGGCCTGTTCCGGGACGGCGACGAGATCATCCCGATCGTGATGCGCAATGTCGAGGCGGAGCGCACCCGGCCCGAGGATATCGATGTCCTGGGCGTGCGCGGCGTGGCCAGCACCTCCGCAGTGCCGCTGGCGCAGGTGGTCAGCGGCGTCGATCTCGCCCCGCAGCAGGCGGTGATCGCGCGCTACAACCGTCGGCCCACCCTCACCGTCCAGGCCATCCCCGCGCTCGGCGTCACCTTCCCGACGCTGTACAAGGATGTGGCGCCCAGGATCGAGGCTCTCGCCTTGCCGCCGGGCTACCGCGTCGAGTGGGGCGGTGAGCAGGAGAACAGCACCAAGAGCCAGGCCTCGCTGATCCCCGGCGTGATCCCCGCGCTCGCGGTCACCGCCTTCATCATGGTGGCACTGTTCAACGCCTTGCGGCCGCCGCTCGTGATCGCGCTCACCATCCCGTTCGCCCTGGCCGGGGTGGTCTTCGGGCTGCTGATCACGGGCGTGCCGTTCGGGTTCGTCGCGCTGCTGGCAGCGATGAGTCTCGCCGGGATGATGATCAAGAACGGGCTGGTCCTGCTCGACGAGATCGAAACCGGCATCGCCCGCGGGCAGGACCGCTACACGGCCACGATCGAGGCGGCCGTCTCACGCCTGCGGCCCGTGCTTCTCGCCGCAGGAACGACAGTCCTGGGTGTGATCCCGCTCCTCCCTGACGTCTTCTGGGTCGGCCTGGCGGTCACCATCATGGCGGGGCTGAGCTACGGCACGGTGCTCACGATGATCCTCCTCCCGGTCCTCTACGCCACGCTCTACCGTCTGCGCCGGACCGAACCGAAGGCCACCGACCAGGCGCCGTCCCCACAACGACCAGGCCCGACCGCGGGCGGCATGGCGACAGCGACCGCAGGCTCGGAGAGCCGGGGGGCTACGTGAGGCTGACCCTGCAGATCCGGTCGACGGGGATGGCTCTTCCGGCCACGCTTGGGACGGTCCGGCGATGGCTCGCCGTGCTCGTCTTCGCAGGATGCTGCGCCGGTCTTCCGGCCCTCGCAGCAGAGAACACGCCGGCCACGGCTGAACCGCAACCGGCAGTGCGGCAGTTCCTCGACCTGCTGGCGGATCCTGCCGTGCGCGACTGGCTCACGCAGCAGGGCGTTGCCGCCAAGTCCGCGACGACGGGAGTCCCCGCCCCCATCGATGCGCCCGCAGCCGCGGCCTCGCCCTCCCACGACCTCTCGACACGGCTGGAGAAGATCCGCCAGCACGTCGCAGGGCTGGCCGCAGCAGTGCCGACGCTGCCGGCCGAATTCCGGCGTGCAGGCGCCACGCTGTCTCGCGAGATCCAGGAGCGAGGTCAGCCTCGGGTTCTGGTGCTTGTGCTCGGCTTCGTCGCGCTGGGCTTCGGCGCCGAATGGCTGTTCCGGCGGGCGACGGCCGGCCTGCGCGCCTGGATCGGCGCAGCCGAAGCCGGGACGGTCGGCGCCCGCCTGCGCCTGATCGGGGCACGGTTCGGCTACGACCTCGGTTCATTGGCGATCTTCTCCCTGGGCAGCATCGGCGCCTTCCTCGCACTCGAATGGCCCGCCCTGCTGCGCGAGCTCGTGCTGGGCTATCTCGTCGCCTTCGTCGCCCTGCGCCTCGCGCTCGTCATCAGCCGCGCCCTGCTCGCACCCGGCGGGTCCCGGCAGGACGGGCAGCTCCGGATCGTGCCGACGGACGACGGCGCCGCCCGCTTCTGGTACATCCGGCTCGGAATCTTCGCCGGCTGGTTCGCCTTCGGCTGGACCACGGTCCAGCTGCTCGACCCGCTCGGCCTCGCTATCCCGACGCGCCAGATCGTCGCCTATGTCCTCGGTCTCGGCCTGCTGGCGATCGGCATCGAGATCGCCTGGCGCCGGCCACGCGCAGCCGACAGAGGAACGCTGCGACCGCACCGTCGCATCGGCTCGGTGACCGCCTGGCTGCTCTCCGCCTATTTCGCGGCGCTGTGGCTGTTCTGGGTCATCGGCGCCGTCGGGATGTTCTGGATCGGCGTCGTGCTGGTCGGGCTGCCGGCCGCGATCCGCGTGACGCAGCGATCCGTGAACCACGCCCTCCGGCCGGCCGGTGAGGCCGGCGCGGAGGCGGGCCGCGGCGTTCTTGCCATCGGCCTGGAACGGGCTGTGCGAGCCGCCCTGATCATCGGCGCCGCGCTGCTGCTCGCCCGCGGCCTGCATGTCGATCTCGGCGCCCTCACCGCCGGCGACAGCCCGCTCACCCGGCTGATCCGCGGTGCGATCAATGCCGTGATCATCATCCTCCTTGCCGATGTCGCCTGGCATGTGCTGCGGACGGTGATCAACCGGACCATCGCGGCACCGGCCGCCGGCAAGCCGGACAGCGAGGCCGGCCGCCGGCAGGCGCGGCTCAGGACCCTTCTGCCGATCCTGCGCAACGTGATCTTCATCGTCCTGCTGGTCATGGTGGCGCTGATGGTCCTGTCGTCGCTCGGCGTCGAGATCGGGCCGCTGATCGCCGGGGCCGGCGTCGTCGGCGTCGCCATCGGCTTCGGGGCCCAGACCATCGTCAAGGACATCATCAGCGGCATGTTCTTCCTGCTCGACGATGCCTTTCGCGTCGGCGAATACGTCCAGAGCGGCTCGTACAAAGGCACCGTCGAATCCTTCAGCCTGCGCTCGGTGAAGCTGCGGCACCACCGCGGCCCGCTGTTCACCGTGCCGTTCGGCGAGCTGGGGGCGATCCAGAACATGAGCCGGGACTGGGTGATCGACAAGCTGAGCGTCGGGGTCACCTACGACACCAATCTCGACCAGGTGAAGAAGCTGGTGAAGCAGATCGGCCGCCAGCTGGCCGAGGATCCCGACATGGGGCCGCACATCCTGGAGACGTTGAAGATGCAGGGCGTCGAGCAGTTCGGCGATTTCGCGATCCAGATCCGGCTCAAGGTCATGACCAAGCCCGGTGAGCAGTTCGTGATCCGGCGCCGGGCCTATGCGCTGATCAAGACGGCGTTCGACGAGAACGGCATCAAATTCGCGTTCCCGACCGTGCAGGTCGCCGGCGGCGAACCCTCGGTTGCCGCCGCGCAGCAGGGGCTGGAGCTCGTCCACCCGCCAGCGGCGACAGCGTAGGTCCGAGGCAACGCAAAAATGCGCCAGATCAAAACAGCCGCTTCGGATCGGCGGTAGCGTTGCGGACGCGGTTGTGCATGCCGCGCCGCCGGGCCTCGAGCCGGGTGGCGGCCGGCCGACAGCGCCAGTTCGCCGTGCCGAGGTCGCCATGTCCCGCGCGCAGATCATTCCGAAGCCTGATGCATCTTCGCGCCGCGAGCGGCTGAGGCGGCTGCAGCTCATGACCGCCGCCATCCTCGCCCTGGCTGCGGCCCAACTCCTCGAGCCGCCCCCGGCGGCCGCGCAGACGGTGACGCCGACGGCCGTGGCCGGCGCCGCTCAGACGCCCGACCTGCGGGTCCTGGTCGCCCGCATCGCGCTCTATCCCGACGACGTGCTGTCGCTGGTGCTGCCGGCCTCGACCGCGACGCTCGATGTGGTCGAGGCCGTCCGGTTCCTCGGCAAGCGGCAGCAGGACTCGTCTCTGACCCCGGATCCGACCTGGGATCCGTCGGTCATCGCCCTCCTGAACTATCCGGAGGCGTTGAAGCTGATGGATTCCGACCTCGACTGGACCACGCAGCTCGGCCAGGCGGTGACCGATAATCTGGAGAGCGTGCTCGACGCCATCCAGGCGATCCGATCCGAGGCGATGAAGGCCGGATACCTGGCCTCCAACGAGCAGGTCTCGGTCGTGCAGACCGTGGCCACGACCGCCACCGCGGGCAGTGCCGAGCCCATCACCATCACCAGCACCGATCCCGACGTCGCCTACGTCCCGGCCTATGATCCGGGCGTCGTCGTGAACCAGGGCTACGCGGCGGCAGCGCCCATCACCTACCCGCAGCCCTATCTCAACTACCAGTATCCCGCCGCGCCCTTCTTCACCGGACTCCTGTTCGGCACGGCGGTCGGCTACGGCATGAACTGGGACGACGACGACATCGACATCGATTTCAATGATGTCGATTTCGATGACATCAATTGGGACAACGTCGACTGGGACAAGGTCGACCGGGTCCGCTCCGACATCAATGGTGATGTCAACTTCAACAACTTCGTCAACAACGGCGTCCTGAAGAACACCGACCGGACGGCGCTGCAGTCCCGCATCAACGAGAACCGGCAGAATTTCCGGGGCGCGCATGACCGGATGGGCGACAGCGGGCAGCGCCGCTGGCAGCCGGACGCCGGCGCCGCCGGCAGGCTGCGGCAGAATGCCGACCGGCCCCGCCGCCAGGCCCAGGGCCTCGCCCCGACGCAGCGGGCCGCGGCCGAGGGGCTGCGCCAGCGGCAGGGCGCCAACAGGGCCGGGACGCAGCGGCAGCGCGTCGGCCAGGACGCGGCCCGCCGGGGAAATACCTTCGGCGGGGTGCAGCCGAGGCGGGAGACCGGCCGGGCCTCGACCCGCGGCCGCGAAAGCCTCGACCTGCCGCGCCGTCCGTCCGCCGGCTCGCCCGGGCGCCCGACCCAGCGCCAGATGAACCGGCCGTCCCGCCAGCAATCCCCGGCCTTCCGGCAGCAGCGAAGCGGCGGCTCCCGCGCCTTCGGCGGGGTGTCGAGCGGCAGCCGCACCCGCATGGAATCCAATCGCGGCCATCGTGGTGGGGGTGGTCGTGCCATGGGTGGTCGTGGCGGTGGTGGCGGCGGCCGTCGCCGCTGAACTCGAAGCAGAGAGCACATGTCATGGCGACATCGATCAAGCATCCCTGGAAACCCTGCCTCGTCCAGGCCGCGCTGCTGGCCATGCTGGCGGCGACTGCGCCGGCCCGGGCGCAGGAGGGTGACGGGCCGCAGCGCTTCGACACGCCCGAGGCAGCCAATGCGGCGCTGGTCCAGGCGCTGGAGGCAAAGGACGTCGACGGGCTGCTGCGCATCCTTGGCACGCGCTATCGCGACGATCTGCTGCCGGACGACCCCGGCGATACCGCAGCGGGGCTGGACGAAGTGGCCGCGGCGGCGAAGGCGGGGGTGAAGCTGGAGGGCGACGGCGACCAGCGGACCATCGAGATGGGGACGGACGGCTGGACCTTCCCGATCCAGATCGTCCGGGATGCGGATGGCTGGCGTTTCGACACCGAGGACGGCCTGGACGAGATCCTGGCCCGCCGCATCGGCGCCAACGAGCTGAACGCGATCGAGGTGATGCGCGCCTACGGGCCGGCGCAGATGGCCTATGCCTCGAAGGACCGCGACGGCGACGGCGTGCTTGAATACGCGCAGAAGCTGGTCAGCTCGCCGAGCCGGCAGGACGGGCTCTACTGGCCGGATACGACCGATGCCGACCCCAGCCCCTTCGGGCCGCTGGTGACCGAGGACATGAGCTATTTTGAGACCCGGAAGGCTGGCGATCCCTATCACGGCTACTACTTCCGGATCCTGACCCGGCAGGAGGACGGCGTTCCGGGCGGCCGCTACGACTACATCATCAACGGCAATATGATCGCCGGCTTCGCCATGATCGCGGTGCCGGCCGACTATGGCGAGACCGGCCGGACGACCTTCCTGGTCAGCCACCACGGGCAGATCCTGGAAAAGGACCTCGGCGACCGCACCGAGGTCCTGGCCGCCGCCATCCAATCCTTCGCCCCCGACGCCAGCTGGGAAGAGCTGACGCCCTAGGGCGGATCAGGACGTGATCGGACCGCAGGATGAGTCAGCGCTCCGAGCTTGATGCACAGGTCGCAGATGCCGGTGCCCCGCGCCGGCTGATGGAATGCCATGAATGCGGCCTGGGCCACGCCGTGCCGGTGCTGCCGGATGGCACCGCGGCCCGCTGCGTCCGCTGCGGCGCCACGCTGCACAAGTTCCGCTCCACCTCGCTGGATCATGCCTTCGCCTATGCCTGCGCCGGGCTGGTGCTGATGCTGATGGCGAACTTCCTGCCCTTCATCTCGATGGAGATCTCGGGCCGGACGCAGGTCGCCAGCCTCGTCACCGGCATCTTCGCCCTCTACCAGCAGGGGCTGTGGGAACTGGCAGCGGTGGTGGCGCTGACCATGTTCGTCGCCCCCGTCCTGCGGCTGGGCACGCTGTTCCTGGTGCTGGGCGGACTGCGCCTCCGGCGGCCGCCGCGCTGGCTGCCGCGGCTGTACCGCTGGGCCGACCTGCTGGGCCCCTGGGCGATGATCGAGGTCTACATGCTCGGCGTCTTCGTCGCCTATGTGAAGCTGGTCGACCTCGCCACCGTCGTGGTCGGCCCCGGCCTCTATTCGGTCGGCGGGCTGATGCTGGCGATCATCGCCGCCGGCACCAGCCTGGACACCGAGACGGTGTGGCGCGAGTTCGAGCGCCGTGGCCTGGTGCCGACGCTACAACAGGCCGATCCGCGCCGGCCCACCGTCCTGTGCCATGGCTGCGGCCTGGTCTCCAACCTGCCGGCCGTGGGCCATGGCGAGTGCCCGCGCTGCGGCGCCGTGCTGCACCGCCGCCGGCCAGAGAGCCTGACCCGCACCTGGGCGCTGGTGGTGACCGCGATCATCCTCTACATCCCTGCCAACCTGTTCCCGGTGATGACCGTGATCTCGCTGGGCAGCGGGGCGCCGGACACGATCATGAGCGGGGTGATCGAGCTGGCCGATGCCGGCATGTGGCCGTTGGCGGCGCTGGTATTCTTCGCCTCGATCACCGTACCGGTGCTGAAGCTCGCCGGGCTGATCTACCTGCTGGTCTCGACCCAGCGCGGCAAGACGGGACAGCTGCGCAACCGCACCGTGATCTACCGCATCGTCGAGGCGGTCGGCCGCTGGTCGATGATCGACATCTTCATGATCTCGATCCTGGTGGCGCTGGTCCAGCTCGGTGAGCTGGCGACGATCGAGCCGGGGGTCGGGGCCGTGTGCTTCGCCGCCGTGGTGATCATCACCATGATCGCGGCGATGGGCTTCGATCCGCGCCTGATGTGGGATGCGGCAGGAGAGAACTCATGACCGAGGTCCAAGCCTTTCGCGATACGACCGTGCCGATGCCGCCTCCGGCGCCTGCGCCGCGCATCGACCGCAAGCGCCGCCTGTCGCCGATCTGGCTGGTGCCGATCGTGGCGGCGCTGGTCGGCGTCTATCTCGCCTGGATCACCCTGTCCGAGAAGGGGCCGACCATCACCATCAGCTTCGAGACCGCCGATGGGCTGGAAGCCGGCAAGACCATGATCAAGCACAAGGAGGTGGTGTTCGGCACGGTCAAGAACCTCGCCCTGACCGAGGATCTGAGCCATGTCGAGGTGACGGCCGAGATGACCAAGGAGGCGACGCCGCATCTGCGCGAAGGCACCCGCTTCTGGGTGGTGCGGCCACGGCTCTCGCTCACCGGCAGCGTGTCCGGCCTGGGCACGATCCTGTCGGGCGCCTATATCGACTTCGACCCCGGCCCGGGCGCCGAGGAGCGGAGCTTCACCGGGCTGGAGGAGCCGCCGGTGGTGCGGGCCGACGTGCCCGGCACCCCCTATCTGCTGAAGGCTGATCGGGTCGGTTCGGTCGGACCCGGCTCGCCGGTCTTCTTCCGCGATGTCCAGGTCGGCGAGGTCACCGGCTTCGATTCCTCCAATCTCGAGGCCGGCGTCACCATCCACGCCTTCGTGCGAGCGCCCTACGACCGGTACGTCCATGACGGCACCCGGTTCTGGAATGCCTCGGGGATCTCGATCGGCACCGGCGCGCAAGGCTTCGAGATCCAGCTGGAATCGCTCGCGGCGGTGCTGGCGGGCGGCATCGCCTTCGACACCCCCGCCACCGCGCGTATCGGCGAGCCGTCCAAGGCTGACACGGCCTTCACCCTGTACCATGACGCGACGAGCAGTCAGGACGCGGACTATACCATCCGCCTGCCCTATCTGGTCTATTTCGACGGTTCGGTCGGGGGGCTCGAGCCCGATTCGCCGGTGGAATGGCGCGGCATCAAGGTCGGTCGGGTGGTTGATATCCGGCTCGAATACGACGTGGCGGCCGATCATCTGCGCATCCCGGTGGTGATCGAGCTGGAGCCGCAGCGGATCACCTTGATCGGCCAGAAGCAGGGCTTCGGCAGCGGCGAGTACATGCCCGAGCTGGTGCGCCGCGGATTGCGGGCGCAGCTCCGCACCGCCAGCCTCCTGACCGGCCAGCTGATGGTCTCGCTCGATTTCATGCCGGACGCGCCGCCGGCGACCCTGGGCACGGGCGATCGCTATCCGGTAATCCCGACCGTGCCGGGCGAGTTCGCCGCCGCGGTGAAGTCGATCAACGGCATCCTCGAGAAGGTCTCCGCCCTGCCGCTCGACAAGGTGGTGCAGCAGGTCGACGCCACGCTCAAATCCTTTGAAAGCCTGGCGTCCTCGCCGGACATCACGGAGTCGCTGCGCTCCCTCGCCGGTGCCCTGGCCTCGGCGCAGCAGCTGCTGGGCCAGGCCAACACCGATCTCGGCCCGGTGATGCAGAAGCTGCCGCCGGTCCTCACCACGGCGCAGCAGGCGGTACAGCGGCTGAGCGGCACGCTCGGCTCGATCAACCAGGGCTATGGCGCGGACTCGACCTTCAAGCGCGACCTGACCCGGCTGATGAGCCAGGTCGACGACACGCTGCGCTCGATCCGCGTCCTCACCGACTATCTCGAGCAGCACCCCGAGTCCCTGATCCGGGGCAAGACCCAGGGGCTGAACTGATGATCCTGTCCCGCCGGGGCGCCCTCGCCGCCCTGCTGGGCGGGACGGCGCTCGCCGCCTGCTCCTCGCCGCCGCCCAAGGTCTACACGCTGACGACCGTGCCGGGCGCGGCGGCCGGCGGCCGGCCGGTCACC
>NZ_VCCH02000105.1 GCF_005938675.2 Mycobacterium sp. KBS0706
AGCAAGCTCCACTCCACCAACCCGCTGGAGCGGCTCAACGGCGAGATCAAGCGCCGCACCGAAGTCGTCGGCATCTTCCCCAACGAGGCCGCCATCCTCCGCCTCGTCGGCGCCTTGCTCCTTGAGCAGAACGACGAATGGGCCGTCCAGCGCTGCCGCTACATGACCCTGGAAAGCGTCGCCGCCATCGACGATGATCCCCTCGTCAGCCTGCCGATCATGGCCGCCTGACCGACCCGGCCCAGGCCGGAGTCCGCGGTGATCACCTCGCCACTCCTACACCACTCCCTGGGACACGATCCGCCATACCGCTGGATCGGCCGGCGCGCGGGGTAGATCCGTCAGCGCGTCAGGAGTGGGATAGTGTCTGCCCGACGACGGCTCGGAAGTGCGCGGCAATACCGGAGCAGGACATGTCGGAGATTCTGGCCAGCGCCTTCACCGTCCAGGACTCGCTTCCGCTGGCTCGTCCAAGGTCGGCAGCCTCAGCGTCCCTGCGCGTCGCGCCAAGCGCGGTACTCGGCCTCGGCCTCCTTGGTGAGCGGATAATATTTCCGGAGGTCGCCGCCCTGCGATAGGCAAGTACGGGTAAACTCCTCCCATTCCGTGTGCTGCCCGGCGATCTCGACGAGCCTCGATGCCAATCCGACGGGCACGACGATCACGCCGTCATCGTCGGCCACGATGATGTCGCCGGGAACGACCAGCACGTTCGAGCAGGCGATCGGGACGTTCACCGCAAACGGGATGATGCCCGTCTGGGCGTGGTAGTTCGGGGTCACGTCGCGAACCCAGATGCCGAGGTCGAGCTCGGCGGCCGCAGCCGAATCGCGGATGCAGCCGTCGACCACGACGCCCACGCCACCGCGCCCGGCGAAGAAGGTCAGCATCATCTCGCCGAAGATGCCGCTGCCGAGATCGCCGCGCGCGTCGACCACGATCACGTCGCCGGCCTGGGTGGGATACATGACGTGCCGGTGCAGCTGCAGCTCGGGGTTTCCATACTCCTCGGCGCCGTAGAGATCCTCCCGCTTCGGCATGCACTGCAGCGTCAGGGCCGGCCCAGCGATCGTCCTGCCTTTCTTCAACGGTCGCGGCCCGCGGATCTGCGGGTCGCGAATGCCGAGATGCTGCGCGAGCTCGCTCGACAGCGTCGCGGTGCCGATCGCGGCCAGCGCATCGCAAAGCGCGCGCGGAGGGCGTGCAATATCCTTGATCTCGATCGTGCTCACTCTCGTCTCCATCACAGGGAGGGCCGCCCGGAGCGGCGGCAGGGGTACGGCTCAGCGAGCCTCGGGGTCACCGAAGCCGTCGATCATGTTGGCGCGCACATAGTCGAGGTTCATGGTGATGCCGAGGCCGGGCTCGCGGGTGAGGTGAATCCGCCCGCCCGAATTGTCGACCGGCCTGTCAATCAGCTTGCCGTAATGCGAGAGATCGCAATCGCCGGTCTCGATCCGGTAGAAGTTCGGCACGGTCATCATGACATGAGCCCCGGCCGTCACATTGATCGGGCCGCTGGCGTCATGCGGGCTGACGGGGACGTAATAGGCCTCGGCGAGCGTGGCGATCTTCTTCAGCTCGCTGATTCCGCCGGTCCAGGTGACGTCGGGCATCAGATAATCGGCCAGCTCCTTCTCGAGGATCGGAACGACCTCCCAGCGCGTGTGCAGCCTCTCGCCCACGGAGATCGCGGCGGAGACCTTCTCCCGCACCTGGCGCAGCGCGTGATAGCTCTCGACCGGCACAGGCTCCTCGAACCAATCGATCTGGCCGGCCTCCTCGAGCGCCCGGCACAGCCGGATCGCCGTCGGCACGTCGAAGCGGCCATGCGCATCGATCAGGATCTCGACCTCTGGCCCTGCGGCCTGCCGGATCAGCGCGGTGAGCTCGGCTGCCTCGCGCTCGCCCTTCCTGGAGAGATAGCCGTCGAGATAGCCATGCGGTTCGCTCGACCGTCCCTCATAAGGCGGGAACGGGTCGAACTTGATGGCCGTGTGCCCCGAATCCAGGATCCGCCGAATCTCGGCGACAACGCCGTCCTTCGAGGTGAACTTCGACTGGTCCGGATGGGTGTAGATCAGCACGTCATCGCGCACCGCGCCGCCGAGCAGCTCGTAGATCGGCAAGCCCCGCGCCTTTCCGACGATGTCCCACAGCGCGATGTCGATTCCGCTCACGACATGCGAGGCCGCGCCGCGCGATCCCATATAGGTGAAGGAGCGGAAGGTCTTGTGCCAAAGCCGCTCGATCCGGGTCGGATCATCGCCGACGAGCAGATCGTTGAGCTGGCGGAGGATCGCGGCGACGGCGCGGTTGGCCGGCCTGGTCGTGGTCGTGATCTCGCCCCAGCCGGAGATGCCCTCATCCGTCCGGACCTCGACGAAGAGGTACTCGCCCCAATAGGCGCGGTCCACCTTCACCAGCCACGGAACAATCTTCGTAATCTTCATTGTTCTCTCCTCAGCCGCGCACGGCGCCCGACATCAGGCCCTTCACCAGCAGCCCCTGCGCGAACCAGACGAAGATCAGGGTCGGGATCACCATCAGCACCCCGGCCGCCGACATCGCGCCCCAGTCGATGCCGAACTGGGAGACGAAGTTGGTGAGCCCGACGGGAAGCGTCTGCGCCGCCTCGGAGGAAGAGAGGGTCAGCGCGACCAGGAGGTCGTTCCAGGTGAACAGGAAGGTGATCACCGCGGTGGCGCCGATCCCCGGCGCGATGAGCGGCGACACGATCCGCACCAGGATGCGCAGCGCGCCCGCGCCGTCGATCTGTGCCGACTCCTCGATCTCCCGGGGCACGTCCTGGATGAACCCCATCAGCAGCCAGATCGCGACCGGCAGCTTCGAGGCGGTGTGGGTCAGCACCAGGGCCGTCAGCGTGTCGAGCAGGCCGATCGAGGCGAAGACCGCGAACAGCGGGATGGCCAGCGCCACCACCGGGATCATCCGCATCAGGAGCAGGAGGGTCAGGACGACCCTCGCCCCGGGCAGCCGGAAGCGTGAAATCGCGTAGGCGCAGGGCACGCCCAGCAGGATCACCAGCACCACGGTCGCCACCGACACGATGACCGTGTTCCAGAGATAGTCGTCGAGCCCGTACTGGCTGAAGACCGAGATGTACTGGCCGAACGTCACCGATTCCGGCAGCACCTGGACCGGCATGGCGAAGATGTCCGCCGAGCTGCGGAGCGAGGTCAGCACGAGCCAAACCAGCGGGAAGATCGTCAGCAGGATCGTCCCAAGCAGGACGGCGTAGCGGGCCGCGAGGCCGAGGCGGAGCCGGCGGCCGCCCGCGCGATGGCGGCGGCCGCGGACCGGCTCGCCGGCAACCGCGTCGGTCATGATCGCCTCCCCAGCTTCCGCCGCGCCCGGGGAGCGCCGTAGAGAACTCCCAGAAGCAGCAGCGAGAGGAACAGCGCGATATAGGAGACGGCCGCGGCATGGCCGAACGCCCCGCCCTGGAAGGCCAGGAGGTAGGCGTTGACGGTGATCAGATTGGTCGCGCCGCCAGGCCCGCCCTGCGTCATCAGCCAGATCACGTCGAAAGTCCGGAAGGTGTCGATGATGCGGAGCATCAGCGCAATCATGATGACCGGCCGCATCAGCGGCAGGGTGATGTACCGGAAGATCGCCCAGGGCGACGCGCCGTCGACCTTCGCCGCCTCGATCGGATCCTGCGGCAGCGACTGCAGCCCGGCCAGGAACAGCAGCACGAGTAGCGGGTGTTCTGCCAGATGTCGGCGATCATCACCGAGGCGAGCGCCCAGTGGGGGTCGGACAGCCAGGGCGCCTCTGGCAGGCCGAGAAAGCGCAGCACGGCGTTGACCAAGCCGTACTGGCCGTTGAACAGCCAGCGGAAATTGAGGCCGACAACGGCCGGCGCGATCATCGGCGGCACCAGCAGCAGCGTGCGGGCGAGCCGCAGGCCGCGCAGGCGCCCGTTCACCAGCACGGCGACGCCGATGCCGGCCGCCACCTCGATGCTGATGGTGAGGACCGAGAAGACCAGCTGGACCCTCAGCGACTGCTGCAGGCCCAGATTGGTCAGCATGTCGCGATAGTTCGACAGGCCGATGAAGCTCTGCGACGGGGCGGACAGGTCCCACCGGTAGAAGCTCATCACGAAGGAGTAGCCCAGCGGGTAGATCAGGATCGCGATCATCGCGATCAGGGCCGGGCTCGCGAGGAGGTAGCCTGTTCGCCAGGACGGGGCCAGCGGCGATCCCCGCCACCGCCACCCCGCCGGTCGGGCCACGGCTGTCATGCTAGTCGTAGGCCCCCGCCTGAGTCATGATCTGCAGCGCTTCGGCGGCGGCCTGGTTGAGCGCGTCCTCCGGCGTGGCCTGGTTGCTGAGCGCCCGCTCGATGGTCGCGAACATCAGCGTGCAGACCCGCGAGAAGCCCGGCAGCTTCGGCCATTCCTTGCCAGTGGCGATCGTCTGCTCGAGCTGGGCGAGCCACTCCGCCTGGGCACCGCTCGCCTTCGCCACGACCTGCTTCGCGACCGACACCCGGCTCGGGAAGTTCGAGAACTCGTTGAAGTTCAGCAGCTGCGCCTCCGGGCTCACCGTATGCTTGATGAACGCGACGGCTGGGTCCTTGCGCTTCGACAGGCTGTTCAGGGCCATGGCGTGCGAGATCGCGCAGGAGATCGCCGCCTTGTTCCGGATGTAGGGCGCGGTCGACCACTTGCCGACGACCTTCGACGTCTCCGGGTTGGACAGCGTCGCGAACGCGCCCGGCCAGTCGAAGGTGGCCATGGCGGCGCCCGAAGAGAACTGGGTCGAGTTCTCGTTCCACTGATAGGAGACCGCGTCCGGCGGCACGACCTTCCACTTGTGGATCAGGTCGCGATAGTAGGTCAGCGCCTCGATGCCCGGAGCGGCATTGAACGACGGCTTGTTGGTCTCGTCGACCCAGTCGCCGCCGGCCTGCCACAGCAGGTCGCTGAAGGTCCGCTGCGCCGGATCGCCCTGGCCGGGCACGACGAGGCCGTAATAGCCGTTCCCCGTGAGCTTCCGGCCGACGTCGACCAGTTCCTCCCAGGTCGCCGCCGGCTTCAGCCCGTGCTCGGCATAGACATCGGACCGATAATATTGCGTCCGGGAGTCCATGTTGCGCGGGATGGCCGCGAGGCCCTTGATCTTGGGGGAGATCAGATAGTCGACCCCAACCTGATAGAAATCCTTCAGCTCATCCGCCGAGAAATAGTCGTTCAGCGGGGCGAAGTAGTTGAAGAAGGAATCGATCTGCGCCGTGTGCGTGCTGAACACGTCATAGAGGTCGCTGCGGGCGGCGCCAAGGGTGACCACCTTCGTCGTCAACGGCGTGAATTCGAGCAGGTCGTACTTGACCCTGATCCCGGTCTTCTGGGTGAAGTCGGCGACGATCTTCTCCCAGTATTTCGGGTAGAGAGGGCCGCCGGTGATCAGCAGGGCCCGGATCTCGTCTCCGGCCGCGGCCTGCGCGATATGCGGGGCGGAAAGCGTGGTGGCGCCGAGCATTGCCGCGGAGCCGCCCAGGAACCGGCGTCTTGAGACCGTGAAAGGCATTCGTTCCCTCCCTTGGCATTGTTGATGGTTCTACGGACCGCGCTCTTCCTTCCGGTGATGACGAGATGTCCGGCGCGATCGCGCGGCGAGCGCGGTTCAGCGCGTCGGACGGTGCAAAGTCCGCGGATGTCCTCGGGTTCGCATTGGTCCTCCCACCTTGCGAGGGCAGCACGAGTCCGGATGGCCGCACGCAGCAGCTCTTATCTACTTATCGACTCGTCTGATAAGTAAATGCTACCGTTTGGAGCCGACGTAGGTCAATAGGGCCTCTGGCCGGCAGGCGCGGATCCGTTCAATCCGGCGCGGGAAGCGGCTGCACCGCAGTCCCGGCTCATCGACGGATTGTTGCAGGAGCCGGCTTGCATCATGAAGATTGGCGGGACGAGCGCGGCGGCGACGGGCTCGACGGTGAAGGCAACGGAAGGCAAGACAGGCATGGGCAGTGACGCTGAGGAGGCGGAAAAGCGTGGCGCCCCCGGGCCGCGCGGCGAGACCGACCCCCATGCGCCGGGCCCGGCCGGCCAGCCTGACAGCGTGCCGCCGAAAGCCAGGGTCCAACTCCGCACGCTGCCGATCCAGATCGCCGGCCTGCTGATCCAGCGGATCGCCAGCAACGCCTTCCCCGACGGGCTCGTGCCGTCGGAGCTCCAGATCCTGACGGAGTTCGGCGTCTCCCGCGCCGTCGCGCGCGAGGCGCTGAAGATCCTCGGCTCCCTCGACATGGTCGAGATCGCGCAGGGGCGCCGGGTGACCGTCCGGCCGATCGCCGAATGGGACTATCTCAGCCCCCTGCTGATCGAGTGGCTGCCGCGAGAGCAGGTCCGGGAGCTGCTGCTGGAGTTGCATGACTCGCGCGTCATCCTGGAGCCGGCCATCGCGGCCGAGGCCGCCCGGAGCCTCTCCGACGAGGATCTGAGCCGGCTTCGGGCTCTTCTCGACGAGATGTCGCGCGCCCATGGCGACCCCGACAGCTACATCCAGCTCGACCTCGAATTCCACATGGAGATCTGCCGGGCGACGCGGAACCGCATCCTCGATCGCTTCATGTTCTCGTCGCGCTGGTGGCAGTCGGCAGCCCGCCGGATCAGCAACCAGGCTCCGCGCGCCCTGCCGATCGCCACCGAGCAGCACCGGTCGATCTACGAGGCGCTCGCCGCGCGAGACCCGAAGCGGGCCGAGGCCGCGATGCGCGTGCATCTCGAGGCGAACAAGGCGAACTTCCTGATCGACGAGCCGCTGTCGGCGGAGCACTGAGCCGCCGGACACCCGGCCGATTCCGGTCCCGATCAAATCCACCCGCTTGTCAGATAAGCTAATAAGTATATACGCTCTGGGAGCCTCGGCCGGAGGATATCGGCCGCCATTGCGGGAGGAAGACATGCAGCAGCGGCGTATGGGGTCGTCATCCGTGTCGGTTTCGGAGATCGGGCTGGGGACATGGGGGATGTCCGGCGCGTTCTGGGGGGCGGCGGACGACGCCGAGTCGGTCCGCGTGATCCACCGCGCCCTCGAGCTCGGCGTCAGCCTCATCGACACGGCGGAGGCCTATGGCGGCGGCCATTCCGAGGAGGTGCTCGGCAAGGCCCTGGCCGACCGCCGCGGCAAGGCGGTGGTCGCCACCAAGGTCGCCCCCAACCACCTCGACCCCGCCGATCTCCTCCAGGCGTTCGAAGGGTCGCTGCGGCGCCTCGGGACCGATTATGTGGACATCTACTTCATCCATTGGCCGCACCCCGACTACCCGATCGGCGACACGATGGCCGCGCTCGAGAAGCTCCGCGCCCAGGGCAAGATCCGCGCCATCGGGGTCTCGAATTTCGGGGTGAAGGAGATCGAGAGCGCCAGCGCCCATGGCACGATCGACGTCCTGCAGCCGCCCTACAACCTGCTCTGGCGCGAGATCGAGGCGGAGGTCCTGCCCTATTGCCGGAGCCACGATATCGGGATCATGCCCTATAGCGGCCTCGCGCAGGGGCTGCTGACCGGGGCGCTCTCCCGCGAGACGAAATTCGCCGAGGGCGACGAACGCCCCACCACCGTCCTGTTCCAGCCGGGCATCTACGAGAAGGCGGTCGACGTGATCGACGCCTTGCGCCCGATCGCCGCGAAATACGGGAAGTCGGTGCCCCAACTCGCCGTCCAGTGGCTGACGAGCCGGCCGGGCGTCAGCTCGCCGCTGCTCGGCGCGCGGACCGTGCGCGAGATCGAGGAGAACGCGGCCAGCGTCGGCTGGACGATCGCGCCCGAGGATGTCGCCGCGATCGACAGCCTCGCCAAGCCGCTCTGGGCCGAGATCGCGGACAAGGGCGACATGTTCGGATATTGGACCCGGCACCACCGCCCGAGGCAGCAGGCCCGCTGACGGGCGCGAGAGCCCGTCCATCCTCCGCGCCCCCCGCCTCGCTTAGGCGGCGGGCCCGGCCCCTCCGGCCCCATACCGGCAGGCAGCGCGCCGCCACAGGCGCGGCATGGGCGACGCCTGCCCGCGAGCGACAACAGCCAAGGGAGACGTTCATGAAGATCATCGACATCAAGACCGCGGTTGTCGCCTATCACGGGCACGCCACGCTGGTCCGGATCGACACCGACGAAGGCATCTACGGCATCGGCGAGGCCAATCCGGACGCCGGCGCCGCCGCGATCGTCGGCCTCATCTCGGAGCTGAAGCACGAGCTGATCGGCGAGGATCCGCGCAATGTCGAATATTGCTGGGACAAGCTGCGCCGCGCGCATGTCTTCTCGGGCGCGCAGTCGGGCGTGTTCCTGATCGCGCTGTCCGGCATCGAGATCGCGCTCTGGGACCTTGCGGCCAAGGCGGCCGGTCAGCCGCTGTACCGGATGATGGGTGGCAGGTACCGCGACAGGATCCGCCTCTACGCGGATTGCGGCGATGGCGACGATGCGGCCGGATCGCCGGCGGGCTGCGCCGGGCGGGCGAAACGGATGGTCGCCGAGGGTTTCACCGCGCTGAAGTTCGACATCGACAATCTGCGACACCCGGCAAAGTTCGATGCGATGAACCATACGGCGAACGCCGCCGAGATCCGCACGATGGTGGAGCGGGTGCAGGCGGTGCGGGAGGCGATCGGTGCCGACATCGATCTCTGCATCGACCTCCACGCCCGCTACGACGTGCCGAGCGCCTGCCGGATCGCCTGGGAGATGGAGCCCTTCAACCTTCTCTGGCTCGAAGAGCCGATTCCGGCCGAGAACGTCGACGCTCTTCGCCAGGTCCGCGCCCGCAGCCGAACGCCCATCTGCGTCGGCGAGAACCTGTATATGCGCTGGGGCTTCCGCGAGATGATGCAGCAGCAGGTGGCCGACGTGATCATGCCCGACGTGCCGAAATGCGGCGGGCTCGCCGAAAGCAAGAAGATCGCGAATCTCGCCGAGATCCACTACCTGCCCTTCGCCCCGCACCTCGTCTCGACCCCGATCGGCACGATGGCGACCTGCCACACCTGCGCCGCCGTCCCGAACTTTCTCGTGCTGGAATGGCACGCGCTCGAGGAGCGAGCCGTCTGGGACAGCTATGTCAAGCTGCCCAACGGCGCGCAGTCGATCGTCGAGAACGGGCATATCCGCATTCCCGAGACGCCGGGCATCGGCGTCGAGCTGGATATGGATGGCGTGCGCAGGCATGCCGTTGCCGGATACGGCATCTTCGATTGACGGGACGGGATCGACTGATCGCGGCCAGTTGCGTCAGACGGCGCCTACGCAAGTAGAAGACGGCGTCGACCGGTGCCGTGCAGGGCGACAGCGCGTGACAGGGAGGAAGAGCTATGGGCAAGCGGGTCATCTTCACCGGCGGCAGCGGCAAGGTCGGCCGGCACGCCCTCCCCTATCTGCTGCGGCGCGGTCACCAGGTCTTGAACCTCGATCGCGTGCCGCTCGACCTGCCCGGCGTGAACACGTTGATCGTCGATCTCGCCGACAGTGGGCAAACCTTCAATGCGCTCTCGACGCATTATGGGTTCGAGGAATATTTCGCGGGGGCCGGCCGGGCCTCCGTCGATGCTGTCGTGCACTTCGCCGCGATTCCTCGCATCTTCATGGTGCCCGACAACACCATGTTCGCGACCAATGTCCTGTCGACCTACAACGTGCTGGAGGCGGCGACCAAGCTCGGCATCCGCAAGGTGATCATCGCCTCGAGCGAGACCGTCTACAGCGTCTGCTTCGCCGAAGGTGAACGGGACTTCGGCAGCTTCCCGGTCGATGAGAGCCACGACACCGATCCGACGGACAGCTACGGCCTCTCGAAGGTCGTCGGCGAGAAGATGGCCCGCTCCTTTGCCTCGCGCAGCGGTGCCGACATCTACGCGCTGCGGATCGGAAGCGTGACTCTGCCCGAGGACTACGGACGCTTCCACGGCGATCTCGCCGAACCGCTTGCCCGCAGACGCGACGCCTGGAGCCATGTCGACGTTCGCGACCTTGCCCAGATCGTCCATCTCTGCATCGAGAAGGACGGGCTTGGCTTCCAGGTCTTCAACGCGACGAATGACGAGATCATCGCTGACGAGCCCACGGCGGCCTTTCTCGAAAAGCACGCCCCGCAGACGCCGGTGACGCGCCCTCTCGACGGGTTCGAAGCGCCGCTGAGCAACAGGAAGGCGCGAGACGTTCTGGGCTTCAAAGAGGAATACAGCTGGCGCCGTCTCGTATCCCGGCCATGACCCGATCGCTTTTGGCGGTCGGTTCGATGAGTGGGGCGCAGCCTTGGCCTGGCTGGAGCCGGAGGCACCCTGGTGGCTGATCGTCTTGTCCGGCACGGCTGCCCGATGGGAACGACACACCATCGGGCTACGGGATGAAAAGGGCCGGAGAGCCGAGCTCCGGCTCTCCGCGCCTCAAGGCTAGGGCTATTCAGATGCAGCCAGCCGGATCACGTTCCAGGAGGCGGGCGCAAGGGTGGCGAGGAGGCGAGTGCCATCGACGCGCACCCCAGCCAGCGGGGCCGGTTTGACACGGTCCGGCGCCTCCTTGGTGTTGGTGGCGGCGAGGTCGTCGTGCCGCAGCTCCGTTGCCTGCGTCTGCTCGAGCGCGCCGAAGCCCTGGATGTCGATGTCGACCGGCATCGGCTGGTCAAGATGGCGGTTGAGCAGGAACAGCGTCACGGTCCGCCCCGCCTCGTCATGCACGGCGGCAAACTTGACATAGGGCACGGCCGGCAGCGGGAAGGCCAGGTCGGCCGTGCCGCGCGGGTCGTGATAGGTCGCGGCATAGGTCGGCGACGCAACCTGCGCCCGCAGCACCCGGCCGCGGCCGAGATTGCTGAAATCGGCGAAGGGATGGAAGATCGTCTGCCGCCAGGCCGGGCCGCCGGTCTCGGTCATGATCGGCGCGATCGCGTTCACCAGCTGCGCGAGGCAGGCGCAGCGGACGCGATCGGCGTGGTTGAGCAGCGAGATGCAGGCCCCGCCGAAGGCCAGCGCGTCCTTCATGTTGTAGACTTCCTCCAGGATTTCCGGCGCCACCGGCCAGCCGAGCTTGGTGCGGCCTTCGCTGCGGCGGCGGGTGCGGTACCACACGTTCCACTCGTCGAAGCTGAGCATGATGCGCTTGGACGAGCGCCGGCGCGCGGCCACGGCGTCGACAATGGCGACGACCTCGTCGATGAAGGAGTCCATCAGATCCGGGCTGGCGAGGAAGGCCTCGGTGTCGCCGGCATAGTCGTTGAGATAGGTGTGGAGCGAGATGTACTCGACATGCTCGAAGGTGTGCTCCAGCACCGTGTCCTCCCACGAACCGAAGGTCGGCATGGTGCGGCCGGAGGAGCCGCAGGCGGCGAGCTCGATCGACGGATCGACCCATTTCATCATCTTGGCCGCCTCGGTTGCCTTGCGGCCGTACTCCTCGGCGGTCTTGGTCTCCATCTGCCAGGGGCCGTCCATCTCGTTGCCGAGGCACCAGAACTTGACGCCGTGGGGCTCCGCCCACCCATGGGCGCGGCGGAGGTCCGAGAGCTCGGTGTCGCCGGGGAAATTGCAGTATTCCACGAGCCGCCGCGCGGCATCGCCGTCGCGGGTGCCGAGATTGACCGCGAGCATCGGCTCGATCCCGGCCGCCCGGCACCAGTCGATGAACTCGTTGGTGCCGAAAGCGTTGGTCTCCTTCGACATCCAGGCGAGGTCGAGCCGGCGGGGGCGTTTGTCGACCGGGCCGACGCCGTCTTCCCAGTCGTAGCCGGACACGAAGTTGCCGCCCGGATACCGCATGATGGTCGGCGCCAGCTCCCGGACCAGATCGAGCACGTCGCGGCGGAAGCCCTTGGCATCGGCGGTCGGGTGGCCTGGCTCGTAGAGACCGCCATAGACGCAGCGCCCGAGATGCTCGACGAAGGCGCCGAACAGGCGAGGGTCGGTCTCGCCGATGGCAAAGCTGCGGTCGATGGAAACCTTGACGGTCTGCATGGAGGACTCCGGGAAGGGAAGATGGAAACAGTCAGGCCGCCGGCTGGGGCCTGGGTTCGGCGGGACGCTCGTCGCGCCAGGCGTCGCCGATGGGCAGGACCGCCTGCAGCAACCGGATGGAATAGGGGTGGCTCGGGGCGTCGAGCACGGCGCGGGCCGGCCCGCTCTCCACCACCCTGCCCTGCTCCATGATGATCAGCCGGTCGCTGATGGTGTAGGCGGTGGCGAGGTCGTGGGTGATGTAGATGATCGAGACGCCGAACTCGTCGCGCAGCGTCCGGAACATGTTGACGATGGTCATGCGCAGCGAGGCGTCGATCATCGACACCGGCTCGTCCGCCACCACCAGCGCCGGCTCGGGCACCAACGCGCGGGCGATGGCGACGCGCTGCAACTGCCCGCCCGACATCTCGTGCGGGAAACGGCCGCGGACCTCGGCGAGCGACAGCCCGACCTTGCGCAGCGCCGCATCCGCCCGGGCCTCGACCTCGTCGCGCGCCCTGGCGCCGCAGAACCGGCGCGCCGCCATGTACAGGTAGCGGTCGAGCCGCTTCAGCGGGTTGAACGCCTCGAAGGGGTTCTGGAACACCGGCTGCACCTCGGCCATGAAGGCCAGCCGGTCGCGGCGGCTGCGGATGGCCGCGAGGTCGCGGCCGCGAAACCGGATCGACCCTGCGCTCGGCGGCACGCTGTTCAGGATCATCCGAGCGAGCGTCGACTTGCCCGAGCCGGACTCACCGATGATGGTGAAGATCTCCGGCCGCTCGCTGGTCAGGGCGAAGTCGACACTGTCGACGGCCTGCACGACATGGCGCCCGAACAGCCCTCCCGACCTGAAGGTCTTGCTGACCTGCCGGACCTCTAGGAGGGTGGTCATGACAGGGCCGCCCCGCTGGCCCTGGCCTTGGCGACATGGCAGGCGACGCGATGCCCCGGCTCGAGCTCATCCAGCAGCGGCGCCGTCTCGCGGCAACGCGCTACCGCTAGCGGGCAGCGGGGATGAAAGCGGCAACCCGCCGGCGGGTCGGCCAGATTTGGTGGCGCCCCCGGCAGGCCAGTCTTTCGGACATCGTCGCCGAGCCGGGGCAGGCTCGAGATGAGATGCGCCGTGTAAGGATGGAGCGGGCGCTGGAAGATCTGGGCGGTCGGCCCCTCCTCCACCAGCCGGCCGGCATACATGATGCCGAGCCGGTCGGTGAGGTTGGCATGCACTGCCATGTCGTGGGTGACGAACAGCATGGAGGAGCCCATCTCCTGCTGGACCTCGCGCAGCATGGCCAGCACGCCCTTCTGCACGATGACGTCGAGCGCGGTGGTCGGTTCGTCGGCGATGATGAATTCGGGCCGGCAGATGGTGGCGAGCGCGATGGTCAGGCGCTGGCGCATGCCGCCCGACATCTCGTGCGGATAGGCGTCGAGCACCTTCGGGTCGAGGGACAGCCGCCGCAGATGGGCCGAGACCGCGGCGAAGAAGGCCTGCCGGGTGCCGCCAAGGTGGCGCGCGGCGAAGTCGACGAAGCTATGCCGGATCTTTCGGACCGGATTAAGCACGTTCATCGAACCCTGGCTGACATAGGACAGCCGGCTCCAGCGGATCGCGTCGAGTTCGGCCGGAGACATCGCGTAGACATCCCGGCGGCCGTCCTGGAAGTCGAAGGTGACGGAACCGCCGACGACGTTCAGCGGCGGGCGGATCGCGCGGGCGATGGTCTTGATCAGCGTGGTCTTGCCGGAGCTGGATTCCCCGGCAAGGCCGTAGATCTCGTTGCGGCGGATGGTGAGGCTGACGTCGTCGACGGCGCGCACCTCGCGGGTCACGCCGAAGAAGCGCATCTGGTAATAGGCCTTGAGGCCCGAGACCTGGAGCAGCGGTGCCAGGCTCATGCGCCGCCCCCCATGCGCGCGAGGCGGCTGCGCGGATCGATGTACTCGTTCATCGAGATCGCGAGCAGGAACAGCCCGATGAACAGCATCACCACCAGGGCCACCGGAAAGGCGATCCACCACCACACGCCGGCGACGAGCGCCGTGTGCTGGTTGGCCCAGTAGATCATGCCGCCGATGGTCGGCGTGTTGATGTCGGTGAAGCCGAGCACCGACAGCGTGACCTCGATGCCGATCGACCAGTTGATGTTGTTCATCGTCGTCGAGAACACGATCGGCAGGACGAAGGGCAAATGTTCCTGCACCAGGATCCGGCCGGTGCTCGCCCCCGAGAAATAGGCCTGGTTGGTGAATTCGCGGGTCCGCAGGCTCATCGCCATGGCGCGGATCAGCCGCGCGTCATAGGCCCAGCCGAGTGCCGCGGTGATCAGCGCGAGCATGACCCAGCTCATCGCATCGCGCATGATGAAGTAGAACAAGACGAGGATCGGGAAGAGCGGGATGACGACGAAGGTGTCGTTGATCGACATCAGCACCCGGTCGATCCATCCGCCCTTATAGCCGGCGATGAGCCCGACCAGGAGCGCGATGATCCGGCTCAGCACCGCCACCACGACGCCGAAGGTGAGCGTGTTGCGGATTGCGAGGGTGAGCTGCCAGAACACGTCCTGCCCCCGCGAGGTCGTGCCGAAGAAATACTCCGATGACGGGGGCACGTCCGGCGCCACGACATAGACGTCGAGCGGCGGGTATGGCGACACGAAGGACAAGAGCGCCATCGCCACCACGAGCCCCACCAGGACCAGGCCCGCGGCAAATTCGAGATTGTAGCGGACGAGGTCCCGAAGGACGGCGAGGACCTGCATCAGCGGACCTCCACGCGCGGATCGATCAGCGGAAACAGGAGGTCGATCACCAGCACCGCGGCCGAGACCGCAATGATCGAAACCGAGGTGATGCCGAGCACCAGGCTGTAGTCGCCGGCGTGCACCCCGCTGATCAGCAGCGAGCCGAGGCCGGGGTAGCCGAACACCTGCTCGGTGATGATGGCGCCGTTGAAGATCGCGCCGAGGTTGAGCGCGAGGCCGGTGACCTGCGGCCCCAGCGCGTTGCGCATGACATAGGAGCCGAGGATCCGCCGGCGGCCGACGCCGGCCAGCTCGGCATAGGTGACGTAGTCCTCGGTCACGATGTTGGACACCAGCGCCCGCATGCCCATGAACCAGCCGCCGATGCCGACCGCCATCAGCGACAGGCTGGGCAGTATGGAGTGCAGCAGCACGTCGAGGGCGAAGCCGAAGCTGTCCTCGCGATTGACGTTCATGCTGGCGCCGCCGGTGATCGGCAGCACCGGCCAGACGAAGCCGAACAGGATCAGGAAGACGAAGGCGACGATGTAGTACGGGATCGGATGGACCCCCATCGACACGATCCCGGCCAGCTTCAGCAGGCGGTTCCGGCGGTAGTAGCCGGCGAGCCCGCCGATCAGGTTGCCGATGATCCAGGTCATGAGGGTGGAGGCGAGAAGCAACCCGACGGTCCAGGGCATCGCCCGCCAGATCAGGGTGGAGACCGGGGTCGGGAAGGCGGACAGCGACGGGCCGAAATCGCCGACGACGACCCGCCGCCAGAACGACAGATACTGCTCGACCGGCGATCCCTCGAGACCATAGAGCTCGCGCAGCGAGGCCCGCATCATCTCGACCGCTTCAGGGCTGGTGACGCCGAAGGAGGTCGCCGCGGTCACGCTCTGCTCGACCGGATCGATCGGTGTCGCATGCGTGATCACATAGGTGATGTTCACGCCGATGAAGACGACCACCGCGAACTGCAGCAGCCGCTTGGCGAGATAGGCGAGAAAGGGCTTCATATGTCTCCGACCCTCGGGTTGCCCGCGGCGCCCGGACCCTCCGGGCACCGCGGGGCTTTCGCAGGGATCAGGGCTGGGTCGGCTTGAGGCGCACCATCATCAGGCGCGAATTGCCCCAGTTCGGCACCGGATCGGTGTAGGGGTCCTCGGCCGTCGGGTAGCCGGTCCAGTAGGTCGTATCCATGGCCGTGAAGACGTTGTAGGCCATCAGCGGGATGATCGGCATCTCGCGGACCATGAACTTGGCGTAGTCGCGCCCGAGCTCGACCGTCTTCGGGTCTTCGAAGGACACCGTCCGGATCTGCTCGATCAGCTTATCGAGCTCCGGGCTCTGCAGACGCTGCCAGTTGCGCGGCGACTGGGTCTTGCCCGCCGGCGCGACGAACTGGGAATGCCAGCTGTCGAGGAAGAAGGCGAGATCGGGGTGGCCGCCATAGGTCTCGACACTCCAGCCGATGAAGGTGTCGAAATCGCCGGCGCCGCGCCGGTCCAGCATGTTGGTGCCCTGCGCCACGTCGATCTTGGCGTCGATGCCGAACTGACGCCATTGCTGGGCGATCATCGTGCCGGCCCGAGTCATCACCGGGCGGGAGTCGCCCTCGACCATGATCTTGATCGAGAAGGGCTTGCCGTCCGGGGTGTACCAGGCGTCGCCGCGCTTGGCATAGCCGGCCCGCTCGAGCAGCTCAGCCGCGGCCGTGGGGTTGGGCTTCCACCAGCCATAGCCGAAGGAGCGAGCGATCTCGGCGGGGTCGGTCGGGATCTGGTCGCCCATGGATGGCCGCAGCATCGTCGCGATCTGCTGCCCCATGGTCGGGTCGTACGGCTTGATCTTCTCCTTGCCGGTGTCGAGCTCGAAGCCGGCCAGCCAGTCCTGCATCGGCTTGTGATAGTCGTCCGGATGGGTGCCGGTGGGCGGGACGGCGATGGCCGAGATCGTCGCGGCGCCGCGATACGACGCCATTGCGACGGCCCGGATGTCGATCAGCAGTGCCAGCGCCCAGCGCACGTCGCGGTTCTGGTAGGCCGGATTCTGGAGGTTGAAGATCACGGCCGGCAGGGTCGGATCGGGATGGCCGAAGGGGAAGCCCTTGAACCAGGTCTTCAGCGACTTCGACTGCTTGGCCAGGGTGAACATCCCCTCCGGCGCGACGTCGTGAATCACGTCGAGGTCGTGGTTGAGCTGGGCGATGACGCGCTTGTCCGGCGGGCCGGGGTCGACATAGGCGACGTATTTCGGTCCGGGCTCGCCGTAGCGGCCGAGCGTGGTGCGCTGCCAGTCATCCCGTCGTTGCCACAGGAACCACTTGCCGTCCGGGTCGTAGCTGTTGAGCGTGTAGGCGCCCAGCGAGACCGGCTTGTTGAAGTCGAACCGCAGTGGATCGGGCGCCTTCTCGAAGACGTGCTTCGGCATCATCCAGATAGCGTTGAAGCGCACCGTGAACAGCGCGTGGAAGCGCGAATTCGGCTTCTTCAGCTTGAAGACCACCGTCTGGGGATCGACCTTCTGCACGCTGTCGACATTGAGCGAGAGCAAGGCGCTCCAGCGCATCCCCGGGGTCTTGATCTGCGTCTCGACGGTGTAGACGAGATCGTCGGCGGTGAACTCGACGCCGTCGCTCCAATAAATTCCCGGCCGCAGCTTCACGGTCATCTCGGTGAAGTCGGCATTGTAGATCGGCTTCTCGGCCGCGAGGGAATTCTGCCAGGACCCGTCCAGCCCCCGCTCCGGATCGATGTACCAGAGCGTGTCGAGGGCGAGCTGGTGCAGGCCGGTATACTGCCCGCCGGCGTTGATGGCCCAGATATTGAACCAGCCGGGATTCTTGATCGTCCCTTCCGGGTTTTCGAGGATCAGCGTCTCCCGGCGCGGCAGGTCCGAGATCGTGGTTTGGGCGGATGCCGCGACGGTGCTTGCGACGAGGCTCGCCAAGGCGAGCACGAGCAACTTGATGGCGCGCATAGGCTCTCCCTTTCTGACCGGTTCTGCGGCCGGCTCGCCAGGAGTGAAGCGTCAATCAGATTGTTCGTCAATCATTTTGATATGTATCATTCATGCTGATATGAACATCGTGTTACCGTGCTCCGCTTCTCCGAAGGATGATCGCGCAATGGACGTCCCGCAGCGCCGTTTGCTGACATTGATGGCCGGTGACGGCAGCGAGGCGCTGGAGGCGCTGGCCTCCCCCGTCCGCCTGGCCATGCTCCGGCTTCTCAGGCAGCGCGGGCCGTTGAACGTCAACCAGATCAGCAGCGAATTGGACCTGCCGCAGTCCACGGTCGCGATCAATGTGCAGAAGCTGGAGCGCGCCGAGCTGATCCGCACCGAGGCCGTGAAGGCGAGCAAGGGACAGCAGAAGGTCTGCTCCGCCCTCTATGACGAGATCACGGTCCGGCTCGACGATCCGGATGCCCTACAAGGCGACCAGGTCATCGAGGTGGCGATGCCGATCGGCCTTTACACGACCTGCGAGGTCAGCGCGCCCTGCGGGCTGTGCTCGACGGACGGCGTGCTGGGCCTGCTCGACGTCCCCGACCACTTCCTGGACCCGAACCGGATGAAGGCGTCCCTGATCTGGTTCGGCCGCGGCTTCGTCGAATACAAATTCCCCAACAACGCCAAGGTGGTCGAAAAGGCGATCGAACAGCTCGAGGTCACCATGGAGCTGTCGTCGGAGGTGCCCGGCACCAACAGCGACTGGCCTTCGGACATCACGCTGTGGATCAACCATGTCGCCGTCGCGACCTGGACGTCGCCGGGCGACTACGGCGACATCCGCGGCCGCTATACGCCGCGATGGTGGAAGCTCGCCGGCTCGCAATATGGCAAGCTCGTCACCTGGCGTGTCACCGATGACGGGGCGTTCGTCGACGGCAGCCGAGCCTCCGACGTGACGCTGGACCAGCTCCGCCTGAACGACCATCACGCAATCCGCCTCCGGGTCGGCATCGACGAGAATGCCGAGCACCCGGGCGGCCTCAACATCTTCGGCCGGGGCTTCGGCAACCATGATCAGGACATCGTCATGCGCCTGCGCCTGCGGACGTGACGGCGTCGCCGATCTCGGCTTGTGCGCTCAGCCCTTCACCGCCCCTGCCGTCAGGCCCCGAACCATGGCCCGTTGGACGACCGCGAACAGCACGACGACCGGCACGATGCTGATGATGCCCCCGGCCGAGAGCGCCCCCCAGGGCAACTGGAATTCCCCGACCATGAGCTGCAGCCCGACCGGCCAGGTGCGCGACCCGGTGCTGGTGGTCAGCATCAGCGCGAACAGGAACTCGTTCCAGGCGCCGATCGCCACGAAGACCGCGGTGGCGACGAGGCCGCCGGCCACGAGCGGCAGGACGATGCGCAGCATCGCGCCGATGCGCGAGGCGCCGTCGATCCGGGCGGCGTCCTCCAGCTCCGACGGCACCGCATCGAAGAAGCCCTTCATCATCCAGATGAAGACCGGCAGCAGAAAGGTGGTGTAGGCCAGGGCCAGCCCGAGCCGGCTGTCGAGCAGGCCGACGCTCCGCATCAGGATGAACAGCGGCACGATGATCATCACCGCCGGAAACATCCGCACCACCAGGTAGAACAGCATCAGCTCGCGCCGGCCGCGGAAGCGATAGCGGGCGATGGCATAGGAGGCGAGCGTCCCGATCACGACGCAGATAACCACGGTCGTCAGCGTCACGACGGCGCTGTTGGCGATCAGCGTCGGAAAGTTGGACCGCGTCCAGATTGCGACATAGTTCTCGAACGTCACCCTGTCGGGGATGTACTGGATCGTCGCCGTGACGATGTCCGCCTCCGGCTTGAGCGAGGTCAGGAGCGCCCAGAGCACCGGGAACATCGCAAAAGCCACGATCGACAAGGCGACGGCATAGCACAGCAGGACATGAATCCGGCGCCGGGCGGAACGGCTGCGAAGCATCAGTCCCTCATCGCGTTGGAGAGCTTCACATAGGCGTAGCTGAACACCATCAGCAGCAGGAACATGACCACCGACAGCGCGCTGGCGTAGCCGAAGTTGAATTCCTTGTTCGCCTTCAGGAAGGCATAGAGCGACAGCACCTGCGTCGAGCGGCCCGGCCCGCCGCCGGTCAGGATCAGCAGGATGTCGGGCGAGTTCACCAGGCTGATGACGCGCAGCACCACGGTCGCCACGATCACCACCCGCAGCTGCGGCAGAGTGATATGGACGAACTGGCGCCACAGCCCGGCGCCGTCGGTCGCCGCCGCCTCGTAGAGGTCGCCGGGGATTCCCTTCAGGGCGGCCAGCAGCAGCAGCGCGAAGAAAGGGAATCCGTGCCAGACCTCGACCACCATGGCGGCGAACATCGCCATGTCCGGATCTGCGAACCACGCCTTGTAGCTGCCGAGGAGCCCGATCCGCACCAGGATGTCGTTGAGCACCCCGAGGCGCGGATCCAGCATCAGCGCCCACATGTGCCCGGCGACGACGTTCGGGAGGAACCAGGGCAGCAGCACCATGATCCCGAACACGCGGAAGCCCGGCAGGCTGGTGTTGAGCACGAGCGCCGTCAGAAGCCCGAGCAGAAGCTCGCCGCTTGCCGCCCCCGCGACCCAGACGACTGTGTTCTGCAGCGACAGCCAGAACACCGGATCATGGACCAGCGCGATATAGTGCTTGAGGCCGACGAAACCGGTTCCGAGGTCGACCCGGTTCAGCCGCATCTCACGGACGCTGAGCACCATGCCCCACAGCGTCGGATACAGCACGACCGCCAGGATCAGCACCAGGCTGGGAAGCAGCAGGTAATACGCCCAGCGCCGGCTCTCCGACAGCCGGCCGAGCGGGCCGAGCCGGCGGGACGGCGCCGGCGTCGGCGCTGAGGGCAGGTCGAGCGCCGTCATGCCCGCGCCACGCAGGTGGCCTCGATCCGCTCCCAGTCGACGTCGAAGCCGATCCCCGGAGCCTCGGAGACCGTGAGCATGCCGCCTTCGATCGCCAGGGGCCCGAGGCTGCCCAGGCCCGCGATCTGTTCGCTCGAGATCACCAGCTGCTCGTAATAGTCGTTGTTGCGGATGGCGGCGCAGAGCTGGGCGTTGGCGAGGCCCATCCCGTGCACCTGGGCCCGCATGCCATGGGCCTCCGCCAGATGCGCGATCTTGATCGCGCCGGTCAGGCCGCCTTTGTAGAAGGTGCTGGTCCGCGCCATGTCGAGAGCGCCGGCCTGGATCCAGCTGGCCATGTTCCAGTGGCATCCATCCGAAGTCTCCGCCGCCAGGACCGGGATGTCGAGCGCGTCGCAGAGCTTGCGGTACGAGCCGAGCTCGAACTCCCGCATCGGCTCCTCGTACCAGAGAAAGCCTTCCGCTTCGAGCACCCGGCCGAACTGCAGGGCGGTGACGTAGTCCCAGCCGGCCGAGCCGTCGAACATCAGATCCGCGTCGGGTCCGGCCCAGCGCCGGAGGTTGCGGGACAGCACCGCATCCTGCTTCGCGTCGCCCCAGGCGTGCAGCTTGAAGGCGGTGAAGCCCGCGTCGATGCACGCCTTGATGTGCCGCTCGTATTCGCCCATCGAATCCCAGGTGACCGTGGAGGCATAGGCCCGCACCCGCCGGTCATGGCCGCCGAGCAGCTGGTGCAGCGGCATTCCGGCCGCCTTCGCCTTGATGTCCCAGGCGAGCAGGTCGACGATGCCGAGATGCGGCATCGGGATCTCCTCGATCCGGTCGATCTCCCAGATCAGCGTCCACAGCCGTTCGGTCAGGAGCGGGTTCTCGCCGATGAGGCGCTTCAGCCGCCGGTCGACGAGGCTCATCGCGCCCCAGGCGCTCGCCACCTCGATCGCACCGGTGATGCCTGAATCAGTGTCCATGCGGATCACGGCCTTCAGCGGCTTGCGGTCCGCCGGGGTGCCGTCGCCGGACCCGGCCAACCCCTGGCGCCAGCGATAGGGATGAGCCGGGTGCTCGGCCTCGACCACCCAGCAACGGATGTCCTCGATGCGCATGCTGTGCCTCCCTCGAAGTTGCGGCGTAAAGCGGTGCTGCGGGAGGGCTGCCGCCCCTGCCCCGGCCGCTATTGCAGGGCCGCCTCGAGGCCGGCCATCAGGGCGTCGACGCAGGCTTCCGGCGTACTGCGGCCGACCAGCACTTTCTGGAATTCGGGGAGCACGACGTTGTCGTTCCATCCCGCGGACCCGATGAATTTGGGCGGCAGGCGGCCGAATTTGGTCGTCTCGACCGCGGCGCCGTACAGCGGATTGCCGGTGATGCGGCTGTCCGATGCCGTCTGCGGCGAGGCCGGGAAGTACCCGGTCTGCTCAAGGAACGCGATCGCCGCGTCGGGCTCTGCCCAGAAGGTCAACCAGGCCCAGGCAGCATCGGCATTGGCGTCCGACATCAGGCCGTTGAACAGGTAGGTCAGCCGCGCGATATGGGCGGCCGGGCCGGCCGGGCGCACCGCGGTCATGAACTGGCCCGGCTTCATCGCGCCGGAGATCTCCGCCAGCGATCCTGTGTGGTGCCAGACCATGGCGGTCTGGCCCGTCTTGAACGCCTCCATGATCTGCCGGTAGCTGTCATTGGGGGCGCTGGGCGGGCAGACCTTGTGGCGTGTGAACAGCTCCGACAGGAAGGTGACCGCCTCGACGGCCTTGGGCTTGTCCATCGCCGGCTTGCCGTCGACCACGATCGGCGAGCCGAAGCTCTCGATCATGTCGACCACGTATTGGTAGCCGCCGGCCCCGCCGCGCAGGCCGAAGCCATAGCGCCCCTTTGCCGGATCGGTCAGCTTGATCGCGGCGCCCTGGAATTCGGCCATGGTCTTCGGCGGCCCGCTGATGCCCGCCTCGTCGAACCAGTCCTTCCGGTAGTACATCCAGTCGACGAAGGTGAAGGCTGGGACGCCGTAGATCTTGCCGCCGACGCTCGCCCCGGTCCACCGGTCTTCCGGAAATGCCGCCGCCTTGTCCCAGCCCTTGATCCGGTCGGTGATGTCGATCAGCCCGCCCATCCCGACCATGTCGTTGACCCGCTCGGCGATCACCATCGCCGTATCGGGCTTCGATCCCGAGACCACCGCCGCGGTGATCTTCGACATGTATTCCGGGTTCGGGATGTTCTCCTGGGTCAGCGAGATGCCGGGATAGCGCTGCTGGAACAGCGCCATCACCGCCTCCAGCCCCTTGAACTCGCTCTCGCTGGTCAGGTGGTGCCAGTAGTTGATGCGGCCTTCCGCTGCCGCCCGGGCGAGGCGCGGCGCGAGCGCCAGGACCGGGACGGCCGCGGCGGTGCGCAGCAATGTGCGCCGATCGACGAGCATGACGTGTCCTCCCCTGCTTTGTGTTCTTGGATCTGGTCAGGACGAGAGCCGGATCGGCGTCGATGCCGGGGCCGGCGGCAGCTCTTCCGGCCGCAGCACCTTCGGCGCAGCTCCAGCCCGGGCCCGTGCTGACAGCACGAGGCCATGGCCCGGCCGGTCCGGCGCGAAGGCATAGCCGTCGCGCAGGACGATCGGCTCCTCGACCAGGTGGTTGTAGTTCTGGAACGAGTATTCCAGCCAATCGGCCTCGGGCAGCGCCGCGGCCAGATGGACCCCGATCTCCAGCGATGTGTTGCCGAGCGTCACGGGGATGCCATGCTCCGCCGCCAGCCAGCCAGCCTTCATCACGTCGCCGATATGGCCGTGGATGTTGAGAAGGTCGGCGCCGCGCCCTTCCAGCAGCCGCCGCTTGCCGCGCAGGTCGAGATACTCGCCGGAATTGACCAGCACATGCGGCGCGCCCAGCCGGATCTCCCGCAGGCCGTCGATGTCGTCGCGCAGGCAGGGGTCCTCGACCCAGAGAATGTCGAAGCCCGCGCGCCGGAAATGGTCGAGCCGCCGGATCGCCTCCTTCGGCGACCAGGCTTCGTTGGCGTCGACCATGATCGGCCCGTGGCCTTTCGCGATCTCGGCCACCAGCGCCAGCCGCCGAAGATCCCATTCGATGTCGGGATGGCCGACCTTGATCTTGAAGCCGCGATAGCCCTGGTCCCGCGCCTGCCGGAACAGGGACACGTATTCGTCGTCGGTCAGATGGAAATCGAGGCCGCTGGCATAGACCCGTACCCTGGGATCGCTGCCGCCGAGGTATCGGTAGAGCGGCAGGCCGGCCTCCTGGGACGCGAGGTCCCACAGCGCCTGGGCCACAGCCTCTTCGAAGGCGAGCGACGTCCGGCGATTGTTGCCGCCGCGCGGCCGGCTGACGCGGTGGATCAGCCCTGCCGGCGCCTGCCCTGCCAGGCCGGGCCAAGCCTCCTCCGCGAAGATCCGCTCGATCTCCGCCAGCGCCGGCAGCGGATGAAACAGGCTGTGGAAGAAGCCCGTGCCGGTGCGCCCGTCGTCGGTGCGCAACTCGATCACGCCGATATGCGCCTGGGTGATGCGAACCTGGCTGTCTCCGATCACCCGATCGCGGGCGAACTGGAAGCGGGTCAGAGTGAAGTCGGTCAGCCGCATGCCGGGCTCCTCCGCACGCCGCCTTGAATGACGGCTATTGATATATCAACTTCGATAACAGATATTTCTATATGCGGCAATTGAATCATCAGGCAAATGGCCATCCCCTCGAAACGGCTATCGGACGAACACCCTTCGACGCTTCGCCCCGAGGGCGCACTCAATCTCAGCCGCGTCGCCTATGAGCGGTTCAAGGAGGCCCTGTTCGAGCGAAGGCTCCAGCCCGGCGCCTTCATGTCGCAGGCGGAGCTGGTCGAGATCGTCGGCTCGCCTCTGGGGCCGCTGCGCGAGGCGCTGCAAGTGCTGCAGGCGGAAGGGCTGGTGACGATCCGGGCCCGAGCGGGCATCGAGATCGCCAAGCCGGACCTGGCGTTGGTCCGCAATTCCTACCAGTTGCGCCTCTTCCTCGAGACGCCCGCCGTCCGACACTTTGCCGAGACGGCGCCGCGCGGCCGGATCGAGGCCATGATCGGGCAGCACCGCGAGGTCATCGGCTGGGTGGAAGGAGCGGATGTCGATCGCGAGCTCGCGCGCCGGATCGAGGAGGTCGACCTGAGCCTGCATCTTGGCGCGATCGACGCGCTCGACAACCCCCTTCTCCGCAAGGCGTTCCTGCAGACGCAGGACTACATCCGCCTGATCCGTCTCGATCACCATTACGCCTACTCGGCGGCGAAGGTGCGGCGGACCGTGGCGGAGCATTTGGAGATCTTCGAAGCCTGCCTGGCGAGGAATCCAGACGCGGCCGAGGCCGCGCTCAAGGCGCACCTGACGCAAGCGATCCAGCGGGCTATGGGGTTATAGATCACAGGTCAACTGCTTGGAAACCTTGCGCGCCTCGAGTGCTCCAACTCGAGCGAGCCCCACAACGAATTGAGCGGGCCCCGTCGGCCGGAGTGCCGAGGTGCGCCATAGGACTAAGCCGCTGCCGCGGCACGGCGGGGCTGCACGGGCGGAGCG
>NZ_VCCH02000106.1 GCF_005938675.2 Mycobacterium sp. KBS0706
CGGCGATGCTGGCTGCGCCAGCACCGAGACGGCCCGGCCGCGCGATCCGGCCGGCAGGGGCCGCGTCGCTTCCCCAGGCCGTCCCCGATCCGGCCACAGCGGCCGATCCGCCCGCACCGGCAGAGGCGCGGCGGGCCATGGCCCGCCGCCGGACCGCGCGCCCCTTGCCCGGCCCGGACGACACGACCGCGGCCGCCGATCCGCTGTCGGACCTGTCGCCGCCGGAGCCCCCGCTCGCCACGCCGGCGAGCGGGATCCTGCAGGCGCCGGCGGTCGCCCACATTGCGGCCGTCCCGCCGCCCGTCCGGACGCATCGGGGCGAGCCGGAGATACACGTCACCATCGGCCGGATCGAGGTCAGGGCGGCGGTCGCGGCCCTCGCCGAGACGGCGCGCGCCGGGCGCCCGTCGCCGGTGATGAGCCTCGACGAATACCTCCGGGCGCGGGCGAGGTAGGCCGTGAGCAACACCGACGCCATCGCAGCGGTCACGGCGACGCTCCAGTCGATCCTGTTCCAGGGGCTGAAGGACGGGTTCAGCGGACTCGACGTCACCACGCGGCCGCTCGACAAGGCGCGGCCGGACAGCGAGACCAACAACCGCGTCAACCTGTTCCTCTACCAGGTCGCGCGAAGCGCCGCCTGGGTCAATGCCGACATGCCGCGGCAGGTGCTGCCCGGCGAGATCGGCAACCCGCCGCTGCCGCTCACCCTGTTCTACCTGGTCACCGCTTATGGCGAGGCCAACGACGCCACCAAGCCGACGGGCCAGAGGCTGCTGGGCGCGGCGATGAGCATCCTGCACGACCACATCATCCTGGGTGCGGAGGAGATCCGCCTGGCCACCCAGGGCCCGGTGCCCGACGCCGATCTCGACCGCCAGATCGAGCGCGTGCGGCTGACGCACCATCCGATCTCGCTCGACGAGCTGTCGAAGCTTTGGACAGGCTTCTCCTCGCCCTACCGGCTGTCCGCGGCGTACCAGGCTTCGGTGGTGCTGATCGAGAGCCGGCGGCCGACGCGGGCAGGCCTGCCGGTGCTGGCGCGCGGCCAGGGCGACTCCGGCATCACCGCCCAGGGCGATCTGTCGCCGCCGCTGCCGACGCTGGACGCGGTGACCCCGCCGCAGAACCAGCCGAACGCCCGGCTCGGCGAGGAGATCGTGCTCAGCGGCGTCCATCTCGACGGCACCAGCGTCTCCGTGCGCTTCGACCATCCGCTGCTGCCGGCGCCGATCCTGTTGCCACCCGCCGCGGGCGGCACGGCGACCCGGCTGACGGTGACCATCCCCAATCAGCCCGCAAACTGGCCGGCGGGGTTCTACGGGGTGAGCGTCGCGGTGACCCGCAACGGCGAGACCTTCGCGCGGACCACCAACCAGCTGCCGCTGGCGCTGGCGCCGGGCGCGACGATCGCGGTGGCCGGGGTGGCTCCCGGGCCAGTGACCCTGACCGCGACCTGCGCGCCCGAGATCCGGCCCGGACAGCGGGCGACGCTCCTCCTCGGGTCGAGCGAGATCGCTGCCGCCGCCCATCCGGCGCAGACCGGCACGCTGACCTTCACCCTCGACGACGCGGTGGCCGGAACCTACCGGTACCGGCTCAGGGTTGACGGGGTCGACAGCCGCATCGTCGACCGCTCGGTCACCCCGCCGGTCTTCGACGAAACGCAGAAGGTCGTGATCCCATGAGCGACGCGGCGGCCTGGCAGCAGGAGAACACCCAGGCGCTGTCGGCAGCGGTCGCCCGGATCCGCGACCTGTTGCAGCGCCACGCCGGGGGCGACACGGCGCCGGAGGTCCCGGCCGAGCCCGTCGGGTCGGCCGATCGGCAGGGCTGGTTCAGACGCCGCAGGCCGCAGAGCTATTTCGAGGCCGGAGCGGCCGGCACGCGGCTGATCACTGCGGGCAGCGATCCACGGACCACGGAGCAGCCGCACTCCGACACGGTCCTGCCACCCCCTGCTCTGGCGACCCTCCGCGACCGGCTCGGCCTCACGCCGTTCGAGATGAACATCCTGCTGCTTTGCGTGGCGATGGAGCTGGATACGTCGGTCGCCGCGCTGTGCGCCCGCGCGCAGCGCGACCCGGACCGCGCCTATCCGACCTTCGCGCTGGCGCTTTCGATCTTCGACGAGCCTGCCTGGGAGGCACTCTCACCCGAAGGGCCGATCCGCTACTGGCAACTCGCCGAGATCAGCCAGCCGACCGGCACGCCGCTCACCGTCAGCCGGATCCGCGCCGACGAATGGGTCGTCAACTATCTGAAGGGCCTGTCCTATCTCGACGACCGGCTGACGCCGCTGGTGATGCCGCTCGCGGTCGCGGAGCCGGATCTCGAGCTGCCGCCGTCGCAAGCCCGGATGGCGGAGCAGATCCTCGCGCGGCTGACGCGGACGGCGCCGGGCCAGAGCCCGCCGCCGGTCCAGCTGCTGGGCCCGGATCCGGCGAGCAAACGCCTGGTGGCCGGCGCGGTCTGCCGCGCGCTGCTCGCCCATCCCTACCGGATCCACGCAGGTGCCCTGCCCTCCGCCCCGGCCGACCTCGAGACTTTTGCACGGCTCTGGCAGCGGGCCGGGCGGCTGCTGCCCCTCGCCCTCTATGTCGAGACCGACGGCCTCGACCAGGCGGGGCAGCGCGGGGCGAGTGCGTCGGCCATGTCGCGCTTCCTCGGCCACGCCAACGCCCTGGTCTTCGTCGACACGGTCGAGCCCTGGCACGGCCTGCCGGACGGCAGCCTGTCGATCGATGTCGCGAAGCCCACGCCGGCGGAGCAGAAGACGGCCTGGGCGGCGGCGCTCGGCGCCGAGGCCGGCGACAGCCCGGCCCGCCTCGCCGGCCAGTTCAGCCTGAATCTGAACGTGATCCGCGAGATCGCCGCAGAGAGTCGAGACCCGGCCGCGTCCGGCGCGGTCGATCACGACCGGCTGTGGAACGCCGCCCTCGTCCGCACCCGCCCGACGCTCGAGGCCATGGCCGAGCGCATCGTGCCGAAGGCGAGCTGGGACGACATCGTGCTGCCCGCCCCCGAGACGGCGCTGCTGCACCAGATCGCCGACCAGGTGGCGCAGCGGAACCGGGTCTACCAGGACTGGGGCTTCGCCGAGAAGATGAGCCGCGGCTTCGGCATCAGTGCGCTGTTCGCGGGGGAGAGCGGGACCGGCAAGACCATGGCCGCCGAGGTCGTGGCCAATCACCTGCGGCTCGATCTCTACCGCATCGATCTCTCCGCCGTCGTCAGCAAGTATATCGGCGAGACCGAGAAGAACCTTCGCCGGCTGTTCGACGCCGCCGAGGCCGGCGGCATGATCCTGTTCTTCGATGAGGCCGACGCCCTGTTCGGCAAGCGCAGCGAGGTCAAGGACAGCCACGACCGCTACGCCAACATCGAGGTCAACTACCTGCTGCAGCGGATGGAGTCCTTCGGCGGGCTCGCGATCCTCGCCAGCAACATGAAGAGCGCGCTCGACGGCGCCTTCATGCGCCGCCTGCGCTTCATCGTGACCTTCCCGTTCCCGGCCGCCGCCGAGCGGCGCGCGATCTGGCAGCGGGCCTTCCCCGCCGCAACGCCGACCAGCGGCCTCGACTTCGACCGCCTCGCCCGGCTCGACCTCGCCGGCGGGCATATCGCCTCGATCGCGCTCAACGCCGCCTTCGTCGCCGCCCAGACGAATGGCGAGGTGACGATGCCGATCGTGCTCGACGCCGCGCGCAACGAGCTGCGCAAGATCGAGCGGCCGATCCACGAGCCGGATTTCCGCTGGCCGCCCCCGCCCGCGAGGGTGGCATGAGGATTAAGCTGCATATCGAGCGCCTGGTGCTCGACGGCCTGCCGGCGAGCGGCGCGGACGGGCCGCGGCTGCGCGCGGCGGTCGAAGCCGAGCTGGCGCGGCTGCTCGCGACCGGCGGGCTCTCACGCGAACTGGCCACGGGCGGCGCGGTGCCCCAGCTGCCCGCGCCGGCGATCCGCGTCGACCGGGGCGAACAGCCTGGCGCCCTCGGCCGCGCGGTGGCCCGATCGGTCCATGCCGGGATCGGGGGACCACGCCCGGCGACGCCTTCGGGGCGCGGGAGCAGGCCATGAAGATCACGGCCGCACGCGCTGCGACACAGCCCGTCCAGCCGGCCCCCCTGCCGACGGGCCCGCTGCGGCGGCAATCCGCCCGCAGTGGAAGCATGCCGGATGCCATCCCGCCTGCCGTCGACGCGGTGCTGTCCTCACCCGGCAACCGCCTCGATCCGGCAACGCGGCACCTCATGGAACGGAGCCTCACTGGCGATTTCAGCCATACGCCGGCGCTGGCCGACGCCCGCCTCGAGCACGAGGCCCGGGATCAGGCGGCCCGGTTGTGGAGCGGGCCCGGCCCGCGATCGGGGCACGGCCCGGCCGGCCGGGCGCGCCACGACTTCTCCGAGGTCCGCGTGCACACCGGCGACGCCGCGGCGGCTGCCTCTCGAAGCGTCGACGCCGCCGCCTTCACGTTCGGCAACCGCATCGTGTTCGGCAGCGGGCAGTATGCGCCGGAGACCACCGCCGGGCGCCAGCTGATCGCCCACGAACTGGCCCATGTCGCCCAGCAGACCCATGTGCCGGCCGCAGAGAGCCGCATCCAGCGGGCGGGGATCGGCCAGGCCATCGCCCGCTTCTTCGGCGGCGGCACCTTCACCGACCAGGAACTCAAGTCCTATCTGCAGGCGCTGGACAGGAACCAGAAGATCGAAGACTCCTACGACAGCGACAACAAGGCGCGCGAGATCGTCAGGCGCTGGAAGGCGGGCAAGGCCGGCTATACGGTGCTGACCGTCCCGACCCGCATCCTCCTGATTCAGGAAATGGCTTCCGGCTATCTCAGCCGCGACGACCAGATCGGTATTCTCGATCTGCTGGAGGAGGCGATTCCCGCCGAGCGGGCCCGCATCTTCCGGGCGGTCGGGATCGAGACGCTCGTGCAACGCTTCGATGGCGACCAGCGCAAGGCGCTCGGCGCGCTGATCGACACCCAGGACATCGACGACCTCAGCCTGAAGAACGAGTGGGACGTCGCGGGCACGAAGGCCGTCATCCGGCGCCACGGCGACGCAGGGATGCTCGCGCAGGTTCTGAGGCTCGGCTTCAAGATCTTCCGCTTCGTGACGGCCTTCGCCAAATACCGGTACGAAGACGGCCGCGAGGGTGTGGAGGAACTGACGCGGGTGCGGGGCAACACCGATCCCGATCCCAAGCCCGGCCCCCGGATTCGTCTGCGCAAAAGCCTCAACAACGAACAGGCCGCGACCACGCTGTACCACGAAGGGAAGCATGCGACCACGCCGAGAGGCCCCAGCCCTGAGGAGCGCCGCGAGGGCGAGGCCCAGGCGCGGGGTGCGGAAGAGGAATTCCGCAGACGGCACGGCATCGAGCCGCGCAAGCCGAGCTACCGGACCGCCGCCGGCACGCCCGACATCGCCGCCATCCGCAAGGATGTGACCGGCTCCACCCACTACAACCCCGCGCTCCTGAAGAGAGAGGAGATCGATCGGGACTACATCGGCGAACAAGAAACGACCGGCTGGGATTCATAGGAGCCCCGGGGGAACCATGAACGCGTCCAGACATCAACGCCGAACCGAGGTTCTGCAGGCCGAGGGCGTGCAGGCCTTCCCGGACGCAGCCAACAACCTCCGGCGGCGCCACCGCCGCCGCATTGTTCCGGCTGCGTCGCAGCCCACGGAGGCCACGGCATGACGAACGGTGCACATGATCGGCTTCATGCGGGGACACCCGCCAGGGACTCGGCCGAAAGCTGGTCGGCTCCCGGCAAGCGGCTCGGCGACCCCTGGCATGATCGGCCGCAGACCACGCCGGGCACGGCGGAAGCCACGTCGGCATCGCCGGGCCAGGCTCTCGACGCCTCGACGCGCGCCTTCATGGAGCCCCGCTTCGGCCGCGACTTCAGCCATGTCCGCGTCCACGCCGATCAGGGTGCGGGCGCCTCGGCCCAAGCGATCGACGCCCATGCCTACACCATCGGGCGCGACGTCGTCTTCGGCCCCGGCCGCTATCGGCCGGACACGCGGGACGGCCGGACGCTGATCGCCCATGAGCTGACGCATGTCGTGCAGCAGGGCCGGAGCGGGCCGAGCCTTCAGACCTACCGCGTCGGCGCGGCCGACACTGCGGCGGAGCGCGAGGCCGGCACGGTCTCGCAGCTGGTCGGAGCCGGCGGCGCAGCGCCACCCATCGGCCAGACTGTCGATAGCGGCACGATCCAGCGCGCCGCCGGCGGCGCGATCGGCGGCGGCATCGCCGGCGCCGCTTTCGGGGCCGGGATCGGCGCCGCAGGCGGCTGGGTCGGTGCGCTGGTCGGCGGCGTCATCGGCGGCGTCATCGGCATGGTGGCCGGCGACGTCGCCACCTCCGAAGCCCGCACGCTCAATTCCGCCGAGAAGGCCGAAGCCACTCTGGTCTTCGGCACGAGCCTCAACTTCGCCACCGCCAAGGTCTCCGACTCCGCCCCGGTGATGACCATCGGGGGCTACGCCCGCACGCCTTTCGACACGGCCTATCTGCCGCGAGGCTACCTGTCGAAGCCGCTGGCCGACTACATGCCGCTGCTGATCCACGAGCTGACCCACGCCTGGCAGACCCAGCACGGCATCTCGGTCGTCCGCAAGACCGCGACCGCGATGCGCGGCCAGAGCGCCTATGATTTCGGCGGGGCGGCCAACCTGGTGACCGCCCATTCCGCCGGCAAGAAATTCCTCGACTTCAACACCGAGCAGCAGGCCAGCATCTGTGGGGAGTTCTACGAGACGCTCAAGGCCGGAGGAGACGTCTCCGCCTACCTGCCCTTCATCGAGCAGGTGAAACGCGGCGGGCGCGTGCCATGAAGAGATCGGCTGCCGCCCCGGTACGCGCCAATCCTTCCGGGCTCCAGACCAGCGCGCGCGCCGCCGCGAGCCGGCTGCAGCGCCAATGCGCCTGCGGCCAGCACACGATCGCCGGCGGCGAGTGCGGGGACTGCAAGGACAAGAAGCGCGCCGTGCTGCAGCGTTCTTGGCGGGCTGCCGCGACGCCGGTGCCGGTCCCGTCGATCGTCGGCGACGTCCTGGCCTCGGGCGGGCACCCGCTCGCACCCGCGACACGCGCTTTGATGGAACAGACCCTGACCGGCGACTTCAGCCGGGTTCCGGCCTCCACGGGAACCATGCGATCGCCGGTCATCGGTCCGGCCGACGATCACTTCGAGCGCGAGGCGCATCGCCAGGCCGACCGCTTCCGCGGCCCGACCGGCCGCTCCCCGGTGCCGCGCGTCGACCAGGCACGCTACGATCTCGGCAGGGTCCGCATCCATCTGGGGGCGCAGGCCGCCGCTGCCGCCGAGAAGGTCGACGCGCATGCCTTCACGCTCGGCGACCATATCGTGTTCGGCCATGGCCAATACGCGCCGGAGACCACCGCCGGACGCCAGTTGCTGGCGCATGAGCTGACGCATGTGATCCAGCAGGGCGGCGCGGCGACGGCCGGGCGCATCCAGCGCGCCAGCGCCGGCACCAAGTTCCTGCGCGGGCTCCGCGACGTCGCCTTCTTCATCCCGAGCCTGTTCGGCGCCGAGCTCAGCTACAGCGACGACGAATTGGCGGATTACCTGCAGCACATCAGCGACATGGATATGCCCGACGGCGGCTATTACAGCGACAACAAGGCCCGCCAGGTCGTCCGGCGCTGGGCCGACGGCAATGCGAGGTTCAAGCTCGACGCCAAGAAGGTGAAGCTTCTCATTCGCGAGATGCAGGCCGGCATCGTGACCAATGGCGACCGCCAGTCGATCATGACCCTCCTCGAGAGGTCGCCCGACGAAGCTCTCGCCGACGCCCTCAGTCCCGCCAATGTCGACTTTGCCGAACTGCTCGGCGACCTGAATTCCGGCGCCTATTCCGGCCGGATGGTGCGCTGGTTCCTGACGCATCGCGCCATGCAGCGGGATCTTCTGCTCGACAGCTTCGCCACCTGGTTCGCCAAGGAGAACTTTGCCAGCGCGCAGCGGCCGCTGGCCGAGCGGGTGCTGCATGACATCTTCGCGGTCACGTCGGGACTCGATTTCAGCGACGACACCGAGTTCAAGAACGAAGTCGTGAAACGCGTCTCGATCAGCAGCCAGATGACGGAATCGCAGGCGACCCGGCAGTCGCCGAACAACGGCTTCGACTACCCGGAAAATCTGCAAGCCAAAGATGGATGCGACGACTACAAGCCTCCCGCACCAGGAGATAAATACAATCTCGCCAATGCGCGAATCAACAAGGACGCTAAAAAATACTGGTCAGCCGCTCAACTCCATCCGATACTTTATTACTATTTCGACCTTACCGACGATGGCTTTAAAAATCCATATAAAGCGTTGGTAAATTTGTTCACACCGCAGAAAAGTATCTGCAACAAGACGCTGATTCACTGCGACTATCTGGTCAATGTCATTCAATTCCGCACCTATGCGGAAACGCTCGGCATCGACAAGTTTAACAGCTATGTCCAGAGTGGCCGGATCCAGATGCGCTTGACCTGGTCGGGCTTCCCGAAAGCCGGCTGGCCCGATCTCCGGTCCCCGAAGGCGCTCGGCTATCGCCAGGACATCCGCCCGAAGTCGAAGGACGATCTCCTGATCGGCGATCACGTCGTCTTCTGGAACCATCTGGCCTTCGACGGCCTCAATGTGAAGCAGCAGTCGCCGTGGCGGCTGGAGAACGCCGTGCTCACCGACAAGGACGAGGCCGGGAATGATCTCTTCCAGGGCCACGGCTCCGGCATCCCGCGCACCGAGCACGCGATGCTCGTCGAACTCGCCGAGGCCTATAACGGCTACGCCAAGCAGGCGATCGAGATCACTGATGCCATCAAGAACGGCCACCCGGAACGGGAAGCCGACCGCCTGAAGGAATACCCCTGGGTCATCTGGGAGACCGGGGACTGGTTCGTGGTCGATCCGGGCCGCGATCCGGCACGCGCCAACCGGCGATACAAGCTGCGGCTCGCCGATGAACGGCACCCGGAGACGGACGAGCTGCTGCCCGGCCTTCTCGACCCGCATGATCGCAGCATCCTCAGCCCCGTGGACCGGCCGATCGAGTCCGCCCCCGGCAAGGCGCCGCAGCCATGACCGCCGTCTCCGGCCCGCCGCGCGCCCGGAAGGGCGGCCTCGTCCTCGTCGCCCCAGGCGCGATCACGACTCTGCCATGGGGAGCGCGGACGACCCGGTCTTGGAAAGGCCGCTCCCATGGCCTTTAGAGTGCCTTCGCCACACGCCGCGGTGCGGACGGCCGGCGCCGGCGTTCGATCCGACGCCGGCGCATTGCGGCGGCAATGCGCCTGCGGCAACCATGCCGTCGCCGGCGGCCGATGCGAGGCGTGCAAGCAGAAGCAGTCGGCGCTGCAACGAGAGCCCGGCGGCGACGATCGACCGAACCAGGCGGCGCCGGTCGCCGGCACGATCCCGACTTCGGGCGGCCGCCCCCTGGAGCCCGGCCTCCGGGCACGGATGGAGCATCGCTTCGACCATGATTTCAGCGGTGTCCGGGTCCACACCGACGATCCCGCGGCGCACTCCGCCGACGCCCTGCGAGCCCGCGCCTACACGGTCGGGCGCAGCATCGTCTTCGCGCAGGGAGCCTTCGCCCCCCGCAGCCGGGCGGGCGAGAGGCTGATCACCCACGAGCTGGCGCATGTGGTTCAGAATGAGCGGCGACCCTGGACGGGGTCGCGGTCGAGTTTCGTGAGCGGGCCGGACGACGCGTCCGAGCGCGAGGCACAGGCTGCCGCCCACGCCACGGGCGGCGGCCCTGTCCGGATTACGGCCGCGCCTGCCGCAATGGTTCAACGCGCTTCGAACGGTGCCGCGACGGGCTTCGGGATCGGCGCCGCCATCCTCGGTGCCGGGCTGGTCGGCCTCGGCGTCGCGGCTGCCGCCGGAGCCTTCGACAAGAAGCCGGGCAGCGAGCCGAAGGAGCCTTCCTTGCTCGATGATCCCGCCTTCCGGAAGCGGTGGGAGGCGGGTCTCGAAGAGGGGTTGAAGAAGCTCGAATCCGCCCAGCCGGAGGGCTGCCGCTTCCCGCAAGGCCAGGAGGTCGCCTATGACCAGGAGAACTGGATCGAGATCACCACGGGCGAGGAAGGCAAGCTCGGCGGCCGGGGGTTCCGCGCGAAGACGGGCGACTCGTTCAAGGCGGTCGAGCTTCTGTTCAGTCGTCTGGACCGCTGGACCTGCGACTGCCGCCTCTTCGGCGAGATCGCGCTGCTGCATGCATGGTGGAGCGCCCTCAAGGACGACAAGACGCAGTTCAACCAGAGATTTGCCAATCTCACCCTGCGCGCCGAGGACACGACCGGCATCAAACGAAAGATCGTCCAGCCCGAGTCGGCGGAGTTCGACGACGCGACATGGGAGAGCGCGCCGGTCGGATCGAAGGTGGTGTGGAAAAACGAGAGCCTGTACGCCGAGGGCGCCTGGGCCAACGAGCATGCCATCAAGCGCTCAATGGCGAAGCCGGGGCAGGAAGCAACCTATGCAGCCCAGGGCGTCGTCACCGAGGTGCCGGTCCAGGACGGAACGGGGGCGACGACGGGCACGCGGACGGTGCTGAACTCGACCGAAAGGCAGGTCAAGCTGGAGGTGGCCCGCCGATGCTATGGCGACTTCCCAACCACCTTCAAAATCACAAGCGACAGCATCGCAAAACTTAAAAAGGACGGAGTAGACGAATCAACCATCAAGAAAATCGAAACGATCAAAGACGTTCCGGTTGTGGGAAGGCACAAATTTCTGCAGCAAAGCATCGTCACGGAAATCAACGACGGCATATTCATACAGACAACAGCAGATCAGCCTCATCCGAAGATCAATCGTACGGTGAAACTGATGATCAATCATTCGGATAAGAAAATACCCCAAGACAGCGACCCACTCGTAACAGACTACGTCAACAAGAACATAAAGCGCTTCAAGATCGAAATACCAACCTGAACAGAGCGCGCAACGAGACCGCGCTCGAACAGGAACCGCAGAGAGTGGCTTGATGAGCTCATTTCCCGGATCACCGCGCGTCCTGAAAGGCGGGCTCGTCCTGCTCGATCCGAACTCGTTCGCGATCCGGCCGAACGGGATCATCGCGCTGCAGTACAATCCGGACACGCTGTCGCGCACGCTGAAGATCAAGGGCGCGTCCGAGGGCGGCGACCGGTCCGAGGCGCTGCGCCTGACCGGCCCGCCGGTCGAGACGATCAAGCTCGACGCCGAGATCGATGCCGCCGACCAGCTCGAATTCCCGGACCGGAACCAAAGCCTCGTCGCGCACGGCATCTTCCCCCAGCTGGCGGCGCTGGAGACTCTGGTCTACCCGCCGGCAGCGACGCTGCAGGCGAACTTCGTCCTGGCGCAGACCGGCACGCTCGAGATCATGCCGATGCTGGCGCCGATGAGCCTGTTCGTGTGGAGCGCCTCGCGCATCGTTCCGGTCAGGCTGACCGAGTTCAGCATCACCGAGGAAGCCTTCGACCCGCAGTTGAACCCGCTCCGCGCCAAGGTCTCGCTCGGCATGCAGGTGCTCTCGGTCGACGACCTCTCGCTCGCTGACAAGGGCGGCAACCTCTACCTCGCCTACCAGCGCCAGAAGGAGAGCCTGGCGCAGCTGTACCAATACGGCACGCAGGCGCAACTCGGCATCAGGGGGCTGCCATGAGCGACGACCGGACCACCGGCCTGACCGATCCCGTCGAGGCGATGCTGGCGCAGGCGGCGCTGAAGCGCACGCTGTTCGACCCGACCAGCCGCTACTACGGCATCGACATCGCCGTGCGCCAGGAGGGCGGCGCGACCGTCGCCTATGTCCGCCGCCGCTTCCTGCCGCAGGCCGGCCGCTTCCAGCTGCTGCAGGAGCACGTGGTCGCCGAGAGCGAGCGGGTCGACACCATCGCGGCGGTCCATTTCGGCGACCCGACCGTGTTCTGGCGGCTATGCGACGCCAACAACGCCATGCGGCCGGCGGAGCTGACAGAGACGGTCGGCCGGCGGCTTCGCATCACGCTTCCCGAGGGCATCAGCGGCACGGCGCTATGAACAAGGGCTTCTACCTCACGCTGATGATGGGCTCGTTCAATGCGAACCCGGTGCCGCGCGCGGTCATCGAGGCCCTGACCGATGTGCAGGTGACCTCGTCGGTCGGCAGCCAGGGCGGCTTTCAGCTGAAGTTTACCTTCGGCCGCAACGCCCCGATCGCGCAGTTGCACGCCTCCGGCTTCTTCGACCCGCGGCAGCGCGTGATCATCGCCGTCACCGTCAACGGCCAGACGGAGGTGCTGATGGACGGCATCGTCACCAAGCAGGATCTCACCCCGTCCAGCGCTGCCGGCAAGTCGATGCTGACGGTGACCGGTCTCGACCTCACCGCGCTGATGGATTTCATCGACCTGACCGGGATCCCCTACCCGGCGATCCCGCTGTTCGTCGTGGTCGAGATGATCCTCGCCAAATACCTGGTGCTCGGCGTGCTCCCGGTCGCGATCCCGCCGATCATGACGCTGATCGAGAACCCGATCGAAAACTTCCGCAAGCAGCAAGGCACCGACTATGCGTTCCTGACCGCCATCGCCGGCACGGTCGGGGCGGTGTTCTATCTCGACCCCGGCCCCCAACCCGGGTCGAGCATGGCCTATTGGGGCCCGGACCTCACCACCATGTTCGGCGGCATGCAGCCGGCGCTCAGCATCAACCTGGACGCCAGCACGAACCTCGATGCGATCAGCTTCGCCTATGACGGCACCCTGGCCACCAACTACATCGTCACCGTCATCGAGCCGAACTCGAAGGTGCCGATCCCGATCCCGGTGCCGAACATCGACCTGCTCCGCGCCCCGAACGCGGCCCGGTCGGCGACGCCACTGAAATACACCCAGCTGACACCCGGCGCCGGGCTCGGGCCGATCCAGGCGGCGCTGGCCGCCCTCGCCGCGCAGTTCAACACCGCCGATGTCGTCACCGCCAGCGGCTCGCTCGACGTGCTGCGCTACGGCCATGTCTTCAAGGCCCGGCAGCTGGCGGCGGTGCGCGGCGCCGGGCCCTATTACGACGGCAAGTACTACGTCAAGAGCGTCACCCACACCATCAAGCGCGGCGAATACAAGCAAAGCTTCTCGCTGGCGCGCGGCGGCCTCGGCTCCACGGTCTCGACGGTGAGCATATGACCAGCCCGGCGAAATACTTCGGCGTCTACCGGGGCACGGTGTTCAACAACGTGGATCCGATGATGCTGGGCCGCATCATGGCGCTCATCCCCGACGTCGGCGGCGTCACGCCCTCGACCTGGGCCATGCCCTGCGTGCCGATCGCGGGGAAGCAGATGGGCACCTACATGGTGCCGCAGGTCGGCGCCGGCGTCTGGATCCAGTTCGAGGCGGGCGATCCCGATCGGCCGGTGTGGACCGGCGGCTGGTGGGGCAATCCTGCCGAGGTGCCGGCGCTGGCTCTGGCCGGCCCCCCCGGCGACCCGAACATCGTGCTGCAGTCGACGCTGCAGAACACGCTGGTGATCAGCGACCTGCCCGGCCCGACCGGCGGCATCATGCTGAAGAGCACCACCGGCGCCACCATCATCGTCAACGACACCGGCATCTACATCCAGAACGGCAAGGGGGCGAGCATCGTCATGGCCGGCCCGACCGTCACCATCAACAACGGCGCCCTGGTCGTCGTGTAGGGAAAGGAGCGAGCCGATGCCCGGATTTCTCCTGCATGTCGGCGCCACGGTGCTGTGTTCCCATGGTGGCCAGGCGCAGCCGACCGTTCCCAACCCGCGGGTGACGGTGATGGGCCAGCCGACCGTCACCATGGCGGCGCCCTATGTGGTGGCCGGCTGCGCGCTGCCGCCGCCGCCCGCCGCCAACGGCCCCTGCGTGACCGCGCAGTGGATCACCTCCGCACTGCGGGTCACCTCGAACGGCCAGCCGCTGCTGCTGCTCGACAGCCAGGCGATCTGCGCGCCGACCGGCACGCCGCTGATCGTGGCGATGACCCAGACGCGCGTGACCGGAAGCTGAGGTGACGGTGATGAACATCGACTTCCCCTTCCATTTCGATAGCAGCGGCCGCACCGCCGCGACCGGCGACGCGGACCACATCCGCGATATGATCGAGCAGCTGCTGTTCACCAATCCCGGCGAGCGGGTGAATCGCCCCGATTTCGGCAGCGGGCTGCTGCAGATGGTGTTCGCCGCCAACAGCCCCGAGCTGGCTTCGGCACTGCAGTTCACGACGCAGGCCGCCCTGCAGCGCTACCTCGGCGATGTGATCGAGCTTCGCGAGCTTCAGGTCACGGCCGAGGACGCGACGCTGAACGTGACCGTGCGCTACGCGGTGCGGCGCACCGGCGCCGAAGTGACGGAGAGCTTTGCCCGGACCACCGCATGACCAATGGGCCGGCGCCGACGCGCCGGCGAGGAAAGCAGGCCGAAAATGGACGACCAGTGCCAGGCATGCGGAGAGGACAACCGGCGGGACGACGTGCGCGCGGCCGATCTGTACGGCCTCGACTACGTCGAGATCGGCGAGGCGCAGACCGACCTCAGCGTCTTCTTCCTCGGCAAGGCGCCGCCGAAGATCGAGCGCCGGAACGTCAGCATCGCGGGCGGCATGCGCATCACCGACATCGCCGTCACCGGCCTTCGCGTGGTCCGTCAGAAGGACCCGACGCTCGACGATTACCTCGAGGTGACGGTCGACAAGCCCGGCGACTTCTCGAGCTACCGGCTGAGCCTGGTGAAGCTCGACGAGAACGGCGATCAGACCGGCGTGCCACTCGACGGCTTCGACCCCCGCTACGCCTCCGTCGAATTCTCGTTCAAGGCGAGCTGCCCCAGCGACCTCGACTGCAGGACCGAGCCGTCCTGCCCGCCGGCGGCCGGCCCGGCCCCGGAGATCAGCTATCTCGCCAAGGACTACGCCAGCTTCCGGCAGCTGATCCTCGACCGCCTGGCGCTGACCATGCCCGATTGGCGGGAACGCCACGTTCCCGATGTCGGGATCATGCTGGTCGAGCTGCTGGCCTATGCCGGCGACCAGCTTAGCTATTACCAGGACGCGGTCGCTACCGAGGCCTATCTCGACACCGCGCGCCAGCGGATCTCGGTCCGCCGCCACGCCCGCCTGGTCGACTACCTGATGCATGAGGGCTGCAACGCCCGCGCCTGGGTGACGATCGGCAGCACGGTGGACCTGCCGGCCATTCCCTCCGGCAACCTGTATTTCAGCACCGGCTTCCCCGGGGCGCCTGCGAGCGGAGTGCTGACATCGGGCGACCTGGCCAGGGCCCGGCCGGGCAGCACCGTGATCTTCGAGCCGCTGGTCGCCGATCCCGACGCCACCATCGACATCGTCGCCTCGCACAGCGAGATCCGGTTCTACAGCTGGGGGGACTGCGCCTGCTGCCTGCCGAAGGGCACCACCGCGGCGACGCTGGTCGACAGCTGGGTCGAGGACAAGCCCAAGGCGAAGGGCCGCGGCAAGGGCAAGGACCAGGCGCAGGATGCCGGCAAGGGCGAAGAGCAGGCGGCGACGCCTTCGGGAGAGCCGCCCGGGACGCACCGCGCCCTGCGGCTCAAGGTCGGCGACGTCCTGATCCTCGAGGAGGTGATCGGTCCGAAGACCGGCAACGCCGCCGATGCCGACCCTACGCACCGCCAGGCCGTGCGCCTGACCAAGGTCACACCGGCGATTGACCCGCTGTACCACCCGTTCGGCGACGATTACGGGCAGCCGGTGGTCGAGATCGAGTGGTGCGCAGAGGATGCGCTCGCCTTCCCGCTCTGCCTCTCGGCCAGGATGCCCCCTCCGGACTGCGACTGCCGCGACGGCATCAGCGTCGCGCGCGGCAACGTCGTCCTGGTCCACCATTCGGCCGCCCATGAAGAGGACATCGGCACGGTCGGGTCCCTGCCGCCGGTGCCGGTCTGCCCCACCGATTGCGAGCCGGCCGAGATCCGGCGCGTGGCCCGCGCGTTCAGACCGCACCTGTCGGAGCACCCCCTGACGTTCTCCGAGCCGCTATCCGATTGCGGCTGCGCCAGCCGGGCGATCCTGCAGGATCCGCGCCGCGCCCTGCCGTGGATCCGCCTCACCGGGACCTCGACACCGCCGGAGGGCACGAACGCTTCGTCCTTCGTGCCGGAATCCGCCGGCTGGAGCCCCAAACGCGACCTGCTCGCGAGCTCGCCCGACGATCGCGACTTCGTGGTGGAGATCGACGACGACGGCACCGCTCGGATCCGCTTCGGCAAGGGCGGCGAAGGGCTGACGCCCGCGGCGGGCACCCGGTTCGACGCCCGGTACGGGCTCGGCAACGGCCCGGCCGGCAATGTCGGGGCCGAGACGATCCGCCTGATCGTGTTCCGCCAGACGCTCGACGCCGGAGGGACCCTGCAGGTCCGCAACCCCCTCGCCGCGGCCGGCGGCACGCCGCCCGAGCCGGTGGCAGAGGTGAAGATGTTCGCTCCCCGGGCCTTCCGGGTGGTGCGGGAGCGGGCGATCACGTCCGACGACTACGCCGCGCTCGCGGCCGACGATGCGCGCCGCCTCGCCGGCAGGCCCCGGCTGCTGCAGGGCCTGCGCGGGGCCGAATACGTGCCCGGGCCCGATGATCCGCCGCTGCGCGCCGAGCCGGACGATCCGCGCTCGATCATCGAGGAGGAGCCCGGCGAGGACATGCGGTCCGGCGTTGGCGGCTGCGGCGTGCCCTTCCGCCGGCTGCAGGGCACCAAGGGGGCGCTCGCCTGGACCGGAAGCTGGTACGAGGCCGATGTCGCGATCGACCCGCTCGGCAGCGAGACCGCCGATCCGCAGACGGTCGGGGAGATCAGCGCCTATCTCGAGCCGTTCCGCCGGGTCGGTCACGACCTGCGCGTCGAAGGCGCCCGCTACGTCCCGATCGATCTGGCGCTGGAGGTCTGCGTCCGGCCGCATGTGCCGCGGGGCGACGTCCTGGCGAGGCTGCGCGACGTCTTCGGCGACCGGCCCCTGGCGGACGGCAGCCGCGGCTTTTTCCACCCGGACAGCTTGTCTTTCGGCGCCGGCGTGGTGCTGAGCCGCATCGTTGCGGCGGCGCAGGGCGTCGCCGGCGTCATCGAGGTGCAGCCGGTCCGCCTGGCGCGCTATCGGCTCGGCCGGCCGGCCGCCGACGGTTCCATCCGGGAGGTACCGCCCGGAGGCGTGCTGACGCTCGCGCCATTCGAGATCGCGCAGCTCGCCAGCAATCCGAACGCGCCGGAGAACGGGCGGCTCACTCTTCTGATCAGGGGGGGACGATGACCCAGGCCTGCCATTGCGGATGCTGCGCCGGGATCGGCGACGCCGGCCCGGCCACGGTCGTCAACCCTCCGGGCCTGTCGGCGCTGCAGTATCGCGTCGGCAGCTATGCCACCTTCTACGAGGCGATGCTGGCACGGCTGTCGACCCTCTCCATCAGCGTGCCGTCGCCCTATGGCGGGAACGACGGCCTGTACCGTCCGCTCCTGGACCTGACGACCCGGGCGCCGGACGATCCGTCGATCGCGCTGCTCGACGCCTTCGCGGTCATCGGCGACGTCCTGACCTTCTACCAGGAGCGAATCGCCAATGAGGGCTATCTGCCGACCGCGATCGAGCGCCGCTCGATCCAGGAGCTTGGCAATCTCATCGGCTATCGTCTCAGGCCCGGCGTCGCATCGAGCGTGTATCTCGCCTTCACCGTCGCCGCCGACTTCAAGGGCGACCTCCCGAGAGGCACGAGGGCGCAAAGCATCCCGGGCGCAGGCGAGCTGCCGCAGTTCTTCGAGACCTCCGACGCCCTCGCCGCGCGGTTCGAATGGAACGCGCTGAAGCCGCGCCTGACGCGACCGCAGCTGGTCAGCCAGGCGGACCCGTACTTCAGTTCGGTTGTCGCGGCAGACTCCCTCGACACCCTCTATCTCGCCGGCACCTCCACCAACCTGAAGGCAAACGATCCGCTGCTCTTCGTCCTCGGAGAGGGGAACGGCCTGCAGACCATGCGCCGGATCGAGGCGGTCGAAGCGCAGGAGGACGAGAAGCGCACCCAGGTCGTCCTAGGGCTGCCGACCTCCGCCACGACCCACACGCCGCTCGAGCTCTATGCCAGGAAGGCCAGGCAGCTCTTCCCGGGAAGCGAGCTCGCCGCGGAGGTCGCCGGCATCATCGAGGACCACATCGCCGCCCAGCAGGACACGGCGAACCTTCCCCCATCGGCGGCCGACACCCTCTCGGCCCTCGCCGAGAAGCAGGCGCTGGCCGAGAGCCGCAACTTCACGCGCCTCGCGACCCTGATCCGGCACGCGGCGGAAGCCCTCGCCCGCGGCGCCGGCGCCAGCGCCCTCGCGACGAAGCAGGCCAAGCCCCAGGCCGCGCCGGTCGCAGAGCTGCTGGCGCTGACCAGCCGGCTCGCCCGCCCGGCGTCGGTGCAGCCGGCCAATGCCATCCGGCTGGGACGATCAATCGCGACCAGCTTCTCCGCCCGGTCCGACATCGCGCCGCGCCTGCTCGGCACATTCAAGCCCGCGGCGGCGCCCCTGCTCTATCGGGCCTGGACCCGGATCGTGAAGCCTGCGGACCGGCTCGAGGCGCAGGCGCTGCGGGTACGCGCCGGGCTGTTCGCCAGCGCCTATCCGGGCAAGCCCATCATCGAAAAGACCGATACCCCAGGCCAATCGACCACGCGCTTCGAGCCGCTCACGCTCAGGGCCGCCTGGCCCGCACTCTTCCCCAAGGGCGACCCCATGCCTCCGGCCGCAGTCGCGCTGGACGCGACCTATGACCGGGTCAAGCCCGGCAGCTGGGTGGCGATCGACCGGCCCGAGGTCGACAACGACCACCAGCCGATCGGCGTGCGGGTCGTCACCTACCATCGGGTGGAGGCGACGACCGTGTTCACCATGGATACCGACACGGGCTTCGCCGCGAAGGTGACGCTGCTGACGCTGGAGCCGCAATGGCTTGCCGACGTCCGGCAGCGCGACAAGGACGCGGGCGAGAATCATGTGGGCGATATCGTGGGGGCGGTGGCGACGCTTCGCGACACCATCGTCCACGCCCAGTCCGAGCCGCTCGCCTTCGCGGAGGAACCGCTCGACGCGGATGTCGGCGGCGGCACGGTCGATCTGCCCGAGGCGCTCGACGGCCTCGAGGCCGGACGCTGGCTGATCGTCTCGGGCGAGCGCACCGATGTGCCCGGGGTCAGCGGCGTGACCGCGGCCGAGCTCGTCATGCTCGCGGGCGTCTCGCAGATCCGGGACGAGCTTCCCCGCCAGGGCGACTCCAGCGGATTCATCGACGCCAATGGCAACGACGACGACGATGGAGATGACGAGGTCCCCGTCCTCTCCACGGCCCCCGGCCGGCTGCACACGCGGCTGAGCCTCGCCACCCCGCTGGCCTACACCTATGACGCCGCCACGGTCACGATCTACGGCAACGTCGCCAACGCGACCAACGGCCAGACCGTCGGCGAGGTGCTGGGCGACGGCGACGGCAGCGCCGCCTTCCAGGGCATGGCGCTGCGGCAGGGGCCGCTGACCTTCGTCTCCGCCCCCACCGCCGAGGGCGCGGCGAGCACCCTGGTCGCCCGGGTCAACGACATCGCCTGGCACGAAACCGACAGCCTCGCCGCCGCCGGCCCGCGCGAGCGGGTCTTCGTCACCCGTACGGACGAAGCCGGCAAGACCACGCTGGTCTTCGGCAACGGGGCCCACGGCGCGCGCCTGCCGACCGGCACCGGCAACGTCAAGGCGACCTACCGCTACGGCATCGGCAAGGCCGGAAACGTCAAGGCCAACCAGATCAGCCAGCTGGCGACGCATCCGCTCGGGCTGCAGGCTGTGATCAATCCGATCGCGGCCAGCGGCGGCGCCGACCGCGACGGCATCGAGGCCGCGCGCCGGAACGCCCCCCTGGCGCTGATGGCGCTCGACCGGCTGGTCTCGGTCGGGGACTACGCCGATTTCGCCCGCAGCTTCGCCGGCATCGGCAAGGCGAGCGCGGCGCGGCTGAGCGACGGCCGCCGCCAGTTGGTGCATCTGACCATCGCCGGCGTCGACGACATCCCGATCCTCGAAACCTCCGACCTGTATCGCAACCTGATCGAGGCGATCGAGACGCTCGGCGACCCGCATCTGCCGGTCCAGATCTGCACCCGCGCGGTCAGGCTGCTGGTGATCGGCGCCAAGGTCGCGCTGCTGCCGGACTACACCTTCGAATTCGTCGAGCCGAAGATCCGCGACACGCTGTTGACGCGTTTCGGCTTCGAGCAGCGGGATCTCGGCCAGGCCGCCTTCCTCAGCGAGGCCGTCGCCGTCATCCAGGGGATCGAGGGTGTCGCCCGGGTCGAGATCCAGCACTTCGACTCGATCCCCGAGGACATCGGCGCGGACCAGATCGTCAAGCTCGCGGAGACGCTCACACTCAGAGCGCATGTGACCGCCCGGCGCGCGATGCTCAACCCGGAGTACGACCCCGTGGCCGCCGACGATCCCTGCGCGCGGGTGTTCGCGGCCGAGCTGGTCTATCTCACCCCCGCCATCCCCGACACGCTGATCCTGACGGAGGCCGGACGATGAGCACGACGAATGTAGGCGACGATCGCCTCTACGAGCTCATCCCGGCCGTCTATCGGATGCGCGATGCCGACCAGGGCTACCCGCTGCGCGCCCTGCTGCAGGTGATCGCCGAGCAGGTGACCCTGGTCGAGGAGGATATCGAGAGACTGTACGAGAACTGGTTCATCGAGACCTGCGAGGACTGGGTCGTCCCCTATATCGGCGCGCTGATCGGCTACCAGCCGATCGAGAGCGCCGGGCGGCTCGGCGGCGGCGATGCGGCGGGCCAAGCGCGGAACCGCATCCTGGCGCCGCGGCAGGAGGTCGCCGACACGCTGCGCTACCGGCGGCGGAAGGGCACGTTCAGCCTGATCGAGGAGCTTGCGGGCACGGCTTCCGGCTGGCCTGCCCAGGCACGCGAGTTCTACCGGCAGCTCGCGGTCAACCAGAACGTCAACCACCTGCGCCTCAACCGCGGCCGCACAGCCGATCTGCGCGACAGCGACGCGCTCGACTCCATCGGTGGGCCCTTCGACGAGATGGCGCGGAGCGTCGACGTCCGGCGGGCCAGCTCCCGCCATGCCGCGGGGCGTGCCAACATCCCCGATCTCGGCGTCTTCGTCTGGCGGCTGCGCTCCTATCCCGTGACCCGGACGCCGGCCTATTGCTACGAGGAGGAATCACCGAACTGCTACCTGTTCAGCCCGCTCGGCAACGACACCGCACTCTTCGTCAGGCCGGATCCGGCTGCGCCGCGGCTGCACCCCGATCTGCGCGTCCCCGGGCCGATCCGGCGCCGTGACTTCGACGCGCGCGAGACGCAGGGGCGGCTGGTCTCGGGCGTACCGTTCTTCTACGGCGACGAGCGCAGCCTCAGGATCTGGACCGGCTCGCTGGACAATCCCGTCCCCGCCCAGCGCATCGTTCCCGCCAATCTCAGCGGCTGGCGCTATCGCCCGGTCGGCGACGAGGTCGCGGTCGACCCCGAGCTCGGGCGGATCATGTTCGCCCCAGGCAAGGTGCGGAAGCAGGCGGTCTGGGTCTCCTACTCCTATGGCTTCAGCGCCAACATGGGCGGCGGCGAATATGCCCGCCCGCTGCGCCAGCCGGCCGACGCCGTGCTCTACCGCGTCGGCCAGCAGCCGGTCACGGCCGGCCCCGAGCCGGATTTCACGCGGATCGGCGAGGCGCTGGCGAAATGGAAGCAGGACGCCCCGCGCAACGCCGTGATCGAGATCCTCGACAGCGGCGTCTACACCGAGCCGATCGCCGTCGAGCTCGCCAAGGACCAGTCGCTGCAGCTCCGCGCCGTCAGCGGCAAGCGGCCGGTCCTGCGGATGCTCGACTGGCAGACCTCCTATCCCGACAGCCTTAGCGTCCTCGGCGAGGGGCCTAGCTGGTTCGTGCTCGACGGGTTGGTGGTGACCGGGCGCGGCCTGCAGGTCTCGGGCGGGGTCTCCGGCGTCGCCATCCGGCATTCCACCCTGGTTCCGGGCTGGGGACTGGAGTGCAATTGCGATCCGAAGCGCCCGACCGAGCCGAGCATCGAGCTGATCAACGCGCCGCGGTGCCTGACCATCGAGCACAGCATCGTCGGCGCCATCCAGGTCGAGCGCGACGAGGCGGAGCTGGACCCGGTCGAGATCAGGATCAGCGACAGCATCGTCGATGCCACCGCCGATGATCGGGTCGCCCTCGGCGCGTCCGGCCAGCTCTGCGCCTTCGCGACGCTGACGGCGCTTCGCAGCACGCTGATCGGCCAGGTGCAGACGCATGCCATCACGCTCGCCGAAAACAGCATCTTCACCGGAATCGTGCACGCCTGCCGCCGGCAGATCGGCTGCATCCGCTACTCCTACCTGCCGCCCGCGTCGCGCACGCCGCGCCGCTATCGCTGCCAGCCGGACTTGGTCGAGAAGGCGATCGGCGATCTCTACGCCAAGGGCGAGATCGGCCCGGACGAGCGGGACCGGCGGATCGAGAACGAGCGCCTCCGTGTCGAGCCGGATTTCAACAGCGTCCGGTACGGGCGCGCCGCTTACTGCCAGCTCACCAGCAGTTGTGCCGTCGAGATCAGGACGGGCGCCGAGGACGAGTCCGAGATGGGCGCCTTCCATGATCTCTTCCAGCCGCAGCGGGCCGCCAATCTCAAGGCCCGCCTCGCCGAATACACCCCCGCCGGCGTCAATGCCGGCATCCTCCTCGCCACCTAAGGGAGGCACGCCGTGAAAGCCGATCTCAGCCGTACAACTTTCAATCGCTTCAAGCGTTTCAGCCGCGTGGTCGCCCAGCAGGGTCGGGTCCAGCTCGACGCCGACTGGAACGAGCAGTCGTCGATCATGCTGTATCAGCTGCGACGACTGGCAGCCGACATCATCGGCCCGGCCGGAGGGCCGGCCGACAATCTCGGCTTCGGCTTGACCGCCCTCGAGGCGCCGACCGCCAAGGACGCCGACTTCGCGATCGGCGCCGGCCGCTATTATGTCGACGGCATCCTGTGCGAGCTGGACGGGACCTGGCTGCCGCTGACCTTCCCCGGCGGGCAGAACAAGGTGCAGCTGCCGGAGGTTTCGGCCGACGGGCAGCCGTTCCGCGCCAACCAGTATGTCGGCCTGAGCGATGCGGACCCGGCCACCAAGATCGCCCCGGTGCAGGCGCGGATCATCGATGTCGATCCGGTCGAGCGCATGCTGACCCTGACCGATATCGGCGCCTTTTCCGGCGGAGAGCCCAAGCAGCCCGGGCTGCAGCGGATCACCACCTTCCGCACTCAGCCCGAGGGCGCGCCGGAGATCAAGGACACCGGTCCCCTGCAGCTCTATCTCGACGTCTGGGAGCGGCTCGTCACGTCTGTCGAGGACGACGCGATCCGCGAGGTTGCCCTGAACGGTCCCGACACATCGGCCCGCACCAAGGTGGTGTGGCAGGTGCGGGCCCTGGTGACGGAAACGCCGGGCGCCTGCATGACCCCGGAGGCCCTCCGCAACGCCCTGCAGCCCGCAAGCCGCGGCCGGCTGCGCGCCCGCGTTCGGCCTGGTCCGACGGACACCGACCCGTGCACGATAGACCCGGACGCCAGCTATCGCGGCCATGAGAACCAGCTCTATCGCGTCGAGATCAACCGCGGCGGCGCCGCCGACGACGAGCCGACCTTCAAATGGTCGCGCGAGAACGGGGCCGTCGTCTTCCCGATCGTCAGCGCCGCCGGCAGCACGCTGGTGCTGGAATCGCTTGGCCGCGACGACCGCTTCGGCCTGGTCGAGGGCGACTGGGTGGAGGTCCAGAACGACGATACGGTGGCAGCGAACCAGCCGGCCCGGCTGCTGCGGGTGCAGTCGATCCATCGGGGCAGGAGCCGCGTCATCCTGTCGGGCGACGTGCCGGCCGACATCGCCAAGGACCCGTCGAAGCATCCGCTGCTGCGGCGCTGGGACCAGAAGGAAGGCGACCCGGATGCCGGCGGCCTCACGCTCGATTTGGACGAGAAGACCGGAGACAATGCCGCGCTGATCCCGGCCGCGGCGGCGGGGCAGGAAGGCTGGCTCGAGCTCGAGGACGGCGTCGAGATCCAGTTCGCCGACCCCGGCAACTCAGTCTACAGGACGGGAGACTACTGGCTGATCCCGGCGCGTGTCGCGACCGGCGACGTCGAATGGGCGTCCGAGACCGTGCCCGGCGCCGGCGAGAAACGGGCGCTCGCCATACTGCCGCACGGCGTGACCCATCACTATGCCCCGCTGGGCGTCGTCGACTGGGACGGCAAGACCTTCACGCTCGGCCGGGACTGCCGGATGCAGCTTCCCGGCGCCACGCCTGTTGCCGGCAGACGGCGCGGCTGAGCCGCGCAGGTCCGGATCTTCAATTTAAGCGCTTGATATCGTTGGCGAGCCATGGTGGATGAAAATGAGTACTACACCTTTGAGATCGCGCTTTGACGCCATAGTGGCTATCGGCCGATGCAGCTTCAAATCGGGGACCCGCAACCGCGGTTGTTATCACTTCGGGTCGGGGCGCCGGCCGGCGGCCAGCTGCGAAATCAAGGATGGCCATCAGCTCGCCGCTTAGGCGGGCCTTGACCACTCCCCTGCCCTCGCCCGGCGTCAGGACCACCTGCCCCACCAGCGACCGGATCGCCTCCGCCGCCTCGTCCCGGGTCTCGGGATGTGCGAGGGTCTCGGTGAGTTCCCGCACCTTGCGCCGGTAGATCTCCGCCACGTTCGGATGCACGTCCGGGATGTCGGCCGGCGCCTCGTTGAGCCGGGCCTCGATGTCGGCCTTCTGCCGCTCCAGCTCGTCCATGCGGGTCTTCATCGATGGCTGGTACATGCCGTCCTCGATCGCCTGCATGATGCCACGGATGCCGCGCTCTATCCGGGCTCTGACGCAGTTTTGATGGAGCTCGATTACGTGGCGCCGATGACGCGAGCCTGGAGCAGATCGAG
>NZ_VCCH02000107.1 GCF_005938675.2 Mycobacterium sp. KBS0706
GCGGCCGCCTTGCGGCCCCGGCCCGACTTCGCAGCCGGCGCCGGCGGCGGCGGCGGCGGCTCGGCCGCGCGGCGGGTGCCGAGGCCGATGCTCTTCGCCAGCGTGCTGCGCTGCTTGGCGTAGTTCGGCGCCACCATCGGGTAGTCGGCCGGCAGTCCCCAGCGCTCGCGATACTCGTCCGGCGACATGTTGTAGGCCGCCTGCAGATGCCGCTTCAGCATCTTCAGCTTCTTGCCGTCCTCGAGGCAGACGATGTAGTCGGGCGTCACCGACTTGCGAACCGGCACCGCCGGTTCCGGCCGGATCGGCGCCGGCGTCGACGGCTTGCCCAGTCCGGTCAGGGCGCCATACACCTGCTCGATCAGCGCCGGCAGGTCGTTCGGGGCGACACTGTTGTGCGAGACATGAGCAGCCACGATCTGAACGGTGTGTTTGCGCAACTCATCTGTCGGCTTCAAATCATCGGCGACGTCCGCACCCATCTAGTCTCTCCTGTGAATGGATTCGAAATAGATATCTCATTCCAGCGACAGGTCCAGACATATTTGTACAAGTCGAGACGATTGGCGCCCGAAGACTTTCGTTGGACGTGCAGATTTCGGCCGGGAAAATGCAGGGTTGAACGCCCCTCGCAGTCCCGAGCACGGGGACGAAATCGAGGGTCACGGCGCCAAGCGGCGGCACGCCGCCCCTGGCGCCGCGCCGGTTTCACAGCACGAAATCGGCCGCCGTGAGGCCGATGGAGCCGGTGAGCTGGATGTGGAAATCGGAGACGCCGTCGCCATTGAGATCGCCGGCGATGGTGGTGACGGTGCCGTCGGAGGCATAGCGCAACTGGCCGGCGACGCTGGTGTAGAGGCCGGCGCCGATGAAGGTGAAGGCCTGGTCGTTGGCCGCGCCGGTGTTGGCGTCGATCGCCGACAGATCGACATGGTCGCCCTGGGCGTGGGTGAAATCGGTGATCCGGTCGGCATTGGCCCCGACCGGGCTGTCGGCCGCGCCGGCATAGACGAAACGGTCCGCCCCGGCGCCTCCGGTCAGCGTGTCCTTGCCGGCCGCCCCGGTGAGCACGTCGTTGCCGTTCCAGCCCTGCAGGACGTTGGCCCCGCCATTGCCGGTGAGGCTGTCATTGCCCTGGCTTCCCGACAGGTTCTCGATGTCCTGCAGGTCGTCGCCCTCGGCGTCGCCGCCGGTGTTGGGACCGCCGATGGCGAGGCTGGCCGAGACCCCGACCGAGCTGGTGTAGTAGCTGGCCGTGTCGGTGCCTTCGCCGCCATTCAGATAGTCTCCCCCCGCGCCGCCGCGGAGCACGTCATTGCCGCCATTGCCGTTGATGAAGTCGGTGCTGGCGCTGCCGGTGACGGTGTCGCCGCCCGATCCGCCGAAATATTCGAGGCTCTCGACATTGATCGCGGTCATGCCGTTGCTGCCGGTGGCGGAGGTGCCGCTGAAGGTCAGGGTCATCCCCGTGGTCTCGCCGCTGTCGTCGATCGAGATCCGGTCGACGCCGGCGCCGCCGTCGATGTGGTCCACCACCGGGCTCGCAGCGGCCGGGGAGGCTGCGGCCGCGGCGATGTTGTTGCCGCCGACGAACATCCGGTTGCCGGGCGACAGCACGTCGTCGCCCGCGCCCCCGGTCAGGATATCGCTGCCGGCGCCACCGGCGAGGTCGTCGCTCCCGGCCCCGCCGGTGAGGGTGTCGGCACCGGAGCCGCCGTAATAGGCCAGGGTCTCGACATTGACCGCCGAGATCCCGAGGAGGCCGATGGTGACGCTGGTGCCGACCAGCGCCGCAGTGACGCCCTGGTCGCCGTTGCGCTCGTCGATCATCAGCCTGTCGGTCCCGGTCCCGCCGTCGACACTGTCCAGATGCCCGGCCTGAATGCTGTCGTTGCCGTCGCCGCCAAGCAGGTCGTCATGGGCCCCGTCCTCGGTCGCCAGGTAATATGGCGCCGTGACGCCCTGGACGCCGCCGAACAGCTGGTCGCCGCCGGCGCCGCCTTCCAGCCGGTCGCTGCCGGCCCCGCCATATTGGATGTCGTCGCCCGCGCCGCCGCGGAGGTCGTCGGTCCCGTCGCCGCCGATCAGCCAGTCGGTGCCGGTGCCGCCGTCGAGGATGTCGTTGCCCGCGGCACCGTAGAGATTGTCGCCGCCGTCGATGCCAGTGAGGGTGTCGTTGCCGGCGGCGCCATCGATAAAGTTGTCGCCGGCCGAGCCCGTCAGCGTGTCGGCGAGGGCCGAGCCCTCGAGGTTCTCGACATCGGCAGACACCAGGTCGCCCTGGGCGTCGCCGCCGGATCCGGAGCCGCCTATGGTGACGGTCACGCCCGCCGTGCTGCCCCAGTAGCTGGCCGTGTCGAAACCGGCGCCGCCGACCAGCAGGTCGGCCCCGGCCCCGCCCCAGAGCGTGTCGTTGCCGTCGTCGCCGTAGATCGCGTCGGCGCCGTCGAGGCCGTAGAGCTCGTCATCGCCGCCGAGGCCGTGAATGACATCGTCGCCGCCCGTGCCGAGGATGAGGTCGTCGCCGGAGGTTCCCGAGAAGATGGCCATGCCCAATCTCCCAGTTGAAAGACGCAAAGCCAATTCTATGACAAAAAACGGCTGGCGCCGGGCGAAGACTTGTCGCCGCCGGAACGGCAGGACTGCGACGCCATGGCCCGGACGGCCGGGCTGGCCGCAGCCGGAAACCCGGTTAAGATCGTCCCGGCCCGCTCGACACGACAGGACCCGATCCATGGTGCAGCACGGTCGAATCCCAGGCATCCGGCGCAGCGCCGCCCTCGCCGCCGTGCTGCTGCTGGCCGGCCTGTCCGCGGCCCGGGCAGAGCCGGCCTTCACCGATCCATGGCCCGCGGTCGGCGACGCCGCCGGGCGAATCGTGGCGGTGCCGAGCCACAGCCCCTTCGTGCCGTCCGAGATCGGACCCGACGCCCCGGCGACACCGGCGCGCGTCACCTACTATCCGCCCGCCGGCGCCGATGCGGCGCACAGGGCGCCGGCCGTGGTGCTGCTGCACGGCGCCGCCGGCATCGACGAGCATCGCGAGCCGACCTATGCCAGGCAGCTGGCGGCGATGGGCATCGGCGCCGCCGTGGTCGACGTGTTCGGCGCGCGCCGCGACATCGCCACCAGCTTCACCGACCGGGTGATCCGGATCACCGAAACCATGGCGCTGGCGGACGCCTACGCCACCCTGGCCTGGCTGAAGGCCCGGCCGGAGATCGACGGCGGCCGAGTGGCGGTGTGGGGCTTCTCCTACGGCGCCATGGCCAGCATCGTCGCCACCAACGCCGCCATCGCCGACCGGTTCGCGGCGCTGTACAACCTGGGCGACACGCGTTTCGCCGCCCATGTCGCCTTCTACGGCCCCTGCATCATCGGCTTCGAGGACCCGCGCACCACCGGCGCGCCGGTGCTGATGGCCTGGGGCGACCGCGATGCCATCATGGACCCGGCCGACTGCCGGACGACCGCGGCGACGCTGCGCCAGGGCGGATCGCGGGTGCAGACCATCATCTATCCCGGCGCCGTGCACCAGTGGGACGGCAGCCGCCCGGGACCGCGGCCGATCGGACGGCTGCTGAACGATTGCGACTTCCAGGTCGAGCGCGACCTGACGGTGCGCGACGGCAATCTCGGCATCGCCATGGGCGGCAGCTTCACCCGCAAGCTGATCCTGGCCAACTGCGTCGGCAGCGAGGGCTACCTGATCGGCCGCGACGACGCCGTGCGGGCCCGGTCGGACCGCGACGTGGCCGCCTTCCTGTCGGCCGCCTTCGGGCTGGCCGAACCCAGCTGATGTCCGCTCTCCATCGACTGATCGCCGTCCTGGCCCCGCTGGTACCGGCCCTGCGCGCCTTGGCGCCACGGCCGGTGACGGCGGCGGAGCGGCTGGCCGCGTTCCCGACCAGCCGCCTGCCGCTGTCGCGCCCGGTCGACATCCGCTGGAACGCACACCAGATCCCCTTCGTCGAGGCCGAGACCGACGGCGACCTGGCGGTGGCGCTGGGGCTGGTCCACGCCCATCTGCGCGGCGGCCAGATCGCGCTGATGAAGCGGGTGGCGCAGGGCCGGCTGTCGGAGATCGCCGGGCCGGTGGCGCGCGACATCGACCACGCCCTGCGCATCCTCGACTACGGCCACGCCGCCGACGCGGTGATCGACCGCATGCCGGCGGACAGCCGCGCCTTCGCCGAGGCTTTCGTCACCGGCGTCAACGCCTATCACGCGCTGGAGCGGGCGCCGCCGCCGGAGTTCGCCCTGCTGGGGCTGCGGCACGAGCCCTATACGCTGCGCGACATGTGGTCGATCGGCCGGCTGGCCGGCAGCGACATCAACTGGTTGGCCTATTTCGGCCTGCTGCGCGAACGCGGCACGCCCGGCTTCGCCGAGGCCTGGGCCCGCACCCTGAAGGCCGGCGCCAACGCCGTCACCAGCTTCGCCTCCGACGGCCAGCAGGCGGCGCTGGCCACGCTGCTGACCGCGACCGGCCGCACCGGCAGCAACAGCGTCGCCGTGGCCGCCACGCGCAGCGCCACCGGCGGGGCGATGATCGCCAGCGACCCGCATCTGTCGCTGTCGCTGCCGAACCTTTGGCTGGTCGCCGGCATGCGCTCGCCCGGCTACCGCATGGCCGGGCTGATGGTTCCGGGCATGCCCTTCGTCGCGGTCGGCCGCAGCCTGCACCTGGCCTGGGGCGGCACCAACATGCGGGCGGCGTCGAGCGATCTCTACAACGTCAGCGCATTGCCACCAGAGGAGATCGAAACCCGCGAAACGGTGATCCGCACCCGGTTCTGGCGATCGGCGCGGCGCAAGATCCGGCGCAGCCGCTTCGGCCCGATCGTCAGCGACGCCAAGGTGGCGCGGAGCCGGCCGGGCGACACCATCGCCCTGCGCTGGATCGGGCATGAGCCGACCGACGAGGTCACCGCCCTGCTGCGCGCCAGCCGCGCCACCACGCCGGAGGAGTTCCGCGCCGCCTTCGCCGGCTTCGGCGTCTCGGCCCAGAACATGCTGGTCGCGGGGGCGGACGGGCGGATCGGCCAGATCATGGCCGCGACCCTGCCGGTGCGCACCCGCTTCCCGCCGCCGGACCCGGTGCTGGATGCCGGCGACCCGGACACGCATTGGCAGGGGCTGGTCGACGCCCCGGCCCTGCCCTGGACCGCCGACCCGCTGGAAGGGTTGCTGGCCACCGCCAACAACCGGCCGACCGACACCACCCTGCCGGTCGGCTTCTTCTTCTCCGCCGACGAGCGGGTGCGGCGCCTCTACGCCCTGCTGCGGTCCAAGGAGCGGCTGATCCCGGAAGACCTGGCGGCGCTGCAGGCCGACACCGTGTCGCCGGACTCAGGCGCCCTGGCCAGGCGGCTGGTCGAGGCGATCTGCGCCGCCGGGATCGGCGACCAGGCCGGCTTCCTCGACCGGCTGGCCGGCTGGGACGGCGACTATGCCGCCGGATCGGCCGGCGCCCCGGCGTTCGAGGCGCTGCTGCACCATCTGGTGCCGCGGGTCTACGGCGCTGACTCGCATGACGCCATGCCGCGGCTGATGGCGCAGTGGAACGCGATCACCGCCTTCCTGGCCGACGACCTGGGGGCGCTGGCGCCGGACCGGCGCCGGCAGGTGCTGGCCGAGGCGGTCGGGCTGGCCGCGATCGACGCCGCCCCGATTCCGAGCTGGGGCGAGATGCACCGGATGCGGGTGGCCCACATCCTGGCCGCCCTGCCGGTGCTGGGCCGCTTCTTCGTGTTCGGCGACTACCCGACCGGCGGGTCGCGCGAGACGCCGATGAAGACGGCGCATGGGCTGGTGCGCGGCCGGCACAACGCCACCTACGGCTCGATGGCCCGGCATGTCGCCGACATGTCCGATCCCGACGCCAGCTGGGTCACGCTGTTCGGCGGCCAGGATGGCTGGCTGGGCAGCGAAGGCCTGACCGACCAGATCCCGCTGTGGCGCGAGCGCCGGTCGATCCGCCTGCCGCTGCGGCCGGAGACGGTGGCGCGGGAGTTCCCGACCCTCGTCCGCCTGTCGCCGCGATGATCGACGCCACCCCGGCCTTCCGGCTGGCGGCGGCGCTGCGGCGCCGGCGGTTGCAGCGGCTGGACCCGGTGGAGAGCCAGCGCCGCACGCTGCTGCGGCTGCTGCGCCGCGCGGCCGGCACCCGCTTCGGCCGCGAACACCGCTTCGACCGCATCGCCGACGTTGCCGCCTTCCAGACCGCCGTGCCGCTGCGCCGCTACGAGCAGATGTGGCGCGACTATTGGCAGCCGGCCTTCCCGGTGCTGCAGGATTTGTCCTGGCCCGGCCGCATCCCATACTTCGCCCTGTCCTCCGGCACCACCAGCGGCACCAGCAAATACGTGCCGGTCAGCGACGCGATGCGCCGGTCCAACACCCGCGCCGCCTTCGACTTGGCCGCCTGGCACCTGGGCGCCCGGCCGGGCAGCCGGATGTTCGGCGGCCGCAGCCTGATGCTGGGCGGCAGCACGACGCTGACCGAGCACGCCCCCGGCATCTTCAGCGGCGACCTCAGCGGCATCGCCGCCCGCACCCTGCCGCCCTGGGCCCGGCCCTTCGTCTTCCCGGGGCCGGAGCTGGCGTTGCTGACCGACTGGGAGGAGAAGCTGGACCGCATCGCCCGCGGGTCGCTGGAGCTGCCGGTCCGCAGCGTCTCCGGCACCACCAGCTGGCTGCTGCCTCTGCTGGAGCGGGTGCGGGAGCTGCGCCGGGCCCGCGGCGACGCGCCGGACCCGCCCTATCCATCGCTCGACCTGCTGGTGCCCGGCGGCGTCGCGCTGGCGCCGTACCGGCCGCGGCTGGAGCGGTTGATCGCCGGCACCGCCGCGGAAATCCGCGAGGCCTATGCCGCCAGCGAAGGCTTCATCGCGCTGCAGGACGGCGGCGTGGGGGAGGGGCTTCGCCTGAGCCTCGACCACGGCCTGTTCCTGGAGTTCGTGCCGGTCGAGGAGCTCGGCTCGCCCGCCCCCGCCCGGCGCTGGATCGGCGACGTCGAGCCTGGGGTGAACTATGCGTTGGTGGTGACCAGCTGCGCCGGCCTGTGGGCCTATGTGCTGGGCGACACGGTGCGCCTGGTCGGCCGTGACCCGCCGCGCGTGCTGATCACCGGCCGCACCAGCTACGGCCTGTCGGCCTTCGGCGAACACCTGATCGCCGAGGAGGTCGAACGCGCCATTGCCGATGCCGCGGCCATGATCGGCGCCGACATCGCCGATTTCGCGGTAATGGCGGTGTTCCCGGACGAGGCCGCGCCGGTCGGCCGCCACCGCTGGTTCGTCGAATTCGCCGAGAGGCCCGGCGAGGCCGCTTCCGCCCGCTTCGCCGCCACGCTCGATGCCCGGCTGTCGGAGCTCAACGACGACTACGCCGCCCATCGCGCCGGCGGCACCGGCATGGGGCCGCCGGAGGTGGTGGCCGTGCCGCCCGGCCGCTTCGCCGCCTGGATGAAGTCCCGCGGCCGCCTCGGCGGTCAGAACAAGGTGCCGCGGCTGGTCGCCGATCCCGGGCTTGCGGCTGAGCTGTCGGCGTTCATGGCCGGCTCATGAGGTCCCGCCCGGTCCATCAGGGTCGGATCGTCGTTGCGCACGGCGTTGACCCGGACCGAGACCGGATAGGCCTCGACCGGCAGGTCGGCGGGCGGCGCCAGCAGCATCTGCAGCTGCGCCGGCGACGCCGCGGTCTCGCCGAGCCAGGCCGGCCATTGCTCCGGCTCCAGCATCACCGGCATGCGGTGGTGGATCGGCCGCAGCCGCTCGACCGCGTCGGCGGTGACGATGGTGAAGGTCCGCACCCACTCCTGGGACTGCGGGTCCTTCCAGCCCTCCCACAGCCCGGCGAAGAGCATCGGCCGGCCGTCCAGGCGGCGGACGAAATGCGGCGTCCGGTCCGGCGCCCATTCGTAGAAGCCGTCGGCCGGGACCAGGCAACGCCGGGCCTGGAACGCCTTGGCGAAGCTGCGCCGCTCGGCCAGGGTTTCGGATCGGGCGTTGATCAGCTTGGCGCCGCCCTTCAGATCCTTTTCCCAGCTCGGCACCAGGCCCCAGCGCAGCAGGTCGATCGCCCGCCGCCCGGTCCTGGGGTTGAACCGGACCACCGCGAGATCCTGGGTCGGCGCCGCGTTGTGGCGGGCCGGGATGTTCGGGACCGGACCTTCGGCGACGGCGATCGTGGCCAGTTCCTCCGGCGGCAGCTTCTGGACGAATCGTCCGCACATGGTCTCAGGCCGGCATCGGCAGGATGAAGGGCCCGAGCAGCAGCCCCAGCAACAGCATCAGCACCACCAGCGTCACGAGGGTCAGGCCGAAATGGGCGCCGCGCTGCTCCTGCGGCACGCGCAGCACCAGACCGCTGCCGCGGTAGAAGATCGTCAGGGCGTAGCCGAAGGCCAACAGAGCCAGCAGCATCGCGGCCGCGCCGGACAACAGCAGTTGCACGCCGGGCCCCAGCATCTCGGCGACATAGACCGGAGTCATCGCCAGCGCCACCAGAACGAAGGCGGCATCGAAACTGGCGGCGGCGCCGAACATCCCGGCATAGAAGCGGACCACGGCGGCCATGACGAACAGGCTCGCCAGATTTGCCACCACCCGCCCGGCCAGGATCAGCACCAGCAGGCCGATCGGCGTCTCGACGTCGGAGACCGAGAGCAGCAGCGCCAGCAGCAGGAAGGCGCCGATCGAGGTCAGGACCAGCACCGGCAACGCATGCTCGCGCACCACCATGCGCCAGCCGGGCGCCGGCACCCCGTGCGCGGCCAGCGTGGCGTCGGGCTCGAACAGCATGCCGCGCACGCGGCCCACCACAGCGGCGAGATCCAAAACCGTCTCCTGCGCGTCGTCGCGGTCCCGCAGGACCGTCCCCCTATGGGAGGGGATATGGCCCTGCCCCCGGAGCGCATGCAACCCCGCGCCTTGCAAGGCCGGGCCGCGCATGCCATGCCTGCCACGATGAAGCGGCAGATGCGACGGAGCAAGCCCGCGGCCCCCGGGTCGCGGCGAGAGATCGAGCTGGTGGTCGAGCGCCTGGGTGGCGGCGGCGACGGCATCGGCACGGTCGACGACCTGCGCGTCTACGTGCCCTTCGCCGCGCCGGGCGACCGGGTGCGCGCCCGGCTGGGCCGGCCGGACGGCCAGGCCTATCGCGGCGAGTTCATCGAACTGGTGCAGCCCGGCCCGAATCACCGCGAGCCGCCCTGTCCGCATTTCGGCCCTTGCGGCGGCTGCCAGGTGCAGCACTTGGCGCCCCCGGTCTACACCGAGTGGAAGCGCGGCCTGCTGGCCGGCGCCCTGGCTCGCGCCGGGCTGGAGACCGAGGTGGCGGCGCTGGTCGAGACCCCGCCGCGCAGCCGCCGCCGCGCCAGCCTGGCGGCAAGGCACGGCCGGTCCGGCGTGTTCCTGGGCTTCAACGAGGCAGGGTCGAGCCGCATCGTCGACCTGACCGACTGCGTGGTGCTGCGGCCGGAGATCACGGCCTTGCTGCCGCCGCTGCGCGCGGTGCTGGCCGCGATCCTGCCGGAGAATGGCGGCGCCGACCTCGCCGTCACCCTGCTGGACGACGGCATCGACCTGGTGGTCGTGGCCGAGGCGAGCCTGGACCTGCAGCGACGAGAAAAGCTGGCCGACTTCGCCGCGGCGCAGGACCTGGCGCGGCTGTCCTGGCGCGGCCCCGGCGGCTTTACCGACCCGGTGGCGCATCGCCGGGCCGGGGTGGTGCATTTCGACGAGGTGCCCGTGGCGGTGCCGCCCGGCGGCTTCCTGCAGGCCAGCGCCGAGGGCGAAGCCGCGCTGACCCGGCTGGTGCGCGAGGCCGTCGGTCCGGCGAAGCGGGTCGCCGATCTGTTCTGCGGCGCCGGCACCTTCGCCCTGCCCATGGCGCGCGGCGCCCAGGTGACCGCGATCGACGGCGAAGGCGCCTCGGTCGAGGCGCTGGCAACCGCCGCCCGGCGTGGCGGCCGGGGCGAGCGGATCACGGCGCAGCGCCGCGACCTGTTCCGCCAGCCGCTGACGGCGGCGGAGCTGCGGGGCTTCGACGCCGTGGTGTTCGATCCGCCGCGGGCCGGCGCCCGCGACCAGGCCGAGGCCCTCGCAGCGTCGGCCGTGCCGGTGGTGGTCGCTGTGTCCTGCAACCCGTCCAGCCTGGCGCGCGACGCCCGGACCCTGGTCGATGGCGGCTACCGGCTGGAGCGGGCGACGCCGGTCGACCAGTTCCTGTGGTCGCCGCATCTGGAGGCGGTGGCGGTGTTCCGACGGTAGACGGTGTAGAGCGACGAACCTTCCCCTTGCTTGTCATTGCCGGGTCAAGCCCGGGCATGACAGTAAAAATGGGACAGCGTCGGGGAGTACCTCAGCCGATCAGGCTGCGCAGCGGCACCAGCGGGCGCGGGCCGACATGGCTGATCACCTCGGCGGCGGCGATGCTGCCGATCCGGCCGCTCTCGGCCAGGCCGAGACCGCGGGTGAAGCCGTAGAGGAAGCCGGAGGCGTAGAGGTCACCGGCGCCGGTGGTGTCGACCAGCTGGCTCAGCGGCGCCGCCTCGACCACAACGGTCCCGCCGTCGGTCACGATCACCGAGCCCTTCTCGCTGCGGGTGATCGCCGCGACCTCGCAGCGGCCGCGCACCGCGGCGACGGCGGCGTCGAAATCGTCGACCTGGTACAGCGCCTTGATCTCCGCCTCATTGGCGAACAGCACGTCGACATGGCCTTCGATCAGCGACAGGAAGCTGTCGCGGTGCCGTTCGACGCAGAAGCTGTCGGACAGGGTCAGCGACACCTTGCGGCCGGCGGCGTGGGCGACCCTGGCGGCCTTGATAAAAGCCTCCTTCGCCGTCGGCCGGTCCCACAGATAGCCTTCGAGATAGGTCACCTGCGAGCCGGAGATCACCGCTTCGTCGACATCGTCGGGCGTCAGCTCGACGCAGGCGCCGAGATAGGTGTTCATCGTCCGCTGCGCGTCCGGCGTGACGATGATCAGGCTGCGCGCCGTCGGCGGCGTGCCCGGCACCGCGGGGTCGAGCGGCTTCGAATCGAAGTCGACGCCGACCGCGCGGATGTCGTGGCGGTAGACGGCGCCGAGCTGGTCGCCCGTCACCTTGCCGATGAAGGCGGCCTTGCCGCCCAGCGAGGCCAGCCCCGCCGCGGTGTTGCCGGCGGAGCCGCCCGAGGCCTCGAGCCCCGGCCCCATGGCGGCGTAGAGCGCCTCGGCCCGTTCCGCGTCGATCAACGTCATCGCCCCCTTCACCAGGCCGTGCCGGGCGATGAAGGCTTCGTCGTTCTTGGTGATGACATCGACGATGGCGTTGCCGATGCAGGTGGCGTCGTAGCGGGCGCTCATGGGTCTCGCTGAAATTGCGGCCAGGGATGCGACCCGCAAGGGGTCCCTGACCCTCTAGGCTGCGGCCGCTGCCGAGTCAACCGGCGCCGCCGAGTCGCGGCTCGGTGCCGACGGATGGGGCAGGCCGTAGCGCTCCGCGATCCGGTCGATCCACAGCCCTGGCGTGCCATGCGGCCGCTCATGCGGGGCAAAGGGCGTGATCACGGCGTCGAGCCGGGCCATCGCCGCCGTGACCACCGCCGCCTCGGCCGCGGTCAGGGCCGGCTTGGCCCCCTCCTCCGTCAGGGCACGGATGCGGCTGCGCTCGACCAGCTTGGTCACCAGGTGATGGCCGTCGAAGCGGCGCAGACAGATGCCGTAGACGGCGCCGAGCCAGCTTTCCCAGATCTCGTCGAGGGCCTTGGCAAAGGCGGCCTCGTCGATCGCGCCGGCGCCATCGAACAGCTCGGTCCAGCCATGGACCCGGCCTTCGGAGGCGAGCAGGGCCTGGCGGAAATCGGCGGCAAAATCCTGCCGCAGCCGGTCCGCCAGCGCGGGCAGCGGCAGCGTCGACTCGGCGGCGCGGCAAGCCCAGGGCAGCACTGCGGCGCCGAACCACTCCTCCGGCTGCGGCGCCAGCGCCTCGCTGCGGATGGCGCTGCGCGCCGTCAGGGACGGGTCGAGCGCGTAGGTCGGCCCCGGCAGGCAGCGGGCGGCGATCAGCGCGCGCAGCCGGTCCTCGGTCAGCCCCGCGGCCTGCGCCAGCGCCGGCGGCGTCAGGCAATGGCGGCGGACATAGTCCAGAATCGCGAAGGCGTCGGTCATGGTCGGTCCTCCAGGATGGTCGCCCCACTCCACATCCGCGCCCGGCCCTTGACCAGCGGAGACAAATCGATCACCATCGAAGTATGAAGGAAGGTCTTGATCTCGCAAGCTTATCGTCGCTGATCGGCGATCCCAGCCGGGCGCTGATCCTGTCGGCCCTGTTCGGCGGCGAGGCGCTGCCGGCGGGCGAGCTGGCGTTTCGCGCCCGGGTCACGCCGCAGACCGCCTCGAGCCATCTGGCCAAGCTGACCGAGGCCGGGCTGGTCGCGGTCGAGCGCATGGGACGGCATCGCTACTACCGGCTGTCGGGGCCGGAGATCGGCGGCCTCCTGGAGAAGATGATGACGGTCGCCTGGGCCCCGGCGGTCGAGCGGTCGCGGGTGCCGGCGCCGCTGCGCGACGGGCGGATGTGCTACGACCACCTGGCTGGCCGGCTGGGCGTGGCGGTGACCGATGCGATGGTGGCGCAGGGCGTGCTGGCACGGGGCGACGATGCCTTCGCCCTGACCGAGGCCGGAACGGCCTGGCTGGCGACGCTGGGCATCGACGCGGCGGCGCTGCGGGACGGCCGCCGGTCCTTCGCCCGGCACTGCATCGACTGGAGCGAGCGCCGGCCGCATCTGGCCGGCGCGCTGGGCGCCGCCATCGCGGATCGCTTCGTCGACCGCGGCTGGATCCGACGCGACCGCGACAGCCGCGCCGTGGCCCTGACCGAGGACGGCCGCGCCGCACTGGCCCGGATTTTCGGGCCGGAGGTGCTGGCGGAGGCCACTGCCGCCTGAGCCTCGGCGCAGGATCCGCAAAGACGCATTGTCGCCCACCGCTGTACAACAGGGGTGTCGCCGTCTCGTCGAAGGAATTGCCGATGTCGGAGAACGCCAAGCCTCTGGCCGGAGGATGCGGCTGCGGCGCCGTGCGCTACGCCGCAGTGGGCGCGCCGCGTTGGACGGCGGGCTGCCATTGCCGCGACTGCCGGCACGCCACCGGCGCCCCCTACTCCGTCTATGCCGGTTTCGAGCGCGGCCGGGTCATCTGGAGCGGCGAGGCGCCACGGCGCTTCCGCTCCTCGCCGGGCGCCGAGCGCTTCTTCTGCGGCCGCTGCGGCACGCCGCTGGCCTATGAGGGCGCGCGCTGGCCGGACGAGGTGCATCTGCTGGTGACGACGCTCGACGATCCCGGCGCGCTGCCGCCGCGGGGGCATGTCTATGTCGGCGAGAAGCTGCCCTGGATCCGCCTCGCCGACGGCCTGCCGCGCTACCGCGCCACCGCCGGCGAGGGCGGCCCGATGGCGGAGGACGAGTAGCCCTTGCGCGGCGTGCCTCGCCGCCCCAGGTGAACGGCCGCGACACCAATTGCCGAATCCCGATGCCGAACGCCCTCCGCCTTGCCCTGCAGCAGATCACGTCCGATCCGGCGATCCGGCGGGTGCTGTGGGTCAGCTTCGCCGCCACCATCGCCCTGGTGCTGACCCTGCCGGCCCTCGCCGGCTGGGGCCTGTCCTTCGTCCACATCGCCAACTGGTCCTGGGTCGACACCACGCTCGACGTGCTGGGCGGCGTCGCCGTGCTGGCGCTCGGCATCCTGCTGTTCCCCGCCATCGTCGGCCTGGTGGCCGGGCTGTTCCTCGACGATGTCGCCCAGGCCGTGGAGGCCCGGCACTATCCCGCCCTGCCGCCGCCGCGGCGGCAGCGGATCGGCGAGATCGTGTGGGGGTCCGCCCGGTTCTTCTTCGCCCTGGTGGCGTTCAACCTGGTCGCGGTCGGCATCGTGCTGGTGGTGCCGGGCGTCAACCTGCTGGTGTTCTGGCTGGTCAACGGCTACCTGCTGGGCCGTGAATATTTCGAGCTGGTGGCGGCGCGCCGCTTCGAGCCCGCGGCGGCGCGGGCGCTGTGGCGCGAGCGCCAGGGCCGCTTCATCGTCGCCGGGCTCGTGCTGGCCGCGATCCTGCTGATCCCGGCGGTCAACCTGGTGGTGCCGGTGCTGGGCGCCGCCTTCATGACCCATGTCTTCCACCGCGCCGCCGCCGGCCGGGCCCCGGCGGCGCGGATCGCCGGATAATTCATTTGACCGAATTGCGGCAGAATTGTTCCTGTGCGGGGAACGGCGCTGACCGCCACGGGTTGATCGGCGGATAAGCATCCAGCTACAGTCCCGACCCCATCGCCGATGGGGCATCGGAACCATACAAGCAGGGGGACACCCGCGTGTTTCGTCGACGCAACCCCGCTGGCGGAGGATCAGATGGCGGCGCCGAGCGGCCAGGCCAATCCGCCGCCACGGACACGTCCTTAGTCCGGCCCACCGCCCCGACCGCGCCTCAAGGAGAGCCCATGTCGTCCACCCCCAAGCCCGTCACCGGCTACAAGACCGAGCTGCCGCGCCGGGTCGACCTCCCCGGCACCGGGGCGATCGGCGGCGTCCGCCGCCCGGCGGAGTCCGCAGGCCCGAGCGGCCGCGAGTCGCCGCGCAAGCTGATCGTCGGCAGCGAGATCTCGCTGGCCGGCGAGATCACCGCCTGCGACCACCTGGTGGTCGAGGGCCGGATCGAGGCCAAGATCAAGGACTGCCAGACCATCGAGATCGCCGAGCAGGGCGTGTTCAAGGGGTCGGCCGAGATCCAGGACGGCGACATCGCCGGCCGCTTCGAGGGCGACCTGTCGGTCTCCGGCCTGCTGCGCCTGCGCGCCAGCGGCGTCGTCACCGGCACCGTCAAATATGGCGAGCTGCAGGTCGAGACCGGCGGCAAGCTGATCGGCACGCTTCAGCCGCTGGGCGGCGATGCGGCGGCGACGACCCCGGCTGCGACGGCCGCCGCCCCGCAGCCCGCGCCGACCCCGCTGTTCGACGACAAGGCCGAGGCCGGCAGCCACGCCTGAGCTCGATCGGCATATTGCGAATGCGAACGGCCGGGGCGACCCGGCCGTTCGCTGTCCGGGACGACTCGGGGCATCGAGGCCCGGATCCGGACTGGGCGGCGGTGGCCGACACGGGTGCCGGCGCGTTTCGGCCGGCGCGCAAGAAAAAGGGCCGCAGCGAACTGCGGCCCGAGTTTAGGGAGGAAACGCCCAAGAAGTGCGTTACGACAGCAGCATCGCTGCATGTCGCAATGCACAATTTAGGCAGTTCGCCGGACAAATCAAGAGGAAAATGAATTCCTCTTGTGGAACAGCCACTTAGAAGACACTCATGCCTAAGATATGTGCAATTAGCATCAAGTTTGTGCTGCGATGCACACTCGCGCGCCGGTTCCGACCCGACGATACGCCCCGACTCGCGCCCTGACGCTTCGGGCTTGCCCCCGGCCGCAGCATGAGGGAAGCATGGCCGACCCGATACAGCCGGCCTGCCATGTCTGAGCCTCTCGCCCTCATCGCCGATCTCGGCGGCACCAACGCCCGCTTCGCCCTGGCCGATTCCGGCGGGACGCGCGACACCAAGATTTTGCACGGGGCGGACTACCCGACCCTGGCCGACGCCGCCCACGCCTATCTCGACATGGTCAAGCCGGCGGCCCCGCCCACCCAGGCGGCGATCGACGTGGCCAGCCCGGTCACCGGCGACCAGGTGACCCTGACCAACGCCGCCTGGTCGTTCTCGATCTCGGCGCTGAAGCAGGATCTGGGGCTGGAGCGGCTGGAGGTGATCAACGACTTTACCGCCGTCGCTCTGGCCGTGCCCTATCTCGAGGAGGGCGACCGCGCCCCGATCGGCGGCGGCGCGCCGGTGGCCAACGAGCCGATCGGCGTGCTCGGCCCCGGCACCGGCCTCGGCGTCTCCGGCCTGGTGCCGAGCGGCGGGCGCTGGGCCGCGCTGGCCGGCGAGGGCGGGCATGTCACCATGGCGGCGGCGACCGAGCGCGAGGCGGCGGTGCTGGACCGGCTGCGCCACCGCCACCAGCATGTCTCGGCCGAGCGGGTGCTGTCCGGCATGGGGCTGGTCAACCTGTACGAGACACTGTCGCAGCTGGACGGGATCGACCCGGTGCAGCGCGACGCCGCCGCCGTCACCGAGGGGGCCAAGACCGGCGACCCGCATTGCGCCGAGGCGGTGGCGATGTTCGCCTCGATGCTCGGCACCGTCGCCGGCAACCTGGCGCTGACGCTGGGGTCGCGCGGCGGCGTCTACATCGCCGGCGGCATCGTGCCGAAGCTCGGGGCCCTGTTCGACGGCGAACTGTTTCGCCAGCGCTTCGAGGCCAAGGGCCGGATGCGCAGCTTCGTCGTCGGCATCCCGACCTCTCTCGTCACCCACCCGCTGCCGGCCTTCCTCGGGCTGCGCTCGGTGCTCGGGCTGACCTGATGCTGGACCTCGACCGGCTGCGTGCCGACACGCCGGGCAGCGCCCGGGTGCTGCATCTCGACAATGCCGGCTCGGCCCTGCCGCCGCGGCCGGTGCTGGATGCGATGCTGGACCATCTGCGGCTCGAGGCGGAGATCGGCGGCTATGCCGCCGCAGCCGAGGCCGAGCCGCGGCTGGAGGCCGCCTATGTCTCGATCGTCCGGCTGATCGGCGCCGAGCCCGACGAGATCGCGATGATGGAGAACGCCACTCGCGCCTGGGACATGGTGTTCTACGGCCTGCCCTTCCGGCCGGGCGACCGGATCCTGACCGCCAAGGCCGAATACGCCTCCAACACCATCTCCTACCTGCAGGTGGCGCGGCGGACCGGCGCGGTGGTCGAGGTCGTGCCCGACGACGCCACCGGCCAGCTCGACGTCGCGGCGCTGGAGCGGGCGGTGACGGCGACCGACCGCGGCCCGGTGCGGCTGATCGCCGTCAGTCACATCCCGACCAATGGCGGGCTGGTGAATCCAGCTGCGGCGATCGGCCAGATCGCACGCGCGCATAGCATTCCTTATTTGCTGGATGCCTGCCAGTCGGTCGGCCAGATGCCGGTCGATGTCGAGGCCATTGGCTGCGACATGCTGTCGGCCACGGCCCGCAAATTCCTGCGCGGGCCGCGCGCGGTCGGCTTCCTCTATGTCCGCCGCTCGATGCTCGACCGGATCGACCCGCCCTTCCTCGACCTTTATGCGGCGGAGATGGTGGCGCCCGACCGCTACGTGGTGCGCCCGGATGCCCGCCGCTTCGAGAATTTCGAGCGCAACTTCACCGGCATCCTCGGCCATGGGCGCCGCGGTCGACTACGCCCTCGCCCTCGGCCTCGACGCCATCCGCGACCGGGCGCGGGCCCTGGCGGGGCGGCTGCGCGACGGGCTGTCGGCCCTGCCCGGCGTCACCCTGCGCGACAAGGGCGCCGAGCGCTCGGCGATCGTCAGCTTCACCAGGGCGGACGAGCCGGCCGATGCCCTGCAGCGGCGGCTGCGCGAGGCCGGCATCAACACCAGCGTCACCCGCCGCCGCTCGACCATGTTCGACATGACCGACCGCGGCCTCGACGCGATGCTGCGGGCCTCGCCGCACTACTACAACAGCGAGGCCGAGATCGACCGGTTCGTGGCGGCGGTCGCGACAGGCTGACTCTGGCGGCGGTCAGGCGCCGGCTTCGATGAGACGAACCGCATAGGCCCGAAACGCTGGGTCGGCCGTCATCAGTTCCAGCCCTTCCGCCTGGGCCTGAGCGATCAGCATGCGATCGAAGGGATCGCGATGGTGCAGCGGCAGCGCTCCCGCCTGTTGGCCGTGGAAGAACGAGATCGGCAGCTTGGCGAACCCCTTCTGCTCCACCACGGTCTCGATGTCGGCTGGCGCCGTCAGCTTGCCGAGCTGTTGCTTGACGGCGATCTCCCAACCCGTCGCGGCACTGACGAAGACCCGGTTCCGCGGCTCGGCGATAATCTCCCGCGCCGAAGGCCCCAAGGCAGGATCGTTCGCGAGCCACCACAGGAAGGCGTGTGTGTCGAGCAGGACTGCACGCATCACTTGCCTTCGAAGAGGTCGGCGATCTCCTCATTCGGAGCATCGAAATCCGGTGCGATGACGATCTGTCCCTCATAGCCGCCCGGCTGGCGGCGTGCGCCGATGTAGGGCACCAGTTCGACCCATGGCTCGCCCGCGCGCGCGATCACGACCCGTTCGCCGGCCCGCGCTCTTTCCGCCAGCGCCGACAGGTTGCTCTTCGCCTCGTGCATGTTCACCCGGATCATGACGGCTCTCCTTAGCCCGATTAGCTAACTATAACTCATGGAGAGCTTGCCGTCAGCAGCTACTCCCCCAGCAGATGCAGTACGATCTCGCGCCGGTGCGGCCGGCTTCGGTGCTCGAATAGGTAGATGCCCTGCCAGGTGCCGAGCACCAGCCGGCCGGAGGCGACCGGGATCGAGAGCTGCACCTGGGTCAGCGCCGTGCGGAGATGCGCCGGCATGTCGTCCGGACCCTCGGCATCGTGGATGTAGAAGTCGCTCTCGGGCGCGATCCGCTCGAAATAGGCTTCGAGGTCCGCCCGGACGTCCGGATCGGCATTCTCCTGGATCAGTAGCGAGGCCGAGGTGTGCCGGCAGAACACGGTCAGCAGGCCGGTCGCGATCCGCTGCGCCTCGACCCAGGGCCGGAGCTGCGGCGTGATCTCGACCAGCCCCTTGCCACGGGTGGTCACCTGGAGGGTGTGGAGGAACTGCTGCATCGGCCCACCATGCGTCGAGCGGTGTCCCGGATCAACGGCAGCGACGGGATGGCGGATCCCCGCCCGATCGGCGAGAATATGCCCATGTCCGAGGACGACTTCTACCCCCAGGTGCCGGTGTTCGACGGCTTTGCCCGGCTGACCGATGCCTCGCTGTACCGGCCGCTGCCGGAGGACTGGGTGATCGGCCTGTCCGACGTCGTCGCCTCCACCGCCGCGATCCGGGCCGGGCAATACAAGAGCGTGAACGTGGCGGGTGCGGCCCTGATCGCGGCCGTGTCCAACGCCCTGGCCCAGCGCGACTTCCCCTTCGCCTTCGGCGGCGACGGCGCCAGCTTCGCCCTGCCGCCCGGCGATGCCGGCACCGGCCGCGCCGCCCTGGCCGCCACCGCCGCCTGGGTGCGCGACGAGCTGGGCCTGACCCTGCGGGTCGGGCTGGTGCCGGTAACGGCGATCCGTGACGCCGGTTGGGACATCCGCGTCGCCCGCTATGCCCCGTCGCCGAACGTCGCCTATGCCATGTTCATGGGCGGCGGCCTGGCCTGGGCCGAACGCGAGCTGAAGGCCGGCGCCTTCGCAGTCGAGCCGGCGCCGGCCGGCACCCGCCCGGACCTGTCCGGCCTGTCCTGCCGCTGGCAGGAGTTCCCGGCCCGGCACGGCGTGGTGGTGTCGCTGATCGCCGCCCCGGCGGTGGCCGAGAGCGAGGCCGGCTTCCGCGAGCTGGTCGGCGACATCCTGCGCATGACCGGGCGCGAGAGCGAGGCCGAGCACCCGATGATCGATCTCGCGCGCGGCCTGGTCTGGCCGCCGCCCGGGCTGGATGTCGAGGCGCGGGCGTCGCGCGGCGCCGGCCAGCCGCTGCTGCTGCGCAAGCTGGCGCTGGGGCTGCACAGCCTGGCCGGCTGGACATTGTTCCGCTTCGGCATTCCGCTCGGCGGCTTCCAGCCCGGGCGCTACATGCGCGAGATGGTCGCCAATGCCGATTACCGCAAATACGATGATGGGTTGCGCATGACGCTGGACTGCACCCCGGCCCTGGCCGACCGGCTGGAGGCGCGCCTGCTGGCCGCCGAGCAGGCCGGCATCGCCCGCTTCGGCCTGCACCGCCAGGAGTCCGCGATCGTCACCTGCTTCACGCCGTCGCCGCTGCGCAGCGACCATGTCCATTTCGTCGACGGCGCCGCCGGCGGCTATGCCGCCGCCGCCTCCCGGCTGAAGCTCTCGTGAAGGCCGGCAACCTGTTCGATGCCCTGCCGCGGGACGCGGCGGAGGAGCAGTTTACGACCCTGCTGCAGGCCGCCGGCTTCGTGCTGGAGCGCATCGTCTCCACCGGCCAGGCCAGCCCGCCCGGCTTCTGGTACGACCAGGAGCGGGCGGAATGGGTGCTGCTGCTGCGCGGCTCCGCCGTGCTGGAGCTCGAGGGCGAGCCGGCGCCCCGCACCCTGCGCCCCGGCGACTGGGTGCACATCCCGGCCCATGCCCGCCACCGCGTCGCCCGGACCGACCCGGACCAGCCGACGGTCTGGCTGGCGCTGCATCACGGCTAAGCCGCGATCAACTCGAACCGGTCGACATCGACGAGGCCCCGGTCGGTGATCTTGAGGTGCGGGATCACCGGCAGCGGCAGGAAGGCCAACTGGATGAAGGGCTCCGGCAGCGGGCAGCCCATCGCCTTCACCGCCCGGCGCAGCGCCCGCAGATTCTCCGCCACCCGCTCGAAGGGCTGCAGGCTCATCAGCCCGGCCAAAGGCAGGGCGATCTCGCCGGCCACCTGCCCGTTGCGAACGGCGACGAAGCCGCCCTGCAGCTCGATCAGCCGGTTCACCGCGACGGCCATGTCGGCGTCGTTGTCGCCGACCACGCAGATGTTGTGGCTGTCATGCCCGACCGAAGAGGCCAGGGCGCCGCCGCGGAAGCCGAAGCCCCTGACGAAGGCGCGGCCGACATTGCGGTTCACCCCGTGCCGCGCGAAGACGCAGATTTTGAGGATGTCCTGGTCCGGATCGGGTTGGCGGCAGCCGTCGCGCCAGGGCAAGGTGGCGGTCAGCGCGTCGGTGATGATCTTGCCCGGGATCAGCCCGATCACCGGGCCGGTCGGGCCGCTGGTCGGGGCCCGGAAATCCTCCACCGCCACCGGGTCGAGCCTGACCGAGCCGAGGCCGACCGGCGCCGGCGCCGCGCGACCCGCGAAGATCTCCGGCCGGACGACCCGCCCGGCGCTAATCACCTGTGAGACTGCGCAGGTCTCGAGATCGTCCAGCAGCACCAGGTCGGCGCGGCGGCCTGGCGCGACCAGGCCGCGGTCGCGCAGGCCGAACCCCTGGGCGGCCGACCAGGTGGCGGCGCGGTAGACATGCGCCATCGGCGCGCCGCGGCGGATCGCCGACCGGATCAGGTGGTCGAGATGCCCTTCCTCGGCGATGTCGAGCGGGTTGCGGTCATCGGTGCACAGGCCCAGCAGCGGCGAGGTCTCGGCCGAGATGATCGGCGCCAAAGCGTGCACGTCCTTGCTGACCGAGCCGTCGCGGATCAGGATCTGCATGCCCTTGCGCAGCTTCTCCAGCGCCTCCTCCGGCCCCGTCGTCTCGTGGCAGTTGCGGATGCCGCAGGCGAGATAGGCGTTCAGCGGCTTGCCGCGCAGCAACGGCGAATGGCCGTCGATATGGCCGTCCTGGAAGGCGGCCAGCTTCTCCAGCACCACCTCGTCCTTGGCCAGCAGGCCGGGGAAGTTCATGAACTCGGCCAGGCCGATCACCTTGGGATGGCCGCGGTGACGCACGAGGTCGGCGGCGTCGAGCCGGGCGCCCGCCGTTTCGAGCTCCGTCGCCGGCACGCAGGAGGAGAGCTGGACCCGCAGGTCCATCGCCGTGCCGAGGGCGCCGTCGAGGAAATAGCGCAGCCCGGCCTCGCCCAGCACGTTGCAGATCTCGTGCGGGTCACAGATCGCGGTGGTGGTGCCGCGCGGCAGCACGCAGCGATCGAACTCCGCCGGCGTCACCAGGGTCGATTCGCAATGCACATGGGTGTCGATGAAGCCGGGCACCACGACCTTGCCGCGGCCGTCGATCTCCACCGCGCCCGCATAGTCGTCGCAGGTACCGACGATGCGGTCGCCGCAGACCGCCACGTCGCCCTGCAGCAGCGCACCGCTGATCACGTCGAGGGTGCGCGCGCCCTTGATCACCAGATCGGCGGGCGCATGGCCCAGCGCCTGGTCGATTCGCCGCCTCAGATCCGCCGTGCCACTCATGCCGTCCTCTTCCGTCAGAGTCGCAGCGTAGCAGGATCGAGGCAGGTCGTGTCCGCTTCGCAAATAGATAGGATTTTATATGAATTATTCATATCTTCCACCCGAAGGCGACACCGTCGCCGGTTTCGACTATCACCTGATCAGGAGGCCGATGGCCCCGGGGGACGATCGGGAGACGCATGGCGAATGGAGAGGTTTCTGGGCTCGGTCCGTTCGATCGTCCTGCTCGCGATTCTCGGCTTCCTGCTGTTCTTCGGCACGGCCGGCTGGCTCGGCAAGCAGTTCCTGGCCGACAACACCCGCACGCAGGCCTGGGTCGATCACACCAATGAGGTGATCAACACCATCTATGAGGCGCGGCTGAACCTGTCGCGGTCCCAGAGCTCCACCCGCGGCTTCGTCATCACCGGCAACCCCCGGGATGCGGCGCTCGCGGAGGACAGCGCCCGGCTGGCCACAGACGGGCTGCTGGATCTGCGCGAGCTGGCCGTCGACAACCCGGAGCAGGTCCGCCGCTTCGATCAGGCGACGGATATCTCCGAGCAGATCCTGGTCACCAACGACCGGATCATCGCCGCGGTCCGGCGCGGCGATCTCGACGGCGCCCGCGCCCTCGTCCGGGAGACCGCCGACCAGGGGCCGGCTTTCCGGGCCAAGATCGATGAGGCGGTGTCCGTCGAGAAGACGCTGCTGGCGCAGCGCCAGGACGCCACCGAGGCGACGCTGCAACGGATCATCTGGCTGCTGGCCGGGGTGGCCGCGCTGGCGGCCCTGTGCGGCCTGCTGGCGGCCTGGGCGATGTCGCGCCAGGTGCGCACCGACCTGCAGCGCTACCGCGAGCTGGAGCGGGCCAAGCTGGAGAGCGATGCCGCCGCACGGGCGCTGGCCGAGAGCCGGGCGCAGCTGCAGGCCGTGCTGGACAGCGCCCGCGATCCGATCCTGGTGGTCGGCCGGGACGGCGTGGTCGAGCTGGCCAACCGCGCCTGCGGCGAAGCCTTCGGGGTCGTCGCGGGCGAACTCGTCGGCACCGACATCTCCGAGCTGGCGCCGGCCCTGGCCGGCGGCGCCCAGCCGAGCGGGGAGGTCACGGTGACGCGGCGCGACGGCAGCGTCTTCCCGGCCGAGATCTCGACCGGCACGTTCGAGCGCGACGGCCGCACCGTCTCGGTCTGCATCCTGCGCGACATGACCGAGCGGCACCGGCTGGACCAGCTGAAGAACGAGTTCGTGTCGACCGTGAGCCACGAGCTGCGCACGCCGCTGACCTCGATCCGCGGCTCGCTGGGCCTGATCGCGGCCGGGGCGGCGGGGGCGCTGCCGGACAAGGCCAGGTCGCTGCTGGAGATCGCGCACAAGAACAGCGAGCGGCTGGTCGGACTGGTCAACGACATCCTCGACATCGAGAAGATCGAATCGGGGCGGATGGAGTTCCGGCACGACCGGCTGGAGGCCGGGACGCTGGTCGAGCAGGCTGTCGAGGCCAACCAGGCCTATGCGGTGCAGCATGAGGTCGAGTATCGGATCACCGCGCAGCCGGGCACGCCGCTGCCGGTGCAGGGCGACGCCGACCGGCTGATCCAGGTGCTGACCAACCTGCTGTCCAACGCCGCCAAATTCTCGCCCGCCGGCAGCACGGTCGAGGTGGCGGTCGAGACGGTGGGCCGCCTAGCCCGGATCAGCGTGCGGGATCGGGGCGCCGGCATTCCGGAGGAATTCCGCAGCCGGATCTTCCAGCGCTTCGCCCAGGCCGATGCCAGCGACGTGCGGCGCAAGGGCGGCACCGGCCTCGGCCTGTCGATCGCCAAGGCCATCGTCGAGCGCCATGGCGGCCGCATCGGCTTCGAGCCGGCGGAGGGCGGCGGCACCTGCTTCTGGTTCACCCTGCCGCTGCTGGCCGAGGCGCCGGAAACCATGGCGGTCCCCGGCGAAGCCCGGCGGCAGGTGCTGATCTGCGAGGACGATCCGGATGTGGCGACCCTGCTGGGCCTGATGATCGAGCAGGATGGCTGGCGCGTCGACATAGCCCGCGATGCCGAGACGGCGCTGGAGAAGGCGCGCACCGGCCGATACGACGCGATGACCGTCGACCTGCTGCTGCCGGGCATGGACGGCATCACCCTGATCCGCCAGCTGCGCGCCGATCCGGCCACGGCGGACCTGCCGATCGTCGTCGTCTCCGCCACCGCCCAGGACGGCAAGCGCGAGCTGAACGGCGACGCGGTCAACATCGTCGACTGGCTGGACAAACCGATCGAGCAGCTGCGGCTGCGCGCGGCGCTGCGCCAGGCCGGGCTGCGCAGCCGCAACGGCCGGGCCTGCATCCTGCATGTCGAGGACGACGACGACGTGATCGAGGTGGTCGGCGCCATCATCCGCGACGAGGCCGAGATCGTGCCGGCGCGGTCGTTGCAGGAAGGCCGACAGAAGTTGACGCAGCGGCGCTTCGACCTGGTGATCATCGACGTCGGGCTGCCGGACGGTTCCGGCCTCGACCTCTTGGAGACGATCAACGCCCGCACGCCGCGGGAGCCGGTGCTGATCTTCTCGGCCCAGGATTCCAGCGCCACC
>NZ_VCCH02000108.1 GCF_005938675.2 Mycobacterium sp. KBS0706
CTGAGACCCACCAAGAGTCTCGGAGTACCGGAAGGGGGCCCTCGGCCCCCTTCCCTCTTTTCGGGCTACCGGTCGGACCAGACGGCGAGCTCGTAGCCGTCCGGGTCCTGGAAATGGAAGCGCCGGCCGCCGGGGAAGCTGTAGATCGGCTTGACCACCCGGCCGCCGGCCTGCTCCAGCCGCTGCTGCACGGCGGCGAGGTCGTCGGCGTAGAGGATCACCAGCGGGCCGCCGGACCCGGCCGGACTGCCTTGGGCGAAGCCGCCCTTCAGCCGGCCGTCGTCGAACTCGCAATAGGCCGGGCCGTAATCGGTGAAGCTCCAGCCGAAGGCGCGGCCGTAGAAGTCGCGCGAGCGCGGAATGTCGGTGACGGCGAATTCGATGTAGTCGATATGGCGGTCGTTGCCGGGGCTGGCCATGGGCCTTCTCCTCTCAATTTTTCACCGTGAGCGTGGCACTGCCGGCGCGGGCCGTCTTGAACGGAACGGCCAGTCAGGCGGCCGCGCGGTCCCGGCTGCCCAGCTGGCCGAGGATCACGGCCGGGGTCAGGCCGGACAGGCGCCGCGCCTCACGCGTCAGATGCGCCTGGTCGGCATAGCCGGCCGCGGCGGCGAGGGCGGACAGCGCCGTTTCCTCCCCCGCGCCTGCCAGCCGCAGGAAGTGCTGGAAGCGCAGGATGCGGTCGAGCGACTTGGGGCCGTAGCCGAAAGCCTCGTGGCAGCGCCGCCGCAGGCTGCGCTCGCTGATGCCGAGCCGGCCGCGCAGGGCGGCCAGCCCGGCCTCCTCCGCACCGCGGCCGAGCCAGCGAAAGGCCAGCGCCATTTCCGGCGCCGGCGGGCCGATCTCCGGCGCCGCGCCGGCCAGCCCGGCCTCGAGCCGCGCCATCCGCTCCGCCATCGTCCGCGCCTCGCCGATCCGGTCGGCCAGACCGCGCGCCCAAGGCCGGCCGAACGCCGAGAGGTCCAGCTGCCGGCCGGTGATCTCCGACATCGGCAGGCCGAGCCAGCGCATCGCGGCGCCAGGCCGGAAGCGCACGGCCACCACCGGATCGCCGGGCGGCAGCACCGGATGCGCCGCGGTCAGGTCGGGCCCGGCCACGATCAGCCGGTCGCCCACCCACAGCAGGTCGACGCAGCCATCCGGCACCACCGCGACCGGCAGGGCCGGACCCTGCGGAATCACCTGGACCCAGCGGCACAGCAGATGCGGCGCCAACGCCAGCGCCGGCCGGGCCTCACGATAGAAGCCGGCGCGCTTGGCCAGGACCACGTCGCCGGCTTGCATCCCCGCCCCTAATGCAGCTTCGCCGATTTGAGCACGCGGGCGCGGTCGGCCGAGCGGATGCTGACGTCGAACACGTCGCCCTCGCGATCCAGCGTCAGCGGCACCTCGACCCCGGCCTCGCCCAGTTCCCAGACGGCACGGAAGAAACCGGCCAGGCCGGACACCGCCTCGCCGTCCACCGCGAGCACGGCGTCGCCCTCGCGCAGCCCCGCCCGCCGGGCCGGGCCGTTGCCGGCGAAGCCGACCACCACCACCCGGCCCTCATCCTCGGTCGCGAACAGGCCGAGCCAGGGTCGCGGCGGCTGGTCGGCGCGGCCGATCGTGGTCAGGTCGTCGAAGATCGGCTGCAGCAGGTCGATCGGCACCACCATGTTCAGCGGCAGCACCCGGCCGCCTTCCGCCTGGTGCTGGATCTGCAGCGAGCCGATGCCGAGCAGGTCGCCGCCCGGGCCGATCACCGCAGTGCCGCCCCAATGCGGATGGGCGGGCGCGGTGAAGATGGCGTCGTCCAGCACGTATTCCCAATATCCCGCAAATTCCTGGCGGGCGACGATCCGCCCGGCCAGCGACCGCCGCCGTCCGCCGGCGCCGGCGATCACCACCTCGGTGCCGGGGTCGGAAGTGCGGCCGTAGCCGGGCTTGAGCGCCCGCACGCCGAGCGGCCCAAGCGCCTGGACCAGGCCGAAGCCGGTCGACTGGTCGTAGCCGAGCACATGGCCGGGCACGACCCGGCCGTTGTTGGTGGTGAGCCAGACCTCCTCGGCCTCGGTGATCAGATAGCCGATGGTCAGCACGATGCCGTCGTCGCGGATCACCACGCCGTTGCCGGCCCGTTCGGTGCCCAGCGTGCCGGCGGTGAAGGCGTCGGGCGGGACGCGCGCGGTCAGGCCGACCACGGCGTCGAGCGCGCGGTCGAGATCGAAGGCGTAGTCGTCTGGATCGGGCTGCGCCCGGACGGGCACTTCCCAGTCGTCCGGTCCGATGGCCATCGCGGCCTCCATGGGTATCGGGCGGGATAGTCCCCGATTGTCGACGCCATGCGGGGGCGGATGCAAGCCCCGAGAGGGATCAGGCCGGACGCCGCGCCTTGTGTCCCGGCGCCGATCCAGGACAGGCTGGCGCCCGGATTCGCGCGGATCGGGGGATACATGGCGAAGAGGGATGCGGCGGCGGAGGGGATGGACCGGCGCAGCCGCAACCGGGCGCTGCTGGCCCGGCAGGGCTTGCTGCAGCGCTGGAAGGCGACCGTGGCCGAGGCGATCGAGCGGCTGGTCGGGATGCAGTCGCAATCCCCCACTGCCGCCTATGTCGGGCTGTGGAGCCGGCTGGAACGCTTCGAGCTTGATGACCTCGCCCAACTGATCGTCGACCGCAAGGTGGTGCGCATCGCGCTGATGCGGTCGACCATCCACCTCGTCACCGCCCGCGACTGCCGGGCGCTGCGCCCGGTGCTGCAGGAGATGCAGGAGCGCCGGCTGATGACCGGTACGCCCTATGGCAAGGCGCTCGCCGGGCTGGACCTGGAGGCGGTGGTGGCCGCCGGGCGGCGCCTGCTGGTCGACCAGCCGCGCACGGTCGAGGAGATGGGCCGGCTTTTGCAAAGGAAATGGCCCGACCGGGACGCCAAGTCGCTGTCCTACGCCATGCGCAACCTGGCGCCGCTGGTGCAGGTGCCGCCGCGCGGCCTGTGGGGCATCGGCGGGCTGCCGCTGTGCACCACGGCCGAGGCCTGGCTGCGGCAGCCGCTGGGCACCGACACGACGCCGGAGCCGATGCTGCTGCGCTACCTCGCCGCCTTCGGCCCGGCCAGCGTGCAGGACATGCAGATCTGGTCGGGGCTGACCCGGCTGCAGGGCGTGGTCGACGCGCTGCGGCCGAAGCTGGTGAGCTTTCGCGACGAGGCCGGCCGCGAGCTGTTCGACCTGCCCAACGCGCCGCGGCCCGGCCCGGACGTGCCGGCGCCGCCGCGCTTCCTGCCGGAATACGACAACCTGCTGCTGTCCCATGCCGAGCGCGAGCATGTGATCGCGGAGCGCCACAAGCCGCTAGTCTACGGCAACTTCATGCCGCCGGTGCTGCTGGTGGACGGTCGCGTCCAAGGGCGCTGGAAGGCGACCCAGGCGCGCGGCGCCGCGATGCTGCGGATCGAGATGTTCGAGACGCTGTCGAAGCGGGAGGCCGCGGCGGTGACCGAGGAAGGCGAGCGGCTGCTGGAGCTCGTCGCCGAGGGCGCCAAGAGTCGCGAGGTGCGGATCGAGGCGGTGGCGTAGCACCGGCCTTGCGCCGAACGCGGGAATGCCTAGGCTTCGGCATCCAGTGTTCCACATCCGGGAAGAATGATGGACCGGATCGATGCCATGCGCGTGTTCGTCTCGGCCCTCGACACCGGCAGCCTGGCCGGCGCCGGGCGGCGGCTGGGCCGTTCGCCGGCCGCGGTCAGCCGGGCCATCGCCTTTCTCGAAAACCATGTCGGGGTGCAGCTGCTGCACCGCACGACGCGCTCGATCCGGCTGAGCGAGGCCGGCGAGCGCTATGCCGCCGCGTGCCGGCGGGTGCTGACCGACCTGGAGGAGGCCGACATGCTGGCCGCCGGCGAGCGAGCGGCGCCGCGCGGCCTGCTGACCCTGACCGCGCCGCTGATCAGCGGCGAGGATGTGCTGCGCCCGATCCTGGACGCCTTCCTCGACGCCTATCCAGCAGTCTCGGCCCGGCTGCTGCTGCTCGACCGGCCGGTCAGCCTGGTCGACGAGGGCATCGACGCGGCGCTGCGCATCGCCCATCTGCCGGATTCGACCCTGGTCGCGGTGCGCATCGGTGAGGTCCGGCGGGTGGTGGCGGCCGCGCCCTCCTACCTGGCGCAGCATCCACGCATTGACGAGCCGGCCGACCTGGCCAGGCACCGGGTCGTGTCGATGACCCATTTCGGCATCGACTCCTGGAGCTTCCCGCCAGCGCCGGGCACGACCACGGCCAGGACGGTACAGTTCGCCCCGCGGCTGATCGTCAACAGCGTCCGGGCCGCGGTCGCCTCCGCCGCCGAGGGGCACGGCGTCACCCGGCTGTTCTCCTACCATGTGGCCGAGGAGGTCCGGGCCGGCCGGCTGAAGATCGTGCTGGCCGATTCCGAGCACGCCCCCCTGCCCGTTCACATCATTACCCCGGAAGGGCGCCTGTCGGTGCCGAAGGTCCGCGCCTTCGCTGATTTCGCGATGCCGCGCCTGAAAGCCCGCTTCGCCCGCCTCACCCCCGACGCCTGACCCGGTATTCCGTTTTGCGCAATAGTGTCTCGCGGATGGCGCCTATTCGAACGATCAGCGGCAGGCCGTAAATATTCGGGCACCGGCGCCGCAGTGGCCCGGCCGACCGGAGAAGCTCCGGCCGCTGCATGATCGGAGACACATCATGGGTACCGAACGGAAGGTCGCCATCATCACCGGCGCCTCGCAGGGCATCGGCGCGAGCCTGGTCCAGGCCTATCGCGACCTGAACTACAAGGTGGTCGCCAATTCCCGCTCGATCCGCCAGGCCAGCGACCCCGACATCCTCGCGGTCGACGGAGACATCGCCGACCCGCGCGTCGCGGCCCGCGTGGTCGAGGAAGGCCTGGCCCGCTTCGGCCGGATTGACACGCTGGTCAACAACGCCGGCATCTTCGTCGCCAAGCCCTTCACCGACTACACCGAGGCGGATTTCGCCAAGGTCCTGTCGGTGAACCTGGCCGGCTTCTTCCACGTCACGCAGCATGCCGTCGCGGCGATGCTGAAGCAGGGGTCGGGCCATATCGTCAACATCACCACCAGCCTGGTCGACCAGCCGATCGCCGGCGTCCCCGCCGTGCTGGCGTCGCTGACCAAGGGCGGCCTGAACTCCGCCACCAAGGGGCTGGCGATCGAATACGCGACCAGGGGCATCCGCGTGAACGCCGTGTCGCCCGGCATCATCAAGACGCCGATGCATCCGGCCGAGACGCATGAGGCGCTGAGTAAGCTGCACCCCGTCGGCCGGATGGGCGAGGTCCGCGACATCATCGACGCGGTCGTCTTCCTGGAGAATGCCGGCTTCGTCACCGGCGAGATCCTGCATGTCGATGGCGGCCAGAACGCCGGCCGCTGGTAACAATTGGATGCGGCGGCCCGGCGCCGCCGCATTCCCGCTCAGAGGAGGTCCGTCATGCCGATGGTGACCATTCAAGTGACCCGGGAGGGGTCGTCGCCCGACCGCAGCGCGGTGACGGCGGAAGAGAAAGCCGCCCTGATCAAGGGTGTCAGCCAGCTGCTGCTGGACGTGCTGAACAAGCCGCTCGACGCCACCTTCGTGGTGATCGAGGAGGTGCCGCTGGAGAACTGGGGCGTCGGCGGAGTGCCGGTCGCGGAATACCGCCGGCGGCTTGCAGCGAAATCGGGGTGAGCCCGACGGCGGGGCCGGAGCCGATGGCCCTGCCCGGCCCTGTCTGGCATGCTGCTTGCGTCGTTCCGGAGCGGGAACGGCACCGGAATCGCGGCCGGAGAGCCGCGGACCGGGCAGGCAGGGAGAGCATGGGATGGACGGTCTCGACCCTTCGGTCTTCGCCATCAGCCGGCCGGCGCTGCACGACTATGCGGCGGCGGCCCGGCCGGACATCATGGTCGAAAGCTATCGCAGCGATGCCGGGCAGATGGAGTCCTGCGGCGCGCTGCACCGGCTGTCGCTGAACCGCACAAGCCATGGGCGCTATGCCTTCCGGATCGGCGACGGGCCGACGCGGCGGGTGGCGCGGCCGTCCTGGACCCTGGGTGTGCAGCCGGCCGGGCTGCCGCTGTTCGTCGACGGCGACGGCGCCGACTACATCTCGATCTTCCAGCCGCCCGAGGCCTATCGCCGGATCGGCCGAGAGCTCGGCCCGGCGCAGTTCGAGGATGGCGAGATGCTGGTCGCCGCCGACCCGGTGACGATCCATGTCGCCCTGGCGCTGGCCGAGCTGGCGCGGCGGCCGGAGGCGACCGACCCGCTGCTGGCGGAGCAGCTGGGCCTGTCCTTCGCCGCCTGCACCCTGCGCCTGCTGTCGCATCGCCCGGCGCTGCGGCCGGAACGGCCCGACGCGCTGTCGCCGGACCGGCTGCGCCGGGTGCTGGAGCATGTCGAGGATGCGCTGGAGGATGGCGATCTGAGCCTGGCCGAGCTGGCCGCCATCGCCCGGCTCAGCCCGTTCCACTTCAGCCGCGCCTTCAAGGCCGCGACCGGGCATGCGCCGCACCAATTCGTGCTGGCGCGGCGCGTCGAGCGGGCCAAGGCGCTGCTGGCGCGGCCCGATCTGGCGCTGGCCGAGATCGCCTACCGTGCCGGCTTCGCCAGCCAGGCGCATTTTTCCACCGCCTTCCGCCGCGCCACCGGCACCACCCCGGCGCGCTACCGGGCGGCGGGGTGACCGCAAGTTCCGGCAACGAAAGCGCAGGATTGCGAAAGCGGGGCGGCGGCCGGCGGGGCCATGATCGGGGCGAGACCGTCCGGAGACCGCCATGCCCTTCGCCCAGGCCCACCCGATCACCGACATCTGCTTCCTGGTCGAGGATGTCGAGCGGGCGGCCGCTTTCTACATCGACAAGCTGGGCTTCAAGCTGCGCCGCCGCGCCCCGGGCTTCGCCGATTTCAAGGGCGCCGGGCTGACCCTGGCGCTGTGGGAGATCGGGCACATCGCCGAGCACACCGGCGTCTCCGCCCGCCGCGCCCCGCCGCAGGTGCACAAGGCCTGCGCCGCGGCCGAGTTGCCTTCGCCCGACACCGTGGACGCGGTTTATCACGAGCTCAGCATGCTCGGCGTGGCGTTCACCCGCCCGCCCGCGGACTATCCGTGGAATGCGCGCTGCGCCTATTTCACCGACCCGGACGACAATCTGTGGGAGATCTATGCCTGGCTCGACGGCGGCCCTGTGGGCGACGTCGAAGGCCCGGCTGCTTGACGGAGGACCGCATGACCGCCTTCGACCGCCGCACCGTCCTGGCCGGGATCGCCGCCTTCGGCGCCGGCATCGCGCTCAAGATCCCGGAGGGCCGGGCCGAGGCCGCCAAGGTCGTGATCAAATACGACTGGCTCATCAGCAACGGCCAGATCGGCGACGTGGTGGCGCTGAAGCAGGGGCTGTTCCAGGCCGAGGGGCTGGAGGTCGAATTCTCGCCCGGCGGCCCGAACTCCGCCACCGTGCCGCCGGTCGTCACCGGCCAGGCGGCGCTGGGCCAGTTCTCCGATTCCGCGCAGCTGCTGCTGGCCCGCGGCTCCGGCGTGCCGGTGAAGATCATCGCCTGCGGCTACCGCTCCGGCCCCTTCGCCTTCTACTCCCTGACCAAGGCGCCGATCCGCTCGGTCAAGGACATGATCGGCAAGCGCATCGGCATCCAGCCGACCGCGCGCTTCGTGCTGGACGCGATCCTGGCGCAGAACAAGATCGACCCGTCGCAGATGGACATTACCAATATCGGCTTCGACATGACGCCGCTGGTGTCCGGCCAGGTCGACGCCGTGACCGGCTGGATCACCAACACCAAGGCGCTGTCGGTGATCGGGCCGGACCGGATCGACCTGATGATGAAGGATACCGGCCTGCCCTCCTACTCCAACGTCTATTTCGCCACCGACCAGGCGGTGGCGGAGAATGCCGAGGTGCTGGCGAAGTTCCTGCGCGCCGTGGCCAAGGGCTGGGCCTGGACGCATGAGCATCCGAAGGAGGCGGTGGATTTGACCGTCGACGCCTATCCGCAGCTGGACCGCGAGACCGAGCAGGCGACGGTCGGGCTGGTGCTGCAGCTGAGCTTCGACGCCGACACCAAGGCGAAGGGCTGGGGCTGGTTCGACCCGGCCGCGATCGCCGAGCAGGTGCGCATCTATGACTCGATCGGCCAGTTCCAGGGCAACGCGCCGAAGCCGGAGGAGTGCTGGTCGAGCGCGATCCTGGAGATGACTGAAGCCGACCGGCCGAAGCTGGGGTGACGGAACGGGTGGAGAGCGCCGCGATCCGCTGCCGGGGCCTCGCCATCGGCTATCCGGCGACCGGGCGGGGCGCCGGGACGGTGCCAGTGCTGGGCGGCGTCGACCTCGACGTGCCGCAGGGCGGCTTCCTGACCATCCTCGGCCCCTCCGGCTGCGGCAAGTCGACCCTGCTGCGGGTGGTGGCCGACCTGCTGGCGCCGCTGGCCGGCGAGATCGCGGTGCTGGGCGGCCCGCCGCACGCGGCCCGGCTGCGCCGTGACATCGGCTTCGTGTTCCAGGACCCGACCCTGCTGCCCTGGCGCAGCGTGCGCGCCAATATCGAGCTGCCGCTGCAGGTCGGTCGCGGCCGGGCCGCCCGCCCCGACGGGCTGGCCACCGACGACCTGCTGGCCCTGCTCGGCCTCGGCGGACTGGCGGAGCGGATGCCGGAGCAGCTGTCGGGCGGCCAGCGCCAGCGCGTGGCCATCGCCCGCGCCCTCTTGTCCCGGCCGCGCATCCTGCTGATGGACGAGCCCTTCGGCGCGCTCGACGAGATCACCCGCGACCGGCTGAACGACGAGCTGCTGGGGCTGTGGCGCCGCACCGGCACCACCGTGGTCTTCGTCACCCACAGCATCGCAGAGGCGGCGTATCTGGGCCAGCAGGTGCTGGTGCTGGCCGCTCATCCCGGCCGGGTGCTGGAGATCGTCGATCTGCGGCCGCTGAAGGATGCGGAGGGCCGCTGCGACCGCGACGCGCCGGAGGTCACGGCTGTCTGTGCTCATCTGCGGCGGCTGCTCGCGGCGGGTTCGGGGCTGCCCGAATGACCCGCCCGTCCGACATCCTGTGGCCGGCGCTGGGGGCGCTCTCGATCCTGCTGGTCTGGCAGTTCGTGGTGCCGGCGCTGGGCGTGCCCGCCTTCATCGTGCCGACGCCGGCCGCGGTGTTCGGCAAGCTGTGGACCGACCGGGCGCTGCTGCTGGCCAACACCTGGCCGACGGCGCTGGAGGCGGTGCTGGGCTTCCTGCTGGGCAACGCGGTCGCGGTGCTGCTGGCGATCCTGTTCAGCTACAGCCGGCCGGTCCGCGCCGCCTATTTCCCGATCGTGCTGTTCCTCAACACCATCCCCGTCCTGGCCCTGGCGCCGATCTTCATCCTGATGTTCGGGCTGGGCCTGCTGCCCAAGATCGTGATCGCGGCGGTGATCTGCTTCTTCCCGACCCTGATCGCCATGGTCCGCGGCCTGACCCTGGCGACGCCGAACGAGCACGAGCTGATGCGGGTGCTGTCGGCCAGCGGCTGGGAGACCTTCTGGCGGCTGCGCGCGCCGCGGTCGCTGCCGATGCTGTTCACCGCCCTGCGCATTGCCGCCACGGGCAGCGTCATCGGCGCCATCGTCGGTGAATGGATCGGGTCGAATGCGGGGCTGGGCGCGCTGATCATCCAGGCCACCTTCAACTACCAGGCCGACCGCCTGTTCGCCGCCGTCTTCGTCGCCGCGGCGATCGGGTTGCTGGCCTTCGGCGCGGTGGTGCTGGTCGAGCGGCTGGGCTTCCGGCGCTGGGTGCGGTAGGGCCGAACCTAAACGTCCGGCATACTGGACCGCGGCTCCGATGTCGGCGCATATCGCTTGACAGCCAGACCCCGCAAACGCAAAGTTCACTTGATGGTTAACTATCAAGAGCCCGTTCTCGACCGCACCTTCGCCGCGCTGGCCGACCCGACGCGCCGGGCGCTGATCAGCCGGCTGGGCGAGCAGCAGGATCTGTCGGTCAGCGAGCTGGCGCGGCCCTTCACCATGTCGCTGCCGGCGGTGATGAAGCACCTGGACGTGCTGTCGGACGCCGGCCTGATCACGCGGACCAAGACCGGGCGCACCGTGACTTGCCGCCTGTCCGCGGCACCGATGGAGCAGGCGATGGACTGGCTGAGCCGCTACCAGCGCTTCTGGTCCGAACAGCTCGACCGCCTGGCCGCGTTCGTCGAGGAGGAAGCATGCTCGCCAAGCCCAGCCTCAGCATCCGGCGCCGCCTCGCCGCCCCTCCCGCCAAAGTCTACGGGGCCTGGATCGAGCCGGAAAAAATAATGCGTTGGTTCGGGCCGGAAGGCGCCGAGACCATCTGCGCCGAGGCCGACCCGCGCATCGGCGGCCGCTATCATGTCGTCTTCTCCACGCCGGACGGCGAGCGCCACGATGTCGCCGGCGTGTACAAGGAGGTTGTGCCGAACGAGAAGCTGGTGTTCAGCTGGGCCTGGCGGACCATGCCCGAGCGGGAGTCTCAGGTGACTCTGACCTTCCGGCCGGACGGCGACGGCACCGTGCTGATCCTGACCCATGAGCAGTTCTTCGACGAGCCGGCCCGCGACCGCCACCATGAGGGCTGGAGCGGCTGCTTCGACCGGCTGGAGCGCTATCTTCTCGAGGAAGCGGTCGCCTGAGGACAATGCCATGCCCGCCGAGAGCGTCGGGATCCTGATGCACAAGCGCGTGGACGGGCAGCGGCTCGTCCTGCTGGTGCATCCCGGCGGTCCGTTCTGGCGCGGCAAGGACCTGGGCGCCTGGTCGATCCCGAAGGGCGAGCCGGAGCCCGGCGAGGACTTCGAGGCCACGGCAAGGCGCGAATTCACCGAGGAGCTGGGCACGGCGCCCGAAGGCCCGCTGCTGCCGCTGGGCCGGATCCGCCAGCGCGGCGGCAAGGCGGTCACCGCCTTCGCCATCGCCGGCGACCTGGATGTCAGCCGGGTCCGCAGCAGCGAGTTCCAGCTGGAATGGCCGCCGAGGAGCGGCCGGATCCAGTCCTTCCCGGAGGTCGACCGGGCCGAATGGTTCGACCTGGCGACCGCCCGCCACAAGATCCTGGAGGGCCAGCGCCCCCTGTTGGACCGGCTGGAGGAGATCCTGGAGGGCTGAGCCTCAGACGCCCACCGTGTCGTCGCCGCCACCGCCGAAATCGTCGCCGCCGAAATCCTGGCTGCCGTCGTCCTGATAGTCGGCGTCCTGGACACCCTGGTCGTCCGCGGGCACGGCATCGGCGTCGCGCAGGTCGGTGCCGTCGGCACCGGGGGCGGCGTCGCCGTAGTAGTTGTTGACCACCGTCTCGGTCAGGCCGGGGGCCGCGCCGCCGAAGCCGCCATGGCCCATGCCGAACAGGGATTCGATGCCCTGGAACAGCAGCGCGCCGCCGGCGACGCCGACCGCGGTGGTGGCGGCGCTGCGCAGGAAGGACGGGCCGGAGGACTGGGCGAAGGGTCCGCCACCGCCCCACGGGCCGGGCTGGGGCTGGGCATAGGCCGGCGGCGCCTGGGTATAGGCCGGAGCCTGCGGCTGCGGCGCCGGCTGCGGGCGCGAGGGCGCGGCGCTGCCGAAGATGGCGCCGAGGAAGCTGCCGCCGCCGGCGCTGCGCTGCGGCTGGGCCTGGCGCTCCAGCTCGGCGATCCGGGACTGGGCCTGGTGCAGGGCGAAGTCCTGGATCAGCACGGTCTGGGCCAGCAGATAGGGCGCGGCGGGCAGGTCGCGGACCAGATCCCGGACCATCCCCGCCGCCTCCTCGTCGGTCTCGACCGGCGGCGCCTGCTTCAGCCGGGCCACCAGATTGGTCAGCAGCTCGCGTTCCTGGGGTGTCATCGCAACTCTCCGATCGGGCCCGCTGCCGCGGGCATCCCCCTTCGCCGCTGATATGGGCCCGTCGGTCGGGCGCGGCAATCGACGGCGCGGCGCCGTGTCGCGCCGGTCCGGCTCAGGAGGGCGGGTGGTAGCCGTCCGTCAGCGTCTTCAGGAAGGCGACGACGTCGTCGATCTCGGCATCGGTCAGGGCCGGCGCGTCGCCGAGATGGCGGTCGAAGGGCGGATCGCGGTTGATGTTGTCCCAATACTGCGCCGGCAGGTCGTCATAGAGCCGCACGCTGCCGTCCGGGTTGCGCGGATACCAGCGGCCGGGGTCGGTCTCGCGCGTCACATAGAAGGCCACCGCGTCGCGCAGGGTGTGGAACACGCCGTTGTGGAAGAAGGTCTGGCGCAGCGCCACGTTGCGCAGGCTGGGGGTGCGGAACAGGCCGCAATATTCGGGACGGTCCTTCTGGTCGGTGCGCAGCGGCCCGCAGACGCCGAGATCGACATGGGCCGGGTCGGCATTGGCCGGGATCTGCATGTTCCGCGGCAGGGCGATGGCGATCTGGCCGTAGTCGCTGAACTGCGGCGGGGTACCGTCATTGCCGCGCTGGCTGATATGGCATTCGGCGCAGTTGCCCTTGTCCGGGTCGTTGAACAGGTCGAGGCCCCGCGCCTCCTGCGGCGTCAGCGTGGCCGTGCCGGCCAGGACCGCGTCGTATTTGCTGCTGTAGGGGTAGAAGCTGGCAGCGTCCTGCTCAAAGACCTCGAAGGCCTTGAGGATGCCGGCATACAGCGCCTTGCGGTCCTCGAGCACGTCGTCGCCATAGATCCGGCGCAGCGCGTCGCCATAGCCGGCGGCCAGCGCCTTGGTCACGACCTCGTCGGGGCCGGCATTGCCCATCTCGAAATCGGAGAGCAGCGGGATTGCCGCCTGGTCGGCGCCGCGGTCGACCCGCCCGTCCCAGGTCAGCCCGCCGGTCGGGCCGTTGTCGACGCTCTCGTCCGAATCATCCTCCGAGTCGAAGAAATGCTCGGTGAAGGGCGGCACCACCTGGGTGTAGGTCAGCGACGGCACCGCCCGCATGCCGGGCGTGGCCATGTCGCCGCCGCCCATCTGCACCGGCAGCGCGTTGGTCGGGCCGAAGCCGTGCTGCGGGTCATGGCAGGAGCTGCAGGAGAGCTTGCCCGACGCCGACAGCGACGGGTCGACGAACATGGCGCGGCCCAGCGCCGTCAGCTCCGCCGCCTGGCGGCGCACCTCGGCGCGCGGCAGGCCGCCCTCCGGCTGGCTTCCGGCGGTGGCGGCGGAGACCGTCAGAACCATCGCGGCGAGACCGCCGCCCACCGTTCCCCAGCGACCCGTTCGCAACGCCATTCCGGCCACCCCATCGATCTGCGTGACGCGGCACCGCAGCCGGCCCGCAGACGCCTATCTATGCCGAAAAAGTTTCACTTGAGCGACAGCCCACTTCGCGCGAGTGCTGGCGGGCGGAAGGGGATTAGCCACCGGGAATTGCACCGGGAGCCAAAGGGGAAGCCGCATGCACAAACTGATCGCCACTGCCCTCGCGGCCGGTGCCGCCGGGCTGATCGCACCGCCACTGCTGGCCGCGGACGCGCCGGGCAGCGCCGACACCGCCCAGACCAGGGCATTGCGCGCCATCGACACGGTCGTCGTGATCTATGCCGAGAACCGCAGCTTCGACAATCTGTACGGCACCTTCCCGGGCGCCGACGGGCTGGCGAACGCGTCGGATGTCAGCAAGACCCAGCTCGACCGCGACGGCACGGCGCTGAAGGAGCTGCCGCCGGTGTGGGACGGGCTGACCGCCAAGGGCGTGACGCCGCCGGTGACCCAGGCGCAGACCGAGCACCTGCCGAACGGTCCCTTCGCGATGGATGACGCGCAGGGCTTCAACGTCTCGCTCGGCACCATTACCCACGACCTCTGGCATCGCTTCTACCAGAACCAGATGCAGATCAATGGCGGCCGGAACGACAAGTTCGTCGCCTGGGCCGATGCCGGGGCCGAGGTGATGGCCCATCTCGACGGCTCGAAGATGCAGATGTGGAAGGTCGCCCAGCAATACACGCTGGCCGACCATTTCTTCATGGGCGCCTTCGGCGGCTCGTACATGAACCACATCTGGCTGGCCTGCGCCTGCGTCGCCCGCTACCCGGACGCCGACAAGGCCGCGGCCAAGCCCACGATCGCAGTGGTCAATCCGGATGGCACCAGCCTGACCCTGGCGGCGAATGCGCCGAATTCGGCGATGGACGGCATCCCGAAATTCGTTTCCGACGGCAACCTGACGCCCGATTTCTTCGCCGTGAACACGATGCAGCCGCCGTATCAGCCGAGCGCCAACAAGCCGGCCGAAGGCGGCGACCCGGCCCTGGCCGACCCGAAGGCGCCGACCACGCTGCCGCCGCAGACCGAGATCACCATCGGCGACCTGCTGAGCGCCAAGGGAATCAGCTGGGCCTGGTATTCCGGCGCCTGGCAGTCGGTGCTGGACCACGGCAACCAGACGCCGGTCCCGGCCTTCCAGTACCATCACCAGCCGTTCAACTACTTCGCCAGCTTCGCGCCCGGCACCGCGGCGCGGCAGGCCCATCTGCGCGATGGCGGGCTGGACGGGGCCGAGCTGGTCAAGGCGATCGACGCCGGCGCGTTGCCGCAGGTCACCTTCTACAAGCCGCAGGGCAACCTGAACGAGCATGCCGGCTATGCCGACGTCTCGTCCGGCGACGCCCATCTCGCCATGCTGATCGACCATCTGCAGAAGAGCCCGCAATGGCCGCACATGCTGGTGGTGGTGACCTATGACGAGAATGGCGGGTTCTGGGACCATGTGGCGCCGCCGAAGGGTGACCGCTGGGGCCCGGGCACCCGGATCCCGGCGATCATCGTCTCGCCCTTCGCCAAGAAGGGCTATGTCGACCATACCCCTTACGACACGACCTCGATCCTGCGCTTCATCACCCACCGCTTCGGGCTGCCGGTGCTGCCCGGAATCGCGGCGCGGGACGCGGGGATCGCCGCCCACGGCAACCCGCCGCTGGGCGACCTGAGCGCGGCGCTGAACCTGCCCGCCGCGCCGTAAGGCCGGAGGGGCGGGCGCGAGCCTGCCCCTTTCCGTCTCAATCCTGCGTGTAGTCCTGGCCGAACCATTGCTGCGACAGCTTCGCCAGCGAGCCGTCGGCCTTCAGTGCGGTCAGCGCGGCATCGATCTTGGCCTTCAGCGCCTCGCCCTTGGCGTCCTTGCGGAACACGAAGTAGGACGGGACCTTGGCCAGCAGGTCGCCCGTCGCCTCGACCGGCAGGCCCAGCTTGTCGGCATGCTCCTTGGCCACGATCGGGTCGTTGACATGGGCGTCGATCCGGCCTTCGGCGATGTCCAGCAGCACCGGCGTGACGTTGCCGTCATAGTAGCGTATCTCGAACGCGCCGGGATGCGCCGCCAGATAGTCCTCGACCAGCTTGGTGTGCTCGCTGCCCGTGCCGGCGCCCACCACCTTGCCCTTCAGGTCGTCCAGGCTGTGGATGCCGGAGACGCCCTTCTTGACGATGATGGCAGAGCCGCTGTGGAAATAGGCGACGTCGGAGAACAGGAACTTGGCCTCGCGCTCCGGCGTCTTCGAGATCTCGTTGGCGACGACGTCGTATTTGCCGGCCTCCAGGCCAAGGAACATGCTGTCCCAGGGCTGCGGCACGAAGTCGAACTTCAGCTCCGGCACTTTGGTCTCGACCAGGCGCAGCACCTCGACGTCGTAGCCGGTCAGCTTGCCGCTGTCGTCCTGGTAGGTGAAGGGCGCGTAGGTGCCCTCGGTCCCCACCCGCACCGTCTCCTGCGCGACCGCCGGGGCGGCCGCCAGGCCCAAGGCCACCAGGGCCGCCGCGGCGCCCTTGGCCAGACTATGAAGCATCGTTCTCTCCATGATGGACCGGTCCCTCAAATGTCGAAGGAGAAGGACCGCAGATAGTTCTTGAGGAAGTCCCGGGTCCGCTGCTGCTGCGGGTTGCCGAACAGCGATTTCGGGTCGCCTTCCTCGATGACCTTGCCGCTGTCGATGAACAGCACCTGGCTCGAGATCTCGCGGGCGAAGCCCATCTCGTGGGTGACGATGATCATCGGGATGCCCTGCCCGGCCGCCTTGCGGATCGCCTCCAGCACCTCGCCGGTGTGCTCGGGGTCGAGCGCGCTGGTCGGCTCGTCGAACAGGATCAGCTCCGGCGCCATCGCCAACGTGCGGGCGATCGCCACGCGCTGCTGCTGGCCGCCGGACAGCGAGGACGGATAGGCCTCCGCCTTGTCGGCCAGCCCCATCAGGGCGAGGTGATGCTCCGCGATCTCCCGCGCCTCGCGCCGCTTTAGGCGCTTCACCACCAGCAGGCCCTCGAGGATGTTCTCGATCGCCGTCTTGTGGCGGAACAGGTTGTAGGTCTGGAACACCATGCCGATGCGCATGCGCAGCGACTGCAGCCGGCGCCGGTCCAGGCGCGGCAGGTCGTAGCGATCGCCGGACATGTCGATGGTGCCGTCATCCGGTGTCTCCAGCCGGTTCAGGCAGCGCAGGAAGGTCGATTTGCCGGAGCCGGAAGGGCCGAGGATCGAGACGATGCCGCCCCGATCGACATCGAGGCCGATGCCGTCGACCACGACCTGGCCCTTGAACGATTTGCGGACGTCGCGGATCGAGATCATGCGGAGATATCCCGCCGGCCGCGCGTCAGATATGCCTCCCAGCGCCGCATCGCGACCTCGACCAGGATGCAGATCACCCAGTAGATCACGGCGACCGCCAGATAGAGCTCGAAGAAGCGCAGCGACCGGCCGCCGATGATCTTGGCCGCGGCCATGATGTCGACCACCGCGATCAGGAAGGCCAGCGAGGTGTCCTTGATCAGGCTGATGAAGCTGTTGCCCAGGTTCGGCAGCGCCACGGCCAGCGCCTGAGGCAGGATGATCCGGCGCATCGCCTGGAACGGCGTCATGCCGATCGAATAGGCGGCCTCGGCCTGGCCACGGTCAATCGACAGCAGGGCCGAACGGATCGCCTCCGACAGGTAGGCGCCGACATTGACGGCGCAGCTGAAGATCACGAAGACCAGCGCCGGCACCCGGTTGGCGTCGATGTCGGTGCCCAGCTGCGCGTTCAGGTACTGCAGCAGCTTCGGAATGCCGTAATAGGCGAGGTAGATCTGCACCAAGAGCGGCGTGCCGCGGATGAAGGAGATGTACAGCGTCGCCAGTTGGCGCAGCACCGGGATCCGGTAGATCCGGATCAGCGCGGCGCCGGTGCCGATCGCCAGGCCGAAGGCCATGGCGCTGAAGGCGATCAGCAGCGTCACCGGCAGATAGGGCAGGATCAGCGGGAAGGCCGACAGGAAATAGTCGAAATCGAAGATCGTCATGCGGCCCCCGCGCGGAAATCCCCGCGCGCTCCATCGGAGAGGCGGATGGCCAGGAAGGATGGGACGTGCATGGGAGGCGTCAACCTGCTGTTCGGGCCGGGTGCCCCGTCCCGGAGGCGGGATCGGCGCGGGGAGCGCGAGAGATGGCGAGCCGCCCCAGAATCGCAAATGCGAAACGTGCATATATAATTTTCACAAGTGATGCTGTTGTTTTTGCGGCGAGCCTCTCCGCCCTTCCCTGGGCCGAGGAAGCATGGTCGGATGGCGCCCCCGCCGCCGATAGCCGCAGAACCCGATACAATACAGCCATCAAAATCCATATCTTAATCATCTATACTGATTTATTAGACATCACTTCTGCTGCTTGATACCTTAAATGCGCCAAAGGAAACTGTATGATCACCGCCGCCCAGATGCGGGCTGCCCGCGCCCTGCTCGGCATCGACCAGCGGCAGCTCGCCGAGCTGTCCGGAGTGTCGTTGCCGACGATCCAGCGCATGGAGGCCAGTGAGGGCAATGTCCGTGGCGTGGTCGACACGCTGACCAAGGTGGTCGAGGCGTTCGATCGCGCCGGGGTCGAGCTGATCGGCGATCATGCGGTCAGCCGTGAAGGTGGCCGCGGGGTGCGGTTCAAGACCCCGCGGGTGCCGGAGGGCAGAGCCGGCTGACGGTTCAGCGACGGCGACCGCCGGCCCATCCGACGATCCCGCCGCCAACGCGGTGTCGGGAGTCGCCATGGTGGCGCGCAGTCATGATCCGTCCTTCATCGAGCTGTTCACGCCGAAGCTCGTGACCGTGCTGCGCGAGCGCTACGGCCTCGCCGACCTCAAGGCCGACGCCGTGGCCGGGCTGACCGTCGCGATCGTCGCCCTGCCGCTGTCGATGGCGATCGCCATCGCCTCCGGGGTCACCCCGGACCGCGGCCTCTACGCCTCGATCGTCGGCGGCTTCATCGTCTCGGCGCTGGGCGGCAGCCGGTTTCAGATCGGCGGCCCCGCCGGCGCCTTCATCGTGCTGGTGGCCGCGACGGTGGCGCAGCACGGCGTCGACGGGCTGCTGCTGGCGACCTTCCTGTCCGGGCTGATGCTGGCGGCGATCGGCCTGCTGCGGCTGGGCACCTTCATCAAATACATCCCCTACCCGGTGACCGTAGGCTTCACCGCCGGCATCGCCATGATCATCTTCGCCAGCCAGCTGAAGGACCTGCTGGGCCTGACCCTGGACGGGCCGGAGCCCGGCCCCTTCATCCCGAAGCTGGAGGCGCTGGGCCGGGCGCTGCCGACCGCCAGCACCGCCACCATCGCCGTCGCGGTGCTGGCGGTCGGCACCATCCTGCTGGTGCGGCGGCTGCGGCCGCACTGGCCGTCCTATCTGATCGCCGTCGCCCTGGCCTCGATCCTGGCCGTCCTGCTGCAGCTGCCGGTCGAGACCATCGGCAGCCGTTTCGGCGGAGTCCCGTCCGCCCTGCCCGCCCCGCGGCTGCCCGATCTTTCCTGGGCGCGGATTCAGGCGGTGCTGCCGGCGGCCCTGTCCTTCACCCTGCTGGGCGGCATCGAAAGCCTGCTGTCTGCCGTGGTCGCCGACAGCATGAGCGGGCGCCGCCACCGCTCGAACTGCGAGCTGGTGGCACAGGGGCTGGCCAACATCGCCTCCTCCCTGTTCGGCGGCATCTGCGTCACCGGCACGATCGCGCGCACTGCCACCAATGTCCGCGCCGGGGCGCGCGGCCCGGTGTCGGGCATGCTGCACTCGCTGTTCCTGCTGCTGTTCATGATGGCGGCGGCACCACTGGCGGCCTACATCCCGCTCTCCGCCCTCGCCGGGGTGCTGGCGGTGGTGGCCTGGACCATGGCCGAGAAGCATCAGTTCGCGACGCTGATCCGCGCCTCGGTCGGCGACGCCGTGGTGCTGCTGGCGACCTTCGGCCTGGTGGTGTTCCGCGACCTGACCGAAGGGATCCTCGCAGGCTTCGGCCCCGGTGCGCTGCTGTTCCTGCACCGCATGGCGCAGGCGGTGCAGGTCGACCGGCCGGACGCCGGCAATGGCGACGGCCGGCCACCCTATGACCCTGCGCTGGCCACCGACCGCGACGTCGTTGTCTACAGGATCTCGGGCGCTCTCTTCTTTGGCGCCGCGGCTGGCGTGGCGGCGGCGCTGGACCGGATCGGCGAGCACCCGAAGGCCTATGTCGTCGACTTTTCGGCGGTGCCGGTGATCGATTCCACCGCGGCCGCCACCATCGAGGGCTTCGCCCGCAAGTCCCGGCGCCAGGGCGCCACGGTCACCATTGCCGGCGCCCGCCGGCCGATCCTACGGGCGCTGCTGGCTCATGGCGTGCGGCCGCCTCCGGTGCGGTTCAAGGCCGATCCCGCCGAGGCGCTGGAGGCGGCCCGGCGGGCGGCGTCGAGCGGACGCTAAGGTCTACAGCCGCGCTTTCAAACCCAGGCAGAAGCCGACGCAGACCGCGGCGACCACGGCCGACCACGGGTTGCGGTGCACCGCCTCGTCGAGCGCGCTCGCCCGGGCCTGGGCCATTGACGCCACGGTCTCGCCAAGGCGGGCGACATCCTCGCGCAGGGCGCGGAGATCCGCATCCAGGTCGCGGCGGGCGGCCTCGGAATCGGTCATGGCGGTGTCCAGCTCGGCGGCGGCGCGCGTCGCCTTCGATCCTGACACCTGGGCGGCGGCCTCGGCGGCGGATTTGGGGGCTCCGGTTTCGGACATGGGCGGGCTCCTTTCTGCTCCGCAAACAGCGGCTGCGTATCGCCGGTTCCGGGCGGAGGGCAGCCGGCGGCCCGGCATTACGACAAATTTAACCTATTCCGCATCGAAGCGGCCTCGACAACGCCGGACGTTCGGAGCAGAAGAATTGCGAGAGATACGCATTCTTGCTCGCAATCATGGTGAGCATGTGGGCCGCCGCGGGCGGCGGGTTCGGGATGATGTCGGGATGCTGGTACCGTTCCTGATCATGATGCGCGAGGGCATCGAGGCCGCCCTGATCGTCGGCATCATCGCCGGCTATCTGCGCCAGACCGGGCGGACGCAATGGATGCCGCTGGTCTGGATCGGCATCGCCGTCGCCGTGCTGCTCTCCATCGCCGTCGGCATCGTCCTGGACCTGGTCAGCGCCGAGTTCCCGCAGCGCGAGCAGGAGCTGTTCGAGGCCATCGTCGGCCTCGTCGCCGTCTGCATCCTGACCTCGATGGTGTTCTGGATGCGCAAGGCCGCGCGTTCGATCAAGGCGCAGCTGCAGCATTCGGTCGACGCCGCGCTGGACGGACCCGACGCCAAGGGCCTTGCGCTGATCGGCATGGCCTTCTTCGCGGTCGCCCGCGAGGGGTTGGAATCGGTATTCTTCCTGCTGGCCACCTTCCAGCAGGATGTCGGGCTGGAGGCGCCGATCGGCGCCCTGGCCGGTGTCGCGGTCGCGGTCGCGGTCGGCTTCGCCATCTTCTGGTTCGGCGTCCGGCTGAACCTGAAGCGGTTCTTCCGCTGGACCGGGCTGTTCATCCTGGTGGTCGCCGCCGGCCTGCTGGCCGGGTCGCTGCGGGCGCTGCACGAGGCCGGGCTGTGGAACGGGCTGCAGGAGATCGCCTTCGACCTCAGCCATGTCCTGCCGATCGACGGGCCGCTCGGCTCGGTGCTAGCCGGCATCTTCGGCTACCAGGACACGCCGTCGGTCGGCGAGGTCGCCATCTACATCCTCTTCCTCCTTGTCACCCTGCCCCTGTTCCTGAGCGGCGGGCGGGTCGCGCAGGAAGCGCGATCGAACGCCTGAGCCCGGAGCCCGAATGTCCCTGCAGCGCACCACCCGGATCGGCATCGGCGTCGTCGCCCTTCTGGCCGTCGCCGTCGCCGGCCTCGGCGTCTACGCCTATCTGCACCGCGCCGGCACGCCCAAGGCCGCCGCGGGCGGCAATGCCGTGACCATCACCGCCAGGAGCTGCGAGCCGAACGACCTGACGGTCGAGGCCGGGCGCGTCACCTTCCAGGTCAAGAACGCCAGCGACCGCGCCCTGGAATGGGAAATCCTGCAGGGCGTCATGGTGGTGGAGGAGCGCGAGAACATCGCCCCCGGCTTCACCCAGAGCCTGACCGCCAGGCTGGAGCCGGGCGCCTACCAGATCACCTGCGGCCTGCTCAGCAACCCGCGCGGCACCCTGACCGTGACCGCGGCGAAGAATGCCCCGGCCCAGGCGCTGCAGCCGTCGCTGATCGAGCTGATCGGGCCGATCGCCGAGTACAAGGTCTATGTCACCACTGAGGCCAAGGCCCTGGCCGATGCCACGCCGCCGCTGGTCGCCGCGATCAAGGCCGGCGACCTGGCCAACGCGCGCGACCTGCTGGCCCCGGCCTGGATCCACTACCAGCGGATCAAGCCGGTGGCCGACCTGTTTGCCGATCTCGACACGGCGCTGGACGCCCGCGCCGACTATTTCGAGAAGAAGGAGGACGACCCGGGCTTCACCGGCTTCCGCCGACTGCAGTATGCGCTGTTCACCCGCGGCTCGACCGACGGGCTCGCGCCCATCGCCGACAAGCTGGCGGCCGATGTCCAGGCGCTGCAGGCCCGAATCGCCGACCTGTCGATCCCGCCGGAGAAGATGGCCGGCGGCGCCGCCACCGTGATCGCCCGCCTGGTCGCCGACCCGGGCCTCGACTCCGCCGCCGCCAAAGCCGATCTCGAAGGCGCGGCCCGCATCGTCGGGCTGCTGCGGCCGCTGAGCCAGAAGGCCGACAAGGCGCTGAGCGACCGGGTCGACGGCAACCTGACCGCGGCCGGGCTGGCGCTGACCCGCGACGACCGCGCCGGGCTGCGGCCCCCGGTGACGGCCCTGGCCGACGACCTGCCGAAACTGCGCACCGCCTTGGGGCTGGACTGACCGGACGAACCGCCATGACCACCATCGACGAACAGGGTAAGACCACCGATCCAACCATCGCCAGCCGGCGCAGCGTCCTGCGCGGCCTGGCCGGCGGCGGCGCCGCGCTGGGCGCGCTGGCCGCGGCTCCGGCCGTCGCCCAGTCGATGAAGCAGCCGCCCGGCCGCGACGCCGACATCGCCCAGCAGGCGCAGCCTTTCTACGGCGAGCACCAGGCCGGGATCCTCACCCCCGCTCCCGCCGCCGGGCTGGTCGCGTCCTTCGACGTGCTGGCGACCTCGCGTCCGGACCTGGAGCGGATGTTCCGCACCCTGACCGAGCGCATCGCCTTCCTGATGGGCGGCGGCACCCCGCCGGAGCTGGACCCGAAATTCCCGCCGGCCGATTCCGGCGTGCTGGGGCCGGTGATCGTGCCGGACAACCTGACCGTCACCGCCGCCGTCGGCGCCTCGCTGTTCGACCAGCGCTTCGGCCTGGCCGAGGCGAAGCCACGCGAGCTGGCGGCGATGACCAGCTTCCCGAACGACGCGCTGGACCCGGAATACTGCCATGGCGACCTGCTGCTGCAGTTCTCGTCCAACACGCCGGAGGCCAACATCCACGCCCTGCGCGCGGTGCTGAAGGCAACGCCGGACCTGCTGAGCCTGCGCTGGAAGCTGGACGGGTTCCTGCCGGCCGCGACCAGCAAGGCCGGCCGCAAGGAGACGGCGCGCAATCTGCTGGGCTTCAAGGACGGCACCGCCAATCCGAGCCCGGCCGACGGCACGTTGATGGACCAGATCGTCTGGATCAAGCCGGGCACCGAGGAGCCGGCCTGGACGGTGGGCGGCACCTATCAGGTGGTCCGCATCGTCCGCAACTTCGTCGAGCGCTGGGACCGCACCCCGCTGCAGGAGCAGCAGACGATCATCGGCCGCGAGAAGGCGTCCGGCGCCGCCCTGGGGCTGAAGGACGAGTTCGACGAGCCGGACTATTCCGGCGACCCCGAGGGCAAGACCATGCCCGTCGACGCCCATATCCGCCTGGCCAATCCGCGCACCCACCAGACCGCCAGCAGCCGGATCCTGCGCCGCGGGTTCAACTATTCGCGCGGGGTCACCAAGTCGGGCCAGCTCGACATGGGCCTGTTGTTCATCTGCTTCCAGTCCAGCCTCAAGGCCGGCTTCATCACGGTGCAGGACCGGCTGAACGGCGAGCCGCTGGAGGAATACATCAAGCCGACCGGCGGCGGCTATTTCTTCGCCCTGCCGGGGGTGCCGGACAAGGACGGCTATCTCGGCCAGGGGCTGCTGCAATCGGTGTCGACCTGAGGGCCGAAAGGCCCTGAACAGCGGGTGACGACCTCACCCGGTCCTATCCTAGGAGGGGATTGATTATGAAACGCATTCTGACTCGCAGCTTGAGCGCGGCCGCGATGCTGATCGCATCGGGGGCCGTGGCCGCCCCGCCCTCGCCGCTCGAGCTGGTCGAGCCGATCGCCAAGTACAAGACCTGGGTCATCGGCGAGGTCGATCAGTTCGTCGAGCACACCCGCCAGTTCACCGAGGCGGTGAAGGCCGGCGACCTGAAGAAGGCGCAGGCGCTGTACGCCCCGAGCCGGGTCTATTACGAGCGGATCGAGCCCCTCGCCGAGCTGTTCAGCGACCTCGACGGCAGCATCGACTCGCGCGCCGACGACCACGCGAAGAACGAGGAAGATCCGGAGTTCACCGGCTTCCATCGCATCGAATACGGGCTGTTCGCCAAGCAATCGACCGAGGGCCTCGCCCCCTTCGCCGACAAGCTGCTGGCCGACGTGATCGACCTGCAGGGCCGGATCAAGGAGCTGACCACCCCGCCGGACAAGGTGGTGGGCGGCGCCGCGGCGCTGATCGAGGAGGTCGCGGCCACCAAGATCTCCGGCGAGGAGGACCGTTACAGCCACACCGACCTGTGGGACTTCCAGGCCAATGTCGACGGCGCCAAGAAGATCGTCGATTTGCTGCGCCCGATCCTGGAGAAAAGCGACAAGGCCCTGCTGGCCAAGGTCGACGCCAACTTCAAGACGGTCGACGCCATCCTGGCCAAGTACAAGACCAAGGACGGCGGCTTCGAGACCTACGACAAGGTGACCGACGCCGACCGCAACGCCATGAAGGGCCCGATCACCGCCCTGGCCGAGGACCTGTCGCAACTGCGCGGCACGCTCGGGCTGAGCTGAAGCGTCTGCCCCTC